>JBBSOX010000021.1:0-72868 GCA_038259325.1 Chroococcales cyanobacterium | reverse complement strand
TGATTTATCTATCACTGATGGTTGCTTCTACATCGCCATCGTAAATTTTTGATGCCTTTCTTCCCTATTGAATCTCTACGCACAATCCGGCATTTTATTACCCGCAACTTGGGTTAGTAAAACTTCACATGAAATGGCTGGAAAAATATGAGAATACAGATACTTCATGAAATTGAGGTAAAGTTAGCTTCTAAGGATTGCTTACCTAGTGATGTTGAGATATACATATAGCGGTTCTCGCTTGGGTGTAGTACAGTTTTGACCTCTCTCCGTTTCGGATACTGTTGGCGAAACGGAGAGGGGCTTTGAAACCCAGTTTTAGTTTTTCTCTGGTTGTATGAAACCACCCTGCCCAACGCCAGAAGGGAAGGGGTTGGGGGGTTAGGTCTATCATTAGGCTCAACTGCGCTATATAGCAGAATTCAGATATAGGACTAATATTTGATTGCGTGAAAAAGATAACGAGATAATAAAGCAGAGAATGATAAATCAGCATCTCCAAACGGTAATACTACCTGGGAAAGTGGTAACTGCAATACCTTCTCTACGTTCTCTGCGGGATGCTACGCGTAGCTTGCTTCTCTGTAGGAATATGCTAACGCTGAGTTATAAGATTTTATAGCAACTTGTCGTGATGCCCGTTAGGCAAGTCAAATTGGTTTACCAGGATTACTTGTACGAAGAAATCCAACAACTTCAGCAACTTCTTTTCAAACGACACCCCAGTGCAACAAACGCTTACTAACCTGCAACAACACAACGGCAATCTAGAAGACAGTTTTGATGCACTCTGGCAACTCACCTTCAATGAAATCTGCGCGTAAATCTGTGGTAATAATGGTTTACAGAACAAAATCAAAGAATACACTAATAACTCAATACGATTCAGTTAAGAAGAATAGTAGGTTGGCTTGAGCGTAAGCGTTGCCCAACAAAGCCTTGATAATGTCTTGCTACGTTCCTTAACCCAAGCGTATTAACTAATAACCCTGGTAGTGTTTCTCTGCTCAATAGTATGATTGTTCCCCTGGTTGCCATTGCAGCAGTACATGCAATACCTATTGATGCTGCGTAGGAGTAGCCAGTCGTAGACATCACAACAATTGTCGTGTTACAGCAGTTTTATTTGGCATGAAGTACAAAGCTACGGGGGTTTTGAGGCAGGAGGTAGCACTCTTTATATTTGATGCGTGAGTAGCAAAAAATAAAGGTGGGTAATACCCACCTAATCTCTTACTCATCCTCCAAACTCAAAATCCAGAAGTTACTTGCGACGCGATCACCCAACCACTTAGCCGCCGCAATTCCGATAATGCCTGCTACTACAGGATTACTGAGAAACTTGATAATCCCTGGTTGCTCTGCCAGCACTTCGTGGAAAATGTCGGGGTGGTTGTGATACACAAAAGACGCTAGTTTGCTAACATCATCAGCATTCATGCGGCTGGGGTGATGTGTAGAAAGCCCCAACTATTGCTCTAGATGCTTCTCGTCTAGTTTTCTTTCTTTCAAGTGTATAAAAAAGGCTCTTGCTACATCATCCCGTTCATTGGGTTTAATTTGTGCGATCGCCTGTTGTAATTCTGGCTCCATTAATTTGTTGTAATAAAATTTGTAATAATTTATTTATTCTTTAATGCAGAGTAGAGACGTAATAAATTACGTCTCTACAAGAGTTATGCTAATCAAGCTAAATCTTTATCTTTCCACCCTTGCTAAGAGGACAAGAAAAAGGTGTAGCACTAAATCTTGAAGACTTCATACTTTTTTGCAAAAATGGAATCCACCCCATTTATATCCCTAGAATTTCTGCAAAAAATTTGAATTATTAGTCAATCTTTTTCTTTACATTATCTTTTACGTCTTCAATACCGTGACGTACTTCGCTCTCAGCTTGTTTTGCTTTGCCTTCAGCTTTATCTTTTGGATCTCCAGTAACTTCTGCTGCGGCTTCTTGAGCTTTACCTTCAATATTTTTAGCAGTTGCTTTAGCCCGTTCTTCTAAGCTCATTTTGAACTCCTGATTTTATGAAAAGTTTATTTCAAAGCTATAAACTAACTTTGAAATGCTTTGTTATTACCTTTACAGACTAGCTTAAAGTTTTTGCTAAAGCCTTCCACCACAAGGCATATTCAAGAATTCGTAATTCGTAATTCGTAATTCGTAATTCAGAAAAGTAGTTGTAGTAAGCGTTCTGGCTGTTGTTTGAATATAAAATAAAGTAAAGATAGCTTACTTTTCTATGCTAAAAGACATAGAACAAGTGCAAATATGGTAATCTCTACTTTTAACTAGATAGCTAAATAAACCCAGTTCCTGTATGGAACTGGGTTAATAAAGTTATAGGGATATTTTTTTCTAATCTAGAAAACCCATTAGGCTTTCAGAATTGTCAATCTCATTTGATGCTATTGGACGATTACCGAAGGTGGAATAGCTTTCATCAATTACTAATAAACTTGAGCCAATTGGACGAATCCCAGAGAGATTGATACTTTCAACAACTTGGAATGTATTAGCACCAATTGGACGAATACCCATTGAGTTATAGGTTTCAACTACTTCCAAGGTACTAGTGCTAACGGGACGCACCCCAGCAATTGAGAGGTGTTCAGCAACTTCTAAGTCGCTAGCCCCTATTGGACGAATTCCAGAAATAGCCAGTGTCCCAGTAGCTCCCACTGGCAGTTCACTAACTTCTTCGACTTTATCTGCATTCAAGCTCTGGTCTTGTTGATTTTCAACTTCCTCTGTACCTTCCCCTGGAGACTTGGCAGGCTTTTGCCGAGAACTGGTTGCTTTGCCAGCGTTGCTAATAGTCATAAACGAAAACCTCTAGTTTGTTAATTGGATTTTACAATAATTAAGGAAAGATGAAATTTTTTCCCATATACATTAAGAGTTTAACCGTGAACTACCTACACTTAACCTGACTAGTAAGTGTAGGCTTCCCAATTCATTGGGAACAGCCTTTAAAACTCCATAGCTTTATTGGTCTTACATTCCCTCCAAGGGCAGGAGTCCTGGTTCCCAAGACCCAAATCTTTATCTTCTCCCAAGGGGAGACGCCAAGGGCGATGCAACATATACCTTTTAGCTTGGCTTTCGCTTATGGCATTGATGGTCAAGTTGATTGTATTTTACCATACAATATTGGTCTAGTCGTCGTAGTTTTCCCGGTTTTCCCTGCGCTCAAATATGGTCAGACTACACTCCTCACCTCAGTCGCAATTCATCTCACACTTTTGCTTCGCGGTAAGATATGAGCCTTCTTGCTGTTAAAGATAAATTTTAATTAATAACTTTTGTAAAAAATTATTACCATTTATTTGGTCTAATAAGCCAGCTAGAATGGATACAGGGCGGAATCGTCACCATGAGATAGGGTATTTTCAGCAAAACTGTATGACAGAATTTTGTCTTCAAGCTCCCTTTAGTCCCACAGGCGATCAACCACAAGCGATCGCACAGCTAACTGCTAGTATCCAATCAGGCAATCGTTATCAAACTTTACTAGGAGCCACTGGAACTGGTAAGACATTTTCGGTAGCAGCAGTTATTGAGAAAATTGGCAAACCTACTTTAGTTCTGGCGCATAACAAAACCCTGGCTGCACAGCTTTGTAACGAGTTGCGGGATTTCTTCCCCAACAACGCAGTCGAGTATTTCGTCAGCTACTACGATTATTATCAGCCAGAAGCGTATATTCCCGTTACCGATACTTATATTGAAAAAACGGCAGCGATTAATGATGAAATAGATATGTTGCGGCATTCAGCGACGCGATCGCTATTTGAACGCCGTGATGTCATTGTCGTTGCTTCCATCAGCTGCATCTACGGTTTAGGAATGCCAGCAGAATATCTCAAAGCTGCCATCCCTCTCCAGATAGGTATGGAAGTAAATCAACGCCAAATTTTACGAGATTTGGCAAATGTTCAATATAGCCGCAACGACATAGAAATGGGGCGAGGAAAGTTTCGCGTCCGTGGTGATGTCTTAGAAATTGGCCCAGCTTATGAAGACCGAATTATTCGGGTTGAATTCTTTGGTGATGAAATTGACGCGATTCGCTATATTGATCCGGTGACAGGGGAAATTCTCAAGAGTTTGGAAGCGGTGAATGTCTACCCAGCACGCCACTTTGTCACGCCAGAAGAACGGTTAGAAGTAGCTTGTAATGACATCGCAGCCGAGTTAAAACAGCAAAAATTAGACTTAGAACAAGCTGGGAAACTATTAGAAGCGCAACGCATAGATCAACGTACACGCTATGATTTGGAAATGCTACGCGAGGTAGGTTACTGCAATGGCGTTGAGAACTATTCCCGTCACTTAGCAGGAAGACAAGCTGGAGAATCACCAGAATGTTTAATCGATTATTTTCCCAAAGATTGGCTACTAATTATCGATGAATCTCACGTTACCGTGCCACAAATTCGTGGGATGTATAACGGCGATCAAGCGAGAAAAAAAGTTTTAATTGAACATGGATTTAGGCTTCCGAGTGCTGCTGATAACCGTCCTCTGAAAGCCGAGGAATTTTGGGAAAAAGTAAATCAGTGTATTTTTGTTTCTGCAACTCCCGGAAATTGGGAAATAGAAGTTTCTGAAGATCATGTAGTTGAGCAAGTGATTCGACCAACTGGGGTGGTTGATCCAGAAATTTCTGTGCGTCCTACAGAAGGACAAATCGATGATTTGTTGGGAGAAATTAAAGATAGAGCCGATCGCCATGAACGAGTGTTAATTACCACATTAACTAAGCGGATGGCGGAAGATTTAACCGAATATTTGCAAGACCACGGTATCAGGGTACGGTATTTACATTCCGAGATTACTTCTATTGAGCGCATTGAAATTTTGCAGAACTTGCGCGAGGGGAAATTTGATGTATTGGTTGGTGTGAACTTGCTGCGGGAAGGCTTGGATTTACCCGAAGTTTCCTTAGTTGCAATTATGGATGCAGATAAAGAAGGTTTCTTGAGAACCGAGCGTTCCTTAATTCAAACTATTGGTAGAGCCGCGCGTCATATCCAGGGACAAGCGATTTTGTATGCCGATAATATGACAGGTAGCATGATTAAAGCTATTGATGAAACAGATAGACGGCGTGGTATTCAAACAGCACATAATCGACTGCATGGGATTACACCACAACCAATTGTGAAAAAATCAAGTAATGCGATTTTGGCATTTTTAGATGTATCTCGGCGGTTAAATGCAACTGACTTGAAAGTTGTAGATGAACATCTAGATGAACTGCCATTAGAACAGATTCCAGGGTTGATTACTTTGTTGGAAGCGCAGATGAAAGAAGCAGCGAAGAAACTGGAATTTGAAGAGGCGGGAAAATTGCGCGATCGCATTAAACATCTGCGGGATAAAATGCTAGGACGTTAGTGCTTGGTCAGGGTAGCAATAAAAATAGTGCAGTTTGAAACCGAAGCAACCGAAAATTGAATAGCTCGGCAATGAAGATGCGTAGATGCCCAGAGAAATATACAGTTTGAGGTTGAAATGAACAGTAGAAGGCAGATTTAGGAGGCTCGAATCTAAGACATGATTTTTTTGATTGATCACAATCTCAAAGATCATGTCCTAATTTTATTTGGTGCGATCGCCAGTCATATCAAATTCGGTTAAATGGACACAGTTAAATTGTTGTTTGTTTCTGGCCACCAGTGGTAATAAGTTAGACCACGAATTAAATCACGCTCGTTAGATAGTAGCTTGCAACGTTGAAATAAAACGGACTCTAGCTCATCTAAGGAATCAAATGACTGATTAGCGTAGGCCTAGCCCGCCGTTCGCGTAGCGTCTCGTAGAGAAGGCATCGCCTGATTCGTGACAGGCTATAACCGCACACACGGTTTCTAGAAAATGGTGATGGCACCATTGAAAACCGCGAATGAGCTGAAACTACGGGAAACTGTCGCAATCTGAATGTCTTCAACGAACAGTGCGCCTGTACTGACGTTGGTCGTAATCGCATCGAGAGCGTCTATATCTATTCCGAAACCTTCGGCGGAAATCCAAATCTCATCAGTTAAGTATGTGAAGTCAGTGATGGTATCAATTCCTTCATCTGGGGAATTAAAGTAAAATCTATCGGCACCGTCTCCGCCTGTAAGTATGTCCCTGCCCAAGCCTCCAACTAGGACGTCATCACTGGCATTACCTTGTAACACGTCATTGCCATCATTGCCAATCAGGCTATCATTGCCAGCGCCACCGAAAAGGCTGTCAGCACCCGCCCCACCTTCTAAGGTGTCATTACGGGTGCCGCCAGTCAGCACGTCGTTGCCATCATTGCCAATCAGGCTATCATTGCCAGCGCTACCCAAAAGGCTGTCATTACCAGTACCACCATTTAAGATATCGTCACCAAAGCTGCCATTCAGGGTGTCATTACCAGACGGGCTATTAGCATTGCCACCCCTAGCCCATCCATATAATATGTCATTTCCCGAAGTTCCATTTATTGTTTCAGAACCTGTGGTGCCGTAGATAGTTGCCATTTTTGTTTTTTCCTAACTTTCCTAATTGATGTTCAGGGCAAAAGTCAGTTTATCACATTAGCAGAAATGGATTTATCGATCAACAGTGATGACAGAGTTGTTTGGCGATTAGCTGTAAGCAAAATCATCTGATTTTGCTTACAGCTAATCGCAGCATGAAAGGGAAAGATTCGCTCGAACAAGTGAAGAAAATACCTTAACATCGTTACCCGTAATTACGATTGGCAATGCCGATCTACTGCTAAACGACTCTGAATATCAAAGTCAGTATGTTGAAAGTCTGATTGAAATTGTGCAAGATACAAGATAGTTATCGAGGTGCAAGGCGAATCTTCATGCCGTAATGTGGTTAACTATTCGTTCATTGCGATCGCATTAAGCATCTGCAAGATAAAATGTTAGGAAGTTAACGTGAATCTTATGCTTACCAATATTCGCCTAATTAGTGTTCAAGAATATCACCAAATGGCGGAAATGGGGATTTTTCATCCTGAAGAACGCTTAGAATTAATCGCGGGACAAATCATTAGAATGTCAGCAAAAGGTACTGCTCACGAATCAGCAATTACCCGCACAGAAAGGTTATTACGTCAACGTTTGGGTGACAAAGTTTTATTAAGAATCCAGTCACCAGTGCAACTTGATGATTATTCGGAACCAGAACCAGATATTTCAGTGGTGAAGCTGAATCCATTAGATTATGAGGATCACTATCCCAATGCTTCCGAAGTATTTTTACTGATTGAAATAGCTGATTGCAGTCTCAAATACGATCGCGAAGTCAAAGCGATCGCTTATGCTAAATCAGGTATTATTGAGTACTGGATTTTAGATGTCAATGGACGCAAGTTGTATATGTATCGTCTCCCTAGTCCAGACGGTTATCATAGTGAGAGCATACTTGCAGACGATGTGACAATTTCACCTTTAGCTTTTCCTGATTGTGCGATCGCTATTCGGGAATTATTGCGAAAAATCTAGGAGGCGATCGCATTAACTCTCTTTTATTACTCTGAAAAAATAAAATATTTGTAGGTTGGGTTGAGGAACGAAACCCAACGTCTTTTTCTACTTCCACCAATCCAGTACGATAGCTCATTTGTACCGCGAAGTGTAGTTTGAAACCGCAGCCACCGAAAAATAAGATCCCTTCCATAAATTCCTCTAAAATTACAAGTAGGAGAACCTCTCAGGAGAAATCATGGCTATTGATGCAGAACTTTTACAAACACTAGATCAAATGCCAGAGCCACTTAAACAAGAACTCTTGCATTATGCCAAATATTTAGTTGAAAATTATTCAAAGGCTGTTTCTCAGGAAAGTTTACTACAACAAAAGCGTCGATCTGGCATCTTAAAAGGAACTTTTGTTTTACCTTTGCCTGATGACTTTGATGAACCTCTGGAAGTTTTTAAGGAATATATGGAATGAGTGCTTTCCTTTTAGATACTCATGCCTTTATCTGGCTAACTGAAAATGACTCCAACCTTCCAGATAATCTGAGGATGACGATCAATACCGCAGATATAGTTTATCTCAGCATCGCTAGTCTTTGGGAAATTTCCATCAAATTGAACCTTGGCAAATTATCGCTTCAACAGAGCTATGAAACAATAGGTTCTGCAATCGATGCTTCAGATATTCTCATACTTCCGATATCTTTTGCCGATACGCTTTAAGTTCGGAATCTCCCGCAACATCATGGCGATCCATTTGACTGGATGTTGATTGCACAGGCTATCAATCACTCCTTAATTATTATTAGCAGGGATAAAAAATTCGATGCTTATTCTGTTCAGAGGATGTGGGAATAGTCATACCAAAAGAGAACGCCCATTTTTCGCTATTCTAGAAAAGTGAATCATTAAGAGATCGCGCCGATGGTTGCTTTACCCGACAACACTTTGATGAGTGCAGAAGAATATTTGGTTTGGGAACCCACCCAAGAGGAACGTTACGAGTATTGGGATGGCGAAGTTGTGATGATGAGTGGTGCTACACGCAACCATAATCGGGTTTCTGCAAATTTCTTTAAGTTCCTAGATGATGCCCTAGCTGATGTCTACGACGGGCTACGCCTACGCTCCTGTGAAGTATACATTGTAGATGTGAAGGTTCAGGTAGAACCGGGACAAAAGTATTTTTATCCAGATGTAGTGGTGACTTGTGACGATCGCGATACCGATCAACAATGGGTACAATTTCCCTGCTTAATTATCGAAGTGCTATCACCTTCAGCAGAAGCAGCAGATAGAGGGAAAAAGTTTGCCAAATATCGCCAATCTCCAACCTTGCAAGAATATGTCTTAGTACAAGTAACTCAACCGGGTGTGGAAGTGTTTCGGCGCAATGAGCAGGGAAAATGGGTGTTGTCGGAGTATAATTTGGGCGATATATTGCGACTGGAATCGGTGGATATAGAAATTGCGATCGCTGATTTGTACCGCCAAGTGCAGTTTGAAACCGAAGCCATAGAAAAATAAAATCCCTTTTAGATGATTCATCAATACCGCAGATATCGTTTATCTCAGCATCGCCAGTCTTTGGGAAATTGCCATCAAGTTGAACCTTGGCAAATTATCGCTTCAACAGAACTATGAAACAATAGGTTCTGCGATCGACGCTTCAGATATTCTCATACTTCCGATATCTTTTGCCGATACAGTTCAAGTTTGGAATCTCCCGCAACATCATGGCGATCCATTTGACCGGATGTTGATTGCACAGGCTATCAATCACTCCTTAATTATTATTAGCAGGGATAAAAAATTCGATGCTTATTCTGTTCAGAGGATGTGGGAATAGTTATACGAAAAGAGAACACCCATTTTTTGCTATCCTAGATTAAGTGAATCATTAAGAGATCGCGCCGAATATAACGATATTACCATCAATAAAACTCACAGGATTATTAATTTCATGGGCAATACCCGCAACTAATTGCCCCAGTGAAGATATTTTTTCAGTTTGAATTAGTTGAGCTTGCGTATTTTCAAGTTCCTTTAAGGTCAGTTTCAGTTGGCAGTTAGCTGCTTCTAGTTGTGCCGGACTTGGCAAAGCCAGAGCCTGGGGAATGATGGGTAACTGTGCGATCGCTGTAGATAGTGAGATAATGCCATGAAAATGGTGCAATTTAAATGACGATTAGCTTACTAGTGCAGTAACTCCTCAACTTGGTGCTGACTCCACAAAGTTCTATATAAACCCTGTTGTTGCAACAATTCTAAGTGATTGCCTATCTGAACAATTTTTCCTTTTTCCATCACCAAAATTCGGTCAGCAGCAGCTGCTGCGGATAATTGATGAGTAATGAAAATTACTGTTTTCCGTACAGAACCACCAGAGAGATTTTTGAGGATTTGCGTGGCTGTTTGATTATCCACACTAGAGAGGGCATCATCCAAAATTAACACTGGAGCATTAACCAGCATAGCCCTAGCTAAAGCAGTACGTTGTCGTTGACCGCCAGAAAGAGTAATACCGCGTTCGCCTACAAGAGTTTCGTATTGCTGGGGAAAATTCTGAATTTCTGATTCAATTTGAGCAAGTTTAGCGACAGATTCTATTTGCTCTTGTTCGCTAACTGGATCACCGTAGCGAATATTATTTTTGATTGTAGTACTAAATAGAAAGCTATCTTGAGGAACGTAGGCGATCGCACCTCGTAAATCTCCCAAAGCTATCTTAGTAATATCTAGCCCATCTAAAAACAATTGTCCTGATTCAATATCCAACAAGCGCGGCAAAGCATTGGCTAAAGTGGATTTTCCCGAACCAATTGCCCCAACAACTGCCACCGTTTCTCCGGGAGCAATGGTAAAGTTAACATTCTCTAGAGCTTGAGTCTTAGAACCAGGATAAGTATAAGTGAGATTTTTAGCTGTTACTTCCCCTTTAAGTTCAGCCACAGGTAAATGTATCGCATCGTTTGCGTCTTGAATTTTTGGTGTGACAGAGAGAATAGATTCAAGGCGGTCAATACTAACTTCACCTCGTTGGTAAGCTGTAATTGTGAATCCTAACAGGGCTGTGGGGAAAACTAGACGCTCTACATAAATTAACAGTGCTAAAAAGTCGCCAACCTGAAGCGTCCCGGAAGACATTCGCGCCGCCCCTAGCCAGATGATTATCAGCGAACTGACATTAGCTAAACCGCTAATTAGCGGAAACAGTGTATTTCGGACTTTTGCCAGTTCCAGATTAGCAGTCAATAGCTGCTGATTTTTCTTGGCAAAAGCTCGACGCTCGTTTGCTTCTTGGGCATAGATTTTAATTAAGGCCATGCCACTGATATCCTCTTGGATGAGTTCGCTGATATCAGAGAGTTGTTCTTGGACTGCTGCTTGTTGTTTGCGTAAGCGATCGCTAAACAGACTCACTAACAAGAGCATAAAAGGGTAAACTGCCAGGGAGGCTAGTGTGAGATCCACACTAATCGCTAGCATTACTGGCAGTGTCAGGGCGTAGGCAAAAACTGTATTTGCCAAACTCAAGACAGCAAAACCCAACAACCGCTTGATATTGTCCACATCACTAGTAGCCCGACTAATCAAATCGCCAGCAGTATTACTGGCAAAATAAGCCGGCTCCAGCTTGAGTAAGTGTTCAAAAATCCGTTGTTTCAGGTCAAATTCCACCTGACGCCCCACCCCAAATAGCCAAATGCGGGATGCCATCCGCATTAGCCACATTGCCGAACTTAGCAATACAATAACTACTACGTAATGTAGTATTTGGTTCCAGCTAAAGGTTGTCGAGAGTTTATCAACACCACCACGAATCAACCAAGGGATATAAACGCCCAGTGCATTGACAGATAACAAAGCGAGAAGGCCTAAAGCCGTCTCCCGCCAATGGGGACGTAGGTAAGCACCGAGTTTAGCAATCCGTCGAGATTTTGCCATTAAAGCAATTTTGCAACTTTATCATTTTAGATTAACCCCTAGTACCGCAAGGCGGAAGTCAAAAGTTAACACTGAGCGAAGTCGAAGTGTCAAAAGTCAAAAGAATTGTATTCCGAGCTTCTTGTGCCATTTGAAATGGTGAATCAGCGCTGCGTCCGGGTTTCCCTCCGCAGGCGACTGGTGAACCCGAAGGGTATGTTTATTTCCGCGCCCGCTGTACTAGTCCAAAAAGATAGCTATGTAGGGGGAATATCGCTTGTCTATTAAGCTTTTGTTACCTCTTTCAACTGGATATTTATCGAGGAAGTTAGGAGGCAGTGTTTCGACTACGCTCAACAACCGGGCAGAAAGGAAGAGGAATTGGGGCAGTGGGCGAGGGGCAGAGGGGAAAGAAGAATTGGTGCAAAGGTAGGGGGAAAGATTTTCCCCAATTCTCCCAGCTAAGAGCTCCCCTGCTTCTTCCCTCCTACCTTCTTCACCTTGATTACCGCTGAACACGCATGAACCTGTAAACTTCAGCGAGATAACTTTCCCAAGTTCTTGTTGTCAATAGCAACGTTTCGGTATTTGGTACAAAGTCTTCAAGTCGTAAACCGCGTGTGCGAATATCTTGAGGATTTCCTTGTAATAGGTAGGGAGGTACTCTCAAATTATAAGAAAGAATGCCACCCCCCGTAACATCTGAGATGTTCGCTGTAGTGGTTTGTTGCCCTAATGCCACTAGTGTCCCAGATGTTGGTGCAACAGTTGCTACAGAGGTTTCACCTGTCATTGCTAGAGGTGCTCTATAAAGGAAATAGGCGACTGCTGGTGTACTTGCCAACAGCAAAATCGTCAGTGCCCAACCTACTAAGTATCCTCCTGGTTTGTCTATCCCGCCTCCTTTGATTCTCTGAGCAGCAAAAATCATCATTAAAATGGAGGCTCCTAGAGGCTTGAGTGGAAAAGACAGCATCCTCCACAACGACGCCACAGCTGGTTCAGTGGGGTTAAGAAATGATAAGGCTACGATTACCAAGATAACGACTAAGATTAATCGCCCGACAAAGCTTCCAGAGGGATAAAATCGCTGGAACAGAGAATATACGATAGTGCCAATCAACAGCCACAGTAGGACTCGGCTTAACAATAGAAACATAGATTAACTCTCAAATTTTCTGGTGCAGTGAGCCAGTGTAGTAGTAATACAGTTTGCCTTGCTTGGAATTTCCACACCATTTTTTCTCTTATTCAAAGAATAAGTGGCTGCCCAAGAGGAACTGCCGTGCATGGTTTCCCTGCATAAAACAACTAGTGAGTTCTTAGCTGTAGCGACGCTAGGAGCGTCACCCGTAAGAGCCAAGCTAGAAGTTTCGGGAAATGGATTTATTTTATTGTCAAATTGTAATCGCACTGTTTGACTTAAAATATCTCAAACCTCACACCTAAAGTACTACCGTCGTAGTGATTTTAGTGCAATTTTTTGCTACTGCGTCTATTATTTATAATTTTCCAGAAGAGTAATCTGGTATCGGTAAACTAAATTGATTGAGCAATCCACTTAAAAGGGAAAATTATGTCGCCTGAAAAGCCTACCATTTTGGTCACGGGGGGAGCTGGATATATTGGTTCTCATACGGTGCTTGCTTTGAAGCAAGCGGGTTATAACGTTGTCATACTTGATAATCTGGTCTATGGACATCGTGACTTGGTAGAAAAGGTTTTACAGGTAGAACTGATAGTTGGGGATACAGGCGATCGCGCCTTGCTAGATCACCTATTTAAAACCCGTAATATTGCTGCTGTGATGCACTTTTCTGCTTATGCCTACGTAGGAGAGTCAGTAACTGACCCGGCTAAATACTACCGCAATAACGTTGTTGGTACTTTGACTCTGTTAGAAGCGATGCTGGCGGCATCTGTGAAGAAATTTGTCTTTTCTTCTACCTGTGCCACCTACGGGGTACCAGAATTTGTCCCCATTCCAGAAAACCATCCCCAAAATCCGATTAATCCCTATGGCGCTACCAAGCTAATGGTAGAGAGAATTCTCTCTGATTTTGATGTTGCTTACGGTTTCCAATCAGTGCGTTTCCGCTATTTTAATGCTGCTGGTGCTAATCCCAGTGGCTTACTTGGCGAGGATCACAACCCAGAAACCCATTTGATTCCCTTGGTGCTGATGACAGCTTTAGGCAAACGAGAATCCATCTCAATTTTCGGCACTGATTACCCGACGCCCGATGGTACTTGTATTCGTGATTATATTCATGTTAACGATTTAGCAGACGCCCATATTCTGGGATTGGAATATTTATTAAAAGGTGGCGATAGCGAAGTTTTCAATTTGGGTAATGGCAGCGGCTTCTCCGTCAGAGAAGTAATTACCGCAGCCGAACAAGTTACAGGAGCTTCAATACCAGTAGAAGAACGCGATCGCCGTCCTGGCGATCCCCCAATTCTCATTGGCACCAGCGAGAAAGCTAGAACAATTTTAGGCTGGCAACCTCAGTATCCATCCATCGAAGATATTGTTGCTCATGCGTGGCAGTGGCATCAAAAGCGACACAAGTAGGAAGGGAATGGGGCATTGGGCATTGGGCATCGGTTATTCTCTTTGTCCCCTTGTCCCCTAATCCTTTCCTACCCACTCCCTACTCCCCACTCCCTACTCCCCACTCCCTACTCCCCACTCCCTTTCATATTTCGCAGTACTACAACTAAGATGCCGATAAATCCGAGGATTGGAAGTGCGATCGCCCAAAATGGTAATTGTTGAGATCCACCCTCTACTAAATCACCATTGACATCTCGCAGATTTCGTGAATTTTGTGTAGCTCCACCTGCTACAGTAACTTCAAATTTGAATTCAAATGGTTTGAATCTTGCCCCAGAGATTGGTTTACCATTTAGTTGCAACTCATAAATCCCTGGCTTAGGAAAGGTAATATCTGCACCTGGAATGCCTTGATAACGTTCAGCTGCTACAGGTTCTAACTGTGGTTCTAGAAGTGGTGGCTCTCCGGCTGCATAAGGTTGGGCATAAACAGCCAATCGACAATTACACTGTGAGAGGGGAATTACCCTTCCACCTCTGCGGGTAAGTGCAAACCAAGCTTGGGTAGGTTCTCCAGCACGGGGATTATCATTTGGTTCAATGTGGAGCGTACCACCGACATCTCCAGATATCTCCACTTTATGAGCAAAAGCAGGGTCAAGATTAGCTACTGGTATAACTAAGCAACTCAGGAATAATAAATACTTGATTGTTCCTTGATTCCAGGAAATGCCTTTGAGCGGGTAAAGCCTTTGTTTTTGGCTTGTTGGCATGGAGCCAGAAAATAAAGATGATTTACCGCGATTTTGTTGGGGGGACATAAAACTTTTCTAAGGCTAACTTTGACCAAAAAAAGCGCGATCGCACCATCAATACACCGAAAGTAATAATTACCATCAGTACTGCCGCTAATTTATTTCCCCAAGTTGATTGCAAGGAACCCAGGTAATGGGAACCAATCAACACGGCATGAATGGCACTCAATAGCAAGGCTGGCACACCCAATAGATGAATCTGTCGCCAACGCTTGCCCAAAGATTTTTGCAACGATTCCCAACTCGTAAAAGCGGCGGGGGACATTAATATCAATGCTACAGCACCCGCAGCCATACCCCACTGAAATTCTGGCGGCAGGAAAGAAAAGGCGGCAAAATTCCATTGCAATGAGTGTTCTATCATGTGGACGGTGTGAACCACAGAAAGCACAAAAGATGCTACTCCCAAGGCTCGACGGTAACGCAGTGGTGAAGCCCACAAGCCACTAATGGGACGCGCAATTAGTGCCAAAATTAAGCAGAACAAAGCGGCGTGTCCGGTGTAATCTACCATTGTGTCACCAGTCCGTAACAAGGTGATAACGCCAATGGTGAGTGTCACCCAACCGCCTAATCGAAACAACTGACTGCGCCTGTCTTTACTTACCAATGATGTGGAAACGCCTACACCTAGCATAGTGGGCAGCGTTCCCAGCCCAAAAGCCAGCATAGTTGCCGCACCCATCCATAAATTGCCAGTTTCAGCAGCTTTAATTTGGGCAGCATACAAGAAACCACAGGGCATCAAACCCCAAGTCATCCCCAAAAGCATTGGTGTCCACCATTTGGTTTTTAAGGAAAGCTTAACCATTCCTCTGGTAAGGCGATCATGTAAACTACCTTGTAATAAAGGGTGTAACACGGGAATGCGCGGCAGTAAATCGGGTTTTACCTGTCCTAAGCCAAACCAAATCAGCATTACACCAGTTAAAATTGCCATCCAACGCCGGAAGTCGCTACCAACACCCGCTAGCTGTCCACCTTGCAGCAATACCGAACCTAGCGCCCCAATGCCAGCACCGACTAGAGCATAGCTCAACATCCGCCCCAGGTTTAGCAGGATATGAAATTTTAATTGCTGTTGCCAAGTGCCGGACTTTTCTAAGGTTAATGTGCGTCCTAATGAAGCTGTGTGTGGAACTTTCGGCTGATGAGACAGGGAAAACGCCACTGTTAAAGGGCCACACATTCCAAAGCAGTGCCCAAAACTCCCCAGGAACCCCAGGATTGAGATCAGCAATAAATCTACCATAAAAAAAGTCCTGAGTTCTGAGTCATGAGTCCTGAGTGTCAAAATAAAGATTTTGAAGAATTAAGAAGAAATTGTGTTCTCTTCTTCTTTGCTCAGTACTCAGTACTCAGCACTCCTCTAATGGGGCACTTTAAGTGAAGTTGCGATCGCTGTCAAAAGACGAACTGTCAAACTTGATGTTTATTCTAGGAAAGAAAGCCTGGGTGTAAAACTCCCTACACACAAGCTTCTGAAGGTAAAGACTATGAGAATAGAGCCTTCGAGAATGAGAAGATATCTTACCCCAGAGCAATGATTGACATTATTACAGGTAATTAAAAAACTACATCGCTTTAGGACGTAAGCTGTCATGCATTTAAATTGGGTATTCCGATCTGCTGTCACAGTTCCAGCATAAGGATTTAGTGTTTTGGCCTTAACCGATCTAAATGACGAACAGCTTAAGCAATTCAACTAAAGTGACCTGAGTTAATTAGATGAGGTATATTGAGCTTATGACAAGTACATTAAAGCCCTAATCATAAGCTTTGTTATCATGCAAACCTTAAGACTTCGTAAGATAAAAAACAAATTGATACCATCTTTTCAAAGTCTAAAATTTAGACATACTAAGAATGGGGTACTTTTAGTTGTTAAACATTCTAATATAGCACAAACGACAGATGACAAGTCTGAATTTGAAAAGGCTATGGAAGCTTATCAAAAAATAAGCAGTAAGTATAGGAATGCACTTCGTGAGCTAGCTAAGTGAATGAGATTTTTTGGTTGAGTGAGGCAGTCATTAAAGCTATGCACGAAGAACAACTAGCAGAACACGGCGGACTTCCAGGTATAAGAGATAGAAATCTGCTTTTAGCTAGTTTAGATAGACCTAAAAATCTATTTGCTTATAGTGAACCTACACCAACTGTTTTTGAGTTAGCGGCAGCTTATGCTTTTGCATTTGTAAAAAATCATGCATTTGTAGATGGTAACAAAAGGGTAGCTTTCGTTTCGATGGCTACCTTTCTGATATTGAATGGGTATTCTTTAGAAGTGCCAGAAGAAGAAGTTGTGTTAATGATGAAAAGACTTTCAACTGATCAAGAAACTCAAGAATCGACAGCAGATTGGATAAAGGAAAATTCTATTAAAATAGACAATTAAGCTGCTTGAAAAGTAACTTTGCAGGTTTATCTAAGAATTTAGTAAACCAAAATATTAAACCCTTCCTAGCAATCGTGGAAAGTTATGCCTGGGGATTCGCGCTACCCTAAGTCTGGAAGCCAGGGATAAATTACATGAGAAAATGGATTTGGCTGATGCTGTTGGTGCTGATGGCAGTTGCCGTGGTGGGTAGTAGGGGTAACACGTTTTTTGAACAGCGTCCGTCACCAGCAATTGTTGAGCGCATTCCAGTGGAAACACCCCAACCACAACCAGAGTCAAAGGAAGTTGACAGTGCGCCGCAAGTGTCTGCTGATAGGCTGTTAGCCCATATCCAAAAGTTGAATTTTCAACGCTACACAACAAAAGAGCGATCGCTTACTCGCACTTATATCACAACTGAACTCACAAAATTAGGCTGGAAGCCCAAATTGGAAAAGTTCTCTGAGGGTGTGAATATTTTTGCCGAACGTATAGGAACTAACAAAGCCGCTAAAGCAATTCTTGTAGGAGCGCATTACGATACTGTTGCTTTATCCCCTGGTGCTGATGATAATGCTAGTGGTGTAGCCGTAATGCTGGAAATAGCCCGCTTGCTTGGTTCCCGTCCTACACCACGAACGTTACAGCTAGCTTTTTTTGACCAAGAAGAAGCAGGACTTTTGGGTAGTCAGGCTTTTGTTAGTAAGACAGCCCGCTTACAAAATTTAGGCGGAGCGATCGTCATGGATATGGTAGGTTATGCATGTTACACTACCGGGTGTCAAAAATACCCTGCGGGGTTGCCTGTTACCCCAATTAGCGACAAGGGCGACTTTTTGGCAGTAGTCGGTGATACTGAACATTTGCCTTTGCTGAGTGCGTTTCAAAACTCACAAATGCTCCCCTTAACCGCTCTGAATAAAGAAAAATCAAATCTGCCATCAGTCCTAACACTACCAATTCCTTTTAAAGGTTTACTAACACCAGACACCTTACGCAGCGACCATGCACCATTTTGGTATCAGGGTGTGGGTGCTGTGCTGGTGACAGATACAGCAAATTTACGGACTCCGCACTATCATCAACGTAGCGATGTTCCAGCGACTATCGAGCGATCATTTTTCACAGGAGCAGCACAGATTGTAGTCAATGCTACTATTGCCTTGCTAGAGAAAAACGAGGTTTTAGAAACTCGACCACCAAGCTGACTGAATAAATGACTAATTCCGTGTAGCGAGTAGTCCGCCAACCCAAAAATGTTAGGTGATACCAAATCTATGTGAGGCTGCATAGAATAATTTCCTTATCAGGCATTGAGTTTCAAGTGTTTTATTCTGTGCATCTTCATAGAGAATTAGTATCAGGGCTGGGAAAAGGGGAAAGGTTTTAACTTTCCCCCTTACCCCTTACCCTTTCCCCCACCAAGTTCCCTTGGCGAACTACTAGTTTTTGGTTCAGGGAAAGTCAACGTCCAATTTTTTTTATCATTGATTTGAAAGTACAAACCTTGGAGAATCAGCCGCAGAGCCGTTCGAGTTCTAATAGGCATTTTTACCAGATAATTTCCTGGTTCAGCGAAGATATCATTCAAGTTTTGTTTATGACCAAATTGTTTTGAACAGTAACTGCCAGCACCTTTTACTGTTAATACAAAAAATGGAGCTTTTTCGTATTCATCAGGAATCGTAAATATTCCATATACATTGTGACGACCACGCCACGGCTGAACAATAACTTTAGTAGCATTTACTTGAAAATTTGTAGTTTTTGATACTAAAAAATTCTCGAAATTGCAATCAGAATCATTCACAGGCCACCACAGTGTAATAAGACTCACTGAGAGCAGCAAAATCAAAATATAGCGGAGTCTGCGATACATAAAACCAAGAGAAATTGTTGGTGCGGCTGGTAGAATTTGATGGGTAATGATAGTGCAGCTACGGCAGTTAGACTATCTACCTGAAACACCTCTGCAACACTTTCTAAAGGGTAAATACAGAACATTAAGCGGTCAGTTAAACTTTGCGGTCAAAAAAAATTACAATCAAGACATCAGCCCAAAAAAGTTCAGATTGTAGATGCGTAGTTTACCGCCGCAGGAATCGCTTCCCCGATTTCAGAACTTCTTTACAGTATTAAACTTAGCGGAGAAATAATCAGGCTTTTGTGGCTATCAACACTGATTCTTGCTCAAATTTTTAGCTGTGATGAATTCTACAATTCGTTACTTTTGTTATGTTTTTGATGTGGCTCTATTCACATTAGTAGACACTTTGAGGATATCGGCGCGTAGGCGTAGCCCGTCATAGACATGGCTATCAAGTTCAGGCAAAAATCTGCTTTTATATCTAGGGAATTATTGCAGTAGTCAAATACACAAATATCCGTTATATTCCCGTAAGTAACACTTGGTATAAATATTTATGGGAAGAAGTTGGGGAAGTCTTAAGACAGTTGCGGGTTTCTTTAGCGCGATTGCACTTACACAGTTCGGGATAAATACTTCGGCCATTGCGGCTGACACCGTTGTTGTGCGTTTGGGTTTATTTACAGAAACCATCTCCCTTGCTGAGTTGCAAAAAGCTGCAAAAACTGGGGAATTACCTCGGAGTTTGCAGCCTTACGCTAAAGGATTATCTGAACAACAACGCCGCTTCTTCTTGGGAGCGCTGGGCATGAATATACCGATGGATGTTGTCACCGTTAATAGGTTAGTTAATACTCAGATTGGCACAACTATTCTCAATGACTTTGCTACAGCCTTAGCTCGAAAGGACAAAGCTGGGGTGCAAGCACTGAGAGCCGGATTGGTATTAGGTTCTACTGCTCCGCAAGGTCTTTCTATACTAAGTTTTATCGCTGCTTATCCCAGTAAACGCCTAGAAATTGATTTACCACAGGCTTTTATAGTTGCAGGAAGTTTGAATACTGCTTTTTGGCGCACCCAGCAATTTATGCTCACAATCGCTCCCCAACTCGACCCCAAAACACCGCAGATTGCTTTCCCTTTTGACCCTAGCCAACCAGGAAACGCTCAAGTAAAAATACTCAACTTAAGCCTGAATGACCAAAAGCGCGACCGTAAAATACCAGTTGATGTTTACTGGTCAGATGCTGCAACTGCCAATAAACCTGTAATTGTCTTTTCTCACGGCTTCGGGTCAGTCCGCACGGACTTGCGTTACCTAGCAGAACATTTAGCATCCCACGGTTATGTAGTAGCAGCTTTAGAACATCCCGGTAGTAATGAGGCAAATACTAACTTAGCATTACAAGGTAAAACCAGAGTTGTGAAGCCTCAAGAGTTTTTGCATCGCCCTCAAGATATTAGTTTTGTTCTCGACGAATTAGAAAAGCTCAACCAAACACCTAATAATCCGCTTGTTGGGAAACTTGCAACCACAAACGCAATGGTTGTTGGCTATTCTTTTGGTGGTGGTACAGCTTTAACGCTTGCTGGAGCCGAATTACAACTGGAACGGCTCAAACAACGCTGCAAGAAGAACTTGGCTAGCTTGAGTCTAGGAGAAGGTATGCAGTGCATTGCTCAACAACTACCAGAAAATACCTATCAACTGCGGGATACTAGAATCAAACAAGCGATCGCTCTCAATCCTACAACTTCTCTGATGTTTGGCGAAACTGGGTTAACTAAGGTGCAAGTTCCTACCCTAGTCTTAGCAGGTTCCGCAGATAAAACCACCCCAGCTTTAACTGAACAGATTGTGGCATTTGACAAAATCCCATCCCCAAAATGGTTAGTAGGTATAATTGGGGGTACTCATCTAAGTGTAAAAGACCCCAGTAAGACTTTGGATCAGATAGGACAACCAAATACACCACTTAGTGGCGGTGAAGTTGTGGGTGAACAAGCAGCAGATATTCGCAAGTATGTTAAAGCTTTGACTTTAGCCTTTGCTACACAGATGACTCCAGAAGCTAAAAACTACGCTATTTTTCTGACATCAGATTATGCTCAGTTTGCTTCGACTGCGGCATTTCCATTTCGCCTAATTACGCAGATTCCTCCTGATGCTATGACAGTGGTGAAAGAATTTGTTGAGAAATAAGCGACTTCCAATTAAACAAATATCGAGTTTTGTGAGTAGCTTGCTTAAGAATAGTGATATCTACGGGGTACACACAAGTGATTGTTCTCTTGTTCCCATGCTTCGTATGGGAATGGCTATTAGGATCTGCTGCCTCAATATCTGACTGGAGGTAAAGCTTAGGGAATGCATTCCCTAGCGGGGGCCTCTTAACGAGGAAAGCCTCATCTAAGAGGTTTTACTACGCAAAACTTGTCCCTTTCAGACTCAAAGAGAGACTTGAACTAAAGTTCAAGACAAGGAGAGATTCGTCGAACTCACGTTTCTTAAAGTTCAGGTTTTTAGTGTGACCAGCCCATAAGTTACCAAACGTTTTTTACAGATGCCTAAGTAAGCTCTTATTAGAGTGGTACTAGCTACTTTTGTAATGCATTTTACTTTATATATTTTATATATTCAGTAATACAAAGTTTAAAAAGATTAACTTCGTTTTTGATATTTTAATGAGACAAAAGCATATTAACTTGATAGTAAACGTATAGTTTTTGCTAAAAAATACTAAATTTTTACAGTAAAACTAATTATTTATACATAAACTTTATATTTTTCTCCTTAAAAATAATAGAAACTTGAGAGTGTAAAAAAAGTAGGAGCATCTGCTGGATAATACATGTATATTCTAGCTAAAATGCCAAAAGTAAAGGAACATAAGTTATTTACTACGAAAAGATACAAGTATATTTTTTGCATAACTTTTTTAAAATTTACAAAAATACTAGGGCATTTTTATCTATTACAAACCAGATATCACCCTTTTATCACTCTCGGAAAATAATAATCGAAGCTAAACTCTCAGACCTTGATTTAATGAATGTTTGAAGCTTTATTTTTTAATAGTAATCAAAAGTTACAGCTTCCAGGTGGAAAATCAAGTCCCAAAATGCTATCAGCAATTGGTTTCTCCCACTCTGACAAAAGAGGGATATTGCAAAACTAATTTTTGATTCAGAATTAAACAATTATTTCATTTCACTCAAGCTCATGCAACTTTATACAACTCTTGAGATAGAACAACTCCAGCAAAATGAAGACCTTCCTTACTTGATTGAAATTATGGAGTGGGTGAAAGATTTTTTAGGAAGACCTCATCCTAATTTAGGAAGGCCCGGCGCGGTTTGCCCTTTTGTACCTTACTCTCTCAAGTCAAACAGTATTCATCTGGCGGTTATTCGTACAAAAGATTTGTATCCAGAGCAATTAGAAGAAGTCGTTGGACGCTACCGAGATATCTTTCTTGAGATGGATGTTAAAGGACAGGAACTACCAATCAATAGAGCTTTTTTACTTATCTTTCCTGACATCCACATAGAAGATGCTTCTAAACTAGTAGATAATGTCCAACAAAAACTTAAACCTTTGTTCGTTGAGTCAGGACTGATGATAGGAGAATTTCATAAACGTAATGAAACTCCTGGTCTGCACAACCCAAACTTTCGTCCACTTCGTAGCTCTATACCCTTGTTGGCTATCCGGTTTATGGTTGAAGCTGATCTCCCCTTTCTTGAAAGTCCGGCTGATCCATACTTACGTATTCGATATCTGGAAGCTTATTTAAAGTGTTTTGCTCATAAATTTACAGATGAAACAAAATTTAAAAATGCTTATCAAGCATTAGCGTTAGCGAAAGAACAAACAGCTATTTTCAAGTGAAAATATAACAACAGGGAACAGGGAATAGGGTACAATCAGGCATTGAAAGCACAGGGTTTAGAAATACCTACAGACATGGCTGTTGCCATAAAAGTAGAAATTAATCGAGTTGATAAATGTTGATAAAACTGGCAATGTGATTGAGTATGGTATAACTCGACTCTGGGGCGATCGCATGGAGTTGGTTTTTGAAGATAACTTAGCTTTTTGACGTATAAAAGCACACTATGAGGTAAGTAAAATGGCGAAAGAAATAGAGCGGAAATATTTAGTGAAAGGAGATAGCTGGAGAGGATTAGCTGAAGGTAGTGTATATCGTCAAGGATACATTGCTACTCAAGATAAAGCGGCTGTACGTATACGTATCGTAGGAGAAAACAGTTATTTGACTATTAAAGGCCCCAATATTAAATATTCGAGATTAGAGTTTGAGTATCCTATTCCTGTTCAAGATGCTCAGGAAATACTTGAGACGTTATGTGAACGTCCCTTTATAGAAAAAACTAGATATAAAATAGAGTCGGGTGGTTTGATTTGGGAAATAGATGAGTTTGATGGTGTTAATAAAGGATTAATATTAGCAGAAGTTGAACTCAGTGATGAAAATCAACAAATTAAACTGCCAAGTTGGATTGGACAAGAAGTTTCTGATGATTTCAGATATTACAACAGCAATTTAGTAAAACATCCTTTTTCACATTGGTAATTACTGCAATATTGGCAACAACTCAATTTTACAAAAATACCTAACAAATAGTTGCGATCACACCATCAACAAAAATCGGCGATTAGGCGATACTAAAATCTCTTTGGTGTGAGGTTTCTTGCTTAGTTGTGTTGTCTTTGGGTCGGGTAGAAAGCCCCATCTCTTTGAGCAAACGGTTAATGTGGCAACTGCTAACCTTAATTCCTAATTCTTTTGCCAAATGCTTGCTTAACCATTGTGCTGTCCAGCGTTCAAATGAATAGCCAACAAGCCGCGGACTATGGCTTACCAATTCTTTTAAGCGAGCGAGGTATTGCTCATTCACAGTTTTAGGTCGTCCCATCAAGCGATCGCTCCATTTGTGAGCTTGTCCTGTTTGTGCGATCGTAATCCAGTAGCGTGCAGTCTCTTGAGAACATCCCAAAGCTTCACAAATTTGAGTCTGAGATTCACCTGCATCGAAAAGCAGCATAATTTCAATGCGACGGCGGTATTCTGCACGTAAGTCGGTTTCTAAGCTTTTCAGTAGGTATCTGCGCTGAAAGGGTGTTAAGCAAAGACCTGGATTTTCCATAACGATTCCCCTTGGTAGAACTTGCACTCTTTGGAAGTTCGTTTAGCTTCTTTGCGAACCTCCGCTTACTTATCGGAATCAAAAGTCTATGAATTCCGCAACTTGTTATAAAAGTTCATAATTATCAAGCGACTTAACATAAGCACAGCTTTTTAAGGCTTGGTGTAGTGAAAAACCAGAAAGGAAAAAGATATAGCCTCTGTTTTAAATTTCATGATTCTGAATAGTCAAAGACCCTTATAACACTTTAGTTTGAAAAAGCAAAGTATTTTTTTAATATAAAAGACTTGAATAATGAAAACATAAGTCATTGATTTCTGCGTAAAAAGTTAGTTTAAAACCCTTGATTTTCTAGATTTAGTCTCAGAATATTTAAATGGAGTTAGACAATACATCACTAATTCCACATCAACATCAATAAAGAAAAATAACAATGTTAAACACAAAAGAATACTTCAAACAAATTGATGCAACTCTTGCCGTTAAGGAAGTTAATAATGAGACTGCTGCTTTAAACTCTCTGATTGAAGATATTTCAGATGACAAGTCTGCTTCTGTAGCAGGAGGAGCCGTATCAAACATCGGAGGCAGAATTCCGAGAATAGGATCAACGACATTCCCAACAGTGTATACCACCACTAAGCAATTCAACGACATTTCAATTCGATTGACTACGAACCCCTACGCCCTGAGTGTTACAGCCGTGCGTGCCAACGGTCGCGGTAATGTCAGTAGTTACTCAAGGAATATTCCTGCCAACTACCACGGAGTTGTCACTGTGGCGGCGAACGTGAAAGATGGAACCAAGTTCAAGCTCAACTTTAATGCTACGACGCTAAATTACTTCGACATAGCAGGGCGGATCACCTATTAGGAGAATAGCTTTAGCTTCTAATTTTGTGAACAAATATTACAAGAATAATGCCTTGCGTAAAACACAGACATAACAAAGCTAAACCTTAGCTTTAAGTAAGCGCCGACTTACTTAATCTGAGTAAACAACCTGATTACACTTTCCAAGATCATACACATTAAACCTGTAGGGGCGTACAACGATCGCTCCTACATGGATTTTTTATGCTCAAAAACAAAATAAATAAAATAGGTCTTTAAGAAAAATGCGCTACCAAAGTGTACTTCAACACAGCGAAGAAGACTGTGGTGCTGCCTGCCTTGCCACTATTGCCAAACACTACGGACGCACCTTTGCCATTAGTCGAATGCGGGAAGTAGTTGGCACAGGATCGCGGGGAACCAGCCTGCTGGGTTTGAGGCGGGGTGCAGAAACTCTAGGATTTAATACGCGTCAAGTCAAAGCCTCTGCACAACTGCTTGACCAATTGCATAAAGCCCCTCTACCCGCCATCATTCACTGGAAAGGCTAACACTGGGTCGTTTTATACGGGCAAAAGGGGAAAAAATACGTAATCGCTGACCCTGGTGTAGGCATCCGCTATCTCACCCGCGAGGAGTTGCTCGAAGGGTGGGGCAATGGCATCATGCTGCTGCTAACGCCAGACGACAGCCGCTTTTATCAGCAATCAGATGATAAAATTGGCGGCTTTGGGCGTTATCTGATGCGGGTTTTGCCCTATCGCGCTATTCTCATCCAAGCGATCGCAATTAACATTGTTATTGGACTACTTTCCCTTGTCTCTCCCTTAATGATGCAATTGCTCACCGATGACGTACTCGTGCGGGGAGATACCCAACTGCTAACCGTGGTGGCAATTGGGGCGATCGCTCTGAGTCTATTTAGCAGTGTGATGGGTTTAGTCCAGTCTCACCTAATTGGTCACTTTGGTCAACGACTGCAATTAGGGCTGATTCTAGAATACGGGCGACAACTCCTGCGCTTGCCCCTTTCGTACTTTGAAGGACGGCGCAGTGGGGAAGTCGTCAGCCGTATTGCCGATGTGGATCACATCAATGAGCTAGTTTCCGAAATTGTCCTCGGTTTACCCAGCCAATTTTTTATTGCCTTGGTTTCTTTGGGCTTTATGCTCTTCTACAGCTGGGGACTGACTTTGGCAACCCTTGCTGCCTTTGTGATTGTCGTCCTTGTCAACCTGCTTTTTCTCCCAGCCTTGCGCCAGAAAACCCGCAGTGAGATCGTCTTAGGTACAGAAAACCAAGGCTTTCTCGTCGAAACTTTTCATGGTGTCCAGGTGCTAAAAACTACTCAAGCCACTCCCCAAGCTTGGCAAGAGTATCAGGCGAATTATGGTCGCCTTGCTAACTTGGGCTGGAGTACGATGAAGCTGGAGCTTTACAGCGGCACAATCACTAATATTTTTTCCACTTGCACTACTATTGCCTTGCTGTGGTTAGGCAGCTACTTGGTGATTAATCGCACCTTAAGTATTGGTCAACTGCTAGCGTTTAGCGGCATGAGTAGCAACTTTCTCGGCTTCTTGAGTTCAGTCATCGGCTTAGTTGATGAGTTTATCACTGCCCAGATTGTCATCCAACGCCTGACGGAGGTGATTGATGCTACCCCAGAAGATAACAAAGACGAGAAAAAGCCTTGGGCAGAACTTAAGGGAAATATAGATATTACTTGCACCAACCTTAATTTCCACCACGCAGGTAGAGTTGACTTGCTGCAAGATTTTTCGCTGATTATCCCTGGCGGTCAAGTCGTTGCCCTGATTGGTAAATCCGGTTGTGGTAAAAGTACCCTCGCCAAACTACTTGCTGGTTTATATTCCCTCCAATCTGGCAATATCCGCTATGGCATCTATAATCAGCAAGACCTCTCGATGGAATGTCTGCGGCAACAAGTAGTGCTAGTGCCTCAAGAACCGCACTTCTGGAGCCGCTCAATTCTTGAAAATTTCCGCTTCAGCTATCCTCAAATCACCTTTGAACAAATTGTGCAAGCTTGCGAGGTTGCTGGTGCAGATGAGTTTATTAGTAAATTGCCCGATAAATATCAAACTGTTTTAGGCGAATTTGGCGCGAATCTTTCTGGTGGACAACGACAGAGATTAGCGATCGCTAGAGCTATAGTTACTGATCCACCAGTATTAATTTTAGATGAATCCACTGGCGCTCTCGACCCAGTGAGTGAAGCCCAACTGCTAGATAGGCTGCTGTCTCATCGGCTGGGCAAAACCACAATTATGATTAGCCATCGCCCCAAAGTTATCCAACGAGCTGATTGGATTGTACTGCTGGAGGAAGGACGTTTAAAAATCCAAGGCACTCCAGAGGCTCTGCGCCATCAAGCTGGTGAACACTTAGACTTTTTAGACGGCGTTGACCCATTTACAAATGGCTTAGTGCCTAAATCCTCTAACTCTAACGGTAAATTCAGCACAATAATCAGTAAATAAAATAGCATGATTACCCATTCCAACCCAGACTACTTGCCCCCAATTCAAGACAACGAGTTTCTCCCGCCACTTGGTCGTTGGACTACTTTGGGCGGACTAGTTCTTGTCTGTGCTGTGGGGTTAGCTATTCCACTCGCCTCTGTTACCAAATATAAAGTGACAGTTAAAGGACAAGCTGTTGTCCGCCCTGCTGGTGAATTGCGGCTGGTTCAAGCGGCTACGGAAGGTCAGGTGACACGGGTTTTTGTTGCAGAGAATCAAGTTGTCAAAAAAGGGGATGTCATTGCTACTATTGACAATTCAAAGCTACAAACCAAAAAGAGCCAACTGGAAAGTAATATTGGGCAAAGTCGTTTACAACTCTTTCAAATTAATGCCCAGATTAACGCCATTAATAGCCAGGTTTTAGCTGAAACTGAGCGACTTAACCGGGTTATTGCTGCTACTGAAGCTGAATTAAGCGATCGCAGCCGAAACTATCAAGATAAACTTATTACTACCGCTACTGATGTCAAAGAAGCGGATGCCAATGTCAAAGCCACGGATGCTATTCTTAAAGCAGCCCAGTCAAAGCGAAATCGCTATGAGACTGTAGCCAAAGCTGGAGCCTTGTCTCAAGATCAATTTGAGGAAGCACAACTAACTGTTCGCCAGCAAGAGCAAGCACTCTTAGCAGCTAAAGCCAAATTGCAAAATGTCCAAGCTGCCCTCAATCCTAGTAATGCACAAATAGCGATCGCTTATAATCGCATTGCCCAAGAAAAAGCTACAGGTCAAGCCAACATTGCTACTTTAGATAAAGAACGCCTTGCTCTAATTCAGCAACGAATTGAAATCCAAAAACAATTAGAGCGCGACACCCACGAACTCCAACAAATAAATATCGACCTCAGCCAGACTATAATTACTGCCACAGCAGACGGAATTATTTCTAAATTAAACCTGCGAAACTCTGGTCAAACTGTGCCTGCTGGAGAGCAGATTGCCCAAATTGTCCCCAGTGATGCACCCTTGGAGGTTAAGGCAGCAGTAGCACTTCAGGATAAAAATAAGTTGAAACAAGGTCAAACAGTACAAATGCGAGTTTCTGCCTGTCCTTATCCAGATTACGGGACTCTCAAAGGCAAAGTTAAGACGATTTCACCAGATGCGATTGCACCTCAAGGGAATGCTGCTAATGCCACCGCCGCAACATCTGCCAGCCAAAAGATGGCAGCCGTTGGTTCGTTTTATGAGGTAACAATTGAGCCAGAAAACCTTTCTTTAGGTAGGGACAAACACCAGTGTGCGCTGCAATTGGGAATGGAGGGTACGGTTGATATTATTTCTAGAGAAGAGACTGTGTTGCAATTCTTTTTGAGGAAGGCGAGGTTGATTGCAGACATTTAGCACGTTGGCGTAGCCCGCACTTCGGCAAGCTCAGTGACCACCGCAGGCATCGCAGCGTAACTATTCGTAATTATTTCTAGCAATCCTACCGTGGGTTTTCTATCTATCCTTATAGGGGATAGGGGGTTGTAGTTTACTTGCTGGTTATTGAAGGGGTGCAATGTCTAGAATAAAGCGAAGTAGGCAGCATTGGTGCTGGAAGTTAGCACTGGGAAGTTGGTTGCTGATGGGTAGTGCGATCGGCGAAGCTGTATTTCAGACATTCGCTTTCTCTTTTAATTGCGCTTTTGCCCAAATAACCCCCGATAGCACTCTACCCAATAATTCGAGTGTTACAACACAAGACAACATCAGAACTATTGAAGGGGGAACCCAAGCTGGAAGCAACTTGTTCCACAGTTTTCAGGAGTTTTCTGTTCCAAATGGGAGTACTGCTTTCTTTAATAATGCTGCGGATATTCAAAATATCATCAGTCGGGTAACGGGTGGATCAGTTTCTAATATTGATGGGATAATTCGCGCTAATGCTACGGCTAACCTGTTTCTAATTAATCCATCAGGGGTTATTTTTGGGAAAAATGCCAGTTTGCGTATTGGAGGTTCGTTTGTGGCAAGTACGGCAAGTAGCCTGAATTTTGCTGATGAGACTCAGTTCAGTGCGACTGCTCCCCAAACCGTACCTTTGCTGACTGTTAGTGTTCCAATAGGTTTGCAATATGAAGGGAATGCGGCGGGCATTCAAAATCAATCCCAGGCGACTAATAGTAGTGAACTTGTAGGCTTACAGGTACAGCCAGGTAGAACTTTGGCTCTTGTGGGCGGCAATGTAAGTTTGGATGGCGGTAGTTTGAATGCTCAAGGTGGTCGAGTGGAGATAGGAGGTGTGGCAGGACCAGCAGTCGTAGGGCTTTTTGTTGATAGTGATGGTCTGCGTTTGAGTTTTCCCGATACTGTGGCACGAGCTAATGTGTACCTCGACAATCGTGCTGAAGTGAATGTCCGCGCCTCTGGTAGCGGTAGTATTGCTATCAATGCTGAGAACTTCAATCTGACGCAAGGAAGTAAACTGGAAGCTGGGATAGCGTCGGGGTTAGGTTTAGGTGACACTAAGGCAGGCAATATTGAGATTAATAGCACTGGTAATATCTCTTTTAACGGAGAAGGTAGTGGTGCATACAATCAGGTAGAATCAAACGCCATTGGCAACGCAGGCAACATTAACGTCACGGCGGGTTCACTGTCTGTCACCAATGGAGGTGAATTGAATACAAGTACTTCGGGACAAGGAAATGCGGGCAATGTGAACGTTAACGCCCGTGATACAGTCTCCTTTGTTGGGGAGGGTCCCAATAATATTTCCAGCCGTGTCTACAGCCGGGTAGAAAAAACAGGCGTGGGGCAAGGAGGTGATATTTATATTAAGACAGGGTCGCTCTCAGTAAGTGATGGCGCTTTCCTAAGTGCTATTACCTTTGGAAAAGGGGATGCAGGCAACGTAACTATTGATGCCCGCGATACAGTCTCCTTTATTGGGGCGGGCCCTCCTAGTGACGATTTTTGGCCTAGTGGTGCTTACACTCAAGTGTACACGGGTGCCAAAGGCCAGGGAGGTAACGTCAATATTACGACGGGCTCGCTTTTCGTTACCAATGGCGCTCGGTTGATTACGAGTGCTAATACTGAAGGACAAGGAAATGCGGGCAACGTGACTATTGATGCCCGTGATACAGTTTCCTTTATTGGGGAGAGTCCCAATAATAGTTCGAGTGGAGCCTTTACCAGGATAGGAGACAAAGGTGTAGGGCAAGCGGGTGATATTTATATCAAGTCAGGGTCACTCTTAGTGAGGGATGGCGCTTTTCTAAGTGCTAATACTGGAGGACAAGGAAATGCGGGCAACGTGACTATTGAAGCCCGTGATACAGTTTCCTTTATTGGGATGGGCCCTCCTAGTGACTATTTTTGGCCTAGTGTTGCTCAAACTCAAGTGGAGCCAGGTGCCAGGGGTCAGGGGGGTAATATTTACATCTCGACAGGGTCGCTTGAGGTCACAGGTGGTGCTTTCTTAAGTGCCAGGTCTCTTGGAATAGGGGACGCAGGCAATGTAACTATTAACGCCCACAATAAAGTTTCTTTTGATGGAGTGGGTAAAAATCGTAGATTCTACCCCTACCTAGGCAGCGGTGCCTACAGCCAGGTAGGTGAAACAGGTGTGGGGCAAGCGGGTGATATAAACATCTCCACAGGGTCGCTTGAGGTCACAGGTGGTGCTTACCTAAGTGCTGGTACCCTTGGAATAGGGGATGCAGGCGATGTAATCATTAACGCCCGCGATCAAGTCTCTTTTAATGGAGTGGGTGCAAACGGAATATCCAGTGGTGCTTACGGCCAGGTGCGATTGTTTAATACTCAAGGGCAGGGAGGCAATGTCAATATCACGGCAGGTTCGCTCTTTGTCACCAATGGCGCTAGCCTAAGTTCTAGCACCTATGGTCAGAAAAATGCAGGTAATGTAAACATTAACGTTCGTGATCTGGTTTCTTTTGATGGAGTAGGTACAAACGGAATATCCAGTGGTGCTTCCAGTCGGGTAGAAAAGGATGCTGGAGGTAATGGAGGTAGTGTTAATATCACAACGGGGTCGCTTTCTGTAACCAATGGCGCTGCCTTGATCGTTAGCAGCTTCGGACAGGGAGGCGCGGGCGATTTGAATATTAACGCCCGCAATACAGTTCGGCTAGACAACCAAAGCCGCATCGGAGCTACCACTATAGCGGGCAATAAGGGCAATATCTCTTTGCGCTCTCAAAACTTAGTGTTGAGTCGCGGAAGCAATATCACAACTAACGCCACTGGAGAAAATGTCATCGGCGGCAACATCAACATTGACACCGATTTCCTCATTGCTTTTGAAAATAGCGATATCAGGGCCGATTCTCAAGACTTCCGTGGCGGCAATGTGCGAATCAATGCCTATGGTATCTTTGGTACACAGTTCCGAGATATCGAATCTGATAGTACAAGTGACATCACCGCCACTGGGGCAAATCCTGAACTTAGTGGTTCTGTAGAAATCAGTACACCTGATGTTGACCCCAATAGTGGTTTAGTTGAACTGCCAACAATACCAGTTGATACCCAAGTAGCACAGACTTGTACCGCAGGTAGCAATGTAGTTAAGAGCAGTTTTACAATCACCGGACGCGGCGGTTTACCACCTAATCCGGGTGAAGCCCTCAACACTGATGCAGTGCAGGTAGATTTGGTGAGTCTCAAGCCATTCGTACGTAAACTCTCTACTCCAGCAGTTTCCACAAATCCCACTAACCCAACACCAACTCGCATAGTAGAGGCTACTGGTTGGGTAACTGCTGCTAATGGCGATGTAATTCTTACTAACTCTGCACCCATCACGCCCCATTCTTCCTGGCAGAGGACAGCCGATTGCCGTGTGGTTAATCAACGCCAGGGAGGTTGAGCAACTTACACTGTCTATTTTTAGTAAAAACGCGGTGCAAGGAGAGTAAAAACATGGCAAGAAAAAAATCTAAATTACGGAGAATCAAACGCTTTTTAAGTGTACTGCTGCTTTTGGCTATGTTCTTAGGCGCGGGGTTATTGTCCCCCACTTTCGCACATGTAACTGCGGAAAACTCTATTGTTCAAAGCTTGCCCGATGCCCAAAAGTTGCTGGAAGAGGGCAGTAAATTTTATGAAGCTGAACGGTTTGCTGAAGCTGCTACTTCTTGGCAACAGGCTATCTCTGCATTTAAAGCTAATAGTGATCAACAAAGACTTGCGATCGCACTCGGTAATCTCTCATTAGCTTATCAGCAATTGGGACAGTGGTCAGATGCAGAAACTGCGATCGCTCAAAGTCTTAACCTATTACAAACTGCTAAAGACACCAAAGACTCCTCGCAAATTCTAGCCCAAGTTCTAGATATCAAAGGTCGCCTGCAATTGGCTCAAAGCAAAGCTGAAGATGCCTTGGATACTTGGCGAGTCTCACTTGATATTTATACCAAAATCGGCGATGAAAGGGCGGTTCTTCAAAATCGGATTAACCAAGCGCAAGCTTTGCAAACTTTAGGATTTTATCGGCAAGCCGAGAAGACGTTAAGAGAAAGTACCAAGATTCTCCAAAGTCAACCCAACTCACCTGTTAAAGTCGCAGCTTTGCATAGTCTTGGCAATGTGGTGCAAGTTACAGGTGATTTAGAGACATCTCGGCAGATATTGCAGCAAAGTTTAGAAATAGCTTCATCGTTGCAAGATCAAGAAGCGATCGCTGATATTCTCCTCAGTCTGGGTAATACAGCCCGTGTTCAGCAAGATACGCAAGCAGCGATAAAATTTTATCAGCAAACTATCAACACTGCAACCTCACCCACTACACGCATCCAAGCTCAAGTCAATCAACTCAGACTACTGCTGAAAACTGAGCAATTGTCGGCTTTCCAAACATTGTCCTCTGAAATTAAAACTCAGCTTAAAGACTTACCCGTTAGTCGGACAGCAATTTCTGCCCGGATTAACTTTGCTCAAAGTCTAATGCAATTCCCAAAAAAAATTGCCGCAGACACTCCCTCATCGCTGGACATTGCCCAATTACTAGCAACTGCTATTGAGCAAGCAAAAAGTTTGCAAGATAAACGCACACAATCCTATGCTATTGGTGTTTTAGGTCAAGTGTACGAACAAACTCAACAGTTGTCTGATGCCCAAAACCTCACCCAACAAGCCTTGCTCATCGCTCAAGCTATCGATGCTAAAGACATTGGCTATCAATGGCAATGGCAACTGGGACGTTTGCTTAAAACTAAGGGAGATACAAAAGGAGCAGTAGCAGCTTACACAGAGGCAGTTAATAATCTCCAAGCTCTCCGCAGTGATTTAGTTGCTGTCAATTCTGCGGTGAAATTTTCCTTTCGAGAGGTAGTTGAACCAGTTTATCGGGAGTTGGTTGATTTACTTTTGCAATCTCCGGGTAATCAAGTTAGCTCAGAAAATCTCGTAAAAGCCAGCAATACAATCGAATTACTCCAAATAGCAGAACTAGAAAACTTCTTTCGCAACAACTGTTTGAATGCTCAAATCGTTAATCCAAAAAAAGATCCAAAAGCAGCAATTATTTATCCATTTATTTTACCAGATCGATTAGAAGTCATCCTCCAGTTGCCTCAACAGCGTTGGTTGCATTATAGTACCCCTGTAGTTAAAAAAGAAGTGGAAACTACTTTAAAGCAACTACAGGAAAATCTACCCAAGCCACAGACGCTCCGACAGGTTCAGTCTTTATCCCAGAAGGTTTACAAATGGTTGATTCAACCTGCTGAAGCTGTTTTAGCTGAAAGTAACACTCCTACTTTAGTGTTTGTGCTGGATGGTTGGTTGCGAAATATTCCGATGGCAGCTCTTTATGATGGCAAACAGTATCTAGTTGAGAAGTATAACATTGCACTTACCCCCAGTCTGCAACTGATTGAACCCAAAACATCACAGAAGGAATTCAAGGTAATAGCCGCAGGATTGAGTGAAGCAAGTTCGGGATTTTTTGCACTACCCAACGTCAAACTTGAATTAGAACAAATCCGCTCTCAAGTCCCTAGCAGCATCCTTCTGAATCAAGAATTTACCAGCAAAGCTTTGCAAAACCGAATTAATTCTCTACCTTTCCCAATCGTTCATCTTGCAACTCATGGTCAGTTTAGCTCTAAGGCTGAGGAGACATTTATTGTCGCTTGGAATGAGCGTATTTATGTCAAAAAGTTAAATGAGTTAGTGCGAACACTAGAGCAAAATAGACCCGAAGCGATTGAATTGCTCATTCTTAGTGCCTGTCAAACAGCTGTCGGGGACGAACAAGCGGCACTAGGAATTGCTGGTGTTGCTTTTCAGGCAGGCGCACGCAGTACGATCGCTTCTTTGTGGAACTTGGATGATGAGTCTACTGCTGTATTGATGAATCAATTTTACCAAGAGTTAGGCAACAAAAACCTGACTAAAGCTGAAGTACTCCGTCGCGCCCAACTCGCTCTTTTGCAAAATCCTAAATACCAACGTCCCAGGTTTTGGGCCCCCTATGTTCTGCTAGGTAATTGGCTGTAGTTTTATATCTGGATAAGTATAAAGTTCTGTAAAGAAATTAGCAAATTTTGCGTAAAACTAATGCGATCGCAACTGAGAATTATCTAGAGGTGACTGTAACTACTGTAAACCCACATTGGTGGTGTGACATAACCAAAAGTTTAGCAACTGCTGTTTGCTTAAAGGGGTGCAATGTCCAAGATAAGTATTCGTTGGGGCTGGTTTATCGGAATTGCAATATGTGGTTCAAGCATTTGGAGTACAAATTGCGTTTTTGCCCAAATTACCCCGGATGAGACTTTACCTAATAACTCTAGTGTCAAATTAGAAGGGAACAACAGCATCATTGAAGGAGGAACCCAAGCAGGTGGGAACTTATTCCACAGCTTTCGGGAATTTTCTGTCCCGACTAACGGTGCTGCTTTGTTTAATAATGCTGCGGATATTCAGAATATTATCAGTCGGGTAACGGGTGGGTCAGTGTCTAAGATTGATGGGTTAATTTACGCTAATGGCACAGCCAATCTGTTTTTGATTAATCCATCGGGGATTATTTTTGGACGTAATGCTTCGTTAAATGTTGGTGGTTCTTTTGTAGCGACTACAGCTAATGCGATCGCTTTTGGCAATCAAGGTTTTTTTAGTGCTGAAAATCCAAAAAATTCTTCATTTCTGCTAACGGTTAATCCAACGGCATTACTATTTAATCAAATCAAAACTGCATCTATCCAAAATAATTCAGTTGCTCCCTCTGGTTTAAATCCATCTTCTAAATTTATAGCAACAGGTTTGCGTGTACCAGATGGCAAGAGTTTGCTGTTGGTTGGCGGTGATATCAATATGAACGGTGGAGGATTGTATGCTTTTGGTGGACGAGTGGAATTAGGTGGGTTAGCAGGCGCGGGAACAGTTGGGTTGAATGGGGATGCTAGTAACCTGAGCTTGAGTTTTCCCGATAGTGTAAAAAGAAGTGATGTAACACTAAGCAATGGTGCTGGAGTATATGTGGCTGCTGGCGATGGTGGTAGTATCGCGGTTAATGCCCGAAATTTAGAAATGACAGGAGAGAGTGAACTGTTTGCAGGTGTACAGAGTGGACTAGGTTCTGATAATAGTAAGGTGGGAAATATTGATCTCAATGCAACTGGAGTAATTAATGTTGACAATGACAGTTCCATTGCTAATCAGATGGTAGCAGAAGGAAACGGACAGGGAGGTGATATCAATATCAACGCTAGCACCTTGCTTGTCAAAAATGGGGCACAAGTAAGTACTAGTACATTTCGTAAAGGTAAAGCGGGAAATTTGACCGTTGAGGCTCAGGATGTGCAAGTCATTGGTAAATCAGTAGATACTGGATTATCCAGTGGCTTGTATTCTTCCGCAGAGGCAAACTCAACAGGGGTAGCAGGTAATTTGACTATTAAAACTAATACCTTGCTCGTGCGAGATGGGGCACAAGTAAGTACTGGTACATTTGGTGCGGGCAAGGGGGGAAATTTGACCGTTGATGCCCAACATGTGCAAGTCATTGGTAAAAACGCCGATAGTCAGTTTGTCAGTGGTTTGTTTGCTTCAGCAGATTCAAACTCAACAGGGGATGCGGGTGATTTGGCTATTAAAACTAATACCTTGCTCGTGCGAGATGGGGCACAGGTGGGTACTGGCACATTTGGCTCTGGCAAGGGGGGAAATTTAACTATTGATGCCCAAGATGTGCAAGTCATTGGTGTAACCCCCACTGATAGCCGGTTCCCCAGGTTCCCAAGTGGCTTGTTTGCTAACGCAGAGTCAAATTCAACAGGAGATGCGGGTGATTTGACTATTAAAACTAATACCTTACTAGTGCGAGATGGGGCACAGGTGAGTACTGTTACATATGCTAAGGGCAAGGGTGGAAACTTAACTATTGATGCCCAAGATGTGCAAGTCATTGGTCTTGCCGATATTCGGTTTCCCAGCGGCTTGTTTGCTCACGCAGAGTCAAATTCAACAGGGGATGCAGGTGATTTGGCTATTAAAACTAATACTCTGCTGGTGCAAGATGGGGCAGTGGTAGCTGCTAGTACATTTGGTGTGGGTAATGCTGGAAATTTAACTATTGATGCCCAAGATGTGCAAGTCATTGCTGATGGTAAATTTCGCAATGGCTTGTTTGCTTCAGCAGAGCGAAACTCAACAGGAGATGCGGGAGATTTAACGATTAAAACTAATACCCTGCTAGTGCGAGATGGGGCTGTAGTAACTGTGCGGAGTTTGGGAACAGGAACCGCAGGCAACATGACATTAAATACCCGATCAATCCGTTTAAATAACAATGCCTTCCTTATCGGAAACACACAAAGTGCTAGAGTTAACCCAAATCAGGAGCAAGCGACAATTAACATTAACTCGCAATTTTTGATAATGAGTCGTAATAGCAACATCTTCACCAACGCCACAGGAGAAAATGTCATCGGCGGTAACATCAACATTAACACTGATTTTCTCATTGGTTTTGAAAATAGCGATATCAGCGCCAATTCTGCTAACTTCCGTGGAGGAAATGTGCGAATCAATGCCCAAGGTATCTTTGGTATACAGTTCCGAGATGTGGCATCTGATAAAACAAGTGATATTACCGCAACAGGAGCAAGTTCTGAGTTCAGTGGTAATGTAGAAATCAACACACCTGATGTAGACCCTAACAGTGGCTTAGTCAACCTGCCAACAATAGCAACTGACACTGAAGTAGCACAGACCTGTCAAGCTGGTGGAAATTTAGCTAAGAGCAGTTTTACAATCACTGGACGCGGCGGCTTGCCACCTAATCCAGGCGAAGCTCTTAACACTGATGCAGTGCAAGTAGATTTGGTGGCTCTCAATCCAAACGGTGATAACCGCGATCGCCCCTTTGTTCCCAGCAAAATAACTACCCCCGTACCAGAACCCATGATAGAAGCTACTGGTTTGGCGCTAAACCAAAAAGGGGAAGTCGTGCTAACAGCAAATCTTCCCACCACTACGCCCCATAGTCCTTGGTTGAAGCCTGCATCTTGCAGAGCAAGTTAACATTTGACTTCACTAGAGTGCAACTCAATTGCATCCACCTGCAACTCAATTGCACCCACCTGCAACTCAATTGCATCAACCTGCAACTCAATTGCATCCACCTGCAACTCGATTGCACCCACCTGCAACTCAATTGCATCAACCTGCAACTCAATTGCACCAATAACTACTTCGAGACGCGATAAATCGCCGTCTCTACAAGTGTTGTTGTCTTATCTGAACTGTATTGAGCTAAAAACTTTACCTTACTGTTAGCTTTGGAGTCGTAATGGGCACATTAAATATACACTTTATTACGGGATACATATATGCCTACCCAAGATACAACACGCCGTTTACGCCCTCAACTAATTAGTGAAGATGTTACCTCATGGCACGGTTTGCAAACCATCACCACCTACAATACAACCCGTGCTGATGCCGATGCTGCAAAGTTACAGCAAGCTTATCAAGCTATGTTGAGTTCTCAACAAGCCGAAACCGAAAAACTAACTTTATACCGTGCTGCTGCCGATGCTGCCCGATTGGCAGAATGGGAATTTCACAATGCGGTATTAGCCATGAAAGAAGTCGTGCGCGGGCAATATGGCTCAGATAGCGATCAAGCTCAAGCAGTTGGACTAAAGAAAAAATCAGAGCGCAAGCGTTCTAACCGTAAAAAGTCAGTTGCGGCTGTAAGTTAATCAACTTAACCATTGAGTCAGTGTAGAGCATCGCTGACTTTTCTCCAAAAGCGATCGCTCTTCACTACTAATTCTGGCGTTGCATAGTTGTGGGATAACTGCCGTGCAAAGGAAACTTTATAAAATCATCCCACATTTATGCAACGCCCTAATTCTCAAGATTGCAGCACTCTACTTTTGGTTCAGTTGCAAAATCATTCAAACCCACAGCTTGCAACAGCGCCCTCCAAGAAGTATCTTGCGAATTGGTGCGACGCAATTCACTAGCAGCACTCAGCGCTTCATACCAAATACCATTAGCCGCATAAAGATTTACTTGCTGGCTTGGTGTTGCTTTTTCCAATTGAGTTTTCAAAGCAGGTTTTAATTGCTCCCGTTTTACATAGCCTTCAACATTAGCAATAATTTGCTTATCCTTCTGACAGTAGATGTTAAGATACCATCGGTATTGTTTGCCAATCTCTAAAGGTGCTGCTTTTGATGGCAAGCGAAGGTTTATTATTCCTGGTGTCCCCGTTAAAGAAGTTTTGTAAGTGGTCTGATCTCCTGCCTCATCTTCTAGCACAAACTCTCCAGATGCAAAGTCGGATGAATAAGGAACATAGAATAAGAAACTAGGATACTCTGCGATCGCAATTCCAAACACCAATTCTGAGTTTGAATAAACAGGTACTAAGGCTGTGAGCCGCTTTTGAGAAGAAGTCAGAGGCTTATTCATATCCTGGCCACAGCCACGGCTACCTGCTTCCCCTCGCTTACCTGGTTCCCCGATGTCTTTTGGTGGAGGCGGCGCAGCAAAAATCAATGATTGGTTTAATTGTCCGTTGGGATTTGCAGGCTGTGCCCGCACATCTATAGAGCTAAGGAATGTTAAAGTAACGGCGAGGAAAATTTGAATCTTTTGCATAGAGAATTTCATCTTTATTTATGCCTCAAGTTGTAAAAATCAGTTGTCGCTGCTTTGTTGTAAAAATAGGTAAATTGCCACAGTGCCGCCAGTAGCCACTAAAACCAAAGCTGACGGAACTAGCGGAACCCAAATCCCTTGGTAAAAAAGAATTAAGCAAAAAACGTATAAGAGCGCAAGTACACCTCCTCCCGCCAATACTAAATATAGTCTTGACCGATCGCTTGGTGCGATCGCCTGCAATCCGGCATAGCCAATTGCACCTCCAACCACTGACCAACTCCAAACCCACAAAACTTCGCCCCAAAAGGGCAAAATTGATATCAATGGTCGCCCATCCATCACCGCACTCACCAGCTGACTCACCATTTGTGCTTGCAGAACCACCCCTGGTATTTCTTCAGAAAAAGCCTGCCCAGTCATGTAGGGGGTAGGACTATAATCACGAAAGCTTTGGGCAGTAGTACCAATGAGAACAATTCGGTCTTTGACTTGATCAGCGTTGACTTTACCCCTAAGAACATCTGTGAGTGTGACTTTAGGAGCAATTTCTAAAGGAGAATGTTGGAAAGAACGGTAATTGAGCAATATTTGGTAGCCCCGTGTATCCGCTTGTTGATAGCCGCCCATCTGAGGCTGCAACCGCTTAAAAACAACCTTGCCTAACTGTAAATCCTCAGAGTCAGTGTATTTGGCAGAAATGCCTTCTGCCTTCAAGTAGTGGAATGCCAGTTGGGCATTAAGGGCGTAGCGTGCAGTACAAGGGGAGGTTGGGTCTGCTGGTTGCATTGCCAATAAATGCCGACGCAGAACGCGGTCTGGGTCTGGGATAACATCACTAAATCCTTGGCGTTCTAGCGGAACCCCGAAAGGAGGTGAAATTCCCGGACGGTCTTTTGTCAGTTCTTTAACTTTGCAAATTGCAAAAAGTTTGTCATCTGTTTTCAACCTAGCCGCCAAAGAAGCTTGGTTGGGTTGTGATAACTGATCCTGATAAATATCCAAGCCAATAGCTTTGGGTTGGAACTGTGCAAGTTTTTCTAAAAGTTGGGCTAATGCTAGCTCTGATAGCGACCCTCTTCTTTCTTTTTGCTCTGGTAACTGAAAATCTTCTTCGGTGACAGTGACTATCAACAGGCGCGAATCTTGCTTTTCTTGGGGACGCGATCGCATCAATTGATCGTAAGCTTGTAATTCCCATGTTTGCAATCCTCCCATTTGCCTGACTCCCAGCACGCTGATGGTGAGCATCACACTCATTAGCAATCCCCTGGTGAGCAGGCGGGTATTAAGTTTAATTCGGGGCTTTGGCCAAGTTATCGCTGTGGCGGCAGGATTTTCACAAATTATCGGCAACCAAGTTGCCCCTGGAAATTTGTCCTCTAGTCCTTGCAGTTTTTCTCTGGCAATGCGAACTGCTATATATAAAGATGCGCCTGAAGAAAAAGCTGCCAGAAAATGCCTTAAAAATGCTTGCGCCACTAGATCGGGCACAGGTTCCCGCATGACAATGATTTGGGGAATATGTAAATCTTGTAGTTCTCGCGCTAATCCCAATCCATCACAGGAGTTGAAAATCGCCAACTGTAAGCCATTGGTGACGGCATTTCTCAGAGCATATTTCAGGTCTGCAATTTTTAAACTATCCTTGTCATTGATATAGATGCGACCAGTTTCACCCTCGCTTCTACTATGACCAGCAAAAAATAAAATGTTCCAAGGTTGGTTCCACAGATGATCGTTGATCTGATCGCGTTGGGGTTGTGTCAAAAAGGTTGTGGCAGCATTGGGCAATTTTTTTAATAATTCGCAGTCTTTGTCCACATCAATACCAGCTGTATTGCCCAAAATCGCCAATATTTTGATTTTCTGTCTGTAGGTAGATGTCTGCAATAGAGTTACTTTTTCGGACTCTGGAATACTCAAAGCTATTTCGGCTTTGGGGTAATCGTCCTCAACCAAATCCCATACATGCCAAGGAAGTTTCTGTAGCTGCATAGAGTAAGTGCGAATCAGCACTCGCACCTCATCATTGGGCTTTAAGTGCATAGATAATTTTTCCCGCATCCGACAAAATGACTCTGACGACTTTAACCAGCGATTAAAGTGCGATCGCAACTCACCAGCTTTGCTTTTACAGTCATTACGCCGTTGGGTAATAGAACCATCGTAAATAATTGTTTTGGCTTTGATGCGACCATTTCCTAAATTACAATAAGTTGACCGCCACTCGTCAATTGCTTTAGCTATTTCTAGATTGGGAGGCAAGTAACCAGAGGTTTCTATGCTGGGGCGTTTGCCATCTTCTCCAATCTCCAGCGTCACCCGCACCCCTAACTCCAAATCGCCATCTAGCTTTAGAACAACTAACTTTCCCATTTGTAGCACCCCGATTGTTTTTCGCTTCAGATGAGAAAACTTTCTATAACGCTAATATTCCCCAAAACCAATTTAATACTAAAACGTTCCCCCACCTCGCCACTAAACTGCAATTGAATATTCTTGTTAGTGCTTCTAGTTTGCGCCTCCATAATAGATTCTCCCTCTGATCCTTCAAAGTCAAGCACCATCAGTTGGAGATTTGGTGGCAGATAAATTGCTTTAGATGTAGGATGCACTTCTACGATAATATCTATTTCTCGTTCCTTCTTTTGAATGAAGGCAACGACTAGAATTACAGCTTGAATAATTCCTGTTTTTTCTAAATTAATCAGCTTACCCCTGCTAATAAAAGAATCATTAGCGCTTCTAAGACTCCAATCTGGATTAGCTCTTTGATTATCAAAAAGAGTTTCAATTTCTTGCCAACCAACCTCAAAAATATTCTCCAACCATTGTTGCAATTTAACTAAAGTATTGTTGGAAGTGAGCGATTGAGAAGTTAACTCAACTTGCTTAACTTGAGTAAGTTCTTCTAAATACTCCAGTAGATTGTCCAAAGGTTGAAATTGGTTGGTTGGTAACAAATCAGTTTGTACCTGCCTGACAAATCCCAGTAGCGTCGCTTCTCGGAATGATTTCCTTATCTGTACAGCCACATAGCCAATTCGATTTGACTGGACTTCAGGCGGTACATAAACAAATTGTGCATCTTCCAACACTGGGCGGCATTCTAACAATCCCAAGTTTTTTAGCGACAAATCAGCTACATCCAGAAGCGTCTGCTGTATAGGGTTCCAACTATCGCTCTTGTCTAAGTCTGTCTCAAATCCCATGTATTGTAGATAAGAGTTTACGAAAGACACAGACAAAGTATTGAGATAAACTTGTTCAGCTTTTTTTTGTGTGGCTTGTCGTTTACATAACTCTTCTGCTCGATGTCTTCCATCTGGCGGTATAGGCCCTGAAAAGGTTAAATTATCTTCGATGTTGTCCATATTTTTTGATCAAATAATGTAAATTTTATGAAAATATTAAATACATAAATATTCTTTAAATTTATCGGTAAATTTTTTTAGGCATCGTTGGTAGAAACTATGTAAAGATGTAATTCCAATGTCCCATTCTGCCGAAATATCTTTCCAGGAAATTCCCGAACATCTTCTTTTAGCTATAGCTTGAAAATTCGCCTCTGGATGACCTTTTATGTGTTCTTTGCAAAAAATAAATTCTGGATCAGATTCTATATATTCTATTATTTGTTCAGATAACGACATAGGTTGAGATTGAGATGATGGTATATTTTCTAGATGAGAGTCTTCGAGATTGATTTCATTTCCTTTGCCGATAACTTTGGGGATAGCTTCTGGAAAAAAGCGTTTACTTAGTAGCATATTTACCCAGGTTATAACTTCGCCACGTTCTGGGTCATACTTGTTAATATTGTTATCTTGACAAAGATAAAAAAATAAATTTTGTACTGCCTCATCATAAATATCTTCATAAAGTAGCCGAAATTGACCTTTATAAGGATGAATAAGTCTACCCGACTGCCAAATGGCATTCATCAGCCTTGTTAAAGCTACCCGCTGTTCTTTTGTTGCGTATGGATGTTGTTGGGCTTTGAGCGCTAATTCTTTAAGTTGTACATCTAGTTGTTTTCTCCAGTCATTAATCATGAAAGACCTCGAATTCAAACGCACCAACTTGCGAATCTATATATATCTCATGTATGGATTGCGATTTTTACACAAACTAGCCACAATCGTTACAAAACTTTTCGCTCAGACATTAAGAGTATTCCAACTAAAAAATGATCCAAAATTTTAGTCACTTCAACAAAAGATTTCAACGAACCATTAGACATCTCCAGAAATTAATTATGCGTTACCTGAAACCCTTGTAGAGACGTTGCAATACAACGTCTCTACATTCATTTTCACCAGATGTCTATTTTCTCAAAGTTGGTAAGCGGTAAATCTGCTCTTCGATTTGGGCCATTGCTTGATGGTAAGTTTAACTCCTGTATGGTAAATTTTATCAACCAAAGTAACCACAGGATTTTTGCCCTTGAAAGTTAGGGTAGAAACAAACTGTAGCACGGTATCAACGCTGTCAAGTAAGCTGCCACGCGGCTTTGTTGCTCAAGCCAACCAAAAGCACTCGCCTGTTGTGGAAGAGTGAGTGCGTTAGCGAAGCTCACCGTAGGTATCGCCTTACAGAAAACCTCAAAAACAAAGCGTATACACATAGCGGCTTGTCGCTAAATATCGCCCGTAATTATAGTGTTAGGTTCGCGTCTGCCACGATTTTGGATCTCTGCTACCATGAAAAATTGCCGTCACTATTACTCGACTCGACACAATCCGATAGTACACAGCATAGGGAAATCGTCGCACTACTGCTCGTCGAATATCACCGTAGACAATTAGATATGATTCTGGCATCTGAGAAATTCGATTCACCGTTTCGTCTACACAGTCTAAAAACTCGTCACCCAGACCGGGTTTTTGACTCTCGTACCAACTGTGTGCATCATTTAGTTCTTCTCGAACCTCTGGGCGAAACACCAGGACATAATTCATTGCTGCCCCTTAATTGATGCTTTGATTTCCTCCCAAGTCAGCACATTATCTGGATTTGAATCATAGTCAGCAGTTCGACGATCAAGCTCTAGCTTTTGTGCATCGGTTAAATCAGGGTAAACTTGCTCTGCTGCAATACTATCCCAAATTGCCTGCACAATACGGATTCTATCTTCAACACTAAGAGTTGCAATTTCGTTCAAAGTAGCTGTGATATCCATATTGATTAACTTGGAGTGAGGAAGCAACTGGTACACCTTAAATATAGCGGACAAGATTTTGTCCATCAAATCAAACGCTGCATCTGTTTTGATGCCTAACATAGCGATGTCTACGACGGGCTACGCCTACGCTTTGCAGAAAACCTCAGAAATAAAGCGATACCTACGGTGAGCTACGCTAACGCATTTCGTATTTTAATCAATTCACCAGATATCTTTAAGATTAAGCACAAATTCCGGTAGCACATCTTCTCCTGATAAACTAGCAGTAGATTGAAGCACTTCAACATCTCTACCAAAGCGATAAATTTCTACTTGCCGAGTTTCTAAATCAATTAACCAACCTAATTTAGTACCGTTGTCTCGGTACTCTTGCATTTTATTTTGTAGCCTTTTTAAACAATCAGTATCAGAACGCAATTCTACGACAAAATCAGGACATACAGGCGGAAATTTCTCTTTTTGCTCCTGTGTGAGAGAATCCCATTTGTCACGTCTTAACCAAGATGCGTCAGGCGAACGAACTGCCCCATTTGGTAAAATAAACCCAACCGAAGAACCAAAAGCTATACCTAGTGACTCATCACGATTCCACACTCCAAGTTGACCAGTTAAATTAGCATTGCGGTTGCTGGTTAAACCTCCGACTAAAGGCATTAGTAGCAATGTGCCATCAGCATTACGCTCAAATCTGATTAATTCATTTATCTGACATAACTGGAAGAATTGCTCATCTGTTATTTGAAGAACAGGAGCAAAGTTGATAGTTAACGCATCCATAAAAAAATTTAAACTTGAATATTCCCATGAAAATACCAAAGGCAATGCACTTTAGCGAAAAAAATATTTAGAATGATTGACTTTAAGTATTGATTACTTTATCCGCAGCACCAGTTAAGATTTCATCCATCCAAGCATTTATGCTTTTGCCAGCCTTTTTAGCAGCAATAAATATTTTGCGGTGGTGTTCTGGAGTTGTGCGGAATGGAAGTTTACCAGAGAATGGTTTATCAGGCTCCTCTCCTAGTTCTTCACAGAAAGCAAGATAATCATCAACAGAAATTTGAAATTCTTGACGCGCTTCCTCTACAGTTTTTGCCTTAAAGGTAATTACGTCATTAATATCTAGGACTTGGCCAAAAAGTATTCCCGCTTCTACATCTACTTCTATACTAGCTGTGTATCCTTTATAAGTCATCATATTTCAATTCCTGCCTTAATTAAAAATTCTCTAACAGATTTGACTGCTCCTTTATCTGTCTCATTTTGAGGATGCGGTTCGTGAAAAACAGCTTTCACATCATTTAATTTCACACGAACCCGCGAACCTCTACCTTGAGTAATATCAGCACCGAGAGCTATAAATAAACTTTCAATATCTTTCCAAAGAATATTAGATGGTACAGGATTCGTAAAAATTAACTCTAAAATCTGACGTTGTTTGTTATTGAGATCCATTTAATCAATACAATTACAGCCATCTTACATTTAAGTTGAATATAGCCACAGATTTAATGATATCATATTATGATATCGTTGAAAATATAGAAGCGTAGCGGCTTGTCGTTAGACATCGCTTGTTGTGGAAGAGAGGTGCGACACCGAATAGCCCATCGTAGACATCGCTTTGTTTAGGCATTCAATCATCAATTTTGTGAGGTTGCCAATACTGTTGATGAAGAGCGATCACCTTACAGAAAACCTCAAAAATAAAGCGATCGCCTGTTGTGGAAGAATGTGCGATCGCCTTACAAAAAACCTCAAAAACTAAGCGATCGCTGTTGTGGAAGAGTGTGCGATCATACTTAGTATTATCAATCCGGCAGATATTAAACGCTGTTTCAGTTCAGGAGTTGGACAATCTGATTCAATTTTTGCCTTGACTAATCAGTTGTGATTATATTTTTAAACTCTTCTAGTGTTGGTATAGGTTTTATTTTGTGTATTATACGGTGACAATTGGAACATAAAACAGTAAAGTCAGTTGAAGGGTCTAGCTGAACTTTCGTTTTTTCTAGAGTTGCAATCGGTACTAGATGATGAGCTTCTATATAATTCTTGCCTATATTGCCATATTTCATCTCAAAATCAAAACCGCAAGCTTTGCATATATACCCATGTATTTCTTTAGCTTTATTACACAAAGCTTGATTTCTTTCTACTCTTTTATGAATTTTATACTTTGTTAAATCTTCAAACCAAACTTCTTCAGAATCTAATTCATTATCCTGAGTATCTAAAGGTTGCTTTTCGATCAGTTCTTCATAAATTTTGATAAAAAATAATAAATCATTGACTAGTTTATCTGAGTCTGGCAAACGTGTTTTTGGATAATAAGCAGCTAATATATTACCGGCATGGTATGCCTGACCTAATCTTCGAGCAGTAGTTTCTTTAGGAATTGCTTCAATTTTAAGATCAATATTTTCAGAATACTTAATAATTATATCGGTCGATATAATTTTCCTAAAAGTTTTTGCTCTTTCTCGTAATATATCTTTTGCACCTCCAAGTCCATAATTTTTCTTTAAAGATGCTGTACCTTGATTCAAAGATAGATAAACACCAGAACAATCTGCCTGAAACAAATATACAAGGAAAAATCCAAATCTCACACTTTCTGTAACCAGTTTATTAAAAATAGCTATCCAAGGGATATTTGCCCATGAGCCATTTCCTGCTGAAGCTTGTATACTATATATTTCAGGAAGATTTAGAGAATTATCTAACAACTTTGGAACATCATTCTTTAAATATCTTGGAAAATTATGGTTTTTGAATTTTTCTTGGTTTACTATTGGATATTCGTATAATAATTTTTCAATAGTTTGTTTGAGCATTTATATTTATACAATTAGATTGAAATGTTAAGATAGGCATTTTCCCTGCCCTATAAGCACTATTCTATTCCTTCAATTCGGTCTTTAATCTGTTGCTACAAATCACATAGGCGATCTGAGATTCGTCATAATTTCTTCTAAACCAATGTCATTACTTGTTCATATTCTTCTTTTTAGCTTTGCAAGCATCCCAAAGATCAACTTTTTGCTGAAGATTAAGCCAAAGTCTTGGCCCATTTCCCAAAGCTTTGCCAAGACGTATTGCTATATCTACTGTAATTGCTCTTTGACCATTAATAATTTCCTGAATTGTTTGATTAGATACTCCTAAAATTTCTGCAAAATTTGCGGTATTAATATCTAAATCATCTAAAATATCTACAATTACTTCGCCAGGATGTATTGGTCTTACTAATCTATCATCAGTAATATCTTGCCAATTATCCATAATTAACCTTATCTCATTGTTAAGGCAGGCATAAAGCCTGCCCATGTAATCCTAGTCTATCCCTTCAATCCGGTCTTCAACTTCTTGGTATAACTCGCGCAGACGATCTAAATTATCTTCGCTAGTCTCCCAATAACCGCGTCCATTCACTTCCAACAAAGTTGATACAATCTTGCGGAAAGAATGCGGATTAAGGTTCAGCAACCGTTTCTGCATTTCTTCATCTTTGATGAAGGTTTCGTTAGTATCCTCATAAATCCAGTTATCCACAGCGCCGGCTGTCGCACTCCAACCTGTTGTATTCACCAACCGCTTGGATAGTTCGCGCACACCTTCGTAACCGTGAGACAGCATCCCTTCGTACCACTTGGGATTTAACAATTTGGTACGCGCATCCAAACGCACGGTTTCTGATAATGTCCGCACTTGGGCGTTAGCTGTGGTTGTATCTGCAATATAAGATGCTGGTTTTTTACCATCACCCCGCAGACTTGCAACTAGCTTAGTGGGATCTGAATCGAAGTAGTGGGAAACGTCCGTTAAGCTAATCTCGGAAGAATCGAGATTTTGGAAAGTTGCATCAGCAGTTTTCAATGTACTTTCAAAAATACCGCGCGATTCGTCCATGATTCCGGGGTTATCGGAATTGAAGGAGAAAGATTTCCGGTTGAGATACATTTCCTGCAACTCGGCTTCGCTATCCCAAGTGCTGTTTTCTACCGCCAAGTTGATATTTGACGAGTAGGAACCAGATGCGTTGGAGAAAACGCGAGTTGCTGCTTGACGCAGATTAATCCCCATTTCCTCAGCTTGCTGCAAAGCGTGTTTGCGAACAAAGTTCATTTCTAAAGGTTCATCCGCCTCGGCTGCCATCTTCACCCCTTGGTCTAGCAGGTTCATTTGGTTGATGAACAAGTCGCGGAATACACCAGAACAGTTGATTACCACATCAATTCTGGGTCTTCCCAACTCTTCTAAAGATATCAATTCCAACTTGTTCACCCGTCCCAAGGCATCGGGAACTGGACGCACGCCCACCATCCACATAATTTGCGCTAGGGATTCACCGTAAGTTTTTATGTTATCGGTTCCCCAAAGGACGCAGGCGATGGTTTCTGGCCATTTTCCATCATTTTCCGCCTTGTTACGGATCAAAAGCCTGTCTACGACGATTTTGGCTGATTGGACTGCTGCTGTTGTTGGGATGGATTGCGGATCGAGTGCATGGATATTCTTACCTGTGGGCAATACATCTGGGTTGCGGATGGGATCGCCACCAGGGCCAGGTAGGATGTATTCGCCTTCCAAGCCTCTGAGTAATGCTCCGAGTTCGTTGTCGGCACAAACTTGTTGCAGACAGAATTCCAAATACTCAAGTAAGGGTTTTAAGGCTGCGGTGTCAACTTTGGGATAACCTGCTTTATGCAATGCTTCTACCCAAGGTTCCTTTTTGCCCATGTTGAAGAAATTCAACCGCGAAACCAGAGAAACTCGTCCTTCGGCGTCGATTTGCTCTTGGACAAGGGCGGTAACTGCTGCACGGGTTGCCAAAGTGATATCTTGCAATAACTGGACATCTTCTAAAATGCCTCTGTCGTTATTTTGGTAGATATCGTCAATGTTACGCCCAATGCTGTTAGCGATAATTCCCGGTAAGCCTTGAAGTCCCTCTTCTTGACGATCTAGACTAGCAATATTTACCAGAGTTGCGATCGCTTCTTCTGCACTTGGCGGTTTACCAATGACGTGCAACCCACAAGGCAACAACCGTGACTCGATTTCCATCAACCTGCGGTAGACGTTGCCAACTATATTATCGCGATCGTCGGTACTCATATCTCTGGCATCGGTTTCTGGCAGGTTAATATCCTTATCCAGATTCACGATCCGGCATTTATCCATGATGCTGTTGACAATGGAAACACCGCGTCCACTATCTTTTAAGGTTTGGTAGGAAGCAATTAACTCGCTGAGTTCCTTTAAACCTTTATACAACCCAGCATTTTCTGCCGGCGGTGTCAAGTAGGAAATTGTTTCGGCGTAACTCCGGCGTTTGGCGATTGTCGCTTCACTAGGATTATTCGCTGCGTAATAATACAGGTTGGGAATTGAGCCAATCAAGTTATCTGGATAACAATCACCAGACATCCCCATCTGTTTACCTGGCATGAATTCCAAGGAACCGTGTGTACCAAAGTGCAGTACAGCATCAGCTTTCCAAACTTGCTCTAGGTAAGTGTAGTAAGCAGCAAAACCGTGGTGAGGACTAGCTGAACGGGAGAACAACAACCGCATGGGGTCGCCTTCGTAACCGAATGTGGGTTGGACACCGATGAAGAGATTACCAAATTGCTTACCATAAATCAGCAGATTTTGCCCATCGCTGTTGAGATGTCCGGGAGGTGGGCCCCAGTTTTCCTCTAGGCGGTGAGAGTAGGGGGTTAGCGCCTCATACTCAGGAACCGACATTTTGTAAGCAACGTTCAGTTCTGGGCTATTATACTGCGCTTGAGCGTCATGGATGACTTCTTGCATCAACGCTTCGGCGGATTCTGGCAATTCTGGTAAATCGTAGCCGTTATTTTTTAGTGCTTTCATCACCTCGTAGATTGAGCCGAATACATCCAAGTAAGCGGCGGTTCCCACGTTGCCTTTATCTGGCGGGAAGCTGAAAACGGTGATGGCGACTTTTTTCTCCAGCTTCGGTTTACGGCGGAGGTTAGCCCATTTTAAGGCGCGTTCGGCTACAGCTTCAACCCGATCGCGCAGTGCGATCGCTTTCCCTGTAGTTCCATCTCTACCCGATAAAATTATCGGCTCAATTGCTCCATCCAATTCAGGAATTGCAATTTGCAAAGCTACTTGAATTGGATGTAACCCTAAATCGCTATCCATCCACTCTTCTGTGGTTTGGAATACTAAGGGTAACGCCACCATGTAAGGACGGTTTAAGCGTTTGAGTGCCTCAATTGCCTTGGGATGATCTTGTCTGGCTGGGCCACCCACTAAAGCAAAACCAGTCAGCGATATCACTGCATCTACCAACTGTGTGTTGGTATTTGGTTCATAGAAGTAAGCATCCACAGGCTTGGAGAAATCCAAACCACCAGCAAACACAGGTAATACCCGTGCGCCTAGTGCTTCTAACTCCTGTACCATTGCTACATAATGGGCATCATCCCCTGTAACAAGGTGAGTGCGTTGCAATACTAACCCGACACAAGGAGCTAGGGGATCTTTGAGATCACTAGAAATATCCTTACGAGCTGTGTACCAATTAAGGTACTCTCTCACATCTTCAAACATACTGGGAGCCAAAGGATGCCAAATCCCTAAATCGGGATAAACCACCGGCTGTTCATAAGTAGAAGGTGCAAAATTTTGTTTCTCTAAACCTTTAAATACATATTTATCAGCTAGCATCAGCAAGAAGTTTTCCAGATTTTCTGGAGAACCACCTAGCCAATACTGAAAACTGAGCATGAAATTTCGGGCATCCTGTGCCTTATCCATAGGTAAAAACTTCAGCACTTGCGGCAGGGTTCGCAAAAGCTTCAGCATCCCATCTTGGAATCCTGCACCGGATTTTTCTTTGCGTTTCCGCATGAATTGGGCGATCGCACTTTTTGACTGACCCAACTGTGCCAAGGAAAAGCTGCCCATTTTACTTAGGCGCATTACTTCTGGCATAGAGGGAAAGACAACAGAAACGTCCAGATGATCGCGGTGCGGTTCTACTGCTGCTACTACTTTCTGTGCTAAGTCTTCGATGAAAATGAGGGAAGCGATGAAGATATTCGCATTCTCAATTTCTCGTTTGAACTCTTCGTAGTTCTCTGGGTCGCGGAGTTCCTCAATCAAGTACCCGCTGATTTCAATCGCCAAGTTGGGATTGTTCGCGTTAATGGTGCGAACCGCTTGCGACAATGCGCTTTGGTACTGGGACTCAAGCACGACATAGACCACCTTGATTAAACTACGTCCGCGTAAGTTATCAGGCGCAATGTGTCTAATGGTGGACTTGACGTGTGTGAACATGCTTCTTCGGCTCCTTTGATGCGTGTTCTCTCTGTAAGTTTCTAGCGGCATCATTAGCCACAGGTAACTTGTGATCTTTGAGGCAATATCTGTTTTTTATCAGAAAATGCTTGCCCAGTAGGCATTTTATCCCTTATATGACACAAATCGATATAAAAAACGAAATATTTCTTTGTAATTGTTGACTGTGTTTAAAAGTATCCACTCACTTATTTGTAAATTTTATGTAATATTTTTTAATAGTTAAATAGCTATTTAGCGATTTAAATCTATTTACAAAACGAAACTTGCGGGGTTTGCTTTGTAGCTTCAGTCCGACTGAAATAGCTGAGAAACTTGGTAAAAATGGGAAGGGTGTAGAAACTGATCTCTGTGCAACCGTATACAGGTATGTAAAAAGTCTGTTGGATAAGTCTGATGAAAAATTAGAAAATTGGCGGAATATTTCTGAATGGCTTGATGATGCAGGGTACAAAAATCAGTCGATAAAGGTTCCAGGGTTAGATTTATCGCCTGATAAAGCAGTAGTTAATGTAACTAATATAAATACTGAAAAGAATCAAATAGTATTTTTGATTAGTATGAAAATTCCAACTTCTCAAGATTTAGATTATTTGGAAGATGAATTAAATAATTTAGATAATTATAAAAGCAATTAGTATTTATCTTTTGCCTAAATCAGAACTATGCTTGATAAGCAAACAGGTAAAAATGAAGTATATAATTTCTCGTCATGCACAGACAGAGATGGAGCGAAGAAATATATCTAAAGCTGTAGTTGAATCCGTTCTGAATGCTCCTGGGCAAGTAGTGTCAGAAAAAGAAGGTAGAAAAGTCTACCAGTCAAAAATTGACTTTGGTAATGGGAAAACATTCTTGCTACGCGTTATCGTAGTAGATGATATTGACCCGGCAGTTGTAATAACCGTATATAAAACTAGTAAGATTGAAAAATACTGGAGAGAAATATGAAAATTAACTATGACCCAGAAGTAGATATATTAAGAATTATATTGAGTGATGTACCCATAGAAGATAGTGACGAAGAAAAGCCAGGGGTAATTTTAGATTACGACGAAGATGGAAATATTATCGGGCTAGAAATATTAGAAGCTTCCAAAAGAATTGATAATCCACGTTCCCTAGAATATTCGATTTCTACATAATTGAGATGTATTGTATTAGAGTACAGGTTTTCTTGCCTTTGAAGCGATCGCCAACTTGCTGAATGTACGATTAACTAATGACTCAAGTAGATATTCTCATCCTTTCAAATGGCCCAGGTGAAGTAACAACCTGGGTGCGTCCAGTAGTGAAGGCGCTGCGGCAAGAACTAGGGAATGACCCTTCTGTAGTGAGGATTTCTGTGGTATTATCACCTTGCTCAAATGCTAGTGGCAAAGAAGCTGCGATCGCTCTTTCTTACCCAGAAGTAGATAGAGTACAAGGAGCAGAGCATTTTTGGCCATTTTTGCTTTGGGGTAAAACCTTTGATAATTGGGACTGGAGAAGTCACGGTGTAGTTGTTTTCCTCGGTGGCGATCAAATTTTCCCCGTAGTTATAGGCAAAAAGCTGGGATATCGCACAGTGGTTTACGCTGAATGGGAAGCGCGGTGGCATAACTGGATCGATCGCTTTGGCGTGATGAAACCTGAAGTTGCTGCCCGTGTCCCCCAGAAATATGCTCACAAATTCACCGTTGTAGGTGATTTGATGCTAGAAGCACAAGAACAAGTCAGCACTGCCTACTCCCGTTCGGCTACGCTCACGGCAAGCCTACTCCCTACTCCCCACTCCCCAATCATTGGTTTACTCCCTGGTTCAAAAGCGGCAAAATTAGCCCAAGGAGTACCATTAAGTCTAGGCATTGCTGAATACGTTCATACAAAAAGACCTCAAACTAAATTTGTGATTCCTGTAGCCCCAACATTGGATTTACAAACTTTAGCTAGTTTTGCCGATCCCCAAAAGAATCCTATTGCTGAAACCTTTGGCTTTGGTGGTGCTTCCTTAATTGTGCCAAAGGATGATAACAGCAAGGCATTGCTCAAAACAACAACAGGCTTAACTGTGGAACTGTGGCAAGAAAATCCTGCATATCATTTATTATCCCAATGCATCATCTGCTTGACTACAGTGGGGGCAAACACTGCCGAACTCGGTGCTTTAGGAGTGCCAATGATTGTTTTGCTGCCAACACAGCAACTTGATGCCATGCGTGCTTGGGATGGTTTACCTGGGTTGTTGGCAAATCTGCCAGGAGTAGGTACGCCCTTTACCAATGTGATTAATTGGTTATTCCTAAAATTTGTGAGGCGCAAAGGTTTATTAGCATGGCCAAATATCTGGGCACAGGAAGAGATAGTGCCAGAACTTATGGGTAAACTTCAACCACAAGAAATTGGGGAAATGGTTGTGGACTATTTAACCCATCCAGAAAAATTGGATGATATCCGCGCTAAACTCCGCAAGATTCGTGGTGAAAGCGGTGCAGCGCAGAAAATAGCACAAATTGTTGGTGAGGAAATTGGGAAATAGGGAAAGATGAGGGAGTAATCAAAGCAACATCTGCCTCATTTTTACTCTGGCTTAACGTGAGTTTCAAAACCTTTGCCAATTTACGAGGCTTGAGAGAGAACAAGCCTAATATTTTAAACGTTTGTTTTCGCCATCCGGCAAAAAACTGAGCCAATAAAATCTTGTATGGGTTGTGTGGAAGTAATTTAAACTGTCGTGTACGTCTGGACTGGAGTTTTACGTTTTGCCTAATAATCACGAACGCTCTTGTTTTAGGCTATTTCGGCAAAAGCTAGACTACCTCTTTTTTTGGCAAAAGTATTGATAATATTAAGCAGTTTCAAGCTAACTATTTGCTAATTTTGGTATTTTTACAATAGACCTATTGCATAATTATTTTGTGGTATGATTAAGGATTTAAAAAAATCCATATCAAAATCTATACAGAAAATTTTTGTTACCTCATTAGGATGTTTGATAGAGATAGAAAGCAAATTTTTAAGTCCCTTTATTTTACCATAATTTATTTTTGCAAGAGGTCTAATCTATGGCTAACCAAACGTCTAAGCTTCTTAAGCAAAATGCTGAAAGAATTATGCAGAGGTGGGAAGAGCGGGCGCGTGATGAAGTTGGTGCATCAATACATCAGGACTCTCTGATGCTACAAAATTCGCTACCTGAGTATCTAGAGCAATTGGTGGATGAGCTGTCAACGAAGATTGAAAGGACACCAGCCAGAATAAGAACGGATAAGCTAGAAAGCACTCGGATTGGGAAAAAGCATGGACATGAGCGGGCGGGTTATGCCGACTACTCGATGACTCAAATGATTTTTGAGTACCACATTCTCCGTCAGACCATATTTGAAATTTTAGAAGAAGAAGCGGCTTTAGAGGTGAGGGAACGAGATATTATCATCGATTCCATTGAGCAAGCCGTTAACGATGCGGCGACTCAATTTTCCCAGACGCTGCGAGATATTCAAGAATTATTTATGGTGACACTGACCCACGATCTTAGAAACCCACTCAATGTCATAAAAATGGGTACTCAGCTGACTCTACGTCGGCTTGAACAAGGAGACAGCCATGTGAATATCGCGGCGAAAATGCTAAAAGCAGTCGATCGTTTGAATTCGATGATTCAAAATCTGCTCGATGCTAGTCGCCTGCGGGCGGGGGAGAGCTTAAAGTTTGAATTTGAAGAATGCAGTTTAGACAGCCTTGTTCAGGACGTAGTAGAGGAGTTGAACTTTGCTTATGGAGATCGGTTTGTTATAGTTTCTGATACTGCTATCCGGAGTAATTGCAGCCGTAAAGAGATGCGACGGGTAATTGAAAACTTAGCTATTAACGCCGTGAAGTATGGTGCTGCTAATGCACCAATTACACTTACGCTTGAGCAAATTGAAACGCATATCAGTCTGACTATCCACAACGAGGGGAATCCAATCTCTTCAGACGCTCAATCAATCTTATTTCAACAATTTCGTCGAACCATCTCTGCTGAGGATCAAACAGGATGGGGGCTAGGATTATTTTTAGCAAAGAGTATTATTGAAGCGCATCAGGGGACGATTGAAGTTGACAGTGCCGAGGGCAAGGGGACGAGCTTTATCATTAAGTTGCCTAAGCTTCCCTATTAGGGTGGCTAGAAAAACTTTCTTTCTACAATACCTTTGACAATTTACGAGGCTTTATAGAGAACAAACCTAACGCCGTGTGCGACTTTATCTCAAACCTAACCCCCAACCCCTTCCTTACTAGCGTTGAGGAGCAAGAATCAAAGCCTCTCTCCGTTTCGGGGAGAGGTTTGGAGAGGGGTTTCAAGAATAAGTTGCACATCGCGTAACCTAAGATTTTACACCTTTGTTTTTGCCATCCGGCAAAAAACTTAGCCAATAAAATTTTGTATTATTTGACCTCTCCCCCAACCCCTCTCCGACACGGAGAGGGGAGCAAAAGCTGAATTTTTCGCTACTCCTCCCTTTCCGTTTCCCAGAGGGAGGCTGGGAGGGAGAGGTTCGTCGAACTCACGTTGGCTTAATCTGAAGATTCTCCATCCCTGCGGCCAAGTTCATAAATGCCAGCGCCCATACAAGCTAATATACCTGTACTGATTCCCCAACTCTCGCCTAAACTAATTTCCAGACCCCAGTTACATAAAGCACCAGCTACCAAAAAAGGCACAATGCTAAATAATGAAGCGTAGAAAGAGTTTTGGGATTCTCTAGCTTTACGAGTCTTTTCAAATTCTGACTGGCTGGTATAAAGTGATCGCTCGGCAAAGTTAAACCAGCGGTTGAGTTGCTCGATTACCCATTCATTGACTGGGGAAAAACCTAGATATAGCGCCAATGACCACAAACTCGCTCCGGCGATCGCGATCGTGTTTAACTCAAAGCGGAAAGGCAAAATTTCAGTCAGCATTGCTTATGGGAGTCCTGCAAAGGGTTGACTTTAGCTTTTAGTAGATGCTAAATAAACCTCCTGTGCAATTTTAAGCATAAAGGTTGACAAGATTTCAACTAATTGGCAAATTTCCTGCTCTTTTAAGCTAGTAGTCTGCCAAGACAACACTGAAAAACTTAGCCATCTTCTAATGACTCATCGTCTAATTTCACACCTGCAATTAGTTCGTGGGCAGCCTCAGACATTTCAGTTGTATAAGGTCGCAGTGTGTTATTTTTCAGCGCTTCTGTAATCGCAAAATCGAGAAACAGCCGCATCATTAATATATCAATCCAGATTTTGTAGCCCCATCGCAATCTTACTGTGTTTTTCGATTTGCCCCATCACTTGTTTTGCTCGTTGAATAACTACAGATGGTAAACCTGCCAATCTTCCCGCCTCAATACCGTAAGACTTATCAGCGCCTCCCGGTTGGACTTGGTGCAAAAAGATAATTTGGTCGGGTAATTCTTTTACTGTTACCTGATAGTTAGCCACATTCGGCAGAATGCTTGCCAGTTCATTCAATTCATGGTAATGAGTAGCAAAAATCGTTCGTGCCCGAATATCCACTGCTATATATTCCGCCACCGCCCAAGCTATGGAAAGACCATCAAATGTCGCTGTCCCGCGACCAATTTCATCTAATAACACCAGCGATCTAGATGTAGCATGATTAAGAATATTCGCCGTTTCATTCATCTCCACCATGAACGTAGATTGACCAGTTGCAAGATCATCTACTGCACCTACACGGGTGAAAATGCGATCGCATATTCCCAATCTGGCAAACCTAGCTGGTACAAAACTACCAATCTGCGCCATTAACTGAATCAATCCCACTTGACGCAAATAACAACTTTTGCCACTCGCATTTGGCCCGGTGAGGATGATTAAGTCAGGGAGTTGGGAGTGGGGAGTGGGGAGTGGGGAAATTTCTTCTTCACTATTCCCTACTCCCAATTCCCCACTCCCTAATTGAGTCGAATTCGGCACAAAGAAACCCGCAGGCAAAGACTGTTCCACCACCGGATGACGCCCATCAACTATGTTTATCTCCCTTCCTGACAACATTTCTGGACGACAATAACCTTGATGCACCGCTAACTCAGTCAAACCACACAATACATCCGCCGCCGCCACTGCACGAGATAGATTGCGGATTACCTCCGCCTCTTGTGCTACCTCTTCCCGCAATGCTGTAAAAATCTCATATTCCAACTGATTTAAATCATCCCGCGCCGTGAGAATCCGGGCTTCCCGTTCCTTCAAATCTGGAGTGATGTAACGTTCCTCATTGGTCAGGGTTTGCTTGCGGATATAATTAGCGGGTACTTGGTCAGCTTTGCTGCGGGAAATACTGATATAATAACCAAAGGTTTTGTTAAATCCTACCTTCAAAGTCGGAATTCCCGTCTTACCCCTTTCATCAACTTCTAAATTGGCAATCCATTGCTGATCCGCTTCTACAGTTGCCTTCCTTTCGTCCAATAGGGGATTTACGCTAGGGCGAATCAATCCGCCTTCTTTAATTAGTATGGGTGGCGACTCGACAAGATGCGCGTGTAACTTGTGTGCTAATTCTTCTAATACAGTTGGGACTTTCTGCAAAGCTTTGAGGAATGGAGAACGCGCCTCAGTTACCAAGCGGGATAATTCTGGTAAGCGTGAGAGGGAATCTGCCAAAGCTACTAAATCTCTAGCATTAGCTGTACCAGAACCCGCCCTTCCCGTCAGGCGTTCCAAATCATAAATTTGCCTTAACAAATGCCGTAAATCTTGACGCATGGGCGTATTTTCCATCAATTCTTGGATGGTATCAAGACGTGCCCGAATGCCTTTAATATCGAGTAAGGGTTGCAACAACCACCGCCGCAAAGCCCGCCCACCCATCGCTGTATTAGTTCTATCTAATGCCCAGAGTAGAGAACCGTGAAAAGTGCCATCCCGGACGGTTTGGGTAATTTCCAGATTACGGCGGGTTTGATTGTCAACTATTAGATAGTCGGTGACAGTGTAGGTGCGGAGTTTCTGAAGGGTGACAGGGTTTTCTTTTTGGGTATCTTCCAGGTACTCCAGAAGACCGCCAGCTGCACGAACGGCGAGGGGAAGATGATCACAACCGAGTCCTTCGAGCGATCGCACCTTAAATTTCTGCAATAATCTAGGTCTAGCTTCGCCTTGAGAAAATGGTACTTGCGATCGCAAACTATAGCAAAATGATGGTGGCAAACACTGAGGAAGATGAGGCGAAGTTTCGCCTGGACGCAGCAAACTACCTAAATCGGGCGCATTTGTCGGAACCAGCACCTCGGATGGTTGCAAACGCATTAATTCCTGTGTCAAATGTTCTAAATCACTACCTTGAGTTGTGAGAAATTCCCCTGTGGAGATGTCTGCATAAGCCAAACCCCAATGATTTGCGGCAATTACTACTGCTGCTAGGTAATTATTGCGACTTGATTTAAGCATTCCCTCTTCCAGCAAAGTGCCAGGAGTCAGGATGCGCGTTACCTCCCGTCGCACCAATCTACCAGCAGCTTCAGAAGCATCTTCCACTTGGTCGCAAATTACGACTGCATAACCTTTTTCTACCAACAGCGTTGCGTAGCGTTCCCAAGCGTGATGGGGAACACCAGACATCGCCACTCGTCCCTGTTCCCCAGCTTGTTTGCTAGTGAGAACTAATTCCAATTCTTGCGCTAGTTTTACAGCATCTTGGAAATAGCATTCAAAGAAATCTCCTACCCGATACAGCAACACCGCGTGAGGATATTTATCCTTCGTCTCGACATAGTGCAAGTACATTTGACTTAGCTTACTGCGATCCACCTGTTGATGGTCAGAAATAAAAGTACTTGCATCAGGCTTGGTAGATGGAGTTTCAGAGTGAGAGGCGGTCATAGATGCTATCGAGTTACGCACAGAAATTCCCCAATACCACATGATAACGTGATGTTATGGGCAAAGGGCGATGCCTGCGGCGGGCTTCGCCTACGCTCAAGGATATTTTACCTTTTTGTTCGGCTACTACGACGCGTAGATGCTGGGGTAGCTGGTTCATAAGCCTTGAGTCCCCCATCGCCCATAAAAATTTCTACTTGAAATGTACTACTGGTTTTGGCGTAATATTCAGCCACAGTTTTAATTGTCGATAGAAGTAGCTGGATGCAAGGCTTTCTTTAATTAATACTCTCAACCGTATCTTTAGCACCACAGCAAGTCAGATGTTTACAACTTTCGTTGTAACAGATGTTTTGACCTATGATGAAAGTTATAGACATATTTACTTAGCGGACAAAAAAAGTCAGAAAAAATTTATCTAATTTAGTTGTGCTGGGATTCGAGACGTTTTTCAGATGTATACTTTTTGTAGAATCTCTACGATAAATGCAGTTCACAAAACATAAATTTGCAATTGTGAAAGGATAACAGCTATGGCGAATATTGTTGGAAATGACGCTAATAACATCTTGTCTGGTACAGCCGACAATGACTTTATTGATGGCAGGGGAGGAAATGACTTTCTCTACGGAAACGCGGGTAATGACACTCTTGAAGGCAGGAATGGAAACGATAACCTTTACGGTCGCACGGGCAATGACGTTTTAAGAGGCGGTAATGGCAGTGATTTCTTAGACGGTGGTACTGGTGTTGATATACTAACGGGCGGATCTGGTCAAGATACTTTTGGCTATTATGATCCCCCATTTGCTAACGGTTCCCCAGTGCAAAGTCCCAATGGTATTAGAGTGTTGAATCAGCCAGATAGAATTACCGACTACCAAATCGGTGTAGATAATTTCGTTTTTGAAACTGGGAAACTCGGACTTGATTTTGGTGCCCAGGTTAAATATGCAGAAGGGGTTAGCTCTCAACTATCGGGTAATGCCAATGTATTGGTGTTGTTCGATGCATTTCCAAATGCTGCCGCTGCTGCTAAAGCGATTGCTAATAACAATAAGATTACATCTGATGAAGGGTTATTTGTCTATTGCAACTCTACACTTGGCATTTCAAGATTAGTGTATTCTAATGACTTAGATGACGGCGGCTCAATTAGTGTTTTGGCTAATCTGACCAATCTCACAAGCACGTCTAACCAACCTAAATTTTCGCCCCAAGACTTCTCTTTTATCACACTGGCTTAACATGAATTTACAATTGTAAAGGACTAAGAGCTATGGCGATGATTGTTGGAAATAACGGTGATAATATCCTGTCTGGTATAGCCAATAATGACTTTATTGATGGTAAGGCAGGAGATGATCGTCTCTACGGATATTCAGGGAATGACACTCTTGAAGGTAGAGATGGAAAGGATAGCTTTTACGCTGATAAATACTCAACTACCTTTAGTTGAGACGAACTAGGGAGGGATTTTTACATCCTATCAACCCAAAATACAAAAGCCAATTAGATAGAGTAATAACTCAGGTTTTTACTCTATCTAACTGGCTATATTTCACTCAGTTTTTGATGATTTATTTTTCTGGCGGCAAGTCTAGGCTGTAAAGAGTTTCACCTGCCAAGTTACGCAGTGTTACCGTCATCACCTTTGTATCAGAGTCAATTTTAACTCCTCCAAAGAATTGCAAACCTTCACTTGGGGGACGATTTGCTTTCGTACCTGGAGGAAGGCTTTGAAATACTAATTGCGGGCCAAAGGTATTTTCCAATTGGTTGGGGCCAAATGTACCAGAGTTAAGAGGCCCAGCGACGAACTCCCAAAAAGGCTTAAAGTCCTTAAACTGCGCTTTAGCAGGGTTGTAATAATGGGCTGCTGCATAATGTACATCAGCAGTTAACCAAACAACATTCTGGATATTCTTGTTTTTGATAAATCGTAGTAAATCGGCAATTTCTAGTTCTCTTCCTAAAGCTGGGCCATCTCCGTTAGCCCAAGCTTCAAAGTCTGTGCTACCATCTCGAATTATCAACCCTAAAGGCATATCACTAGCAATCACTTTCCATGTTGCTTTTGATGATAACAATTGCCTTTTCAGCCATTGTATTTGTGTTCTGCCCAGCATTTCTGTTTCTTTACTTGGTACTGGCTGACGATTAGGCGTGTTTGGCCCCCGGTAAGTGCGCTCATCCAGCATGAAAATGTCTAATAATGGGCCATAGTTGAAAGAGCGATAAATTCTCGCTTTATCTGGATTATCGGTTGTACTGCCAATAGGTAGATATTCTAAAAACGCTTGTCTTGCTCTTTGGGCTAGCAAGTTAACATCTTTAACTATGTAGCGGTCATCGTTGAGAAGAAATTCTCCAGGATACCAATTATTTGTGGTTTCGTGGTCGTCCCACTGTGCCAATATGGGAACTTCAGCGTTGAAACGCTTGATATTTTCATCCAGCAAATTGTAAATATAGTTACCACGAAATTCTGTGAGAGTTTCTGCTACTTTTGATTTTTCTGGTGTGGTGATGTTTTTCCAAATAGTGCCGTCGTCTAGAGTTACTTCTGATTGAAGGGGGCCATCAGCATAAATATTGTCGCCAGAATGAATGAAAAAGTCGGGATGAAGTTGGCGCATAGTTTCGTAAATTTTCATCCCACCGAAATCAGGATTAATTCCCCATCCCTGACCGGCAGTGTCACCACCCCACACGAAGAATATATCTCGCCCAAATTTGGGAGGAGTTCGGAAAGTGCCTTTGACAGGAGCGCTATAAGTGCCTTTATAATCTAAATCTTGGAAAATTACCCGATAAAATATTTGTTGGTCTGCTGGTAAGTTTCTCAGAAAAAGTCGTGCTGTAAAGTCACTATTTTTTGAAGCATTGGGCCCCACAACTCGCTGCACATTGCGAAAAGATTCGCTAGTAGAATATTCTACGATCATTTTGGCGGGGCGATCGCTGCGACTCCAAATGACAATGCTATCGTTAGAGATATCTCCGCTAGCTACGCCATAAGGTATAGCAGGACGCATTTTCTCAGAGGTGATAATTGCGGGCGCTTGGGCAAAAACTTGTGATTTGGATACAAGATTTGTGGCAATAATTCCACCTGCTGTGATAGTTGAACGGAGCAAAAACTGGCGGCGGTTTAGCTGCAATGGGCGATTGGATTCCATGATAAATAATGGCAAGCTTAGGAAGGTATTACAGGATAAGTGTTTAGCACATTTTGTTATTGCAACAAGTAAAGATTGGGTTATCCAACGGTTAATAAAATTTTTATTTTTATAATTGCAATTAATTAATATAAATTAATTTATACCGATTAACTGTGAAGTTGCATATGAGCAATTTGTCTAACTTACAAATCCTGATAAAAATTAAAGTTTAAACTTGGTTTTGGGAACAGCTAATATAGTTTATAGTGGCTCATTGAAGCAATAGATAATTGATTCAATATAAAATAAGAAATTATGAGCCAATACAGTTCAGATAAGACCAAAACACTTGTAGAGACGGCGATTTATCGCGTCTCGAAAACCCACATTTCTGTACAATTAGCCCTGAACTGAACCGTATTGAATTATGAGCAATTCGCAGTTTATTTTTTATTGACTGAGCGCTCAGAGTTTTTTATTTTATGTTGTAAATATGATTGTGTAAAAGCGATTTTGGAACTACACATTCACAAGAATATTGCATTTGCTGAAGTACTCTATATTTCCACATCTACCTTGTGAATTTTGGGTAGCAATTTGGGAAAGATAAGCTTGCAACGATTGATGAACTTTTAAATTATAGAGACGGATATTCGGTATGTTACCAGAAATATTAGCTCAGCAGTTAAAACTTGAGAATATTTTGACTATGGGTGGCATGAAAAATGCTAATGAGTTGAACTTGCGATTAGAGTCAACCTTGCAAGAATTACCTTTTTGGCAGGTTCACATCGAAGTAGAGCGTCCAGGTAATGATTTAGCTATGCTCTTTAAGCAAGAGCCTTTATTGCCGGGAATTATCCTAAATAATAATCAACAGTATGTGGGGATGATTTCGCGGCGGAAATTTTTTGAGCAGATGAGTCAGACCTATAGTTTGGCGCTATTTTCTATAAGACCAATTAAAATTCTCTACAAGTTTTTCCAGCCAGAGATATTAGCACTTTATGAAGATACGCTTATTGTGAATGCCACTCAGGCAGCTTTGCAACAACCGCCTGAAATTGCTTATGAGCCAATTTTAGTTAAAACTATGTCTGGGAAATATAAGCTCATTGATTTTCATCAATTACTCTTAGCCTACTCCCAAATTCATGCCTTAACACTTGTTGAACTACAGCAGCTAGAAGAACAATCTAGAGTCGCTAAAGCCGGCTTTCGTGATCTTCAACAGAACTATACGCAATTAATTCAAAATGAAAAAATGGCTGCCTTAGGGCAACTCGTTGCTGGTATCGCACACGAAATCAATAATCCCGTTAACTTTATTGCTGGCAACCTTGTCCACGCCATTGAATATAGCCAAAATTTACTCGATCTGATTAGATTGTACCAACAATGTTATCCTGATCCAGAAGTGGATATTAAAACTGCGACCGCACAAATTGAACTGGATTTTTTAACTACTGATCTTCCCCGTCTTCTCACCTCTATGAAGGTTGGCACCAAGCGAATCGAGCAAATCATTCTTTCCTTACGAAATTTTTCTCGTCTTGATGAATCTGATAAAAAATTAGTTGATATTCATGAAGGTATTGATAGCACTTTGGTAATTTTACAAAGTCGTTTCAAAAATGACCAATTAGGTGAAAGCATAAACATAATTAAGGAGTACGGTGAGCTTTCTCAAGTTGAGTGCTACGCTGGGTTACTCAATCAGGTATTTATGAATATTTTGGCAAATGCTATTGATGCTATAGAGGAGTCATTAGTTATTACTCCTCCTTCATCAATAAGGGATAAAGGAAAAGTTTGCATTCGGACTCAACTTACTGATGACAAGCAAGTAATTATTCAGATTTCCGATAATGGCCCGGGAATTCCAGAGAGTTACCAACAGCGATTATTCGACCCATTTTTCACTACTAAACCTGTTGGGAAAGGAACTGGATTAGGTCTATCTATTAGCTATCAAATTGTTGTGGAAAAGCATGGTGGTCAGCTACAATGTATCTCGGCTTTGGGCGAAGGAACTGAGTTTATTATTAAAATTCCAGTTAACTAAATTCTTAAAAAATTTAGCACAGAATAGACATTTTTATCAATAGTTAACTGCAATCTTAACTATAAGTTCCTGCTGTTTCACTAGTGATCTTTATCGGTTCTGACACGATATCATCTATCTTATTAAACTCTCCAGCCCGCCAGCTATCTGTTATATCCTTGATAAAACTGGCAATAGGAATCGCAATTAATAAACCTAGCACTCCTCCCAACTTTGCTCCCAACAGCAAAGAAATTACTACCCACACAGGATTTAATCCAGTCAAATTACCAAGAATTCTAGGTGCTATAAAATTAGAATTAACTTGGTCGATCGCAACAGCTACACCTAAGACTTCAACTCCTAACCAAAAGTTTTGCAGTGCCACCAACAAACTTACTATAGCGATACCTACTCCTGTACCAAAGGGGAAGAGAGAAAATAAACCAATACCGATGCCAAAAAGTAAAGCTAGGGGAACTTGCAGCGCCAAAAATGCTAGTGTAATTGTTACTCCTAACACAGCTCCTAATGTTGCTTGACCGATGAAGTAATTGTGAAAATCCTCTCTCAGTAATTCCCGCATTCTTGACCCAATGTTAGGGGGAAACCACTGAAAAACTCCGTCCCAAAGACGTTCGCCATTCAATATTAGGTAGATAGTCAGCACTACCGCCAGCAGCACGTTCAGCACAATCCCAATGGTATCGACAGCAAAACCAAGAATTCTACCAGTGAAGGACTGAAGCTGATTAGATAATCGCTCAAGAACTTGGGTAAATAAACCACTTAAATTAATCGGAAGTTCTTGTTGACTTAATGCCCAATCTTGGAAAGTTTGCAACTGTTGAGTACCAGAATCAATCCAACTGGGCAATATATTAGCTAGCTCAACAAGCTGTTGGATAATCAAGGGAACCAAGGTTATGCCTAAACCTACTAAAACTACGAGAGTCAAAAGCAACACTCCCCCAATCGCCACGTTGCGTTTTACCCCTTGTTCTTGGAGAAACTGGATTGGATAGTTCAAGACAAAAGCTAGCAGGATGGCAGCGGCGATAATGCTGACTAAGGGTTGAAAATACTTTACAACCTGAAGCAATAGCCAGCCGTTGAGAATAATAATCGGAAATGCCAATCCTATAGTTAACCATCGCGGTAGTTTATTTGCTGATTGCATTAGTGATGGCTCCACAAGAGTTATAACGTTATTTTGGCTTCGATTTTGATTCATGAAAAAGCATATTATTATTTAGGAGATCATGCTGCAATTGCAATATACGCAAGTAAGGATAAACTAGTACGCCACGGCGGAAATAGAGCAACCATTTAAAATCTCTAAAAAGCTTATTCCATAATACTTTTGACTTACACCCTGCGGTACTAGGTTTGTTGGTTTGTCTCGATAAAATCCAAGATAATTTTTTGATGCATATTCCCCAAAGGCCGGACTTCGCCAGCGTTTTGCGAATAACAGTGACCTTGGTGAATATCTTCTGGGGTCAATAACCCCATATCCCAGCCTTCATTCAAAACCAGTTGATTTAATTCCACCAACAGCGGTGCATGAAAGACATGCCGGACAATTCTTTCGTCGGGATAACAGCCAAATTCCCCAAAAGGTGGTATATTATAGCCAATTTCTTCTAAGATTTCTCGCTTCACTGCTACCTCTGGCGTTTCACCAGGTTCGATATGACCCCCAAATAGCGCCCAGTAACCAGGGTAGAGAATACCGGGAATATTGTCCCGCAGTTGCATGAGAAACTTGTCTTTTTGATAGAGAATTGCGATCGCTACATGTATCGGTTGATTATTCATTCTTCTTCTAGATAAACTTCCCCCAATTCTTTACCAGCTAAAAGGATACTTCGGTAGCGAACTTTACCCTTAATCACCACTTGTGCCCCCTCGTCCAGATTCCTTTGATTGGTGACAACCCAAATTTTGCCAGTCGAGTCACTAATTTCATAAGCCCACTGCTTCATCAAAGGAGCTTTCTTTTCCACCTTACCTTGGATGTAAACTGTAGCTTGATTGTCTTGTTCTGGTTTAATTTCTCGAATTGGGGTGATATTGGTACCAATTGTAAAATTAGTTCCATTCCAGCCAGACGAGGTTAAACTACCACAACTACAAAGTCCCAGTACCAATAAAAAAATCAACCCCAGGCGGTAGGGAATAATACTGTGTCCGTACAAGAACGAAAGGGATAAATTTCTCGTTTGTTGCATGAAAGCCACCGATTGAGCAAATTTTTGCTTCACTGCTTGCTTTGTCGCCAGTTTCATCAGGTCTGTTCCCATCTATACTATTCTCTGCACTTTCAGAAACACACCCTCTACTGAGCAAAAAATGTTCTGAATTTCATCCTTAATTCTTTATTCTTTAGATAACGCCATTGATCTGAGAAAATAAAGATTATGGATTTACTGTGAGAAGAACGCTACGACATCAACGAAGAGGCAGGGGGCAGGGGGAAAGAAAGACTTGTTGCGAGTGTTTTGACAAAAGGCGAATATAGCTGGGAATTTTTATGGAAACAAAAACTGCCAAACTCCTTGATGGTAAGGCTTTAGCTGCAAAAATTCAGCAAGAACTTTCTATTGCCATTACACAATTACAACCAAAAATTGGACGACCTCCTGGTTTAGCAGTGCTGATGGTTGGCGATAATCCAGCGTCAGCGGCTTATGTCCGTAATAAAGAAAAAGCTTGCGCTAAAGTTGGTATCGCCTCTTTTGGTAAGCATTTTCCTGCCCAAACTACCTTTGGGGAGTTAGAAGAGGTCATAGCTGCACTAAACCACGATGAACGGGTAGATGGCATTCTCGTGCAACTCCCTTTACCTAACCACTTGGATGCTGTGGCTCTGCTACATCAAATTGATCCCGATAAAGATGCTGATGGACTCCACCCAGTTAACTTGGGGCGACTAGTACGGGGAGAAGCCGGTTTACGTAGCTGCACCCCGGCTGGTGTGATGCGGCTTTTAGAAGAATATGAAATTCCTTTGCAGGGGAAACAGGCAGTAGTGGTGGGACGCAGTATTTTGGTGGGTAAACCAATGGCACTGATGCTACTAGAAGCTGATGCCACAGTCACAATTGCTCACTCGCGATCGCATGACCTCAAAACCATCACCCAAAATGCTGATATTCTAATTGCAGCAGTAGGTCGTCCCGGACTAATCACTGCTGACATGGTAAAACCGGGCGCTGTTGTGGTAGATGTGGGAATGAATCGTGTCATCGATGCTAGTGGCAAAAGTCGCTTAATTGGCGATGTCCACTTTGAATCAACTGCTGATGTCGCAGAATTTATCACCCCCGTTCCTGGTGGTGTTGGCCCTATGACTGTCGCTATATTGTTGCAAAATACATTTGCTAGCTATTCCAGGGCAGTAAAAGAGTGAGAAGTTAAAAGCTAAGAGTTATTAATCCTAACTCCTGTACAGACGCGATTAATCGCGTCTCTCCTAATTCTTCATTTTTTCAGTGCCACAGCACTTTAAAATTGTGACGTATAAGACAAAAATCCCAAAATGTCAGGAATTAAAGAATGGTAGCAACTGATAACGTTCAAAAGACACCACCAGAGGAAGCCACGTTTAACTTAGCAGCTTATCTGAAAGAACGACAAAAGCTTTGTGATACTGCTTTAGATCAGGCTATCCCCATCATTTATCCAGAAACGATTTATGAGGCGATGCGCTACTCTTTATTAGCTGGAGGCAAGCGTATACGTCCCATTCTTTGCCTTGCTACCTGTGAAATGATCGGTGGAACCATCGAAATGGCCATGCCAACTGCTTGTGCTGTGGAAATGATCCACACAATGTCGTTGATTCATGACGACCTGCCGGCGATGGATAATGACGATTACCGTCGCGGAAAGCTGACAAATCATAAAGTCTATGGCGAAGATGTGGCGATTTTGGCTGGAGATGGCTTGTTGGCTTTGGCTTTTGAGTTTGTTGCCATTCAAACTCCCCAAAACGTTAAGAGAGAGCTAGTCTTGCAGGTCATTGCCCGTCTTGGTCGGGCGCTAGGGGCCGCTGGTTTAGTCGGCGGTCAAGTTGTCGATTTAGAGTCGGAAGGTAAATCAGATATTTCCCTAGAAACCTTAAATTTCATCCATCAACATAAAACAGCCGCTCTTTTAGAAGCTTGCGTAGTTTGTGGCGGGATCATAGCTGGGGCATCACCCGAAGATGTGCAGCGACTCACCCGTTATGCTCAAAATATTGGGCTAGCATTCCAAATCATCGATGATATTCTGGATATCACTGCTACTCAAGAGCAATTAGGTAAAACTGCGGGTAAAGACCAAAAAGCCCAAAAAGTTACCTATCCTAGCCTTTGGGGACTTGAGGAATCTCGCTTAAAAGCCCAAGAGCTAGTTAAAGCAGCTTGTGCGGAATTAGAACCATTTGGAGAGAGAGCCAAATCACTCCAAGCGATCGCTCATTTTATTATCAGCCGCAATAACTAGTACCGCAAGGCGGAAGTCAAAAGTTAACACTGAGCGTTCGCGCAGCGTCTCGTAGAGAAGTCGAAGTGTCAAAAGTCAAAAGGCTTTAATTTTGGGCTTTCTAATTGTTTTGAATGGGTGGTTTATCTACGCCATGCCATACTACACCGTCCAGCGAAATCCAAAATTCACTCATATCAAAATCCAAAAAGCTTATTAAGTAGGCTTTTGGGTGAATTTAAATAGTTGGTCTGTTTCTACCGTGATGTACTAGGTTAATTTTGGATTTTGGGTTGAATCTAAATGTTTCCTCAACCAACAACTGCTGCTAATATTTACTAACCTAACCAAAATACCATGCAGGACATAGGCAACATTTTAGACAACCGGGTGCTGCTGGTTGCTCTGGTAGCTTGTTTAATTGCTCAAGCATTAAAGCTCGTAGTCGAGATCATCAAACATCGCAAACTGAATGTACGTGTTTTGGTGACAACCGGAGGTATGCCCAGTGCCCATTCAGCTTTAGTTACAGCTCTAGCCGCTGGTGTAGGGCAAACACTGGGTTGGGCATCTCCTGATTTTGCCGTTGCAATAGTTTTTGCCATCATCGTCATGTATGATGCAGCCGGAGTTCGCCAAGCGGCTGGTAAGCAAGCTCGTATTCTCAATCAAATGATTGATGAATTATTTCATGAAAAACCAGACTTTAGCCAAGACCGTCTGAAGGAATTACTTGGACATACACCAGTTCAGGTAATAGCTGGGTCGGCTTTGGGTATAACCATCTATTGGTTAGCTAGGTCTGCTTATTAGTCAATAGTCTACAGTCTACAGTCTATTAACGAATGACTAATGACTAATGACTAATGACTAATGACTAATGACTAATGACTAATGACTAATGACTAATGATTAATGATTAATGACTACAACCGCACAGTTGAGCGCAGCAGAATCACCTTGCGACTATCTACTATGCTGGCAACAAAACCGCCATTGTTCAACTTCTGCAATGTGTTGTACGCTTCAGTTTGGTTAGTGGTATAAACTGCCAGCAAGTAAGGGCGTTGCCCATAAGAAACAAAACCTACGTTACCTCCTACTACTTGCTGCACACTATTAACTAGTTCTGGACGGTTGTAATAATCTACCAGCACTGCATAACCTTCTCCTAATGCTTGAGGATTATAAACTGTCTGCTGAGGTTGCTGTAGCTGTGCCTGTTGCTGTGGCTGTAGCCGTGGCTGTAGCTGTGCCTGTGGCTGTGGCTGTAGCTGTGCCTGTTGCTGTGGCTGCACATCTGGCGTTGTTGGTCGAGTGGTGATGATAGCAGACAAGCCAACAATATTGCTGACATACCTTGCCCATCGATTAGCATCATCAATTTTGTTAAAGCCCCCTATCCGCGTCACAGTTTCGTTGAGATATTTGCAGGTAATAGTCTTAAGTTCCGGCGGTAAGGCACTACGCAACTGCTTTTGATTATTTGCTGTAGGGCTGACTACTAATAAAAGATACTCACCCGGATTTGGTGGTTGACAAAGGGGTATGGCTTGTTGGGCAAAAACAGAACTCATGCCACCAATCAACCCTGCGATTGCTAATCCTAAAACACTTGGTAAAGTCTGAAATCTATGCACAAAAGTTAGATTATGTAAATCAAGGTGTCTTAGAAGATTTTATAAGAAAAAAGCTGAAAACCCAGCTACTTCAGTATAGGGATGAAAAGAGTGTCAAAAAATATATTTTGTTACTCAAAAATGAAATTAGGGAGTGGGGAATGGGGAGTGGGGAGTGGGGAGCAGGAGAGACAAGGGGACAAGAGGTGAGAACTTGAAACAAGTCTTTCCCCTTGTCCCCAAGTCCTCTTACCCATGCCCAATGCCCAATGCCCAATGCCCAATGCCCAATGCCCCATGCCCCATGCCCCATGCCCCATTCCTAAGATACGGTAGCAAGCGATGCCAATGCATCGGGTATTGCCTCAGAAGGAGCCTGGAATTCTCCAGTGATGACGTACTCTAAACGCAGTTTTAACCAAGTAATAAATTGAGGATTAGTAGAAATAATTGCTACTGCTGGTTGGGGACACTTCGCCTTTAACTCTGTAAACTGTGGTGTTTCCAAGAAAGCTGGTTGCTGAACCAACCAAAAATCTATTTGTTTTTCTTGTTCGTGGTAGTGACGAGTGCGCTCTTTAAGAACTTCGTGTGTTGGCTCTTCTTCGAGAAGAAACTTTTGACTGGCCAAAACGTAATAATATGTTTGCATTTTCATCCTTTGGTTGCTATGTGAATAATGTAGGGCACAGTACTACACTCTGTACCCCTACGAACTAACTTTTGTCGGATTTCTTCTTGAACCAAGAACTGAACGGACAAGCACTTCTCTGGCTTTCAGCTTTTGTCTGTTTGCCACCAGATGTTAGCTTTTCCAAGAACAGATTATTGTCGAAGTAGTGTTCCAAGGAAATAACCTTCAAGTCATCGGTAACTTTTGCAATGCTCATGCCGATAATTTCTACTGTCTCTCCAGTAGGTGCATGGCCTTTGTATTCTCCGTTAAAATGTCCCCAATGCCGCCATTTGAATGTGACATTTGGTGGCCCTGAGTAAACTTCCAGGACTTCCCAAGGAAATCCTTGGGGAAATGTTGTGTGGAAGACTTTTGCGGATGATTCAAAGCTTTCTTCTGAAGCCTTGTAATGTTCTGAATCAGCCATAAACAAATTGTAAGTACCTTGGGCTGATAAATCTGCTGCGGTGTACTCTACTCCCCCATTGGTACTCACGCGAAACTGGTCATTCACAATAGATAACCACTCTTGTGGGTTAGCTTTGAAGGATACCTCCATCTCAAAGGTTCGCACCAAGTTTTGCACGATCGCTTCCAGTGTACCTTCAAGGTGATTACAAGTACTTTCTTGAGCGAGATTCTCTTTGGAACGGGAATAATCAGGCGGTGTCTGATAGCGCCACTCGACATCAGTGCTTTCTGCTATCACCTTATCTCTATCCTGTACCCAAAGTGGAAGGTTGTTAGACTGTGTTGCGCTCATAGAAGTTTTTGCTGAAGGTTTGCTCTCAATTTCTAGATTTCGCAGTAGACAACCCCTCTTTTAAGATATGGGAGTGGGGAGTGGGGGCAGG
>JBBSOX010000020.1:0-81471 GCA_038259325.1 Chroococcales cyanobacterium | reverse complement strand
TACCGGGATTCGCTACTCAACGAATCGCACTACTCCCCTCTCCTAATTTTGGGAGAGGGGTTGGGGGTGAGGGTATGTGTAAAATGCTTGCTAGATATAGCTTTGGGCTTAAGTTGACACCAATGGGCAATGCCATGCCCCAAAAGAGCTTCTTATACCATTATTAAAGTCAAATGGTATAAGAAGCGAACTAGCGTATTACTACTAAGCTTACTCCAATAAGGTTTTTTAGTTGGCTGTTATGCAGGATTTATTTATATATATTATGTGGCTATTTTTATTTGTTAAACATATATTTATAACTAGTTATCTTCGCTTTACAAGATTCAATATACGAGTGATTAGTTGTGACTTTTTAGCAGTTTTACTTAGGCAATCATCAGCACCGATCGCAAATATTTGCTCAACAATATCTGCTGATAAATTATCAACCAGAAATAGTACTGGCAAAAATTTCCAGTACGGATCGTTACGTACTACCTGACAAAGTTCAATGCCACTGATATGAGGCATTTCCACATCTAAAATTAGCAAATCTGGAGAAAAATCTGTCAGAATATCCCAAAAGCGCCGTGAATCTTCAAGAGTTTTTAGAACAAATCCCAATGGTTCTAGGGATTGCTGTATAACAGTTAATGCCTGCGGGTTATCGTCTACAATCATTACTCTAACTTCGGTAATACGAGTTTGTTGTAATATTTGACTGACTGACTCCAAAATCTGGCTAGGAGGCATGGATTTTTGCAAAAAAGCACGACTACCAGATCGTACAGCCTCAACGCGTAGGCGAAGCCCGCCGCAGGCATCGCTAAAATTATTTCGCTCTGTAAAAACTAACACAGGTATTTGTGGCGTTGGCGTTTCGCCCGCTGTAGGCGATGGCGTTCCGCCCAGCGTAGCTGATCGCTGGGATAATTCTCTTATTAATTCCAAGCTGTCTTTCTCAATATCAATATCAAGTAGCACCACATCGGGATTTAAAGATGGGATTATACTTCTGGCGGCGGTAAGATTAGTAGCAACTTTAATTTGTATTTCTTGATTCTCAGCCTCCTTTATCAATCCCTCAATTACTTGTTTATCATTGCTAATTACTAATAGTAGATTTTGGGTTTGTTCAACTGGGCTTCTTTCTAGCTCTCGTTGCAACTCCATCAAGAGCTTATCTAAATAAAAACATTTAGCTTGGCTAATAAATTTTTGAGTTTGAAATAAATCTTGTATCTCATTGGCTAATAACGAACCTTTTGGAAAGCCAAAGCTACCCAAAGAACCAGCTAGTTTGTGAGCTTCTTGCTCTGCTTTTTGCCGCACTTGAGCGTCAAGCGTACCTTTTCTTAAAGCATCAGCTGCTATCTTCAATACTGCAATACGCGAACCAACCTTAGCTTTGAAATTTTCCCGATCTTGAGCAATGGCTGTTAGTAGAATTTGCTGCTGTTTTAAATCTATTTCCGGCTCAGGCTTCGGGCAACTTTGCTCATGATCTAGAGCTTTTAAACGATAACCCATTCCATAAACAGTTTCTATAAAATCATAGTTAGCACCTGCTGCTTTTAACTTTTGCCGTAAACTTTTGATATGAGATTTAATCGTATTTTCTTCAGGTGGATCTTTTTCAGCGCTCCAAAGTTGATCTACAATGGCACTCCGGCTAAAGATGCGCTGGTTGTTGCGTAAAAAAAGGTCTAAAAGGCTAAATTCTTTTGCTGTTAAATGTAGTGTAATGTCTGCATAATTTACCTCACAAGTACTAGGATCAAGACGCAAGGCTCCCCATTCCAAAACGGGAGGTAAAGAAGTATTTCCTCGACGTAATAAAGCACGAATCCGAGCTGATAATTCTTGAAAATCAAATGGTTTGACTACATAATCATCTGCTCCGGCATCTAAACCGATAACTTTATCAGTTTTAGTGTCTTTTGCCGTTAAAAGCAGAATCAGCATTTGATAACCTGACTGGCGTAATTGCCGACAAAGACTGATACCATCAAGCTTTGGCAGAATCACATCTAACAAAATCAGGTCATAGTTACAAACACTTATCAATTCCCAACCAGCTTCACCGTCAGGTGCAATATCAACCACATAATTTTGTTTTGTAAGAGCTGTCGCTACAGCTTGAGCAAGCAAATCATCGTCTTCAACCAACAGAATTCTCATGAAAATGTTTGCTTGTAGAAGCAACCTTGAGTGCTGTAATCAAATTTCTATAACTTAGGTTATGCCCTTTTCAGCTTTATAAGACATCTATCGAAGGCAAGGTTTGAGCAACAGATTCGCCCCATCTAATACCAATTCAATTAATGATTGCAATATATCCTTGGGTAAAGACGCGATGAATCGCGTCTCTACAAATGGTCTATTTGTCCCATTCTTTTTTTAAATTGGCAACAACGGCAATTAACTCAGCTGCTCTAACTGGTTTAGCAACATGTAGCTGAAACCCTGCTGCTAATGCCTCTTTGTAATCTTCTACCCTGGCATACCCCGTCAGTGCAACAGCAGGAATCCGCCCGCCTTGTTCTGCTTCAATTTCTCTGATTTTACGCATCAGCGCGTAGCCATCCTCGTCTGGCATCCCAATGTCGCTGATCAACACATCTGGATGTAATTCTTCTAGTGCCTCAAGTGCCTGTCTTGTAGAGCTAAAAGTACTAACTTTCGCTCCACACTCTTCGAGTACTGCGGTAATCCACTGCCGCACATCTGCCTCGTCATCTACAACCAGCACTCGCAAGTTGGTGAGGGGATTGGGGATTGGGTACTGGGTACTGGGGACTGGGGATTGGGGAGAGAAGTTTAAGTTATTATCTCCTGTTCCTCTGCTCCTCTGCTCCTCTGCTCCTCTGCTTTCTTCTAAAATGGGCAACTTGACTGTAAATGTTGCACCTTGCCCTATTCCTTGGCTTTGGGCTTGGATTGTGCCACCATGCAGTTCTACCACATGACGGGCGATCGCTAGCCCTAAACCTAGTCCTTTATTTGACCGAGTATGACTACTATCTGCTTGGCAAAAGCGCTCAAATACACGAGGTAGAAAGTCAGCACTGATACCCTTACCCGTATCACTGACTTGAATTTGAACATAGTTAGGAATTGAGGGTTGGGAAAACTCTTCCCCACTCCCTACTCCCCACTCCCTACTCCCCACTTCCTTTGACAACCACACCTTAATTCGTCCGTCGTTGGGTGTAAATTTAATTGCATTGGTGAGTAGATTTAACACAACTTGTTGCAAGCGATCTGAATCACCCGAAATTTTTTCTATTGAAGTATCAAGTATAGTTTCAATTTGAATACTCTTAGCATCTGCCAGCGATTGTACAACCTCGATCGCAGTTGTAATTACTTCTACTAAATCTACCAAATCAATGGAGAGTGAAAGTTCTCCTCTAACAATCCGCGAAATATCAAGTAAGTCTTCAATAAGTTGCATTTGCAAATTAGCATTGCGTTCAATTATCTCCAATGCAAGAGTTACTTTAGCCTCATCTAGCGCACCCGTTTGCAACATCCCCGCCCAACCGATAATTGCAGTCATGGGGGTACGTAATTCATGGGAAACTATTGCTAAAAATTCGTCTTTGGAACGGTTTGCGGCTTCTGCTGCACTTTGTGCCGCTTCGCTAACAGCACGTGCAGCTTGTTCTCGTAGCAGCAGTTGCTCTTTTTCTTCCTCAACTTGTTTGCGCTCAGTAATATCTTGCATGATTTTAGAGAAGCCGCGCAGATTTCCATTTTCATCTCGTAAAGGAGTGATTACACAATGCGCCCAGAAAAATGTACCATCCTTACGGAGATGCCAACGATTTTCTTTAAAAAAACCTTCAGTTACGGCTTTTGTTAATACTTGTTGTGGTTGTCCACACTCAATTGCTTCTGGTGAAAAAATTCGCTCAAAAGGTTGACCAATAATTTCTGCTTCTTGATAGCCTAAAATACGTTCGGCCCCAATATTCCAACTGGTAAAGTTACCGTTTGGATCTAACATAAAAATTGCGTAATTAGTTACTCCTTCTACTAGCAATCGATAACGTTCTTCGCTTTGACGCAGACTGTCTTGAATTTGACGTAAACACTCGTAATTATCCTGGGCGGCTCGTGCGTTTTTCTGAGCTTGCGATCGCGCCTCACGTAGTGCAGTGTTAAGTAAGCTAATCAACAATGCTACTAGCACAAACTGAAGCAACCCCACCGCACTGAACCCACTAATAGCCAGAGAATAAAAAGGGGGCAAGAGGAAGTAGGCGCAGACTATAGCAGACAAAAAGGTTGCCAACAGCCCTGGGTTTAAGCCACCATACCAAGAGCTAACCATGACCGCAGCTAAAAACAGTGGATAAATGGAATTCAGCCTGTGTAGCTGCCATAGAAGCAATGTCAGCAGTAAAGCTAGTAAAACCGTTAAGAATGCAATGCTGTAGCGTTGTAGTTGCGAGAATCGCCGTTCGCGGAGCGTTCCGTAGGGAAGGCGGGGCAAAGCCCATCGTGTCAATCTCCACATTTTCTATTACTTTTGGTCTATTACTTCTGGTTATGCGATAGATTTATTAAACTTCTACCCTAGTTTTCCACTTTCAAGTTTTACCATTAAAAACTAATCTTAAGAGGATGGTAGCTATAAACAATACCCCTCATTACATTGGAAGAATTAAAGCACTAAGTAATAATAATTTAAAACAGGAAGATAATAACGATGACCTCTAAACAAATCTTAGTTATTGATGATGAAGATGACATCCGTCAATTGATTCAGACTTGTCTAGAAATAATGGGGGGCTGGGAGGTGTTGACTGCTACTTCAGGTAATCAAGGATTATTCTTAGCTCAATCATCTCAACCCGATGCCATACTTTTAGACGTAATGATGCCTGATATGGATGGTTTGACAACTTTTAAAAAACTACAGACTAATCAAATAACTAAAAATATTCCAGTAATTTTACTTACAGCTAGAGGACGTAACAATAACAAAGAGATATTCAATAATCTAGGTGTCAAAGGCATAATCAGTAAACCATTTAATCCTCAGAAGCTAGCTGACCAAGTAGCAGCAGCCTTGAGCTAAAGTATATTACAAAATCTGGTGTTTCCAGTTCAGCTATTCATGAATTAAGTAATGCTATAGCAGTCATAAATCATTTGTTAAATTTTGGATGCAAGAGATAGGATTACTGTAATATCTCTTATTTAGGGTAGATTTGCTTGAAAGAATAGTCTATCTATAGTTTTAGTAATCTCTTTCTTAAGTAATAGTTTTCCAGAAAATACACATTCTCCACTAGTTTTCCACTTTTAATTCCTAATTTAGAACTAAACTAAATACTAGTTCTGCCTTTCAGATAAATTCTTTCCTAGCAACAAAGCTAATATTTCAATACAAACAAAATAAATAAATTAGTTGATGAGTTTTATTGTATGGCAAAGATGAAATAAAACTCTAATTTCTTAGATTTAATTAACTCATCTACTTAAGGGGTATATATTGATTATGATGAATAATTTAGAATCACTTTCCCATTCACCAAGCAAAAAAAAATTTGCTGCTACATTGCTTTTAGTGAGTCGAGTTAGTTTTTGGGTACAATTAGTACTTGGTGGTATTTCTGCTATTGCTATATTGTTGGCGTGTTTTAGCCGTAACGTGACGACAAGCAGTTCAGGTATAGGCTTTGGGATATTTTTGGCTATTGTTGGTATTTTATTGCTGTGCTTTCGAGTCTATTGGGCTTTCCGTTATCGAAAAATGGCTAAACTTTTACAAACGCCAAATTCTGAAAACCATCCCAAGAAGGAAGACGTAATTCAAAATTTGCGAATTGGATTGCTCGTGAGTTTGGTAGGGTTATTAATAGCTTTCATTGCTTCTGAAGTGACCGTTGTAATCGTATTAAGTAAAGCAGTAGGACAACCTCAAGGTGTCGCGTTGTATCAGCCAGAAAATGTAATTCGTTCCTTAGATATTTTTGTAATGTTAGCAAATATCAATGTGATTGGCGCTCACTTTTTTGGAGGCATTACTTCTCTTGGTCTACTCTATTGGTTGGAAGAGTAATAGGCGCAGTATTGATTTGATTTTGCCAGCTATTACTATAGAAGTACTAACCTATATCTAAAGTAGTATTTGCCAAATGTATTACAATTCTGCTCTACTTTTCCACCATTGAGATATAACCTAAAAATACAGACAGTCTGTTTTCATTCTCCTCTTTTGGTTGAGCGGCTCAACTTTCCCTAAACCGAAAATACACAATCAAGAATTTGGATGATTGCAAGAAAAGTAAGAGGCTAACTAAACGATTCTCTAATCTTTCACTAAATGTCATTATTTGAATTTTCAAATAATAAGCAAAAATAAAGTTGTCAGGAGGTAGTTATGTACAAGCTAAATCGTTCTTCTTTTAAAGAAGTTGGATTAGTAGGAACAATTTTTGGAACTTTGCTAGTCGGTTTCTCTGCAATTACTCAATCAGCAGTAGCACAGCCGCGAATTTCCCAACTTAATCCTTGCCCTAGAATTTTCTACGAAGAACCACACCGTAATCGAGTTATGGTTCCAGCAGGATGTCCACCGAATGCTGCAACTTTAAGATTGGGAGGACAACAGGGGACTACTGGTTCCCAGAGTATTATGGTTCCTGCCTATCCTATGGAAGGAAGACGCACAAATGTTAATGTTATACAACCACCTGCTCCAGAAAGTCGGCAAAGTGCGATCGCAAATATCACACCAACAGCAGGCACAGTCGATGTGAAATTAAAAAATAATACCAACGCTGGTATCTCTTATCAAGCAATTGGTCAGACCCAACCTCGATATCTTGCAGGTGGACAAGAATTTGTCTTACGAAACTTACCAACACCTATCAGTATTACCTTAGTACGTCAAGATGGTGGACTGCTTAAAGTTATGCCCACATCTACTTCTGAAGGGACACTCGCAGTTTCGTTAGATGAAACAACCAATTTCGATGACAATCAAGGCGTATTGAGAATTCAAAAGGATGGCCAAGTCTTTTTGAACTAATGTGCTTCGCCTCAATAATTTTGATATCAAAAGGATGATTGCAAAAAATCAAAAGTTTTGTGTTCATTCAGAAATATCAAGTTCAGTTGAAAACTCATCACTAGGAGTGATGTAAAAAGGTGAAAAGTTTTGAATAATGGTTCATTGACCTGAACTTGATATTTAGTTAACCTAAATGGAGCTTTTGAAATGATTAACTTTCTTCAAAATAAATGGAGTTACAAAGGAACTGGAGCTATTGCTTTAGCAATCTCCACATTGCTGCTTGGAGCTTGTGAGAACAACTTAGATCAACAGGCCGGAGTACCAGAAACCAATGTGACTACAGAAGAAGTCGCAGACAATACAAATCAACTAATTGGTAAAACTGTAACAATTAGAAGCACACCCATCACTAAAATTGGTCCATCAACATTTACAATTAGCGATAAGCAATTCTTTGGCAATGAATCCATTTTAGTTGTCAATGCAGCTGGTAAACCTTTTACTCTACCTACTGACCCAAACGTAGCAATTCAAGCAACAGGTCCAGTTAGTAAGTTTGTGATTGCAGATGTCAATCGAAATTACAACTTGGGTCTAGATCCCAACTTATATGTAGATTACGAAGGTAAACCTGCAATTATCGCTCAATCACTCGCACTTGCTCCTAAGCCAGGTGAACTTACTACAAACCCCAGCCAATACTACGGTAAAAACATAGCCGTAACAGGTGAAGTGGAAAATATTAGAACTGCTACTTCATTCACCTTAGATGAAGAGAAATTGTTTGGTGGTCAAGACTTGTTAGTGATACGTGCTGGTACTCCAAAAGGAGTTGTCAATGAAGGTGAAAAAGTTGCAGTTACAGGTACGTTACGTCCGTTTATTTTAGCTGAAATAGAACGAGACTATGACCTGCAATGGGATTTAACTTTACAAAAGCAGCTAGAAGTAGAATACAGCAATAAACCTGTATTAGTTGCAGATGAGGTATATCCCTCAGCAATTCCACAATAAAATATTCTATAGCTATCAGGAAAGCTTTACATGAATACCCGCAAGATAAATAACCATAAGGGCAATGAATGACAATTCCCAAAGAGGAAATTTCTTACAGGCACTAGGTCAAACAGGGGTATTAGTTTTCCTGGTAGTCATGGCTATGGTAGTGAGAAGTTGTAGTTTTTTTGAGGAAAAACCAACTATCACCAATACATCTGAAATTGCTGAAAATACTGACGAATTTATGGGTGGCTCTGTTACCATTAAAAGCAGAGCAATTCAGCAAATTGGTTCGAGTTCCTTCACGGTTAGTGATTCACGGTTCTTTCGCGGTGAACCTCTTGTAGTCGTCAATGCTTCAGGTACACCTTTTAATATACCACTTGACCGAAATATTAAAGTTCAAGTTACTGGTCAGGTTCGTAATTTGGTAATTCCTAAAATTGAGCAAGAGTTTAATCTCAATATGCAGGATGAATATTACAAAGATTACATCAATAAACCTGCAATTATTGCTCGATATCTTGTACTAGCGCCTGAACCTGGCCAAATAACACAACGTCCCGAACAATATTATCGTCGTCAAGTTGCAGTTACGGGGGAAGTAGACAATATCCGCAGTCCGGTTTTACTAACGCTAGATGAAAACCAATTGTTTGGTGGGCAAGATTTGCTAGTTTTATTAAAAGCACCACCCAAAGTAGCAATAAATCAAGGTCAGACAGTATCGATAACTGGCGAAGTTCGTCCTTTTGTAATTGCTGAAATTGAGCAAGACTATGACTTCACCTGGGATCTAAATGTAAAAAGAGAGTTAGAGGCTGAGTATAGCAACAGACCTATTTTAGTTGCTGAAACTATATATCATCCTTCTTAGGAATTTTCAGTTTGTCATAGCTTTCTTAAATGCTGTACTTTCTCTGAGGTTTTATGGGTATCCTCAACGAAGCATTTCTCAACCTACGAACAATTAAACTTCGACGGTTTTTAGGGTCGCTGCTCTACCCACTGCAACGAGATTGGTTAGAACGTCAGTTTCGTAAGTCTCAAAGTTTAGAAGCTGTTAGGGAGATTATGCTTTTCCTTATGCGGGTGTGAAATTGCACCTCCACGGGTTTGAACCGCAACAAGTTTGGGTGGACGGTAATGAAGTTGTTAATCAGGGACAATGCTTGGATATAGAGCAGTTTGAGCAAGTTCGCTGGCAGGGAGTGTTCACCAATTTTGAACACCGTAATTAACTTGAATCAGCTTATGTTAAATTCTTTATCTTTAATTTATCGTCGTTTTTATCGTCGCTGGTTATATTTATTTCTGTCAGTTTTAGTAGCAGTTGGTATTGGTGTGGGTTCACCCCAAAAGACACAGGCAATTTCATTGTTTGACCTCTTGAATCAAGGAATCCAAATATTTCAGCTATCCACTATTTCTGATCGAGAAGAAGTCAAACTAGGCAAGCAGATTAATCAACAGTTAGTTAATAGTGAAATTCAGCTTTATCGCAATCAAAATGTGAATCGCTATGTCAACCAAGTTGGTCAAAAATTGGCAGCAAATAGCACTCGCCCTGATATTTCTTATACATTTCAGGTAGTTCAAGATGAGAGTATAAATGCCTTCGCCACAATGGGAGGCTATGTCTATGTGACTACTGGATTGTTAAAAGCCGCAGATAATGAAGCTCAATTAGCCAGCGTTATCGCTCACGAAATTGGTCATATTGCTAGTCGGCATTCAATAGAACAGATGCGACAAAGAGCGATCGCTCGTGGTTTTGCTACAGCCGCCGGATTAGAGCGTAGTACAGCAGTCCAGATTGGTGTGGATTTGGCATTACGGCGTCCCAATAGTCGCCAAGATGAATTTGAAGCCGATCAAAGAGGACTGAGGACTTTAGGACGTACTGGTTATGCTCAGTCTGCCATGATTGCTTTTATGCAAAAGTTACTCCAACAGCGATCGCTGCCGACATTTTTGAGTACTCATCCCGCAACAAGCGATCGCATTACCGCCTTAAGAAGTGCAATTAATTCTCAAAAAGCTTATAGAGGTGGCGGTTTAAACAATGCTGCTTATGAAGCAAAAATTCAACCTTTAAGTTAGTTACTAATAAAATTAAACAGTTTTTACAGGAGAAAAACATGGCTTTGTACAAACTTGACGAATACAACCCCAACTACAACGATGAAATTTTTAATGGTAATGACATTAAAAATTTTGATGTTTACGCCGATGATGACAGGGTTGGCTCTGTTGTCAATATATTAGTTGATGAAAATGATGGACGTTTCCGTTATTTCATCATTGATACAGGCTTCTGGATTTTCGGCAAAAAAGTATTGCTCCCGGTGGGTTTAGCTCGTCTTGACTATGATAAAAAACATCTTTTTGTTCCTAAACTGACCAAAGAGCAAGTAAAAAATCTACCTGAATTTAGCGAAGATTTAGCAATCGATAATGATTATGAGGAGCAAGTTAGAGGCGTTTACCGACCTTTAGTGCCATCAGTAATGCCGGGTATGTTAGGTACTCCTGCTCTTTATAATTACACGTTAGAGCCTTACTTTTACGAACTGAACGATCCCAACTTCAGAACCTATGAAGAAAACCTGAGAAATGGGAGAAATCCAAACAGAGCAAAAATTTGATCAGAGGATGATAAATTTATGAATACTCGATTTATGCGCTCAATAATTTTACCATTGGGCTTAATTTCTGCATTCTTTTTGGGGATGTTAATCTTTAGTTTTACACCTGCTAAGGCGCAGACAACCTCAATTACAGGTAGGCTTTCAAAATACTCTCCTGTGAAAGCTCCTTTTCTTACGCCTGGATCTCGCGGACAGCCTGTGAGAGATGTGCAAGCTGTCCTGAAATATTTAGGGTTTTATAAAGGAGCTATTGATGGTATCTATGGCCCTAGAACTGCTACAGCAGTAGCTACCTTTCAGCGATCGCAAAGATTGGTTGGTGATGGTAGGGTAGGAGCGCTAACATGGCAAGCTTTACGCACACCCGTGCGTCGTCGTTTCTAAGAATTTGAAAAGTCTAATTTATTACTAGCCCTGGCGACTAGAAGTCGTGGCTAACAATATTAGTACACTGGACTGACTCTTTATTTAAATCATCGAATGTTACCCAAGGAACTGCAACCATCAAAAATAATCTTTGGTGGAACAGCGATCGCTGGCATATTTTTTGGTGTATTTGCAATTATTTATCTGTTGCAACTGCTTGGTATAATTGGCTCAAGCGGCGCTTCAGGTTAATAAATATAGTGTGTGTGGAGTAGTTTCATTTTTCTGAATTCTAAATAGTTGCTATGCCGTATGACACTACCCAATCCACCCTTAGAACCAATTAAACAACCAGGTAAAGAAATAACTTCTCTCCCTTGGTTTGAGCGACTAGCACGATTAGGATACGCAGCAAAAGGTGTCGTTTACTTTATTATTGGGTTATTAGCAGTCCAAGCAGCCATTGGTTCTGGTGGTAAAACCACAAATACAACTGGTGCGTTAAAGGCAATTGTTGTCCAACCTTTTGGAAAATTTTTGCTAAGTATCGTTACCCTCGGAATTATTGGGTATGTACTTTGGCGTTTAGTTCAGACGTTTTTTGATCCTGAAAAAAGTAAAAAACCAATTAATGCTAAACGAATTGCCCAACGGATTGGTTATGCTATCAGTGCTTTAGGTTATACAGGTTTGGCTTTGACATCTGTAAAGCTGATTATGGGTTCAGTCGTTGGCGATAGCGATTCAACTGAAGATTGGACAATATATATCTTGGCTCAACCCCTTGGGCGATGGCTAGTAGCACTGGCAGGGATGATGGTAGTTAGTGTTGGTCTTTCTTACCTTTATAGAGCGTACAAAGGCAAATTCCGTTACCATTTAAAACTTTCTCAAATGAGTCTAACTGAGCAAAATTGGGCAGTGCGTATGGGTAGATTTGGCATTGCTGCCCGTGGCATTGTTTTTGGCATTATCGGCATCTTTTTGATGCTGGCGGCAATTCAATCTGATGGCACTCAGGCTAGAGGGTTGGGTGGTGCATTAGCAGTTCTGACACAACACCCCTTTGGTCTTTGGCTTCTGGCTATAGTGGGTTTAGGTTTGATTGCTTATGGCATCTATTCAGGAATAGAGGCTCGCTATCGGCATATTGCTAATTTATAATTTTTAACGCAATCGCTAATTTTTACTGCATTTGTAAAGCTGGTTATTTTGCCATTAATTGCTCAACTTTATAACTAATCATCCTAGCTATTTTAGTATTTTATCCAAAATTACTAATATTTTTGTAAAAATACCATAGTTGAGAACCTTTTGTTATGACTGTTTCGACCAAACCACTTTCTAATCGCATCGCTATAGTTTTCGATTTTGATGATACTTTGGTTCCAGATACAGTTGATGCTTTGTTAGAAAGCTTAGGTATTGATGCTCTGGAGTTTCGCCAAGAGAAAATTCGACCCTTAATTGACAAAGGTTGGGATAAAATTCTAGCTCGATTTTATGCGCTAATTGAAGAGTCAAAACGACAAGATAACAAAATTACCCAAGAATATATTGCCAATTTTGGTCAAGAATTAGCTCCCTTTGATGGCGTTAATAAAATGTTTGATCGCTTGCAACAATGCGCTCACGAATCAAATCCAAAAGTAGAGGTAGAGTTTTATTTAATAACTTGCGGGATGGTGGAAATTGCTCGTCATAACTGTATTGCTCCAAATTTTAAAGCAATGTGGGGTTGTGAATTTTCTTATGGCGATCGCAACGGTATAGAGTTTTTAAAAAAGATTGTCACTCACACAGAAAAAACTCGCTATCTATTTCAAATTGCCAAAGGTTTTGATGATTACCAAAATGACGGTAAAACATTTGTATATCGAGATTTACCACCAGAGGAATTGCACATTCCACTGTCACAGGTGATTTATGTTGGTGATGGTGCGTCAGATATTCCCTGCTTTTCTCTAATGAATCAAGAACAGGGTAGAGCGATCGCATTATATAAAGACAGTACTCCAGAAGAATGGGGACGAGAGTTAAAAATGACTCAAAGTCAACGGGTTGCTAACCTCGCGCCTGTTGACTACAGCGAAAATTCTGAACTGATGCAATCTCTAACACTCGCGGTAGAAGGTCTGTGCAAGCAGATTTCTTTGCAGCAATTGAGTGTAGGTGAGTAGAACTTTCAGTAATTAAAAAGGCAGGAAAATGCAGAAACTTTGGTACAAAAATGCAATTTTTTACTCCTTGGATGTCGAGACATTCATGGATTTAGACGGCGATGGTATTGGCGATTTCCAAGGACTAACTAAGTGTCTAGATCATCTTTCTGGACTGGGAATTACCTGTTTATGGCTATTACCGTTTTATTCTTCTCCCAATCGAGATAACGGCTACGATGTCATGGACTACTACAACGTTGATCCGCGATTGGGGACACTAGGAGATTTTGTCGAGTTCATGCATCAAGCTAGCGATCGCGGTATTCGAGTTCTGGTTGATTTAGTGGTAAATCATACATCAAATCAGCATCCTTGGTTTCAACAAGCGCGTTCAGATAAACACTCCAAGTATCACGATTACTATGTGTGGTCGAAAAATCCACCTAAAACCAAGCCAGAACAGATAATTTTTTCTGGAGTAGAAGACAGTCTTTGGGAATACGACGAACAAGCTGATGCTTACTATCTGCATCACTTTTACAAAGAGCAGCCTGATTTAAATATTGCTAATCCTGCGGTACGGGAAGAAATCTACAAAATTATGGGTTTTTGGCTGCAACTTGGTGTGTCTGGGTTTCGCATTGATGCTGCGCCATTTTTAATTAATCCACTTGGCATCTCAGATTGTCCAGACTTGCAAACTTTCCTCAAAGATATGCGAGAGTTTATTACCTCGCGTCGGGGTGATGCAATTCTGTTTGCAGAAGCAAATGTAAGTTCTGACAAGATACCCGTCTACTTTGGTAATGGCGATCGATGTCAGATGTTGTTTAACTTCTTGCTGAATCAATATATGTTTTTAGCTCTGGCACGTAAAGATTCACAAACTTTACTTGACGGACTGAAATCATTACCTGATATTCCTGATATTGGTCAATGGTTAAATTTTGTCCGCCATCATGATGAACTCAACCTTGACTTAATTAGCGACTCCCAAAGGGAAGAAATTTTTCAGGCTTTCGCACCCGAAAAGAATATGCAAATTTTCGGCAAAGGCGTTCGTCGTCGTTTACCACCAATGTTAAGAGGCGATCGCCGTCGGATTGAACTCACATACAGTCTGCTATTCAGCTTACCTGGGATACCTCTGCTACGCTATGGCGAAGAAATTGGGATGGGTGAAGACCTCTCACTTGAGGGGAGAAATAGTGTCCGCACAGTCATGCAATGGTCAGATGCAAGCAATGGCGGCTTTTCTACCGCTTCGTCAGATGTTCTTACCCGACCTGTGATTAAAGAAAAAGAGTATGGTTATAAACAGGTGAATGTGGCAGATCAACAACGCGATGGCAACTCGTTAATCAATTGGATGGAACATATAATCCGTATTCGCAAGCAGTGTCCAGAGTTCGGTTGCGGTAAGTGGCAAATTCTAGAAACTGATCAACCGTGTGTGTTTGCTCACTGCTGCGAGTCGGAAGGTGAGAGTGCGATCGCTTTACATAATTTGGGCGATCGCTCATGTACAGTCACGCTAAAATCTAATGAGTATAACCATTTAATTGATATATTTGGCGATTCCCAATACGAACCTCTGGATGTTAATTTGCCTTCCATCCCAATAGAAGCATACGGCTATCGCTGGTTTCGCGTTAAATAAAAAGCATGATCACTGCAATATGTGCGATCGCCTTAGCCATCATACATTTATTTTCAGGTAAACTACGATTCCTCAATGCTAAACCGCGTAGTCGTTGGCTCTCATTTGGCAGTGGGGTATCTGTCGCTTATGTGTTCGTCCACATTTTGCCAGAACTGAGTAAAGCCCAACTAACACTCCAAAACAGTTTGGATATTGGACTCATTTTTTTAGAGCATCACGTTTACTTGGTGGCACTTTTAGGTTTAGCAGTGTTTTATGGCTTAGAGCGATTTGCAAGCAAGTCGCGTCAACGCAATCAAAAAGCAGGGAAGGGAGATGTTACTGCTTTAGACGTTTTTTGGATACATATTGCTTCCTTTGCTGTTTATAACGCCTTAATTGGCTACTTATTAGTACACCGAGAAGAATCAAGTATCAAGAGTTTATTGTTCTATTTTTTTGCGATGGCACTACATTTTGTAGTCAACGATAATGGTTTACGCGAAAACCACAAACAAATATATGATCGGATTGGGCGGTGGTTATTAGTAGCTGCGATCATTGTTGGTTGGGTAATTGGCATTGGCACGGTAATTCATCAGGCGGCTGTTGCGGTTCTCTTCGCCTTTTTGTCAGGAGGTATTGTACTCAATGTCCTTAAGGAAGAATTACCAGAAGAGCGAGAAAGTCGCTTTTGGGCGTTTACATTCGGTGCGTTCGGCTATGCAATTCTTTTATTAGCTCTTTAATTATTAAATGTCCCGTCGCCGAACCATATTAGTTAAAAAGCTTAGTAACAATATTAAAACGCTTCTTGTAGTTGTTCAGATGTCAGAGATTTAATTAAATTTAACGGTAGTGGTTGTTGACTAATTGTATTAATGTAATCTGGACTCAAATATGGAAGGTAACTTGATTGTTCGGCAACATACGTTTCAAAGAAAGGAACACTCAAAGCTTTAACATAGCGGCGTGCCAAGGCTGGACTTGAACCGATTACCTGTGTAGGAACAGGTACGGCGGCATTTGGTGATTCTGCAATAGTAGAAAAGTGTGTGCCGCCATTGATGAGTGCTAAATACTTGTTTGGAGTTGTTAGCCAAGTAAAAGGCTCAATTTGCTCTGTTAAAGCTGGAGCAACAGTATCAGAACTACCAGATACAATCATTACCGGAATTTTGATTTGGCTGAGACTAGATTGACCAAAAATACTGCTATTAACTGGATTAATGGCAATTGCTGCTTTTATCCTTGCATCAGATAAGTTGTATTGAATATTTGGTAAATTGACCGCCAAACATTGAAGTAGAAGCGAAACATTTAACGTATTTTCCAAAGCTGGACAGTCGGCTTTCAGTTGCTCAAAATTAATCTTTGCACCCGCCAATGCTAATGCCGTATATCCACCAAATGATTGCCCTACTACACCAACTTGTTCTAAATTTAAGCGTCCCCTAAATGTTGAATTAGACTTTGATAAACGAGTGAGTTCATCTAGCAATAATTTAATATCTAAAGGTCTGTCAATTAGCTCTTTAGGATTGGTAACTCTATCTGCTATCCCTGCTAATAAAGCTTGTAGTTGTTTGGAATTACTACCAGGATGTTCTGGAACAGCAACCACAAAACCATAAGAAGCCAGATGTTCAGCTAGATATGCAAAACTTGTTCTGTCGGAACCAAGTCCGTGCGAAATGACAATTATCGGACGAGGAGTTTGAGCAATTGGGAGGTAAATATCAGCAGGAAACGTCCTCTTACGCAAGAGGTCACTAAGTGTAATAGTTTGCTTTAAGAAACGAAAACCTCCGTTTTGTCCTAAGTCCATCAATAGAACAGGATTAAGTATAGAAGCTGTAGTTAGCTTTTGTTGGGATTGTTGGTTAATAAGTGCTACTGCATTTTGAGTTTGATTTACTAAATTCTGTAATGACTCTGCTATTGCTAAACTTTCATCTAAGTTAATTAAAATTGCACTCGCCGGAAACTTGCGTAATACATTTAAAAGGGTAAAATTTTTCTGATCTGCGGCTGACAAAATCAGTGCTGCGCGAATTGCATAAAACCCTGATAAGTTAGATTCTGTCTGAATAACTTTCCCGAATTGCTCTAATAATCGTTCACCAATCGGTGTATAAAGAAACTGCGAAACTTCTACTTGATTTAAGGGAATACGAGTTAGTAAAACTTTTCGCAGTTGAGCTAGTTGCTTTTTGTCTACATATTGTCTATATGGAGCCAAATAATTGTCCACTTTGCCTGTTCTAGTATAAGTTTCGAGTGAACTAATTGGGATAGAACTCTCAAAAAGACCGTAATTAAATCTTAGGCGCTCTGCACCTAAAGCCTGATTTGCAGTTAGTGTAGGCAACAATCCTATACTAAAAAATTTCAAAGCCAATTTTAGCCAAGCAGAATTAATTAAAATAATTTTTGTAAATATTTGAGGAAATTTTTCTAAGACTTTGAGCACCAAACAACCACCGAATGATTCTTCACAAAGGTAGACAGGCGATGTCTCACGACAAGCCACTTCTCTCAGTTTGCACAGCGTATAGCAGACAGAGGCTTCTCTTTCAGAGACGCTAAGGCGAATGCCAACGTGTCTACGCGGTACTTTTTCTAGTTTTATCTGGGTTAAATCACGAGAAAATTGAGTTTATCTGCTACTACCTGAAACACGCACTCATCAACTATGGTATCGATATTGCTATAGTTTCTTATCGTCCTCTAGAAAGATATAAATCCAATTCGCTTTTTCGCCCATTCGCACTCTTGCTAACGCCCCGCTTTGCTCTAAGCGCAGCCATGCCGCAGGCTTTACGCAATTAAACTCAGACAGACATTCCGGGGTGGGGTTTTTACCTACCAAGAGAATACAAGGATTTTTTCTCGTGCGAACGCTACCGCGTAGCTTGCTTCTCCGTAGGAGTACGCGCCACTTGCGGGCAAGGTTTTGAACATGAAGCTTTTTTTATAAAAGAAAGTTAGATATTGAAAAACAATTTCTATATTTTGAGAAAAATGGCATTTTTAGTGGGCTAAAGCCACAGAAAATTGTATAATCGACAGCCTATCGACCACAAATCTCGTTTTCTATAGAGAATGACAGAAGTAATTAGATCCGGGAGCTTAAATAACATCGAGTCCATTGAGTTTGAAAAGCGGTGCTTGCACAAAGCCAGAGAAATAGGCGATCGCAATCGAGAAGTCGTTTGTTTAGGAAGTTTAGGCAATGCTTACCACTCACTAGGCGAGTATCACCTGGCAATTGAATTTTATCAGCAGTGGTTGGATATAGCTAAAGAGATAGGCGATCGCACAGGCGTTGCCAAATCTTTATCTGGGTTGGGCAACGCTTACCAATCACTAGGGAAATACCAGCGAGCGATTGAATTTTATCAGCAGTGGTTGAGTATCACCAGGAAAATATGCGATCGCACCGGGGAAGGCATTTGCTTGGGAAGTTTGGGCAATACTTACGAATACCTGGGCAAGTATGAGCAAGCGATTGAGTGTTATCAGCAGTGGTTGAGTATCACCAAGAAAATAGGCGATTGGACTGGGGAATGCATTTGTCTAGGAAGTTTGGGCAATACTTATGAAACGTTGGGCCATTACCAGATGGCAATTGAGTTGTACCAGCAATGGTTAGAACTGGCAAGATTAATCCGCGATCGCAATGGGGAAGGCATGGCCCTAAGTGCGTTGGGTAATGCTTATAATGCTCTGGGGCAGTACCAAAGGGCGGTTGAGTTTCATCAGTATTCATTAGAGATCAGAAGAAATCTTGATGACCAAAATGCAGAAGCAAACGCTTGGTTTAATTTGGCTCTGGTGTTAGAAAAAATCAATCGAGAATCAGAAGCGATGGATGCCTTTTGCCATGCCCGTGAAATTTATCACGCAATGGAACTCGATGCAAGCCTGCAAGATTGTAATCATGCGATTGAGCTTCTTTCTCAAAATATTGCAAGTGCAGCATCTCGCTTCTGGTTTCGGAGATGGTTAAATCATTTGTCCCAGTTGCTCAAAGCTGGTTCTAACCAGTAACATTTCTCAGCGCTGATTCAGTTAATTTGAGGATGTTTTAAAAGGCTTTGGTGATTAGAAATCGCCAAAACATATGAAAATCAACTTTTAAAACATCCTTTGAATACAACGAGATTATATCAAGAGGATGGATATTTATTGAATACCGCAACTGAGTCCTTGTGATCAAAAGAAAACACAGAAAACGGGTCTTTTTGATTCCCCATCTCCATCCCCGGAGTGCCTACGGGCATTTGAGGAACAGATAAACCAGCAACATTCGGCTTTTCTTGAAGCAGACGTTTGATGTCGTCTGCTGGAACGTGTCCTTCGATAACATATCCATTAACAATTGCTGTGTGGCAAGATGACAAATTATCTGGCACGTTGTACTTTTGTTTGACTGTTTCAATGTCAGGCGTGGAAAAGTCTGTGATTTGAAAACCTTGTATCTTTAAGTGGTCAATCCACCCGCCACAACAATTACAATCGGGACTGTGATATACAGTGGCATTTAGCGCCGTTGATTTTAATGCTGTCTGTTTATCTTGGATATCCTTGGTAGTACTTAGCAGTTGAGCATTAGCTGCAATAGAACCAGGAAAAACAGCTTGAGCATTACTTGTAGGAGCAGTGCTTCCCAAAATGCCCAACACTCCTACTGTTAGACAAATCATTACCACTACACGTACAGCAGCACTTACCAAGATGGAAGGGAACCATTTTTGGCAGTAATAAATAAATTGTTTGTGCGACATTTGAGACTTCCTAAGTACTACATTACGTCAACAGCCCTACCCACAAGAGGATGGGTTTTACGCACGATCAATAAATTTGTTGTAACAAATTCTTTTCAAAAGGACTCTGCGTAGCTAGGCATTTACTTTAGATCACGCGATGTGCAACTTATTCTTGAAACCCCTCTCCAAACCTCTCCCCGAAACGGAGAGAGGCTTTGATTCTTGCTCCCCTTCCCTTGTAGGGAAGGGGTTGGGGGTTAGGTCTGAGAGAAAGTCGCACACGGCGTTAGATCCCTCTGCGTTTGCCTATTTTAGCTTTGGTACTGATATTTTTGACTTCTAGCTTTTCGGTGACTACCGTGCTGTTACTGCTAATTATTCGTGTAGTCTCCTGATGCACCCAATTCTGACGCTGGTTAGCAACTTTACGATTTAGCTTGCTAACCTGCTTTTGGGCTTTTTTCCATCGTCTAGAAGCCTTAATCTTGTTCTTGAAATTGGGCGAACGTTTACGACGTTTAACCTTGCTTAATCGTTTGTTTTCTTTGTCTGCTTTCCTCAAAAAGCGAGGTGCTGGTACTAATCCATTTTCCACGCCATTAGTCCAAGCGATAGCATCATTACACCCCAAGTCAATAGCGATTATTCCTGTATCGGTTCTGCGGCTATCTTTCAACAAATCTTGGTCAATTTCTAGGACAATACTTGCGTACCATTTACCGTTACGGTGAACAATATCCATTGCTTTAGGATGCCCCCAAAGCCTAGCTTTACCCCGCATCTGTATTTGACCAATCTTCGCTAATTCTAAATAACCGTTATCGCCAGTACTGTGTGCTTTCCATCCTGTAAAGGAGGGATAGCTCCACCCTGAATAATGCCTAATTGATTTGAATCTCGGATATTTGCCTAATCCTTTGAAGAAACGTTGAAACGCAAAATCAACACGCTTCAGAGTTGCCTGTAGTGTTTGAGAATTGCACAATGAGTATTCTACCCAAACTTCTTTGAAATCTGGTAAACAGTTCTGTTGCTCAAAGTATGAAACAGACTTACCAAATCTTTTATAAGAGTTGATTCTATTGTGCAATGCAGCGTTGTAGATTTCCTTGTGCAACTTTCGATGATAATGCAATATCGTATTCACTTCATTGGTTGGATATAGCCTAAAAGTTGCTCTACGTAACGCCACCTTGAATCACCTCCCGTTGAGTTTATCTAAAACAGTTTTATTGGAAAAAAGAAGACCCCAGCTTTTGGACAGATGCTTACTGCATTGTTTCGACTGGTGGCGCACCATTAGAAATAGTAAAAGAATACATCAAAGTACAGCAAAAGCCAAAAAGTTAATAATTGCCAAAAACTCAACTGCCCCATCACTTCTTTTACCTATGGTAAAAATTAGTAATAGGGCGTTTCGTTTTTGACTCGCTTACATCCACTCCCTGCCTTTGGCTGAGGAAGGGGAATTACACTACACATTAAATTTAGCAATGTCAGCCAAAATACAAAGTTTATAACTTACGCGAAAACTTGAGAGTAAACCAAGAATTAGAAGCAGAGTCGAAATACAAAACCCACACTTCGACAAGCTCAGTGACCGCCTCCGTGGGTTAAAAATCCTTGATTTAGTCTTAGTCCACGGAGGAAGACGAAAGTTTGTGTAGTAGCGAATTCTATTCGCCTCATACTTTTCAAACTTTTAGTATAAAAAAGTTGCGAATAACCGATTACCAGTAAGGCTTTCAGTAATAAAAGTAAGCTAAACTCTTATAGCAAAGTATTGACTAAAAATATTTCATAATTAAAGATAGAACATCCCAATGGAGAACATCAAAATGCTAGAACAATATCGTAAACACGTTGCCGAAAGAGCAGCACTCGGTATTCCTCCTTTACCATTGGATGCGAAACAAACCTCAGAATTATGTGAATTACTGAAAAATCCGCCAGAGGGTCAAGAGGAGATATTATTACATTTATTGAGCGATCGCGTTTCTCCTGGTGTTGATCCAGCAGCTTATGTCAAAGCCGGATTTCTCACCGCGATCGCCAAAAATGAAATCACCAGTCCCTTGGTTTCGCGCATAGAAGCGGTACAATTGCTGGGCACAATGATAGGTGGTTACAATGTGCAAGCTTTAATCGATTTGCTGCAATGGCCCACCGTATCCGTCTCAGACTCATCTGAAACACCTTTAGTAATGGGTGGACAAGGAAAGGAACCCATTTCCGCCTACGCCGCCAACGCCTTAAGCAAAATCCTCTTGGTGTATGACGCTTACCACGATGTTTTAGAATTATCTAAAACCAATCCTTTCGCCAAGCGGGTGATTGACTCTTGGGCGGAAGCTGAATGGTTTACCATGCGCCCCACAGTTCCAGAAGCAATTACTGTCACTGTATTTAAAGTTCCTGGCGAAACCAATACCGACGACTTATCCCCCGCCCAAAGCGCCACCACTCGCCCGGATATTCCCTTACACGCTTTAGTGATGTTAGAGTCACGCCAACCGGGAAGCTTACAAACCATTGCCGAATTGAAGAAAAAAGGGCATCCTGTAGCTTACGTGGGAGATGTAGTTGGTACAGGTTCTTCGCGTAAATCTGCTATCAACTCAGTATTGTGGCACATGGGAAATGATATACCTTTTGTGCCAAACAAACGCGCTGGGGGTTATGTTTTAGGTGGTGCGATCGCGCCAATCTTCTTTAACACAGCTGAAGATGCCGGTGCTTTGCCTATTCAGTGCGATGTTACCAAACTCGAAACCGGCATGGTAATTACCATCCATCCCTACAAAGGCGAAATCACAAACGAAGCAGGCAAAGTGATTTCCACCTTTGCCCTCAAACCTGACACCATCCTCGATGAAGTCCGCGCAGGTGGACGCATCCCCCTACTTATCGGCCGTACCCTCACCGATAAAACTCGTCTTGCACTTGGTTTAGAACACAGCACAGTTTTCACCCGTCCCCAGCAAGCCTTTGATACAGGCAAAGGCTACAGCCTAGCACAGAAAATGGTAGGTAAAGCTTGCGGATTACCTGGTGTACGTCCCGGCACATCTTGCGAACCTATCATCACCACCGTTGGTTCTCAAGATACCACAGGCCCCATGACCCGCGACGAATTAAAAGAACTCGCTTGTCTTGGTTTCAGTGCAGACTTAGTGATCCAAAGTTTCTGCCACACAGCAGCTTATCCCAAACCAGTAGACATCCAAACCCATCACGAACTCCCCGATTTCTTTGCTTCTCGTGGGGGTGTCGCCCTGCGTCCCGGTGATGGTATCATCCACTCTTGGTTAAACCGGATGCTGCTACCCGACACCGTGGGAACTGGCGGCGACTCTCACACCCGCTTCCCCTTGGGTATTTCCTTCCCCGCCGGTTCTGGATTAGTAGCTTTTGCAGCCGCCTTGGGTGTCATGCCTTTAGATATGCCAGAGTCAGTATTGGTAAGATTTAAAGGAGAATTGCAACCAGGTATTACCCTCCGCGATGTCGTGAATGCCATACCCTACGTAGCAATTCAAAAAGGTTTGCTGACAGTAGAGAAGCAGAACAAGAAAAACGTTTTCTCCGGGCGAATTCTGGAAATAGAAGGTTTGCCAGATTTAAAAGTTGAACAAGCCTTTGAACTCACCGATGCAAGTGCTGAACGTTCTTGTGCTGGATGCACAATTAAGCTGAGTGCAGAGACAATTTCCGAATATCTGCGTTCTAACATAGCGTTGCTGAAAAATATGATAGCACGAGGCTATCAAGATGCGCGTACCATGCTGCGCCGTGTGGCAAAGATGGAAGAATGGTTAGCAAATCCGGTGTTATTAGAAGGCGATGCCGATGCGGAGTATGCTGAAATAATTGAAATTGATTTAAACGAAATCAAAGAACCAATTGTTGCTGCTCCCAATGACCCCGATAATGTTAAGTTATTATCGGAAGTTGCTAATGATCCAGTGCAAGAAGTATTCGTCGGTTCTTGTATGACAAATATTGGTCATTATCGGGCAACCGCAAAAGTTTTGGAAGGTGCAGGTGAAGTGAAAACTCGCCTGTGGATAGCACCACCAACCCGCATGGATGAACACCAATTAAAAGAAGAAGGTGTATACAGCGTTTTTGGGGCTGCGGGTGCTAGAACAGAAATGCCAGGATGCAGTTTGTGCATGGGTAATCAGGCGCGAGTTGCTGATGGCACAACAGTGTTTTCTACCTCAACGCGCAACTTCAATAATCGCATGGGTAAAGATGCGCGAGTGTATCTTGGTTCCGCAGAATTAGCCGCAGTTTGTGCGCTACTGGGGCGGCTTCCGACAGTGCAGGAATATTTGGATATTGTAGCGAGTCGAATTCATCCTTTTGCCGATGATTTGTATCGGTATTTGAACTTCGATCAAATCGCTGGTTTTGAGGATGAAGGGCGAGTGATTGCGTTGGAAGATATGCCGAGGCTTGAGGATATTTTGGGTATGCCAGCTAGTAGTTTGCGTTAGTAAATATAGTAGGGTGGGCAATGCCCACCTAATTTTTCTTATCTGGGTAAAAATGCCAGCAAAAGATATCTACCATAATGCCGTGGAAAATGCCTTAATTAAAGATAGCTCGACAATTACGACTGCTCCCTATCCAATCAAATATGCTGAAGTTAAACTGTTTGCGGATATGGCTGGTGAAAAAACCTGGCTGTAAGTAGAGAAAATTAACAGTTGGTATAATTTCAGCTAAAGTGAGTCTTGACTTTAAGAAATGATATGATTTCTGGGGAAAAGATACCTAAGCTTAATGAAGTTAGGGTTTAGTATAATTATTAGATCAGATAGAATGTTTTTTTCGAGACTCACCTTTAACTTAGCCAAGTGGTAAAATTTGGTCAGATTAGTTAAATCAATACAAAAATCTCTAATATTAAACATTAGCAAAAACAAATTGTCAAGTTATGGTAACTCAATTAAAAATTACAAATGAACACAAAGAAAATGCTGAAATAGAAATTCGTGACAAAACAAAGCGTGTTGACTACAACACTTTAGAATACCCTATAGAAGTAATTATTCAAAAATATTTAGATGGAAGAGATGAAGACGAAAATGAGTTGTTTATTCCAGACTATCAACGAGAAATGTCTTGGGATGAAGATAGACAATCAAAATTTATTGAATCTTTAATTTTAGGTTTACCAATACCTTATATTTTTGTTGCTGATATATCAGGTTCAGAAGATTTAGCACGTTTAGAAATTATAGATGGTACACAACGTATTCGGACGTTAACTAGGTTTATTAACAATGAACTTAAATTAAAGAATCTTGAAAAATTAAAAACTTTGAATGGGTTTACTTTTGAAGATTTACCGCTACCACGTCAAAGGCGTTTTAAAAGAACTAGTATTAAAATGATTATATTAACAAAAGAAGCAGATGAAGAAATTAGAAGGGATCTTTTTGAGAGAATTAATAGTGGTAGTGTCGAATTAAATGAAATGGAGAAACGCAGGGGGGGTAAACCAGGAAAGTTTCTCGATCTAATTGAAGAGTTATCAAAATATCAACTATTTTTAGATTTATGCTCTTTTACTAAAACTGAAATCAATAAAAGAGATCCACAAGAATTTATTTTACGTTTTTTTGCATTTTTAAATAATTATCAAAATTATTCTGACAGAAAGGTTCATAAATTTTTAAATAGCTATTTAGAAAAAGAAAATAAATCTGAGTTACTAAATATTGATGCAATGAAGAATGAATTTTATTTAGTGTTAAAATTTATAAAAAAGTATTTTCCTAATGCTTTACATATTTATCGAAAAACAAAAGATCGCTATGAACCGACAACTAGAATTAAGTTTGAATCAATTTGTGTAGGTATTGCTCTAGCATTAAGAGAGAACCCAAATCTAAACCCAAAATCAACTGATTTTTTAGATAGTCAAGTATTTAAAGAATATACTACATCTGATACATATAGTTCTCAAAATAAGGTCACTAGTCGTATTCATTATGTTCGCGATCAGCTTCTAGGCAATTAATGAAAAGTACATTATTTCAAGATTTTGATGGCCGCGCTCAAGAAGTTAGTAGATATTTTTTATTTTTGAAAAATTTAGAGCAAGGTTCAATTAAATTAAGCATGGGTAATGCTAAGAATACAAAAATCAAATCAATAAACAATGATTTAGAAAAAACTCTTAAAGCAACAGGGTTTTTGTTGCTCTATAACCTGGTCGAATCCACAATGCGTAATGCAATTACAACAATTTTTGATGAATTTCAAAATAAAAATATTTCTTTTGATGATGCCACAGATAAAATTAAAAAAATTATTATTAAGAACTTCAAGGATAACAACTCTACTGATACTCTTTTACAGAGTATAAACAATATTTCATGTGATATAATATCTAGCAGCTTTGATAAAGAAAAATTATTTTCAGGTAATATTGACGCAAAAAAAATCCGACAAACATCTCAGATGTATGGTTTCTCATATAAAACAAATGCTAAGAAAACTAAAGACGGCGGCGATTTACTAACAGTTAAGACTAATAGGAATGATTTGGCACATGGTTTTAAATCATTTGAGGAGGTTGGTAGAGATGCTACTGCGGACGAATTATTGGAAATTCAAAAAAGAGTTATTTCTTATTTAAAGGCAATATTAGAGAATATAGAGAGTTATCTATCTAACAAAGAATATTTAAAATAGTTAGTTCAGGTGAGTTTTGTGGAAAAATAAGATATAAAAACCCGCTTCATTACTACAGCTTATAGTAAGGGTATGAATTTCTACACATAGGAGTTATTAAAATGCTTGAACTTCACAAAAGCTATGTTATCGATGACAATCAACAACCTATTGCCGTACAAATTCCTATCGCTGAATTTGAAAAGATTGAAGAAATTCTTGAAGATTATGGTTTAGCAAAACTCATAGAGGAAGTAGAGGAAGAAAAACCATTATCAAAAGATGAAGCACTACAATATTATCAATCACTAAAAGAAGATGTGGCAAGTTGAATATACCAAAAGATTCTTGAAAGAACTTGCTGCTTTACCAGTTAAGATTCAAAGCTCATATAACCTGTCGTGTTTCAAGAAATTGAATCAGAGAATCCCTTTGAATTAGGATATCTTGAAAAGCTGAAAGGCTATAGCGATAAATATAAAATTCGAGTTGGTGATTATCAGATTGGCATTACTCTTGATCAAGAAACAAAAACATTAATCTGCCAACGAGTTGCTCATCGCAAAGACATCTATAGAATTTTTCCTTGAAGCACTGTAAAACTTGTTATCATTACTGTATACATAACCTAATACCAGTAAAGCGGTAAATGCTGTGTGATATTTGTGGAAGCGAAGGTGGAAAAGTCCGCCGAATTACTAGAACTTACGGTAAGGGTAAAGACCTGCTAGTAATAGAAAACATTCCAGTGATAATCTGTACTCATTGCGGGGAAAGTTATTTAACTGCTGAAACTCTTCACAAAATGGAAGAAATTAAAGCTAACCGTAAAAAACTAGCTGTTGAACGTCCTGTGGAAATTGCTAGTTTTGGATCATGAATAATTGCCAAAATTAACTGTTGCTTCAGGTATTCTCTCACTAATAAACATTTATGGACTTCTACACAGCAGTTTTGCGAAAGAGTGCGGGTTATTGTTATTGGGTTGCTTTATGCTTAGAAAATGGACTGGTAGGACAAGGGATAAATCAAGAAGCAGCAATCAAGCAACTTAAAGAAGCGATCGCATCTTTTTTGTCAGTCTATAAAATCGAACCTAATATTTACCATGTTTCACTCACTATAGAAGAATTACATGAGTTTTTGAGAGTGGAAGACACTGAACCAAGCAAAGTAATAAAAATTTAACTCTAAGCGTTTCAACAGACTGATAGTTGTATCTGCAATTGTATTGCGATCGCACCTCTCATTCCTCAAGTGCGATTGTTAAGTAGTACGGCGAATTGACTGAAAGCACGTATTCGTACTCATACCCTAGCCCTCTTTGGCAAGTTTGCCAGAAGTTGAAGCCAGTTGTAAAGCCCTTATCCCAACCTTGGGAGAAAATTTAGAGTGAGCATCCAAAGATGTTTCTTCCAAAACGGGATGCTCGCTGATAATCAAAGATAAATGTTTTCTTCACAAGTTCCTCAAATTCTTTTGCTATAAACATAAATATGGGACGAAAACCTTTAATAAATTTAAAATTCATAACTTGCTAAACATAGTTGAGGGTTTGGTCATTTTTGACAGGAAACCCGAAACCGTAAAGACCAATTACCAATAACATCGGAGGTCTATTATGATGTTTAAAAAGATTCTAGTTGCATTAGATCGTTCGCTAATAGGACAACATGTTTTTGAGGAAGCATTGGGTTTAGCAAAGTCAACACAAGCAAGCTTAATGCTACTGCATGTCCTATCTCCCGAAGAAGAGGGTAGCCCTTACGTACCTATGGGGTCTAATTTTGACTACTATCCGGGATTGAGTGGTCAAAGCTTTGAGATATACCAAAAGCAGTGGGATGACTTTAAAAATAAAGGAATCCAGATGTTGCAATCTTTCTGTGATGAAGCTATTACAGCAGGTGTCACTACGGAATTTACACAAAATATTGGTAATCCTGGCCGGATCATTTGTGATTTAGCTCATAGTTATGGCGCTGACCTAATTGTGATGGGGCGTCGGGGTCGTTCTGGGCTGATGGAACTATTTCTGGGTAGTGTGAGTAACTATGTTCTTCACCATGCTCCTTGTTCGGTGCATGTTGTGCATCTTTCAGTTGCTCCTAAAACAGATGAAGTTGTCAAAGAAACTACAAGCACTTTCAGCGTTAACTAATTACTAACATTGCATAAATCTGAGTGAGCCAAACTCTAAATTTGGTTTATTCTCGCCTACCTACTTCCCTCAATCTCCACAACCAATCCTTAACTGCACGTTACTGGGCTAAACTTGAGCGTAGGCATAGCCCGCACTTCGGCAAGCTCAGTGACTGGTCTAGGGCGTGGAACTTTTTCTGTTATCCCATTTTAATGAATATTAAACCGATTGGCGTTGAACAAAATTTAAATTATGAATTATGAATTATATTGAGTTTAATATTTAGTCAATCGGTACTTGCTTGAGTAAAGCTATCCACATATCAGATGGATCTGAGTAATAATCAACTTCCTCAACTTGATATTGATAAGATTCACAACCTTCTCGCAAAATAATGCTATCGCTGGCTTTAATACCTCTCCCTACGCCAGTGATATACCCAATCATTCCTTCATTGAGGCGCTCAAATATGTAGTCGCTTCCCAAAACTAGTTGGCTATAATCGTGTATTTTATGCTTCTGTTTTAATTCGGTTGCTGGAAAGCTAACTAGGGCTAACTTACTTAAAAAACTAAAACTTAAGTTCATACTTGTCCTGATCAAAGACATAAGTGAGTTCTCCCCAACAAGAAATTTATAACGAAGAGTTCTGGACTCTAGGTGAATTTCAATTCCTTTCAATTACCAATCCAGAATCGAACAAATGGAAAATTTAGTTAGGAATCTACCGCATTGACAGCTAGTAAAGTCAATGCATCACCCAATATCTAATTAAGTGCCTGCACCCACAAGTAGTAAAAAATATAGCAATCCTAAATGAGATTGTGAAATTAGTCGTGGAGGTAGGGAATAGGGGATAGGGGATAGGGAATAGATTTTTTTTCACAAATGATTTAGGATTGCTATAAATTATAAGCAGTTTGTTGATAAGGTACTTATAAAAATAATTTTAAATTATGAAGGATAATTTAAATTTAAGTTTTCTTAATTCTTAATCTTTAGTTACTAATATAGGACTTACGCAAAAACCCTCTCAAACTCTCATTCATCCGTGATCTCTGCGCCCTCTGTGGTTCGTTTTCCGTTACCCGTGCGTAAGTCCTATAATATTTAATTTTTACCCAATAATATTTGTTGCCTAATAACCATTTGAGGTCATTCATGATTTTGCATATATCAAGGTAAAAGATAACTAATGATTACTTTCTACCTTAACTTTGAGCATCATTTGAATCATATTATCCGGTACAATATCAGAGGTTTATAGCAGTTATTTATTGATGAACCATTTAAATTTACATTACCATAAACTACAGCTTCAACTGTAAAACCACCGAACTATTGTACAAGTTTGGGTCAGGTATGAATATTTTTTACTTAACTAAATAATATTTAATGTATAAACCTTATATGTTTTGAGAATGGATTTTAAGTGTATTTTTTTTAATTAATAGTGTTTAGCCCCTACTTGTAGTTTTGAGAGCTACATCTACCTGCCTAAGTAATAATTCTAGGGTGTAAGAGTTATCTAAAACTACATCTGCATGAGCCACTTTTTCTTCGATAGATAGTTGGCTGTTGATCCTAGCTTGTGCCTGTTCTCTGTTTAAATGGTTTCGTTGTATCAATCTTTGTAATTGTTGCTCTTGAGAACAACGTACTACCCAAATTTCTGTAACCAAATCAGTCATCCCAGCTTCAAATAATAGAGGCACTACTAACACCAGTGTTTGTGAGGAAGATAGGGTAATTGCTTTGAGGAAGCGATCGCGTACATCAGGATGAATCAAATTGTCTATCCAGTTGCGTTCATCTTGACGATTAAAAATTATTTCGCCTAGCTTTTGGCGGTTGAGGCTGCCATCTGGTAGTAAAATTTGTTCGCCGTAACGTTGAGCGATCGCACCAAGAATAGGCGAACCTAAAGATACTGCCTCTCTAGCATAAATATCTGCATCGAGAATCGGCAGCTTATAAGCGGTAGCTAAATAATTGGTGACAGTAGTCTTACCTGTGGCAATACCGCCAGTTAAGCCGATTATACGTTTTGTCATTAGTCATTGGTCATTGGTCATTTGTCAAGAGTTACTCTCCCGCTGCCTCCCCTGCTCCCTCATCTAAGAATTTGTCGCCCATGTTATCAATGCTTGCGTTAAACCATCTAAAGTATATTCTTGGGCTTCTACATCCACACGCTTGAATAAAAAATGACACGTTTTGGAGGTTTGAGGCCCGATAGAGGCAATACAAACGCCCTCTAAGAATCGATTAGCATCAGAATTGGTGGAAAATATCTTGTCAGTAAGCTGATAAAAAAATTGCACAGTTTTAGAACTGGCAAAAGTTATCACATTTATCTTGCGGTTTTGGAGGGCTAACTCTGCCTCACGTGGAATACTACTAGGACAACAAGATTGATATGCGGCAACTTCTATCACCTTTGCTCCCTTGAGAGTTAATTCCTTAACCAAAACTTCTCTTCCGCCGCTTTCAACTCTGGGAAATAAAACCTTTTTACCATGCAGATCCTCTGGGAAATTTTCCACTAAAGAATCGGCAATAAAGTTGGGGGGAATAAAATCTGGTTGGAGAGAGCGTTGTTTCAGACAATGGGCTGTTTTCTCCCCAACAACGGCAATTTTGACGCCAGCTAAGGCGCGGGTATCTTTACCTTGGGCGATTAGCCTTTCAAAAAAGTAGTCTATGCCATTGGTAGAAGTGAAAATTAACCAGTCGAAGTCAGATAAATGAGCGATCGCATCATCTAAAGCTTCCCAACTGGAGGGCGGGCCGATTTCTAAGGTAGGCATTTCGATGACTGTTGCACCTAATGCGATGAGGCGATCGCTAAATTGGCTAGACTGTCCAACTGAACGTGTCACCAAGATTGTTTTGCCAGTGAGAGGAAGAGTAGATGAGGGAAAGTTACTTAACATAGGTTGGGGTGTAGAAGTACTCTCATTCCCAGGTTCTTTCTGAGAATGCCTTTTTTCAAGCTCCTGCCTGATATTTTTGTCTAAATATATATTCTCAGGTTGTAAGTACTTCCGTAGCCCAACAACTTCGCCAATCACAATTACTGCCGGAGAAATGGATAATTCGGTGGTTTGTTCTACAATATTGCCCAGTTGCGCTGTCCAAATTTGTTGACGAGGAGTTCCTGCCCAACGGATGATGGCTATGGGTGTTAAGTGCGATCGCCCGTGTTGCACCAGTTGATCTACAACCTCTGGCAGATGTTGCCCTCCCATCAAAATTACCAATGTCTCTAGCCGTGACAGTGCTTCCCAGTCTAAAACCTCTGGTTCATGAGCTGTAAGCACTGCAAAAGTGCGACTCAACACCGGATCAGTGAGAGGAATTCCTGCTAATAAAGGTGCTGCAAGGGCTGAGGAAATTCCTGGTACTAGTTCAAAATCACAACCAGATGCTTTGAGAGCTTCAATTTCAGAAGTACAACGCCCAAAAATCAACGGATCGCCTGATTTGAGCCGTACAACTTGTTTTCCTTGCTGGCAATGCTTTACTAGTAACTTGTTAATCTCAGCTTGGGTTGTACTGGGTTTCCCACCGCGTTTTCCGACATCCAATTTCAAGCAATCAGGTGTTACGCACTGCAATAATTGAGCATCTACCAAGGCATCGTAGACTAAAACCTGAGCAGCAGCTAAGAGATTGTAAGCTTTAACCGTCAGGTATGCCACATCTCCAGGCCCAGCACCTACGAGGTAGACTTTACCTTTTTCTTGAATCATTTGTCATTGGGCATTGGGCATTGGGCATTGGGCATTGGGCATTGGGCATGGGGAAGAGGTAGAAGGGCAGAGGAGATATGTTTTAGAATACAACTTGGTGTCAACATAGTTTAATACTCGTGGACGCAGATCAGAACTCCACTCCTCTGCTACGATGCCCCATGCCCCATGCCCCATGCCCTTTATTCAATTTGTTCGGGCATTCATTTTTTCGATTAGCTGATTAACTTGCTCAACCATCTCTTTGTTTTCCTGAGCTTGGAATAAATCTCTGGCTTTTTTGAGATTAACGATCGCTTCTTCTAGCTGTTGTACTCGCCCCAAAGTGATTCCCAAATTATAGTAAGTGAATGCATCATTAGGTACAAGGCTAATGGCTTTTTTGTAATGTGCGATCGCTTCTTGTGGTTTACCTTGATCGTCCACCGCATTTCCCAAACCCGTGTAAGCTTGTGCATGTTTCGGATCAAGACGAATCGCTTCGGTATAATCTGCGATTGCTTCTGTTAGTTTGCCTTGAGCGTAAAAAGCGCTGGCTAAATTATAGTGAGCGTCTGCATAGTTGGGTTCAAGGCTGAGGGCTAGTTTATACTGGGCGATCGCTTCTTCTAGTTTGCCTTGAGCGTGTAGAGTATTTCCCAAGGCGTTATAACCTGCTGGATTTTTTGGATCGAGGCGGATGGCTGTTGTATATTCGGCGATTGCTTCTGTTGGTTTTCCTTGAGCATATAAGGTGTTCCCTAAGTAATAGTGAGCATCTGCATACTTGGGATCAAGGCTAATGGATTTTTTGTATTGGGTAACTGCTTCTTCTAGCTCACCTTGATCGTACAGAGCATTTCCTAGACGCGTATAAGTTGGGGCATAATTGGGTTTGAGGCGAATAGCTGCTGTATATTCGGTGGCTGCTTCGGTTAGCTTGCCTTGAGCATATAAGGCATTTCCTAAGTTATAGTGAGCGTCTGCATACTTGGGTTCAAGGCTGAGAGCTTTTTTATATTGTGCGATCGCAGCTTCTAACTGATTGAGCCTTGCTAAAGTCAAACCCAAATTAAAGTATGCTCTAGAGTCTTTAGGATCGAGGCTAATGGCTTTTTTGTAATGTGCGATCGCTTCTTGTGGTTTACCTTGATCGTCGAGAGTATTTGCTAAAGCAATATAAGCTTGTGCAAAGTTGGGTTCTAGTTCAATTGCTTTCCGAAAAGCCGCCTCTGCACCTTTGAAATCTCCTTGTTTGTAGAGATTCGTTCCTTGCTCGAAGTTAGCAACTGCGTTTTTGCTCCCAGGAACTGCGGACTGTGTATCATGAATTTTTGATAAAACAATGCCAACATCTTTACCAAAGGCAGTATTTCCATTACTCAAACACAAGCAGATAATAGCTGCTACCAGTAGATTCTTTTTTTTCAGCATTTTTATTACCTTATCTGCTTGATTTGAATGTAATATCGAGTTGCCTAGCTTTGGCATGGTTCTAGCAGGAATTATAATTGATTAACCTAACTTGATACAAGTGTGTTCTCATATATAGCAGTCCTAATTCATTCCTGAAAAAAATCTGTTGCCTATTGCCTACCTCCACAACTAATTTCAAAACTCAGATTGGGCGTAAAAAGTCATTTTTGAAGTAATTAATCACACTTTTGCTTCAACAAGTTTAGCAATGGCTGCAACTAATTTTTCTGGGTTAAGAGGCTTGGGTAAATGCATCTGAAACCCAGCTTTTAGTGCTTTTTGCTGGTCATCATTTCTAGCAAAAGCCGTCAAGGCAATTGCTGGAATTTGTCCACCTTGTTCTGGTGCCAAAGTTCTCACTTGATGTATTAACATATAGCCATCTATATCAGGCATACTAATATCGCTGACCAATACATCTAGCTTTACCTGTGCTAAAGTTTCTAATGCTTCAAATGCGGAAGATACCGCGATAACAAAAGCTCCATCTTGCTCTAATACAAAAGCAACAAAATCTCGCGAATCAGCATCATCATCGACAACTAAAACCCGGATGCCACTGAGGGGTAAGGAGTTAGGAGTTAATAATATAGGGTCGTTTTGTTCATCCCTCAGGCTTGGGCTTTCATCTTCCAGAAGCGGTAAGCTGACAGTAAATGTTGCTCCTTTCCCCTCACCGTGGCTATCTGCTTTGACGATGCCGCCATGTATTTCGATGATATTACGCACAATTGCCAATCCTAGTCCTAATCCACCAAAATTTCTAGTAGAGGTGCTATCTGCTTGGCGAAAGTAATCAAACACGAATGGCAAAAACTCAGCGGTAATTCCCTTACCTGTATCGCTAACTATGATTTGAGCATAGCCATCAGCTTGCTTTAGCCGCACTTCTATCTTTCCTCCCTTGGATGTAAATTTGACAGCGTTAGAAAGGAGATTCCAGACAACTTGTTGCAAACGAGTAGAATCGCCCATAACTTGCCCTACATGGGGTTCAAATACTGTACTTACCTCAATCAACTTCGTTTCTGCTGCTAAACGCATTGTCTGTAGCGCCGACAATATCGTAGACTCTAGGTTAATCTTCGTAATATTCAGGGTCATTTTGCCCTGTAAAATTCTGGAGATATCCAGCAAGTCTTCAATGAGTTGAACCTGTAAGGTGGCATTCCGCTCGATTGTGGCTAGTGCTTCAGATGTCTTGGTTTGGTCTAATCTGCTGGTTTGCAACAACTTTGACCAGCCGAGAATTGCGTTTAGTGGAGTGCGTAGTTCATGAGAAAGGACGGCCAGAAATTCATCTTTAATTCGATTGGCTGTTTCTGCTTTAGCTCGTGCAACTTGTTCTAATTCCAGCAGGTGCGCTCGTTCTTCAAGTATTTGTTTTTGTTCGTGGATATCTGTACATGTTCCAAACCACTTCACTACAATACCTTGCTCATCTTTGAGTGGTAAACCTCGCGCTAGCTGCCAACGATAGGAGCCATCAGAAGCGCGTTTAAAGCGGAATTCATTGTTATATATAGTGCTATTTTTTACAGCACTAAACCAAACTTCATCAGCATTTTTGATATCATCTGGATGCAATGCAGCCAACCAACCAGAACCCAAGGACTGCTCTAAAGTTAGCCCAGTGTATTCGCACCAATTTTGATTAAAAAAATCACATTCACCGTTAGCATCGGTTGTCCATACAAGTTGAGGAATTGCCTCTGCTAGGTAACGGTAACGTTCTTCACTTTGTCGGAGAACTTCTAAGATGCGTTGGCGTTCAAGAATTTCTTGTTGCAATTGCTCGTTAGTCTTGGTAAGTTCATTGGTGCGAACAGCAACCATTTCTTCTAGATGATTCTGGTATGTTCGCAGTTCCTTATCTACGCGTAAGCGTTCGGTTATTTGTGTTTGAAGTTCTTGATTGGCTTGTTCTAGTTGAGCAGGGCTAGGAAGTGCCAGTGCTTGTGGAACTAAAGGCACAAGTTGTACTGCTGTAATTACAGATATTAAGGCAGTTACCGCTTTGACAAATCCTGATACCCAATAGGTTGGATGCCAAAGTGTCCAAATCTCTATTAAATGAGTAGTGCCACAAGCTACAATAAATGCACTAAACAACAGAAAAATCCAATCAAAGGGCAAATCTTGCCGCTTACGGACAAAGTAAAATAGTGTAGCTGGAATAGAGTAATAAGCTAGTGCAGTGAAAGCGTCAGATAATATGTGTAGCCAAACTAAATTCGTTTGCCATAGATAGCAGTGTCCATGTGGAATAAATGATCCTGATGTAAAAAAATTAGTCCACAATTCTGATATCATGTCTGACATAAATACTTTCTTTTTTTGAATCTATAGAATTTGCTACTAAGTTTATTCATTCTCTGGCTATGGAGCTTATAGCGCATCAGATTGCAATTCTAAGGGCTATGGAGGGAGTGATAAAACCTGCGACTGCGGACATAATTCCGGCAGACACAGGAAAATTTAAACCAAAAATTACTCTCGCCATCATGAGGGAAATGGTAAAAAAAGTTAAAAGACGGAATTAAGAAAATTTAATCTCCGCGATTCTGACTTAACTTTAAGACTGACTCAACTTATCACTCATTTTATCTATCAATTGAGTGATTTTTTGAGCTTTTTCAGGTTGGCGTTGTTTTTGCAATAAATCTTTAGCTTGTAACAGATTATTTTTGGCTTCTTCTTCTCGCTCTTGCTGCATGAGAATATTAGCCAGACGTAAGTAAGCATCAGGGTTTTTGGGACTGCGGCTAATCACTTCCCGGAATAATTCTGTTGCTTCCTGTACTTTGCCTTGCTGGTTTAAAACATCTCCTAAAAACAAACGCACCACATCATTAGTAGAGTTGAGGGAAATCACTTTGCGAAACGCTGCTTCTGCACCTTGGTAATCTTTTGCTTGAGCAAGATTGATTCCTTTTTGAAACAAGTTCGAGGTAATCAAAGTTTTCCAAGCGAAATAGCCAAGAATTGACAGACTGAGAACAACTACAAAAGCAGCGATAATAGAACTAGTAGGAAGGTTTTCTAGCATTGTCTAAGCCAAAAGGCAGGCGATAGGAAAAATTAGATATTCGATAAAAAATAATTTCCAGATAAATTGATAAAATTGAGCGATCGCACTTTTATCTTGTAAGTCTACTGCCAAACTCCGCAACCACATCCAAACTAGCAGCGCTAAATGAGCAATTACCAGAAATATGGGGTTAACTGAGGCTACACGTAGCACACCAACCAGAATTATTCCCAAATAACAGGCAGTTATCACCCAAAGAGCTAGATTAAACACAGCTTGCGAACCGAGTTTGATAGTGAAAGTAGAGATATTATAGAGGCGATCGCCTTCCAAATCTGGTATATCTTTAAATATAGCGATTGCAAAGGTAAACACCAAGATAAATAACGTCAGCACCCACACCACAGGCGGAATTACTTGGCTTTGTTTCAGCGCCCAACTATAGTGCAAATACAATCCTAAATTAACAATCGTGCCGCGCACCGAAAAAATGCACAGCGCTGCCCAAAATGGAAACTGTTTCAAGCGAATTGGCGGTAAAGAATAAGCAGTACCAATGCCCAAACTAATTGCTACCATGCCAAATAAGAATGGCCCAGTTAGCCACGCCACAACTAGCGCCAAAATCCCAGTAAAAGCGACAATTAATTGCCCCGTTTGTCGGGAAAACTCACCTGATGCTAACGGTAAATGAGGCTTATTAATCTTGTCAATATCAACATCTTCTAATTGATTCAGCCCCACAATATAGACATTGCCACACAGACAAGCAATCCATGCACCTAAGACAGGGAGTAGGGAATAGGGAGTAGGCTTGCCGTGAGCGTAGCCGAACGGGAATAGGGAATCAGTAGTATTACTAACGGCAATGGCAATTAAATACAAGCTCAACACACTCAGGCTTGTACCAATAATCGTGTGAGGGCGAGAGAATTTCCAGAAAGCGTATAACCAATGGAAATATGATTGAACGGGTTTGCGTGGCGAAGGGCTGTTTTGAGAACTCTGGCTCATGAGTACCTTAGATTCAGTATTCCGGCTTATTGTTAACCATTGTCACAGAATTTGGTCATTAACAAGAAGCCGGGAAGCAGTGGAAGCGGCAGGTTAGGCTACCGTACCCCTGATACGCATAGGGTACAGAGAATCAATTTATCGTTATGCAAGAGACTCAATCCTCAAAAAATTTTACAACCAACGATGAAAATACCTTTTCCCTGCTCTCCATAACGGTACAATCATCAAAAATGCCAAGAATTTTAGTTAAATCCAGAGTGCCATTATGACAGCTGATTTGACATCTAAAGCGACATTTGACTTTCTAGCCGTGCTATCACAGGCTGCGGCTGCGTATCGAGGACAGAGAGACGCACACCCTAATGCTGAAATATTAGTAAATGCTTTGCTACAAGCAGAAAAATCTGCCAAGCAGCAACGGTTAACTAATCCGTTTGAGTCTCTTCTAGGTAAATGGCAACTTTGCTTTGCCACTGGCACTAAGAAAGTCAGAGAGCGCGGGGGAATTATATTAGGTAAGGGTTTGTATGTACCCAATTTTATAAAAATCCATGTTTCTTTTAATGCCACTTCTGAACAGGATTCAGACAGGGGCGAAATTAGTAATCAGGTGGAATTTGGCCCAGTTTTGTTGAAACTTACAGGGCCAGTGCAATATTTAAATAAGAAAAATTTATTGGCGTTTGACTTTAACCAGATGCTTATTAGTTTGTTTGGTCGTGTTGTATATGACAGACCAATGCGTTCTGGTAAAGTTAAAATAGAAGATTTCTACAACCAGCCTATAGCTAAATTACCCTTCTTTGGCTTCTTTTTAGTTGCAGAAGATTTCATAGCAGCTCGCGGCCGGGGGGGAGGATTGGCATTTTGGATTCGAGAAAGTTAAAGACAGTGGATTTCATCTTTGCGCCAACCATCAAACTGGACGACAACCAGACAAAATGCTGTGCATATTTACTACTTGTCCAATGACTGCGATCGCAGGCGCACCAAATCCAGTTTGCTCTACTTGCTCTACAATTGTTTCTAAACTACCAATCAATTCTTCTTGTTCGGGGCGTGTACCCCAGCGCACCAAAGCAATGGGCGTTTCTAAATTCAACCCAGCTGCACTTAACTGTTCCACAATATAAGGCAGATTGTGAATTCCCATATAAATTACAATGGTTTCGGAACCGTGAGCGATCGCATTCCAATCCACTTTCGGTCTATACTTACCCGCCGCCTCATGACCAGTAACAAATGTTACTGAAGAACTATACAGCCGATGAGTCAATGGAATACCTGCATAAGCTGCTGCTGCAATCCCCGATGTAATACCGGGCACAACTTCCGTTGATATTCCAGCATTGACTAATTCTTCCATCTCTTCGCCACCGCGACCAAAAATAAAAGGATCGCCACCCTTTAACCGCACTACAATTGCATGATCCTGCGCTTTCTCAATCAGCAATTGAGTTGTTTCTTCCTGGAACAGCGAGTGTTTCCCCCTGCGCTTACCAGCGTTAATTTGCTCGGCTTGGGGATTAATCATTGCCAGAATTGCCGGACTCACTAAGGCATCATAAATAACTACATCTGCACATTCCAACAAACCTTTTGCCTTCAGGGTAATTAGTCCTGGATCTCCTGGCCCCGCACCTACTAAATAAACTTTTCCCAAATACTTGTTCTCCTGTTTTTCTGTGCGGTTCATCTATCTATCTGTTAAATCCCAAATTAGCTCGGCTAATTCTGCACTTGCTCCCAGTGGTTCTGCCAATTGGAAATTCACCGCAGAAAATTGTAATTTTAGCTCCTCTATTGAGGCCGCGATCGCATCGGTGATTCCACCAGCGAATAAAAAGTATGGCAAAATTGCAATTTCTTTATAACCAGCAACTACCAACTCTTTCACCTGTGATTCTAAACCAGGAGGTACAGCCCAATAAGCAGCCACTGCTGACAAACTCGCCGCCATTGCTTCCACAGTTTCTTTAGAACCTGGGCGACGACTACCATGAGCTAAGAGAATCCATGCTTCTGCTTTGATAGCAGCTATTTGCTTTGCCAGAAGTTTTTCTAAATTGGCGTGAGAACCTAAGTATGGTTGCAACTCAATTATGATATCCTGACCAATAGCTTGTTGTGCTAGTGCTACTTCGGCTGGGATATCTGTCATGACATGCACTCCCGGCAGCAGAAATAGCGGTACGATTTTGAGACGGTTATCGTTTTGAGATAGTTTGCAATCACCAAAAGCGTTCTTGGCAAATTCTTGAATCTGCTCGTGTAAAGGCTGAGGACTCATTTCCAAAGCAGCTATGCCAACAAGATGCTCGCTATTGTCGTGATTTTCTGGCAATTTGTTACATACCAGCTTTGCTAGTTGCTGCATAGCAATTTCTGGGCGGCGATCGCGACTTCCGTGAGATACTAGCAGATACGCAGATGACATTGGCAAAGCTTAAACTCTCAGTGACTAATTCTCATATCTTACTTAATATTAAGCTGGTGGTAATAGGTACTTTGATAGAAGTATTCTTAATCACTTTTATAGGGAACTCCAAAAATTAAAGTACTCAATCCCTACATCTAAGATAACTATCTCCCCCTGCTCCCTCATCTCCCCCTACCCCTTGCCTTATTGCTCTTCAGCAGTGTAAGTATAAAATTGATCAAAACCTCCCATCGTTTCAAATTTGTAAGAAGGTAGCCAAGAATTTATTGTTAAATCTGTACGGTAAATGCTAAAAATAATATAATTTTGTCTTTCTGTAGTCCTGGCAATAATTTCTTGGATTTGCGGGTTAGCCGAATCAACTAACTTATCACAATTAAGACGGATTAAGTTTTCTATAAGATTGGTAGTTTTTTTGCATACATCGTTTTTTAAGTACTCTGTCAGCCGTTGCACTGCATATTCTTCATACTCAACCTGACTGGGATTGGTATTCGCCATTGTCACACCCAAGGCGGCGAGTCCTGCTGCTGCTCCAGTATATGCAATGATCGTTAAGGGTTTCATGTTTGCCAAGTAAAATACATTGTAATTGTTAGATTTCAGAGACTCTAAATCAACAAAATCCGTTCCTTGAAGAAAAACTCTTGATCGCTTGCCAAATTATTGCTATAATTCAAATTGTTGAATGGCGAGCGTAGCCAAGTGGTTAAGGCAGTGGTTTGTGGTACCACCATTCGTGGGTTCAATTCCCATCGTTCGCCCTACATAATTTAATAGTGATCCATAAGTTCTTATAGAAGATGGGTTGTGGTGTTGAAGATTCATAATTATTACTTTAGCAAGGATCTACCATCTACAAGTTCATAGATTTAAAAGGGTCGCAAACCTACTATAACCAATTAGATTAGCTTATAAATTAACTTTATGTATATAAGCTAATCTACTTATCCAATGACAATTAAGTGTGCGATGTCCACTTTTCTAGAAAACAGGACTTACGCACATTTACACCTTGAACTCCTACTGGATAAGGAAGCACATTCACACTTGCTCCAGTATCCAACAGACTGATTGTTATGACAGAATTTTGCTGGTAGATCAAGTTTGCTCAATTGTGTAAAACTTCTTGACTTAGAGTTTCAGTTACCCTGAAGATAAAAGGGTTAGATATCTTGTCACAGTACTAAGCACATCTGATATCGGCTTATTTCCTTTCATTTCCCTACTTTTGGGGTAAAGATGGTGGGTAGGGGCGATACTTAATTAACGCGGCAAAAAACTTAAAAAAGTACGCACGGATTGCTAAGACGTGCGGCAGTCGCTACAACGGGGGGAACCCCTCTCCGGGTTCGCCAGTCGCCTACGGCGCTGGACTCACCGCAACGCGCTGCCTTGCCTGGACGCAGAGGGTTAAATGCACTGTCGCACCCCGATGAAGCGTCAAGAAATAGCTGATTAAATCAAATTTAAAGCGATTTAATTATATATTTTGTAGCAGATACTTGTGGAAAAGCAAATGCTAGGTGTAAATGTTGTTATGAAAGTTGGCGATCGCGTCCGCGTTAAAGATTCGGTAGTAATCTATCATCATCCTGAACATCGGAATCAGTCTTTTGACATCAAAGGCATAGAAGGCGATGTAGTAGCTATTGCCACCCAATGGCAAGGCAGACCCGTAAGCGCTAATCTGCCGATTGTAGTCCAGTTTACTAAAAAGTTTAAAGCCCATTTACGTGAAAATGAGTTAGAAGTCATCTAAATCACTTATCGGCGGCGAAACCACTGGAAAATATTCAGTTCGCCGCGCATTCTTTTAAGCTCTTGGCGGTTTTGTTCTGCTGTTGTATAATACCATTCACAATAACGCTGAAACTCTGACCGTGACTGGACTTCGTGGTAAAACTGGTGGGTTGTTTGGTAAGTGGCAAAAGCTTCCTCAACTTGGGGTTGAGGGGATGGCATAATATAAGGTAAATTTTTAGACATAAAGTTAAGAGTGGGGAGTGGGGAGTGGAGAGTGGGGAGTGGGGAGTTTTGAATTCGGGTAATTACCGTACTTTATAGTTAATAATTCATACCTCTTCTCTACGAGACGCTGCGCGTAGCTTGCTTCCCCGAAGGGGTACGGCAGGCTCAGGGCATCGCTCATAACTCCTAACTTTCTAACAACTCCTAAATTTATTAGAGCCAACCGCGCAAGCGATAAACTAAAGAACCAATATACTCTTTTAAAGCGGTGGTAAATTGGTGCAAGTTGTCAGTATCAGGTAATAAATTCAGTATAGCGGCTTTGGGAGTTCCACCAAGTTCTTGCAGCTCACCCTCACTAACCAGAAAGTCAGTTGGTGCAGGAATGACATTAATTCCTTGACGTTGGAAAATCTTCAGCGATCGCGGCATATGCATTGCCGAAGTAACTAATAATACCTGGCTTATCCCACGCGATTCCAAAATTTTTCGGACATTCACCGCATTTTGATAAGTATTCAGAGAGTTAGGTTCTTGGATAATTGCCTCAGATGGAATACCAATAGATGTAAGTATTGTTGCCATATCCGCCGATTCTGATGAACCACTTCCACGCCAATCAATGCGGCCCCCGCTCAAAATGATTATAGGCGCTCTTTTCTGGCGATATAGTTGTGCGGCATAAATCACGCGATCGCCTGATTCACTTAAATCCACGGTAGGCCTTGGGGGAAAAGCCGATTTAGTTGCGCCACCCAAAACCACAATCGCTTCTGCATTAGGTATCTGGGCGGGTGGAAGATTTTGCCATTCTAGCGATCGCACTAATGATTTAGCGATCCAAGCGTTACTACAAAATAGCAATAAAATTAGGGCAAAAGCAATTGCGATCGCCGCAGTGCGCGGTCGTTTCCACAACGTGACTAATGCTAGTACCAAGCTCACGCAGGCTAGTCCTAGTGGATAAAAAAATAGTGGCAGTAATTTGGATAGATATAAAAACATAGTGGGGAATGGGGAGTGGGGAGTGGGGGAGTGGGGGAGTGGGGAGTGGGGAAGAGTAGTTTTCCCCCCTGCCCCTCTGCCTCTTATGCCCGATGCCCGATGCCCCATTCCCCATTCCCAAATACTACTTTTCCCAAAACCTAAAATTTGTACTACCTCCAGAACCGCGACGGTAACGGCGGCCGGCTCTTCGTGTTTGCCGTTTGTTGATCCTGTCATTTGTTGGTTCAACTCCGCCCTCTTGTGATTCTTCAACTTGCAACTGAGTTCTAGTTTCTTCCTTACTTCCCCACCAAGCAGTAATCCAGCCTCCAGCTAAAGCGCCTATTCCACCTAGCAAGATACTCATGGGTGCTGGATAGCCTAAATATACAAAGCCAAGCATGAAAAATAACCAGTATTTCAGTCCTGTATCGACACCATCGGAGGAGGCTACAGCTGGAGGCTGGGCACTATTATCGGTTACATTTGTGATCCAGCCTAAAATGAAGCCGCCCATGATTCCTAAAAAGATGCTCAGGGCTGGTGCGGAGCCGGTCATGATTAATATAAATATTAAAAATGCCCCAAATAATAACTGAGAAAAGAAGCTGGGAGAAATACTGAAAAAGTCGTTCTTTTTGTCTGCCATAGAGTAAAAAAAAGGCTATTAACTAATTACTAATCCGTAATTCCTAATTTTAAATTCAATTATGAATTACGAATTACGTTAGCGCAGCGGTAGCGAGTCCGCGTACTCTTACAGAGAAGCAAGCTACGCTTTTAGCGTCTCGTAGAGAGCGTCATTACGAATTATTTTAATTGTGCCTGCTGTGGTAGAGTTGTATCCAAAATCTTTACGTAGGATTGTTCTTCTTCAGTAAAAGGTTCAGCTTGTTTAATTTGTGAGTCTAATAAATCAGCGGTGGCATCAGCAATATCACCAGTGCGGTTGTTCAGACGCTCTTTTATAACTTCAAGGGGTGCTGTGCATTGGATAATCTGAAGGGAAAGTTGGTGCTTTGTAGCTTGAGCGATCGCTTCTTGCCGTAACTGCTGCCGATCGTACTTGGCATCCAAAATCACCGAAAAACCTTGTTTAGCTAAGATAATTGCCAATTCCAACAGCCGTGTGTAGGTTTTCTTGGTCATCTCAGGTGTATACAAATCATCGCCACCTTTTTCCCACAGGGGAATTCCTCCTAAATGTTTTCGCACTGCATCAGAACGCAGGTGAATCGCTCCCATTTGACGCGCTAAATGCCTTGCTGTGGTACTTTTACCAGAACCCGACAACCCCGACATCAAAATTAGTTCTCCCTGCTTTGGTTTAGTGTAGTCCCAAGCCTGTTTGTAATATTCAGCGGCGGTTTTTGTCGCTTCTTCCTTTACCGTCGCGGGTACACTCGGATCATCTAGCAAAAATGATGTCACCTTAGCCCGGACATAAGCTTGACGACTTAAATACAAGGGCAGCACCTGTAAGCCTTCCCAGTCTCCAGTTTGCTCTATGTAGGCATTCAAAAAGGCATTACCTAAGTCTTTGCGTTGCCGCGCTTCCAAATCCATCACCGTGAACGCCACATCGTACATCACATCGACAAAGCGAAACGGCTCATTAAACTCAATGCAATCGAATAGCAAAATTTTATCGTGCCACAGGGCAATATTTCTGAGGTGTAAATCCCCGTGACATTCCCGAATATAGTTATTTTGAATTCTGCTAGCAAATAATTCTGGACGTTCGGCAAAAAAGTTATCTGTATATTGCTTTGTTTCTGTAAATTGCGCTTGTGTTTGGGGGCCACCAATATACTTTTCAGTTTGCTGATAATTCTCGTCAAAGGCAGCCCGGACTTTTGGCACTTCACCAAAACTGCGAATGTAATCATTCGTCTGTGCTTCGGCATGATATTGAGCCACCACCCGCCCCAAGTCATCTAGGTGTGTCTCATTTAACTTACCCTGTTCAAAAAGTGTGCTTAATAGCGCCTCTTGAGGAAACTGCCGCATCTTCAGCACATATTCTACAGGCTCAACCGTTCCCCCTAGCTGGTATTGCTCACCTATAAGAGTTATAGGCAAAACTTCTAAATATAGTTCACCAGCACCCCTCTGATTTAACCGTAACTCTTCCTGACAAAAATGCTGCCGCTTCTCTAAAGTAGAAAAGTCCAAAAAACCAAAATTCATCGGTTTTTTCACCTTATAGACGTAATCCCCAGTCAGCAGCACATAAGAAATGTGGGTTTGAATTAATTGAATAGGTTCTGTTACCGGATGGGGATAAAATCCAGGCTGCAACATTTGCTGAATTAAAGCTGGAAGAGTCGCTTCTGTCATCTCTGTCCTCTGCGCTCTCTGCGCCTCTGCGGTTTAAATACAAAAAAACCAGGAGTTCCCCCCTGGTATCATCAAAAATTATTACACAGTTTACTTAGCTTAAGAAGCTGCTTCAGTTTCAGTTGCAGTTTCTGTCCCAGCATCTTCAGCACTGATTTGTGGTGGCAAAACGCTCACAATAAGTCGTTCTGATTCAGCTAGAGGTGTTACACCTTCAGGAAAAGCTATATCACTAATACTCAAGCTGTCTCCAATTTGCAGGTTAGAGACATCGATTTCAATTACATCTGGGATGTTTTCTGGCGCACAAGTCACTTGCAATTCGGAGATTACGGTGTCTAAGACACCACCCTCTTGTTTAACACCAACAGCAGTTCCCACAAAACGCAGCCGTACTTCTACAGTTGTGTCGCCGTGGCCTGCAACTGCGAAAAAGCTGAGGTGGTAGGGTGTACCTTTTGCTGGATGGATCTGAAGTTCCCGCAGCAAGGTTTTACCGCGCCAAGGCGCATCAGCAATGTTTAACTCAATCAATGTATTGTTAACTGAAACTCTTTTGAGCAAGCGCTCAACAGTTTTAGCTTCAATAGTTAAAGAAATGGATTCTGTACCCTTGTGACCGTACAAATTGGCAGGTATCAATCCAGAACGGCGTAAAGCTCTTGGCTTACTGCCTTCTGGGCGTTTTTGAGATTCGACTGTAATAGCCATAGAAGTTGTCCTTTGTCATTAGTCATTAGTCATTTGTCATTTGTCATTAGTCATTTAGTAAAGGACTAATGGCCAATTTACGCACTTAGCAGGGTAGGTGGTGTGCCGTCGGCCTGCAATAAAGCACGTTTGGGCCCGTGGATGGGGTCTTCTACGATTATGGTTTGATCGCGGCTTGCTCCTAGTGAGACGATCGCGATCGGGACTTCCATTAATTCAGCGAGGAATTTTAGATAGTCCAGTGCTTGCTGTGGCAAGTCTTCCAGGGTGCGGCAGTCGGTTGTTGACACTTTCCAGCCTGGTAAGGTTTTGTAGATGGGGCGACATCTAGCAAATTGACGAGAACTTGTAGGGAAGTTTTCGCTGCGTTGGCCATCGATGTCATAGGCTACACAAACTTGAATTTCCTCTAATTCATCAAGGACATCAAGTTTGGTGAGCGCCATGCAATCCATGCCGTTTATCCGCACGGCATAGCGACCGATGACGGCATCAAACCAGCCACAGCGGCGTTTACGTCCGGTGGTTGTGCCAAATTCAGCACCGCGATCGCACAACATTTCTCCCAACTCTCCATCCAATTCTGTGGGAAATGGCCCCTCTCCCACTCGTGTCGTATAGGCTTTCGACACTCCAATTACCCGGTCAATCATTGTCGGCCCTACCCCTGTACCAACGCAAGCCCCCCCGGCCACAGGATTAGAGGAGGTGACATAAGGATAAGTTCCATGATCTAAGTCAAGAAGCGTACCTTGTGCACCTTCAAACAAAATATTCCGCCGTCGCTGAATCGCATCGTATATCTTCAACGATGTATCAATAACGTAAGGGCGCAAGCGTTCTGCATAACCCAAATACTGTTCAATTACCTCTTGTGGATCTAGAGGCGGCAAGTTGTAAAGCTTTTCTAAAATGACGTTTTTATAATTAATCGTCCACTCCAACTGCTCACGTAGACCATCGGGGTTCATCAAGTCTAAAACCCGAATCCCTGTACGTTCAGATTTGTCAGCATAAGTCGGCCCAATGCCCCGACCTGTTGTGCCGATCTTATGGCTTCCCCGTCGTTCTTCAGATGCCTGGTCAATCAACCGATGATAAGGCATCGTTACATGGGCTGTCTCAGATATCAGCAGGTGGTCAGTGGAAATATTTAATTCTTTTAATTGGTCGAGTTCTGCAATTAAAATCTGTGGATCGATAACTGTTCCACAGCCGATAATGCAATCGGTATTTGGATACAAAATACCAGAGGGAATCAAGTGCAGTTTAAAGGTCTGACCTTTAACTACAATCGTGTGTCCAGCATTGACACCCCCTTGGTAACGAACCACAACATCTGCGGAACGGCTGAGTAAGTCAGTTATTTTACCTTTTCCTTCATCGCCCCATTGGGCACCTATGACAATGACGTTAGCCAAGAGCTTATATTAAAAAGTAAAGTTTCCACAAACTATAATTATTGACATATTGGTTGAATCATGTCAAGCTTCTTGCCCTAATAAATAATTTAGTTTTCAGTTCAGGCGGTTTCTAACCACCGATGTAACTTAAGTTGACACCAATACCCTGGTTTTGTTTTGGATTTAGGGATAATAAAGGGTTAATTACAATTCCGAATATAGAGACATTGCAATGCAACGTATTTACAAACGTTATGGCTAGGCAATTTATCTTATCCAAACTGGATATTAGCTATTCTACTGTTAAAAATGAATTTATATTAAAAATTAGCGGATTTATATGGGACTATTATGTATAAATCATCATCCCAAAAAATCTAGATATTTACAACTCTAAGAGATTGTATTTTTTTACCCGTGCTGTCACAATCATTAAAATATTCCCAGGATTTGCTTTTAACCTTTAATTGTAACTGATGGAGGGCATCTGCGGCAGAAAGGGCGATCGCATGATCAAAAAATGGTATCGAGTCCCAAAGCTAAAAGCAATATTCATCCTAGCATTGGCAGTTGTCTTTACTAATGCTGTAGTCTCATATAGCAACACTGTTAAGCTGGTTTACAATCAACAATGGGTGACATCCTCCTATGAAGTGGTTACTCAACTTAGAATTATCCAATCTACACTCAAAGATACTGAAACTGCACAACGCAATTACCTAATTACAGCAGATGCAGATGATTTACAAACCTATCTTGTAGCTTATAAAAAAACTAATAGTAATATTCAGATTATCAGCAGGTTAATTACTGATGAAGATCAAAAGCGGCAGTGGGTTTCTTTGCTAGAACCGAAAATTAGCAACAGACTCAACATTCTGCAACAAGAGATTTCCCTCAGACAGAACCAGGGATTTGAAGCAGTTCGGCAGGAAATCTTATCTGACAAAGACAAGCAAATCAGTAAAGAAATCCAACAGCTTATTCAAGACTCTTTAGAGGTAGAGCAAAATTTATTACAGCAGGGAATGCAGCAGTCGCAAGCAAGTTCCCAAAAGGCGATAGTTACATTTTTTATCGCTGCTACTGTGGATTTAGTGCTGGTGGCGCTGCTGTATGACTTGTTATGGCGTTATATCAGGCAACTTCAGCAGACGGAACTGGCTCTACGGCAAAGTGAAAATCGTTTACGAGCCATAATAGATGCAGAACCAGAATGCATCAAATTAATTGCCAGGGATGGCACCCTTTTAGAAATTAATGCCTATGGACTGGCAATGATGGAAGCAGAAAGTGCTGATGTATTGATTGGTAAGCCAATTGATGCGGTAATTGTGCCAGAGTATAGAGCAGCCTTTGCCGACTTGCATAAAGGTATCTGCCAAGGTAATAAAGGGACTTTGGAGTTTGAAATCGTTGGATTTAAAGGCACCCGCCGCTACATGGAAACTTATGCCGTACCACTATGTAACGAATCTGATGGCACATTCATCCATTTGGCATTGATGCGAGATATAACCCAGCAAAAACAGGCAGAACAGAAAATCCGTGAACAAGGGTTGCTGCTGGATGTATCAACTGAGGGGATTCTGGTGCGAAATATCCACAACCAAATCTTGTTTTGGAATCAAGGTGCTGAACGTCTCTATGGCTGGAAGGCTGAGGAAGTTGTTGGTAAGAATGTTTCGCAACTTTTGGATAAAGAGAATTCACCAAAGCTAGAAGATGCTTACTTGAGGGTGATGAATACGGGTGAGTGGCGGGGTGAGTTGCATCAACTGACAAGGGAAGGTAAAGTAATTATCGTTGAAAGTCGGTGGATACTGATCCGAGATGATAATGGACAACCCAAATCCATTTTGAGTGTTAATACCGAGATTACGCAGCAGAAACAACTGGAAGCTCAACTTCTGCGATCGCAACGTTTGGAGAGTATCGGTACGTTAGCTGGCGGTATCGTCCATGACCTCAACAATATACTATCGCCAATTTTGATGTCAGTTCAAATGTTGCAGAAGAAATTGCCCGATTCGCAGAGTCAGCAAATACTGCAAACCCTAGAAAATAATGTTAAACGCGGCGCTAATTTGCTCAAGCAAGTATTGTCCTTTGCACGGGGTATTGAAGGCAAGCGGACAATTGTGCAAATTCAGCCTTTGATGGCAGAAATTGAGCAAATTATTACTCAAACATTCCCCAAATCTATTATCTGCCAGGTAGATATTCCCAAGAATCTGTGGTATGTGCGTGGAGACACAACTCAACTACATCAGGTGCTGATAAATTTAGTAGTCAACGCTCGCGATGCTATGCCTAATGGCGGTATATTAAGGATTGCGGCGGAAAATCTGGTGATTGGTGAAAATTATGCTCAGATAAATATTGATGCTAAAGTGGGTTCTTATATTGCGATCGTGGTAACTGATACTGGCATGGGGATGTCATCGGAAGTCCAGCAAAGGATTTTTGAACCATTTTTCACCACCAAAGAGGTAGGCAAAGGTACAGGTTTAGGACTTTCCACGGCGTTGGGAATTATTAAAAATCACGGTGGTTTTGTCAATGTTTACAGTCAAGTAGGCAGAGGTACTCAATTTACAGTGTACTTGCCTGCCTCAACATTCAGAGACACACATTTGCTGTCTCCAGAACTGGAATCAGTTACAGGAGATGGCTAATTGATTTTGGTGATGAAAGTATTACAGACAAAAAAATCCTCTGCGATCGCCACCACTTGAGGTAAACTTGTCTTACCTGATAGTTGAGCAGCATTCCAAAAATCACCGCAGGTATCCAGACAAAAATAGCTTGGGAACCGAGAGCAGCATGAATTGCTGGAACCAATGCTGTCCAGGAAATATGATCTGTCAAGCCAAAGCCCCAACTTTCAACGGCACTTAAGCTTCTAAATTTTCACAACACCAGCATTTCTTGACACCATAATTTGGTCTTTAAGGCAATACAGTTCAGATAAGACCAAAACACTTGTAGAGACGGCGATTTATCGCGTCTCGAAAACCCAAAATTTTGTACCAGTAGCGCTTAACTGAACCGTATTGGTCTTTAAGATGCGATCTTTACCTCCTGCTTTCTTATTCCCACTCTGCACTTTCAGGAAGCTTCTTATTGAGAAAGCGATCCATGCACCGCTCCGCTAAAGCCGCGATGGTTAGCGATGGGTTAGTGCAGGCAGTCGAACCAGGAATGAGAGAACCATCAACAACAAATAAGTTAGAATAGCCGTGGACTTTTCCATAAGTGTTGCATACAGCACCCATAGTTGCACCACCAAGGGGATGAGCAGTAGCACTGAAATCAAGCGGTGCGCCAAAAGTTGTACCATTAGCTTGATTGAGCAGTTGATAAGTATACTGGTTAGCCTGGGTAATTTTTTGATTGTTGGCTGAGTTCTTTGGCCAGAACAGATTAGCTGATTGTGTAGAAGTATTGTAGGTAAGATAGCCCTCTGGTTTAGCGATCGCTAGGCTCACAGGAGCTAACACACCTTGGGGAACTATCGGAAAAGGAAGTTGCTCGATGACTAATGGAGCGATGGGATTGTCGAAGTCTTCAATTACTACCGATGCTGGACCGCCCAGTGTAGCATTAGTTTGACTAGATGTGACAATCGCACTCACCCCATCACCGTTAGTTCCCCACAATTTTCCGACTTGATTGTTCAGGCGAGGCAATGTCCTATTGTGCTTGGCACGCAAAAGCAATTCGGTGGTACCAATGGAACCGGCTGCTAAAAACAGATAGCGACAGATAAAGGATTTTTTGGACAGTACAACTCCCTGCTCATTAATCTGATTGCAGGTAACTCGGAAACGCCCAGCATGTTCTTCTTCAATGGTATTTACCACATGTAGGGGTCGGATTTCTACCTTCTTAGTAGCTTCTGCCATGCTGAGATAATTTCGATCTAAGCTGTTTTTTGCACCACTATTAAGACCATAGTAAACTTGACCTGCGATCGCTGAAGGAACCTTCTTACCCTCGATTTCTTGTCGAACAATATCCCAATCAACAGCCACATCAAGCTTCTTAGCTTTTAAACCAGCTTTGGCTGCTTGCTCCAATAAGATCCGGCTTGCCAAATAGTAATCAGTTTTTAGAATGTCATCTGGTATTGGAGATGGGTTGAGGATGGAACGCACCCTTGGGTAGTAAACTTTATCCAGTTCCTCATATTTGATGCTGCGTGGAAAGACTTGATAAAAAAGTTCTTTAGTTGGCTGATAACTAACTGCGTTGTAGACTAGCGAACCGCCTCCTACCCCTGCTCCACGATAGGCGATAATGCCATTGCCTACTTTAACATCCAGGACACCAGTGTATACATCAATCGGAACCTCGTTGAATATAACTGTTTTCGGACTTAACCAAGTAGAGCGACCATCTGGATTCTGATATGTGGAGAAAGTATTACCTGCGGCGGTGATTGACCATCGTCGTCCTCGCTCCAATACTATGGTTTTAATTCCAGCTTCACCAAGGCGTAATGCTGCAACTGCTCCACCAAAACCACTACCAATCACCAGCCCTTCTACACATTCTTCACCACGATATGCAGAAGCAATGCTAGGTAAACCTATACTTGCGGTTGCTGCCAGCGTTGCCTGAATAAATTGACGACGTTTAATTATGCCCGACATAATTAATTTCCTGTATGAGTTGATTATGCACTGATACCTTTACATCCCAGTTGAAATCACTAGCTGCAATTGATGTTTTCAAGGAATTACAGAAGTAACTTAAAAATACCGAGCACCTGGTTAGGACAACTTCTGCTACACTCGTTGCACAATCCCAAAAATACCAGTATCAAAAATAATTGATCTGCCAAATTGCCAAAAACTTATTTTTGTGTATTTAGAGACTTCCAAATACAAAAATATCTAACTACTGATTGTGGGGTGAGCGTCTCGCCCACCCGTAACACTTCACGCTATTCTTGATCAAACGTCAGTGAACAAGTTTATTGCAGCGAACTTTAAAAAGCATGGGTGGCAAATTAATTGTATTTGAAGGGGTGGAAGGCTGTGGCAAAACCAGCCAAATGCAGCTTTGTTGTGAGTGGTTGGAAAGTCTGGGTATTTCTGCGGTTGTTACTCGTGAACCGGGTGGAACAGAGTTAGGCTTACATCTTCGCCGCTTGCTACTAGAAAAGGCAGAGGATAAACCCTTCGGCTCCTCTCAGGGCGAGCCAGTTGCACAAGTGACAGAACTCTTGTTGTATGCTGCCGACCGATCGCAACACGTTGAACAAGAACTCAAACCAAATCTGGCAGCAGGGAAATATATTTTATGCGATCGCTACACTGACTCTACCATTGCCTACCAAGGATATGGTCGCGGTCTTAACATGAGTTTAATCAATCAGCTTAATCATATTGCCACTGGTGGTTTAGAGAGTGACTTAACTATTTGGCTAGATGTCGATGTCGAAGTAGGACTAGCCCGCAAACGGGGAGATGGAATAGGGTTAGACCGCATTGAACAAGAAACAATCGCTTTTCATCGGCGCGTTCAGCAAGGATACGCAGAGTTAGCAGCATCCTATCCCTCAAGAATTGTGCGGGTGGATGGCAGCTTGAGTAAAGAAGCTGTACAACAAGTAATTCAAGGAATTTTGCGCGTCCACCTGAAGGGGTTGCTATAGGCATCGCCGCAAATTTTGAAGGCAAAATTATTTGAACTTCCTACCTAACTGTCTTAACTGTCCTTGCATCTTTGCTTTAAAGCTGAGAATATAAAGCATAGGGTATTTTTCGATACCACACCTGAATCCAAAACTAGTACAGGGGGCGCGGAAATAAACCTACCATTTCAAATGGCGCAAAAGCCAGGAATACAATTATGCGTGACTTTTGACTTCCGCCTTGCGGTACCGCAGGCATCGCTATCTTCAGGTGTCTACAAACCCACTGCACTGGAACGAAGCTTGCTTTGGAATTTATGTATTCAAAAAAGGTTGACAGGAAGAGTTTGTATGAAATTTAAGTCTGTTTCTGTAGGTATTGGCTTAAGCATTCTCAGTTTTTCAGTCAGTTCATTCCCACGGACTATATTCAATTCATCACGAGTTCTTGCCGAAGAAGTTAGTTCTTCATGCCCTCTGCCATCTGATATTGCCGTTACCTTCCTAAATTCTAAATGTGAGGAAGTCAAGCTACAGCAGCCCCAAACGTTTTATCGTTACTATAGTAGTAGTGAGAACAGATATGGTAGGTATTTAACAACTGATAAATATGAAACAAATGTAGAAGTAATTAAGAATCTAGCCCTCAATCAATTATGGGGCAATAAAGCCACTATGATTCAACCAGTTAATTTGCCAGCAGGAACGACAGTTTATCAAGGCATTGTTGCCCCTCAAACCCCCACTCAATGCTATCCTGGCGGTGGTCAACAGACTTTTATTAAAGATACAAGAGATCCAAAGATTGAGTGGGCTGAGGGACAAAATATCGTCCAAAAAGATTTTAGTTGTCCGTAAAACTCATGGAAACCAAGACAGAAGAATTTATCAATTTGCTCGATAAAGCTATTGAGATTGCCGAACAGATTCGTAGAGATAAACAACCAGAATTTAAACACTCAGAGCGTTTGAATAATCTGACCAGTGCCCTAGAATCTATTAAAAGTCATACGCTGACTGGTAAACTTGAAGCATCAGGAGGAATCTCAACCCTTGGGCTGGCTCGTGAAGTGGCTGATTGGATTGAGCCGTTAGATTCGCCATTATTAAAAAGTGTAGGCGCGATAGAGGAATATTACCAAAAACACCTCTAAATACTACTGATTTCTCAGGTAAAGCGGATCGCCTTTACCCCAATGTCAACATTCCTGCTGAAAAATCTGCTACTAGTCGTTTTGTCTGTAACCAACGCACACCCAAAACAATGTCTTGTAGTTCATCTCCACCCAAGGCTGAAATCATAAACTCTTCTTCATCTAGAAGTAAACCTCCCTGATACAGGTTAAACTGTGCTTCTCCCTGCGCCGTCCGCATATCTTCTCTCTGACTTTCCCGTAAACCATCCCAGGCTCAAAGCATCTTGGTTATCAATTGCTAAAGTGCCAGGAAATCCTGTATCTAGTAGCGTCTGTACTGGAATAATATCACCATCAGCAGCTATCAAACCAATTTCAAAAATTAACTCGCCTTTACTATTAAACTCTCCGAAAATCATATTTTACCACAGGCTCTATATTGATTATATCTGAGGCGATCGCCAGGAATAATTTATCAATATTCATCAATCAAAAGGTCAAAAAAAAAGCGTAGGCTGCGCCTACGCTAATTTTTAAATTACAAAATATAGCTTAAGCAGCAACAGGTTCTAGCAATTTAATATCAGAGAAGATAAATTCTTGAATAGATACTTGTCCTGCTGTCTCGGTGCGAATCTCCCGACGATTTAGGATGAAATAGTCACCAACTTTTTCATATTCATCGATAAATTCGCTTCTACCGCCCTTTTGTTCCCCAGTCTTGGGATCATGGTACACAGAGTCATAGCGGTGCGATAGGTAGCCTTCCCCGGTGTCGTGACTGCTGAAAGTGTCAATTGTCACGTAAGTACCGTGGATTAGACGGTGAACATGGCATACTTCATTATTGCGGACTTTGTATTTATCGCCCTCAGCCTTACCACCCATTAAAAGCTCAACTGCACCAGTTTCGTCAGTTTTACCATAACTAAACGTATTGGCGCTGTGAGTATCTTCAAAACTGCGGCGGATGCGGTGAATTGCTATCTCCCATGCTTGACCATGAATTGCCTTCTGGGCTGGCTCGTCATCTACATCTAGAACTTCGGCTTTGAGATTAGCACTGATGATAACTTTGCCTGTAAACACTTTATTATCATGCTTAAAGGTAATATTTGCGGTATAACCAGGGAAATTCTTGTCCCAAGTGTAGCGGTTCTCATAAGCAGCCCGGAAAAGTTCCTGAGCAGAGAGTTGTGTAACTGTCATGTGCTTCTCCTAGTCGCTACTGTAATTAGCGTTTTAGTTTCCTTGGTATTAGCATAGAAGTAATTGTTGAGGCTTGGATAGTCCCCAACTGGGTACACTTATGGTTAATTCTCTCCACGCTGTATTTCATGCGATCGCTAATGTCCAAAATGAGCAAGAATTAAAACTAGCTCTCACGGATAAAATTAGTGACCATTTTGGCGTGCAAAATTGGGGTATTTATCTTCTAGATGAGCAACCAACGACCCAAATCGATGTTCAGGGCATTCCGGCAGTATGCTTAGAAAGCAATCCAGTCGGGCGCTACGTGGTTGAGCGTCACGCTCCCGCCCATGAACAGTTATTATTATCACCAGCAGACTGGAAGCATTTTTGCTCGCGTTCTGATCACGAACATGTGATGACTGGGCCAATTGTTTACGATGGTCGTCTTGTCGGAACGCTTAACTTGGCTCGTGACAAGGGAAATCCTGCTTTTAATGGCAACGATTTAGCTGATCTAAGTGCCTTATGTATTCATTTGTCATCCAAAATGGCAACCCTACGGTCAAAACCAAAAATATCCAACACTCTTTTAGTAAGTCCTCTAACAGCGCGTGAGTTAGAAATTGCCGAGTTAGTGGCGAAAGGGTTAACAAACGCGGAAATTGGGGAAAAACTTTGGATTACGCAAAATTCTGTCAAACAAGCTTTGAAGAGGATGTTTCGTAAGTTGAAGGTTTCGGCGCGTGCAGAAATGGTAGCAAAGCTACAAGATATACAAGTTTCTTAAAATGGTAGCTTGATTTATACTGCGCTGTACTAGGTTTGCGATCGCCTTCCTAAAGAAGTTAACTTTAAATAAATTAGAGTACTATAGCGGTTCCCACTCAGATGCGGTGCAACATTATATTGCCAAGTGTAGGGGCACACAGCTAACTGTACGCCCCTACTAAAGGACTATATTTAATTTATGCAACCGAGAAACGCTACAATCTATCATTTGCAAAGGTAAGCGCGTTACCCAACTGTTAGAAGAGTTTGGTGGTTAGACACCAGCGTTCCTATTATTACTCTTTTTTTGGCGAAAAGTTATTAGTAGGGGCGCAAGGCCTTGCGCCCCTACGACGGGATATTTTTTTAACTGGAAGTCCCTAACGTCTAACTTTGTTTGAGATATTTTTGCCCGCCTGTGCCGCACTGTCCCCGACATCACTAGCAGTTTCCTGAGCACCTTCTACATAACCAGATCCAAATTCTTTAAAGGCTTCTGCTGACTCTCCAGCAATCTTTTGAAGCCGTTCACCAGTAGAGCCTTCCGTTTCACGAGCTTCTTTATTCCACTGCCCTATTGTTTTCGGTCTTTGAGCATCATTTTGCTCTACCTGTTCGCGGACTCTTTCCTTTAAGCCTTTGTCATTCTGCCCATAAGTAACATTCGTCGTCAGTACTAGAAAACCAACTAGGACAACAGCCACAAAACGTTTTACCTGAAGTCCTTTAAGTAAAGAACTGATGTCACCAATTGTTCTAGAAATCAAGTTTATCATGCCACTTAGCTTATTTTTTGAGTACAAGTAAAGATTAGCTATAAAGAAGTTAACTATCCTTCTGGCAAAAGGCATATTTTAGTTATACAAAATAGATAACTTCTAAATCTTGGGGAAGAGGTGAGTTATTAGATGCATCAATATTTGCAATTTGTCTATGGGCACGAGCAATACTGCCTTTCTCTAAAAACTTTGTATAACAAGCGGGAGAGAGCATTATCCGAAAGTGACTGCTGAATCAATACATCAAACTATTATTAAAAATTTTATCAAGGACTAAACTGCCTTGATTTCCACTTGTTCAATATACCAAGGAAAATCATGATGCTCAAAAAGCTACAACAACTCCAAGCGATTATGGCTTACAAAAACTCCGAAAATTTGGGTGATATTGCTATTCTTAAATCTGAATTCTTCGGTGCTAAAGTTTCTCCAACAGTCGTCTCTAAACTGCAACCAGTAGCGGGATATTATCCCGTAATTGATTTGAACCAATTAAGCCAATACCCTCAAGGCTCCTTTGGACGAGAATATGCCAATCATATGCGGATAAATCAACTAAAACCATTAAACATCAGCCCGGAACTAGAAGACATTGCCAAACGTAATCTATTTGCTCTGCGGTATTTAGTCACTCACGATATTTTTCATGTATTGCTTGATTTTGACACCACTTATGCGGGAGAAATTGGTGTACTTGCTTTTGCTGCTACACAAAACTACAGCAAATCACTCCAAATCGGTTTGTGGTTGGCTAAATTGCTCTATCCCATCTTGGCTCCCCAACAAATCAAAGAAATTTTCGCCAACCTGGCAAAAGGGCGAGAACTAGGCAAGAAAGCTGATTTTTTGTTGGGCTACCGCTTTGAAGATTATTGGAAAGAACCAATTGAGGATGTGAGAAAACGGTTGGGATTACTATAAATTTCCCCAATTAACCCGAAAAAAGCATTTTTTCGTTCAATAACAGCTTTTTTAGTAGTCGCACTTTCTATTGATAAATCATGCTTGAGATTCCTTCATCTGGCAAATGTAGCACTAAATACATTTTTAATGCTACATTTGGTTTTTAATACAGATATAAGTTAAAAATAACATATATCTTTAGTTAGATAAATTATCTATCTTAAGATATATATTCTTAATGGGTCATTCCTAAATAGCTACTAATAACAATCAATAGTCACACGACTTTTAAGCTAAAAACAAAGTTTTGTCTGACTTAGTGGATTTATACCGTAATCCCTAGATATTTGAAGGGCTTGCAGACAACAAATTAATCCACATTTTTTCCTCAATACGAGAATTGCTTCAGGTGGAAAGCCAAAGGATGAAATACTGGATAAGGAAATTAGCAATCTGTATAGTATTACTGTATAACTTGTTTTTATCAAGTGATTACGCAGGGGCGAACCAACTTTCAAATCTTGATGTGCAACAATTAAATACACTTCCAGTAATTGAAAACTTAGCAAGTGCTGACAATAATCTTGCTAAACGTATAAAAGAAGATTTTCGTCGATTTAGTGAGATAGGCAAAAATTCAGATAAACTAGACGGACTCTTCACGCTTTATTGCATTGAAGATTCAGGCAAAATTTATTTAGAAATTAAACCAGAGCAGCTAAATAAAGATTATTTAGCTATAGCGACATTGGAATCAGGCGTGGGGGAAAGTGGAATTTATAGTGGATTACCTATTTCTGATTTTCTCTTCTATTTCCGACGAATAAACAATAGATTGCACTTTGTTATTCGTAATGTAAAATTCCGCGCAGAAAGTAGACCAGAACAGCGATCGCTCGCTCGTTCCTTTAGCGATTCAGTTCTTTATTCACTACAAATACACACTATTGACCCACACAGTAAAAATATTCTGATCAGCCTGGATGAACTGCTAATGCAGGATTTTGCCGGATTAACTCCTTTATTAAAATACTCTTTGCAGGCAGATTACCATTTAGATGCAAGCAAGTCTTATTTTGGAGATATTAACAGCTTCCCAGAAAATGTAGAAATTGATTCAGTTTACGGTTTTTCATCACCAGAAGGAGCAAATTTAGTCACCTTACCTGATAGCAGGGCACTCACTCTGAAGGTACACTACAGTTTTTCTCAGCTTAGAGAAAACACTGGTTATATTCCTAGAATTGCAGATGACAGAGTGGGATATTTTATTACTGCTTTCCAAGATTTATCTAATAATAATGCTCACGAATCATTTGTCCGTTACATCAATCGTTGGCACCTAGAACCATCCGATCCCAACGCTTCCTTATCTCCACCCAAAAAGCCAATTGTCTTTTGGATTGAAAATGCTGTACCAATAGAGTACCGTGATGCGGTTCGTGAAGGTGTTTTGATGTGGAACAAAGCATTTGAAAAAGCTGGATTTCAAAATGCTATTGAAGTGCGGCAAATGCCAGATGATGCTGATTGGCAACCCGCAGATGTACATTACAACACTATTCGCTGGTTCAATTCTTTAGATGCAGGTTTTGCCAGAGGCCCAGTACGCGTTAACCCACTCACCGGGGAAATATTGGATGCAGATATTATTGTGGATGCCAATATGGTGCTATCAATTCAGCAAGAATATCACGCACTGATGGAAGGAAATTCATCTTTTACAGATGGACACTTTTCTCAACTGGGCAAAAACCCATGTCCAGGTAATTCATCTGCAATGTTCTTGAAAGATTTTAAAGCTTTTCCTGAACAACATTTAGCAGACAATGACCTCTGCTATAGCATGGAGTCTTCAGATCAAGCCGCGATGGGAGCGTTGGCGTTGTCAATTTTGCCAAACACTACACCCAGTAGTGAAACGATGAAAGAGTATATACATCAATATTTGCGTTCTCTTATTGCTCACGAAGTCGGGCATACTCTCGGTTTGCGCCATAACTTTCACGGCAGCACTATGTTAGCGCCCGAAGAATTAAATAATACAGAAATCACTCACACTAAAGGTTTAGCGGGTTCGGTGATGGACTATCTACCCGTGAATATTGCACCACAGGGAGTACCACAAGGTGACTATTTCCCAGGAGTTGTTGGGCCATACGACGAATGGGCAATTGAGTATGGTTATAAAAGAAGCCCATCATTAGCACTTGAGGGAATCATCCCAGAATCAGAAAAAAGTTTTTTGGAGCAGATTGCCTTGGTGTCGCCTCAACCAGAATTATCTTATGCAACTGATGAAGATATTTGGGACATCAATCCTTTGGCAAATGTCTGGGATATGAGTAGTGATGTACTACTTTATTCGCAGTGGCAAATGGATAATGCCCGTTTTATGTGGCAGCACCTTGATAAGGGTGATCTATCGAAAGGAGAAAGTTATAGTAATTTACGTCTTAGATTTAATAGAGTACTTAAATATTATTTTCGGAATGCCAGCTTGCTTTCTAAATACATTGGTGGACAATCATTTCGGCGTTTCCATGCTAGTGATGATGCTTCTTGGACATTTGTACCAGTTTCAGTTTTAAAACAACGTCAAGCATTGACAAAGCTGCAAGAATATGTATTTGCTGAGGATGCTTTTAGTTTTTCACCACAATTGTTGAATCAACTAGCACCATCGCGGTGGGAACACTGGGGTAGTTCTGTACCTAACAACCGCCTTGATTATCCAATTCACGATCGCATTTTGAGTTTCCAAAGTGCGGTACTGCGATCGCTCTTAGACAGCGATCGCCTGAATCGTTTACAAGACATAGAATTAAAAACCCAGGCTGGGCAAGCACTTTCCATCCCGGAACTGTTCGACACTCTGCAAACAGGCATCTGGACAGAAGTTTTAACCCCAGAAGAACCAAAGCCAATTTCTAGCATCCGCCGTTCATTACAACGGGAATATCTAAATATTTTGCTAGAGATGATGTTGGGTACTACTGATACACCCGAAGATGGTCGAACACTGGCTTGGTATGAATTGCGCCAACTGCAAAAAGCCATTGATGTCAGACTCAAACAACTGAGTGAAAGTCTTGATATTTACACCATAGCCCACTTAGAATCTTCTGGCGATCGCATCGCTAAAGCATTAAATGCACAGTTAATTTCTAAGTAAGAAGTAAAACTCTTAACTCCTAACTCCTAACTCCTAACTCCTAACTCCTAACTCCTAACTCCTAACTCCTAACTCCTAACTCCTAACTCCTAACTCCTAACTCCCCAAGATACTTTTGCAATAAACCAATTACAACTTCTGGTGTTTCCAAATGAGGTAATATTCCTGCATCTGCGATCGCATAAAAATCTCGAATTGCCCTTGGATTTAAATTTGCCAAGCGTCGTCCTAATTTGATGCTGGTAAATTGTGCCTTTTCTCCCCAAAAAATGACCGTGGGAATTGTCAGTTGTTTAATATATAAACTCAGATCAAAGTAAAGATCGCCCCGCAAAAATGACAAAGCGGCAAACTTGGCATTAGGCTGTTGTGCAGAGGTTAAATAAGCATCCACCATTTCTTGAGAAACTCGTTGTGACTTGGCAAACAGAAAACTTTGTAAAAAGTTTCGGACTGCAATTTCATTTTCAGCACCAAGCATATAAATAAAATTGTCTAACACAGGCGCATTGATCACCGAAAGCGGAAGTCTGCGTCCAGCACCTTGCCCAAAATCATCAAATCCAGATGGGGACACCAAAAACAGTGCTTTGAATAAATTGGGTTGAACAATAGCTAGACGAATAGCCAAAGCGGCTGTTAGAGACGAGGCTACCACCGTCACTGGTTGACGACAAGTTTCGATGATAAACTCTGCGATCGTGCTGAGATAATCCCTAATTTTATAATCGCGGACTGGATGAGCCGATTCACCCCAGCCGATTAAATCGGGAGCTAAAATGCGGTGATTAGAGGCAAAAGCCGGATAAACTTTAGACCATTCATACGCAGACGCCCCACCACCAAAGTTATGGAGAAACAGTAGTGGAGGTAAATCTTCAGTATCAGCGAACGGCCAAGGTGCATTCGTTTGGGTATAGTAAACCATTGCCCCCAAGGATGTATGGATAAGTTTATGTCCAAAGCCAGGAGGTTGAAACTGAAGCATAAAATTAAAAAGTATAGTTTAATGGCACTTTACCCGAAGGCAAAATTAGGAGGTATAAAGTCAAGCTTACCGAGAAATATCGAAGTAAGTAAACTTTTTGTCTTTTAAGCGATTTCATATTTAATTCGCATACAATTCATCCTTGCTTTTGATTACTATCTCCTGTAATCTGAACAACTTGATTTAGGTTATCACCACTGATGTGATAGGCTGCCCCAAAACCAACTACAAAACGGCCTTCACTCGGTGTTAGCTGGAAAATCCGAAAGTCAGACAAGCCGCGCAAAACCTCGATAATTTGACCAAACCGCCCTTGAAATTGCTCAACAATTTGATTCCACTTGTCAGTTTCACGCTCTATCAAAGTTGCCGTACAATCAAAGCTCAAACGACGACGGGCAAAAATTAGGTTACTCTTGGCTTCATCCTCGATAAACAAGACACTAACATGAGGATTGTCATAGAGATTTTTGGTATGAGTTGAAAGACCACTGACGTAAATGTAGATGTTTTTGGAATCATCCATTACAAAGGGAGCATAACTAGCATTGGGTATTGTCTGGGCGCTCACGGTGCTAATGATTACACTCTCAAATTCTTCAGTAAACTTTTCGTACTCAGCTTGAATGTTTTCAAGTTGGCTCATAAGTAAATTACCGCTTGATTAGGAACACCTAATTAAGTATCCTAGCGTGATTGAGCGGATAGGTTACAGGTGATAGATTACAGGTATATTATCCAAGCTCTGAGTACCGGAGGATTTGGAGAAGCAGACATTGGGCTAAACTGAAGAAAGTTGTGAGGACGCAAATGTGACTGACAAAAATCGTTCTCAATGGGATTTAGGCAGGTTTATCGAAACCCTGACTTACTTTGAGGTAATTCCTTTCCTTAACTGGGTACAGCAGTTAATCCAAGGCCGTCCTAAGGATAATCAAGATAAACCCAATGGAGGAAGAAACGTGGGTGTAATATTAGTAGCAGGTGCAACAGGTGGCGTAGGTAAACGAGTAGTGCAGCGATCGCTCCAACAAGGTTATAAAGTTCGCGCCCTAGTTCGAGATATTGACAGAGCTAGGTCAATTCTTGGTAATGATATAGACTTAGTAGTTGCGGATATCACCCAACCAGAAACTTTAACTTCTTTAGTTATGGCTGATATACAAGCTGTAATTTGTTGCACAGCAGTGCGCGTGCAACCAGTTGAAGGAGACACAGCAGATAGAGCAAAATATAATCAAGGTGTTAAATTTTACCAACCAGAAATTGTTGGCGACACCCCAGAAAATGTAGAATATCAAGGTGTCAAAAACTTAGTCCAAGCGGCTGCAAAATATTTACCCCAAGCAAACGAAAAACCGATATTTGATTTCACCAAGCCATCAGCAGAATTAAAAGATTATTGGGGGGCGCTGGATGATGTCGTCATGGGTGGTGTGAGTGCCAGTAATATCCAATTAGTAGAAAATACAGCTTTGTTTGCTGGTAATGTCTCCACCGCTAACTCTGGCGGATTTGCTTCTATTAGAACTAAGAATTTTGATCCTCCCTTCGACTTATCTGATTGCGAAGGTGTAAAATTGCGCGTCAAAGGTGATGGTCAGCGTTATAAAATATTCCTACGGACAGATACAAAATGGGATGGCATTGGCTACAGCTATTCTTTCGATACCGTAGCTAATACCTGGATAGATGTTCACATTCCCTTTGCAGATTTGATTCCCGTATTTCGGGCAAAAGTTGTCAAAGATGCGCTGCCAATTGAGCAAAGTAGAGTTTGTTCATTCCAACTGATGTTGAGCAAATTTGAATATGATGGCGCTTTGAATCCCAAATTTTCTCCCGGTGGTTTTGCTTTGCAGTTGGAATCAGTAAAAGCTTACGGCGGTAAAGCTTTACCACAATTTATCCTAGTTAGTTCAGCAGGTGTGACTCGTCCTGGACGACCTGGCATTAATTTAGATGAAGAACCGCCAGCAGTAAAATTAAATGACCAATTAGGAGGAATTTTAACTTGGAAGTTAAAGGGAGAAGATAGTTTAAGAGAAAGCGGGATTCCTTATACAATTATTAGACCTTGTGCTTTAACTGAGGAAGCAGGGGGTAAAGAATTAATATTCGAGCAAGGCGATAATATTAAAGGCAAAATCAGCCGTGAGGATGTGGCAGAACTTTGCGTACAAGCGCTAAAAATAGCGATCGCTTCTAATGTTACGTTTGAGGTAAAACAGGGAGAAAATACTGTTAACTCTATCGATTGGCAGAAGTTATTTTCTAATTTACCTCTGTAGACATCTCCGAAAATGAATGTAGAGACGTTGCAATGCAACGTCTCTACAGGGTTTCAGGTAATTGAGCTATTGACATGAAAAAAATCCAAGTGCTAATAGTTGCCGCCATTTTAGCAACAATTATCTGGGGTGGGTTATTTGCAAATACTGCTTCATCGCAGCAAGTTGAGTCCCGCATCAACAACCTGGAAGCAGACTTGAATCGTGTCGAGTTGCGATTAAACCAGATACAGTCTCAACTGGGTCAAAGCCGCCAGTCTCCATCCCCAAGAACAACACTTACCCCACGACAGTCAACTCGTTCCAGAGGGAACTTATCACAGCAAGATCCGATGTTTGATCGGCTTGCAACTTTAGTGGTTGAATTGAAGGAACAAGTTAATAAATTAGAGACGCGAGTTTCTAAATTAGAAACTCGCTGAATATTTCAACCTGTGTAGTTTTGAAAACTGAGCCAAAACAGGAGTACAGCACACAGAGGCGACTTCTAAATAAAAAAATATCCTATTGCTTTTAACTCACATTTTGATTTTTCTGTCAATGCGTAAGTCCTAAATTCTAGCCCTTTCAAGGTGGTGAAATTCCAAACGAAGATTGGTCATTTCAGCCTTCAAAAAGCCCAAAATCTGAGATGAGGATTCAAGATGGTAGCACTGAAACAACGTATCTTCGTTGGTCACCTTGAAAGGGCTAGTCCTAAATTCTTGCATCCAACGTCACTATCCAATTTTTTCTCCCCCTGCCTCCCCTGCTCCCCCTGCTCCCCTTTTCCCCTTAACCTCACCCCATAGAAATATCTCAAGTGTTGGGTTGTAGATTTTATCGGAGCCTCTACTTCAAGAGTACCCTAACGCGTACTAAGCTAGTGCTGGATAGATTTATTGGTAAGCTGAGATTGCAGTGATCTCCAACAACAGTGATCAATTGCGTAGGCGTAGCCCGCACTTCGACAAGCTCAGTGACCATCGTAGACATCGCTACCAGAGCAGTTCAGCAGGCAGAATATAGCATAGGGCGACAATGCAAAAACTCCTTTTTAATGACAGAGATAGATTTACAGCACAGGCCCTATTCATTGGTAAAGATATTAACTTAAAGACGTTGGAGAATTACGTTTGCCTGGCGACTATGCCAGTAATAGTTACAGTAGGTGAACACGGCTGTGCGGTACTGCTGGACTATGGTGCAGTTGTCCTGTTTAACCTTGAGCCTGTGGAAAAGGTAGCCTTCTTGACCAAACTATCCTCTCAAGTTAGTGGCTCTTTTGCCGACCCAGAAACAGAAGAGGTAGAAGTTCATCTCAACGTAGCAGAGAGTGAGCGAGTTAAGGAAGGAAAAATTCTGCTACATGAATTTAGTGTAGAACGCTTGCAGATAGTAGCTGATATTCTCGCCAAGAGTGTTGTGCTGTCTCATTATGAAACTAGCCTAGCAGCTGTATTTGATCAAATTGAACCGTTTGCAGCTAGTCTCCAACGTGAACACAGGGGAAGACGCGAGAGTAGAGAATTACTGCGTCAACTTGGGACCACTCTGTTAGTTCAACATAAGATTGTCGGTCGAGTAGAGATAATCGATAAGCCGGAAGTGCTCTGGGAATCTCCACAGCTAGAAAATTTATATCTACGCTTGGAGGATGAGTACGAAATTAGTGAGCGTCACAATGCTCTAGAACGCAAACTACAGCTAATTTCCCAAACTGCACAAACGGTGCTGGAGTTCATGCAGCATAGCAGTAGCCAGCGAGTAGAGTGGTATGTGGTGATTCTGATTGTGGTGGAGATTCTGCTTTCACTGTACGACATCATTTTCAAAGGCTAAAGCTCAATTTGGAAAGCAAAAACAATTGCTGGCTTTGAGCAGCCTTAAGTCAGCTTCCCAAAAAAGAATCTGTTAAGGAGTGGCCACACTCCACAACAGCACTTCACAACCTCACTCGCCACGCAATTAACTACATTCTTTGTTTATCTTGTCAAGTATCCTGGCTTTATTTACTTCTGTCATTTCCTCATATCATGTCCACATAATTAGTTATGATTAGCCTACTAGGGAAGGGGTTGGCGGTTAAGTTTCTATTGGACTCAACTGAAAACCGCTATATTCCACCAGAAGATTTATAATCATCTAAGCTAGGTGCAAAATGTTAGTTAAAAACATTCTTCCCTACGAACGTGATAGAAAATACTTGTATGATTTATGATTCATAGTGTAAGGATTACAGATAATGCACGTTCTAAGAAGATCCATCAAACCAGCAAATTATATATCGTTCCTCCATATATACCAAACTACTTGGGGGGCTGCTGGTGATATTTGTTTAATCCGTGAATCTGTCGCTGATTCAAGTACAGCGAAGTTTATTGGTCACAAAATTCAGCTAGCAATTCCAAAAGGGCTGGAGCGCGATCGCTTGGCAAACTGTCCCATAATTAAAGTTGCAGGTAATGTTGGCGACGGACATCCAAAAGAACACCCCTTGGAATGGGAGGCTTATGAAGGTGTAGATCCAGAAATAGCTCTAGCAGCTTTGAAACCTTGGGGTTTCAAGTTAATTGAGCTTTAATGTGGTGATTTTAAATAAAGTACAAATTATGAATGCATCTGCGCCAAATGAAAAAGCGACCGAAATCTGATATTTCAGGACTTAGGCACTGTACAAATGCATCGTGATATGAATTACCTAAAATAGGAAGTTTTCAGGCTTTTCTTAATTATCCTGCGATGCCTACGGTGGTCACTGAGCCTGTCGAAGTGCGGTAAACTACGTAAATAGACGATGCTGTAGGGGCACAGCAATGCTCATACGTGTCAACTTAACGTAAAAGCCATGTCTAGCAAGGAACTGAAGTTCCTTGCTAATAGCTCAAGTCATCTAAAGATGACTAAATAATCCGAATAATCTTTAGTCTACTTTAGTAGACTTTAGCTATTAGCCTAGAACTTTAGTTCTAGGCGGGCGAGTCAACAGTTAAACTACTTTTTGCTTAAGTTGACACCAATGAGCAATGCTGTGCCCTTACGAAAGATATGGTTTTGAACCTATAATCCATATTTGGTATTTCTTGTCAATGCGTAAGTCCTATACTTTTACTCCTTACCTGATTTTCTAAGCTGATACTAATTTTGCTTAATTAGTTAATCTTAATAACTACTGAACCTTTAAAGCGATAATACCAATAAGTACAACAAGACCTAAGGCTCTCCGAAAATAATTAACGCCTTGAAATAATTCCAGCCACGCCCAAGTAAATAAGGAGCCATATGCTACTAGGTCTAACACTGTATTGATTTTGCCGCTTGTAACAATCAGAGTTAGTAAACTAGTTACTATCCAAACAATAAGCGGTAGATTTGGCATCTGAGCTAAAACAATGTTGCCATCATTATCGCGGAAGGTTTTATCAACCAATGTAGTTTGCATGATTTTTAGTTGCTCCTTAGGTAACAATAATTAAGTTAACAAAACGAGCGGGTACTCGCTTGAGAATAAGCTTGCATTTAATTGCAAATTCTTTAATGAGATTAAAGCATTCAAAACTCTTTTTCCAAGTGTCTAATTGCTGAGATTAGAGCGGAAAAGCATATTCATATATGGCTATGTTTAAAGGCATACTCATAGGAAATCCACCACAAAAAATATCTGTCTGTGTCTAACTTAGTATAAAAATCACGTAATCTAAAAAAAAGCATCTATCAAAAGTTACATAAATTTGCAAGTAACTGAGATACAAAATCCAGACTCACGAAGAGTTTCTGCTTCCTGCCTCAAGTGGTTATCCAATCTAATTTCAGATTAACGTCAATGACCAAAATAGCTTTATGATTTTCTACGAAAGTATATTTGAAATTATTCAGGTCTAGCAGCAAATCTCAGGGCAATTATGAAACATGGCGAATCACCTTTAGGTGTTTCGTGCAATGCTGGTTTTGAACGTTCTTCCAGAGTTAAATAAAGTGCAGGGAAATCAAAAAGTATGGCTGAACACCCATTCCATGACCAACTGAGTTTAGAAGAACAAACTGAGAAACTCGGAAAGCAAGCAGTAACCTTGGGTTTTATTCCAAGTTTTGTGGTGCATTACTTTCCCGATACCTGGGTATTTTATATACCTAATGAAAATCAATCCGAACCGCTAACGCCAGAAGAAGCATACCTTCGTTTACAACAACTGGTTAAACAGTAGATTTTTTGATGACAGATTTTGAATCCAACGGCTAGTGCCGCAAGGACGTTCGGCGAAGCTCAGTCGAGCCGCGGAAGTCAAAAGTCAAAATTAATACAGTGTAAAAGTCTCTTTGATTTGGAATGGGTGGTTTATTTACGCGGTGCTGTACTAGGCAGTGCAATTTTAAGTAACAGTAGTTATGGCAAAACCAGCAATTTTAACCGTCGATGATGATCCAGAAGTATTGCAAGCGGTGTCACGAGACTTGCGACATCAGTATGGCGATCGCTTCCGCATTGTCCGAGCAGATTCCGGTATTACGGCTCTAGAGGCGGTGCAGCAACTCAAATTACGCAATGAAGCAGTTGCTTTATTCTTGGTGGATCAAAGAATGCCCCAAATGGGAGGTGTGGAGTTCCTGGAACAGGCAAAAGTCATCTTTCCTGATGCGAAACGTGCTTTGCTGACGGCCTATGCAGATACGGATGCTGCCATTAAATCAATTAATAGTGCCAGACTTGATTATTACTTACTCAAGCCCTGGAATCCGCCAGAAGAAAGGCTATATCCGGTTTTGGATGATTTGTTAGATGACTGGCTAGCTGGATTCCGCCCCCCCTTTGAAGGGATTCGAGTCATTGGTAATCGCTGGTCGCCTTTTTCCCATCAGGTGAAAGACTTTCTGGCGCGTAACCAGATTCCATATAAGTGGTTAGATATTGAACTGGAGCCGGATGCAGCAAAATTAGTAGAATACGCAGAAGCTGATGGCAGACAGCAATTGCCCCTGGTACTGTTTCCCGATGGTTCCCGATTAATTCAACCATCTAATTTAGAGATTGCTGCCAAAATTGGATTGCAAACCCAAGCAGAGCGCCCATTTTATGACTTGGCGATCGTGGGTGGTGGTCCTGCTGGACTGGCAGCCGCAGTCTATGGCGCTTCCGAGGGATTGAGTACAGTTTTAATTGAGCGTGAGGCTCCGGGCGGACAAGCAGGCACGAGTTCACGCATTGAAAACTATTTAGGGTTTCCTGTTGGCTTGAGCGGCAGCGATTTGGCCAGGCGGGGAGTCACTCAGGCGCGACGATTTGGGGTAGAAATTCTCACTCCTCAAGTAGTAACCAAAGTTAAGCTGCAAGATCCTTATCGGGTTCTGCAATTGGCGGATGGCAGTGAGATTAGTTGCCATGCACTTTTAGTTGCAACTGGCGTTTCCTACCGCTGGCTAAATGTCCCAGGAGCCGAGAAGCTCACAGGGGCAGGAATTTATTACGGTGCTGCCATGACTGAAGCGATCGCCTGTACCAATGAAGAGGTTTACTTGGTAGGCGGGGCAAATTCTGCCGGACAGGCAGCAATGCATTTTTCTAAGTATGCCAGCAAAGTGATTATGTTGGTGCGGGGTGAGTCGCTTTCATCGAGTATGTCGCAATACTTGATTGACCAGATTGCCGCGACTGCAAATATCCAAGTTTGCACAGGTTGCAGCGTTGTGGAAGTGAAGGGAAATGAGCATTTAGAAGAAATTGTGATTGCCCATGCCAAAACTGGACAAACTGAAACCGTGCCAGCGCGATCGCTTTTTATCTTCATCGGTGCTAGCCCTAAAACTGATTGGCTTGATGGTGTTATTCAACGCGATGCTCAGGGGTTCATTCTCACAGGGCCGGACTTAATGCATAATGGCAAATCTCCTCAAGGTTGGCATTTAGAACGCTCTCCTTTCTTACTAGAAACCAGCGTTCCTGGCATCTTTGCAGCCGGAGATGCACGATCCGGGTCAATTAAGCGGGTAGCATCCGGTGTAGGAGAAGGTTCGATCGCCATTCAATTCGTTCACCGTTACCTGAGCAATGTTTAGCTGAAGCTGCCCCCTGCCCCCTGCCCCCTGCCCCCTGCCCCCTCAAGGAGGTTAATTGATGTTGTGTATTGAAGAATTGATCAACTTAGACCCGTTTCAACGGCTTCCTCAAGAGCGCTTGGAGTGGGTCTGCGATCGCGCTCAAACAGTTGAACTCCCTGCCGGAGAAGTGTTGTCCCATGAGGGAGACCCTGTATGTCGCTTATTTATCTTAGTCAAAGGTAAAATCAACATCACCCGCCGCAGTGAAGGAGTTAACATTCCCATCGGGCAACACGAAGCCCCATCCTTTTTTGGTGAAATTCCGGTACTCACAGGTGAACCTGCACCTGTGACAATGCGGGCATTGACAAATTGCCACCTCTATGAAGTTAAAGCAGAAGACTTCCGTAAACTGCTGCATGAATGTCGTGATTTTGAGCGGATGGTCTTCCGCATTATGGAACGTCGGCTTCGGGGGCTAGAGTCCTTTATTCGTGGGCGGGAAAAGATGGCAGCTTTAGGGACACTTGCCGCCGGTCTAGCTCATGAACTCAACAACCCAGCTTCAGCCCTCGTTCGGACTTTAGGGGAAATGCCAGCCGCCATCCTGGAGCTACAACGAATGAACTTAGTTTATGGGCAACGCAATGTTGAGGAAGCCCATACTCAAGATTGGTTGAAACTGCGCGATCAAGGCTATGATGCAATTTTGAATAATAGTTTAGATCCGGTGACACTAAGCGATCGCGAAGCCATCTTGCTGGAATGGTTAGAAGACTATGGTGTAAAGCAAGCCTGGAAATTAGCGGAGCCTTTAGCAGAAGGCGGCGTTGAGGTTGAAAGCTTAGATAAGATGATGGAACGTTGGCGCAACAACGATACTGAATTACGAGAAATGGGATTGCACTGGCTATCGCTCTCGTTTGAAGTCATGTCGATGATTAAACATGGTTTGCGAGGAGCCGAAAGGATTTCCGAACTTGTGCAAGCGATGAAGTCATATTCTTACCTCGATCAAGGGGTTCAGCAAGAAGTGAATGTGCATCAAGGTTTAGAAGATACCTTGCGATTGTTTGCTCATAAACTTAAGTATGGTATCCAAGTGCAACGCAATTACGATCAACATCTTCCGAAAATTCTTGCCTATGGTAGTGAACTGAATCAGGTGTGGACGAACTTAATTGACAACGCCATTGATGCGATGAATGGTAAGGGATTGTTGGAAATTAAAACTTGGCATTGCGATCGCTTTGCTCATATTGACATCATAGATTCTGGCAGTGGAATTCCACCGGAAATTCAAACGCGCATTTTTGAACCCTTCTTCACCACTAAATCAGTGGGGCGTGGTTCAGGACTTGGTTTGGAAACCGTTCGCCGGATTGTAGAAAATCGCCATCATGGTACGCTCTCATTTGAGTCGCAGCCAGGCAGAACTTGTTTCACCATCTGCTTGCCTTTGATTGAATCATTTGAAGGAAGTACCAGTTAGTTTTATTACTTGACCAAATTACTTAGTTTGTATGAAGCTATTTTATACCGTCTTGACCCTTGCTTGATAATTTTTACTTTTAAAGGAGTTAAACTTCATATTCTCAAATGGACTTTACATCTTCACTATTATGTGGAAAAACATATTAGTTTGCTTCATCATTTCTTGAATTAAAAATCATTAATAATACCCATGTAGTAACAGATTAAGTGATTGATATTAGAGAAGTAGTTGAAAAATCTGACTTGTCTAATATTATGAATAAAAAATGGGCTGTTAAGCGACTTACAATCAATCTCACATCAGGTGAAGCTGAGAAGTTGGAAAAATATTGCTCAATGACTGGCAGACCAGCAACCGATGTAATTCGGGAATTAATTCGTTCTCTTACTACTGAAGATGAAGATTGACACTCCCCGCGATAAATCGACGGGGATTCTTGGCTCAATGAGATCACTTAACTTAGAGTCCTTGCGTCATCTAAGCCAGAGGTGAGACTCTCCCCAAGCGTTAACTTTCCGAGTGCCCCTCGGTAGTTGCATTGCTGCAAGTCCTGTTTAGTTTGAAACAAATAGTCTCAAAATTCTGAGTCGTCTAGCTCCTATAAATCTTTTACCTACTGCTAGGAGGAAACTAGAACAATGCAGTAGAACCGCATAGATTTAATTGTCAAGGTTCAGGTGTCTTTCGACAACAAGGTTTTTTAAGTGGTTGATTACCTTTCCACTATAATTAGTGTAGCATATTGATACACTAAATGCTTGAAAAACAGTTACACGTTAGAGTTTCCCAAGAAGAAATGAAAGCCCTTGAGCGATATGCAAAAAAATCTTTGCGAACCAAAACAGATATTATAAGGGAGTTTCTTTGATCGTTAATAGAACAAAAGCCGTGCTAGAAGCACGGGGCTTTAGTGTAATTTAAATATGGAACAGCTTAGTATAGTTAAATGGCATTTTGGGCATACTAAGGAAGAACTTAGGCAATATTTTGAGCTACTCATCCCTGGTTTGGAATGACACGCCTAGAAGAAAGTTAGTACCTTGGAGGATTAAGCAAGATGGTGTTTTTCGACATTGTTCCGCAACAATCTTCTCAGGCTTTTCTGTGGAGTATTCTTAACAGCATTACAGATCCGATTTTTGTCAAAGACAGGCAACACAGTTGGGTATTCGTCAATGATGCATTGTGTCAGTTCATGGGATATGAACGTGCAGAACTAATTGGTAAGTCCGACTATGATTTCTTCTGCAAAACAGAAGCCGATATTTTTTGGCAGAGAGATGAACAGGTATTCATCACATCCTTGACTGATGAACATGAGGAATTAATCACAGATTGCCAAGGTGAAACTCAGATCGTTTCTACGAAGAAAAGCTTATTCTACGATGAGGTTGGTAATTCATTTTTAGTGGGTTCAATTCGGCTGATTGCTTCCAAAAATAAAATTGAAACTGCTTTACTGCGTCAGACAGTAAATAAGTTAGAACAGGAAATTCATGAACGCCAAGAAACAGAGAAGCGCTTTCGCAGACATAGTAATGCTCTACAGCAACTTGTGCAAAGTGAAAAACTACAACACGATGATTTTCAAATTGCCATCCAATATGTAACGGAAGTAGCTAGTTTGGGACTTGATGTCGAACGTGTAAGTGTTTGGTTATACACGGTTAAAAACCAGTGTATTCAATGTATTGACTTATATGAACGTGAAAATAATTGCCACAGTCATGGTTTTGAATTATCTGTCTCTAGCTTCCCCAGGTATTTTCAAGCTCTAAAGGAAGAACAAGTAATTGCAGTTTCTGATGTTCATACTGATCCTCGCACTAGGGAGTTTTCTGAAACTTATACAACTCCACTGGGAATTACCTCGATGCTTGATGCCAGGATTTGGTCTAGAGGACAGGTGATTGGTGTAGTTTGTTGTGAACATTTGGAAACTCAGCGTCAGTGGACACTAGAAGAAGAAAGTTTTATTGGCTCCATTACTGACTTCGTGCGACTGGTAATTGAATCAGGCGATCGCAAAATCGCTGAAGAAGCACTGCGACAATCAGAAACGCAGCTTAGACAGCAAACTCAACAACTAGAGTCAACGCTCTTTGAATTACAACGCACTCAAATCCAAATGCTCCAAAGTGAAAAAATGTCTTCTTTGGGACAATTGGTAGCAGGTGTTGCTCACGAAATTAATAATCCTGTTAACTTCATCTATGGAAATATTACACCTGCTAATGATTATATTCAAGACTTACTAAACCTGATTAAATTATATCAAGAATACTATCCTGAGCCAGCTTCTATTATTCAATCAGAAATTGCGGCTATAGACCTAGAATTTTTGATGACAGATTTACCTAAGCTCCTATCATCCATGAAAATAGGATCAGAGCGCATTCGGCAAATTGTCCTGTCTCTGCGAAATTTCTCTCGCTTAGATGAAGCTGAATATAAAGCAGTTGATATTCATGAAGGAATTGATAGTACGTTATTAATTTTAGAACATCGACTCAAAACAAAACCTGATTCTCCTGGGATTGAAATTCTTAAGGAATATGGAAATTTACCTCTTGTTGAGTGCTATGCGGGACAACTCAATCAAGTATTTATGAATATTTTAACTAATGCTATTGATGCTTTAGAAGAACGGGATAAGCAACACACTCAAAACGAAATCCAACAATCTCCTAGTGTGATTCAGATTCGCACAGAAATAATTGATAAAAATAATATTGCAATTAAAATTGCCGACAATGGTCTGGGTATACCGGAAAAAATAAAACAACGTATTTTCGACCCATTTTTTACTACAAAACCAATTGGTAAAGGTACAGGAATGGGTATGTCAATTAGTTATCAAATTGTGACCAAAAATCATCATGGAACCCTTGAATGTATTTCATCTCCAGGTCAAGGTGCAACATTTGTGATTATCATCCCTTTAAAACAACAGTAGTTTGGTAATTAATCAAGATGCTCATCGCTATTAATAATGCCACTGTTGGGTGGGCATCACTTGCGAATAAGGAATAGGGAATGGGCAATAGGCAAGAAAGCTTCTTAGTTGTACTAAGTTTTTTCAGAAATCAAATATAGGATTACTATTTGATTTTTGAACGGAATTAGGTATTGTAGAGTGTGTTAGAACGAAGTTCGTAACGCACTATTATCAAGGGTTTGATGCGTTACGCTGTCGCTAACACATCCTACGTATATTTTCAGAAATCAAACCGGATTCCTATATGAGTCCTAAAGACGATAATCTGATCGCAATCAGCCTAAGTACCTTACTAAACAAAACGCACACCAATTGTCATTAGTGTGCGTCTGCGGTTAGATTTTAGAAATTCTCGAACTTAGCGATCGCATCCTTCATCTTATCCACCACCTCATCTACAGGGATGACTCCCAATTCCCCAGAGGCGCGGGTACGGATACTTAAGGTGTTGGTTTCCACTTCTTTAGCTCCCACCACTGCCATCACGGGTATTTTTTCTTTCTCTGCATTGCGAATCTGTTTACCCAAGCGATCGCCACTGGTATCGACTTCTGCACGGATGCCTAACGCTTTCATTTTCGCTACCACATCTTTAGCAAAATCTAGCTGTGTATCACCCACTGGGAGTAACCTAGCTTGCACTGGCGCTAACCACAAAGGAAAATCGCCCGCATATTCTTCAATTAAGATCCCAATCAACCGTTCCAGCGAACCAAAAGGCGCACGGTGAATCATTATTGGACGTTTGCGAACACCATCTTCAGCGACGTATTCCAAATCAAAGCGTTCTGGCAAGTTGTAATCTACCTGCACAGTTCCTAATTGCCACTCCCGTTCTAGAGCATCACTGACAATAAAATCTAGTTTAGGCCCGTAGAAAGCTGCTTCACCAATACCTTCAAAATGTTCCATCCCCAAGGTTTCAACAGCTCGACGAATGGCATTCTCAGCTTGATTCCAAGCTTCATCGGAACCGATATACTTATCACTGGCTGGATCGCGGAAACTGAGCCGCGCTTTAAAATTCCCCAGTTGCAGAGTCTTAATTACTGACAAGATCAAATCCACTACCTTGAGGAATTCACTGTCTAACTGCTCTGGAGTGACAAATAAGTGGGCATCATCTTGAGTGAAACCCCGCACCCGTGTTAAACCACCCAGTTCTCCAGACTGTTCGTAGCGGTAAACAGTACCAAATTCTGCTAACCGCATCGGTAGTTCCCGGTAGGAACGCAATTCACTCTTATATATTTGGATATGAAAAGGGCAATTCATGGCTTTGAGAACAAAGCCTTGTTCTAGTGTTGCGGCTTCCTCATTTTCTGCCATCATCGGGAACAGATCGTCTTTATATTTCTGCCAGTGTCCAGAGGTTTTAAATAAATCCACTCTGCCAATATGAGGAGTCACAACCTGCTGGTAGCCGCGTTTGATCTGTTCTTGCTTAAGGAAATCTTCTAAAGTACTCCGCAACAAAGTACCTTTGGGCGTCCACAAGGGCAAACCCGGCCCCACTTGGTCAGAAAATATAAATAATCCCAATTCCTTACCCAGCTTTCGGTGATCTCGCCGTAGCGCTTCTTCTTTGCGTCGCTTATATTCAGCGAGTTGTTCTGGGCTTTCCCAGGCGGTAGCATAGATGCGTTGTAGTTGGGCTTTGGTTTCATCCCCACGCCAATAAGCGCCAGCAACGCTTTCTAATTCAATTGCCTTGGGGTTTAATTCGCTGGTATTTTCCAGATGAGGCCCCGCACACAAATCCCACCATTCATTCCCCAGGTGGTAAATCGTGATTGGCTCGTTTTTGATATCTGCTAGGATTTCTAGCTTGTAAGGTTCCTTAATTTCCTGAATCCGGCGTTCGGCTTCTTCGCGGCTGACTTCTTCCCGAATTACCGCCAACTTGCGATTAATAATCTTCGCCATCTCTTTTTTGATGGCTTTGAGATCATTTTCGCTAAATGGTTCTGGATTGTCGAAGTCGTAGTAAAAACCGTTTTCAATCCAAGGGCCGATTGTAACTTGCGCCTTGGTAAACAGCTTTTGTACTGCCATTGCCATTACATGGGAAGCAGTGTGGCGAATCTTTTTTAAGTTCTCCGATTCGCTGGTACGCGGTAAATAAATTTTTTCAACTTGTTCTGACTGTTGTGACTGATTTGATGAATTTGACGACATTGGCTGCTGAACCGTTGGCGAAGTGATTACAAAAGGTGATTTATCTGAATCTGTAGGCTTATTCAACTATAACGACTTTGGTTTTTGCCAGTTCAGCTTTATTCAAGAAAGAATTCAGAAGTCAGAAGTCAGGTGGTCGCCGAGCCTGTCCTGAGCGTAGCCGTAAAGCCTGCGGCATAGCTACGCTTAGGGCGCAGCCTCTCGTAGAGAAGGGCGCAGTCGAGGTGAGTCGGAATTCAGTTTGACTGGAAGTCACGAGTGTGCGGCTTGAAGACATCAAAAACAAGATTTAAGACACCCACTGAATATGCAGATTTATATCATGTCCGGCAAATTAGTTACAGTTACCACATCTGTGCAAAAATCGGAAAATCCTCTTTCCCCCTGCGTAATGATAAGCCTTTAACCGGACACAATATTAGTGGTGCTTCTATATGGCGGGTTTGAATCCTCCATGCTCTTGATTATGACTCCTGAATTTATCTTCATCATTTGTGATAAAGGATGAAGATAAATTTTTGATCGGTTAGCTGAGTGTCAAATTCAGGATTCCACGCGTAGGCGTAGCCCGCACTTCTCTACGAGAGGCTGCGCCCTAAGCGTAGCTATGCCGCAGGCTTTACGACAAGCTCAGTGACCATCGTAGACATTGCTAAATTATCTGATCAATTGCAACTTGCTGTCAGCTATACCTATCGACGCCTCTCCAAAGGAACTGTACAAACCCACAAGCAAGACTATATAATGAATTCTGTGTTCTTTGTTACATATTTTTACATACTCTGAAATTATGAGATTCTAAATAAGAAAAATGTTAAGAAACGTAAATAACGTTAATATTAGTAAGAAAGTTGGAAATATGCCTCTCATTTATGTCAGACTCAAATTTACCAGGGACTGATTTGCTGAAAACGGTTTTAGAACCCCTGCTGGAAGATTTTCAGCATTGGTTTACGCGATCGCGTCATTTACTCGAAACTGAGCAGCTATCATTTATGAGTGACCAAGAACAAGCTGACTTGCTCTTACGTGTTAAACAAGCGCAAGATGAACTAAGTACGGCAAAAATGCTATTTACTGCTACTGATAAACAAGTCGGGATTGATATGGCAACCTTAATGCCTTGGCATCAATTAGTAACAGAATGCTGGAATGTGGCAATGCGCTTTCGCCAAACGCGTGAAGCCTAAACAGCTGATTGGAGCATCTACTAAATTTCGGCAGACTACTTTAGCGATGTCTCAAGACTAGCCCCTTTGCATCTACACAAGACGGTAAATCAGCCGTTAAAGAAATAGTACAAAACTCTTAAGACTTTCTTAACATTATTTGGACTAACAAAATAATGTATCCTATGCTACCGTAAGTGGAATAACGGTTGACAAATAGCTCGATATAAATGTAAGCGCATAAAAAGTGCGTAAAATACTCGTCTTAACTGTGAGTTACAGGGTCGGCGAACTAAAGCGTTACAAAATAAAGTTTTAAAAATTGCTGTTCTGGAGGAAAATCCGATGTTACACCTGCTTTACATTCTTGCTTTCACAATCCTTGCATTTATAGCTGTTGGCAACTTAATTCGTAATCTGATCATGTTCAGCTTTGATCGGGAGCGAACTTATCCGACGAATTCCTCGCCAATGAATAATCAAGGAAACTATGGTTATTATTCATCAAAAAAACAGTTTGTACCCCATCCAGAGTTATTAGATAACGCGGGTAACTTAATTAAAGAACCACTTTTGGTAATGCGTTCGATTAACGTTGAAGATGCGCGTCAACATCTCGATGCACTTTACGAAGCATCTCCAGGGCATAAAAGAGACAATTCTGATGAAGTATAAAAATTAGGAATTAGAAATTAGGAGTTCGGGTGTAAATTATTGTTATTTTTACATCCTTAACCTTTCTCGTGGCAGAAATTTATTACCATCCTTAAATTTGAGGCGATCGCGTCTTTAGGTCAGAATAATCATTTAGGGTCAGTAGTTTACGCTGTAAAATGCTGAACTAAATTTTAATTTGGTCGAGCCTTGAGGCATATTTTGGTAACAAAATTACTTTTACCTTAAAAGTGCAAACTTCCTCCTACTGCTTTTGATAAACCCAAGTATGTAATTCTTTTGGGGCATGGATAGACCCATTGTCGAGAATTAATCTATTTAGGGTAATATAGCAACGATGGTATCATTGCATCAAAATGATACCGTATTTTTGTTTATATATAGAATTTTATCGTCCTGCCAACGGTAGATTATTTCTGAAAGGAGTTTGCTGCAATGCCCACCACGCCTACTACTCGACTGATTTTGGAAACTTTACTCCCCTATCTCAAAGTAGCAGCAACCTATGCCCGTGTTCTTCAACCAAAAATTGCTGCACTTCCCGCCAAAGAACAAGGAAAAAACTTTTTTGCAGCCGCACTCACTGATGCAGATGTGGCTATTCAAAATTTGGTAGAGGTAGTACTACTGGGCACTTTTCCAGAGATTCGCTTTTTTGGGGAAGAGTATGAAAGTTCTAGCCATACTAAGTATTTTCGCGCTACCGAACTCGGTTCTGAAGGTGATTATTTAGTCACGCTCGACCCGATTGATGGCACAAAGTTTTATATGGATGGACATTCTAATTACCAAATTATTCTCAGTATTCTAAATACTGATGACTTTGAAGCAGTACTCGCAATTTCTCCTGCCCAAAACATTTATTTTTACGCTTTTCGAGGTGAAGGTGCTTTTAAAGGGACGCTAGATATGAGCTTAGAAGCTTGTGCCCCATTAAACATAACATCCGCCAAACCTTCTATTTTGTTGGGATGGGGAATGAATGCTATCGCACATTTACTAAAAGATCGATATCAAGTAATTGATATAGCGACTGATTACTCTAGTAATATTCAAATTCCTAATCTCAATGGTATTCTCACTGGCGACTTGAGTGGAGCAGTCATCAAATCGGGCAAATTTATTGATGGTGCTGCACTCGCTTTTATTGCGAAAGAAGCTGGCTGGATTGTAACTACTCTCGACGGTTCGACTTTACCACCACTGCATACTTGTGAAAACTATAGCCTCCCTGGATTGATAGTAGCTGCGTCAAAATCTGTTCATCAAGACCTATTAGAAGCGATGCAAAGCCTTCCTGTTTGAGAGTAAATAATTAGCGCTGCAAAGCGGAAGTCAAAAGAATTGTATTCCAAGTGCTGTGCTAGTTAATTATTTGCTAACTATCCCTAAACAAAATGAAAATTTGTATTGTTGGCGCAGGCGCGATTGGTGGATATTTAGGGGCAAAACTGGCACTGGCAGGTGAAGTAGTAACGCTGATTGCTCGCGGTTCTCATTTAGAGGCAATTCAAAAAAATGGGTTGAAGTTGCTCATGACAGACGGTTCTAGCCAAATTGCTGCTCCGTCTCTGGCAACTAGTGATATCCAGTCAGCAGGGCCACAAGATGTAGTAATTTTAACTGTCAAGGCTCACAGTGTGCCTGCGATCGCACCTTTTCTCCCTGCACTCTACGATGCTCACACAATGGTAGTAACAGCCCAAAATGGCGTTCCTTGGTGGTATTTTCGCAAGTATGGCGGTGAGTATGAAGGTACGCGGATTCAATCTGTTGACCCAAATGGGATTATTGAAGCTAGTATCGGTGCTGACCGCGCCATCGGTTGTGTTGTTTACCCAGCAACTGAGATAATTGAACCAGGTGTGATTAGGCATATTGAAGGCGATCGCTTTACTCTCGGTGAAATTGATGGCACTAAAACAGAACGCATTCAATTATTAGCACAAACTCTCAAACAAGCAGGATTCAAAGCACCAATCCGCAATCAAATTCGCACAGAAATTTGGATCAAGTTGTGGGGTAATGTGGCATTTAATCCCATTAGTGCTCTGACTGGTGCTACTCTAGAAGATATTTGTCGCTATCCCCTCACCCGTGAACTAGCACGGCAAATGATGACAGAGACCCAAGCGATCGCCCAAAAGTTGGGTATAAAATTTGGCATTACCTTGGAACAGCGAATTAATGGGGCAGAAAATGTTGGTGCCCATAAAACCTCAATGCTACAAGATATTGAAACCGGACGCCCCACGGAGATAAACGCTATTGTTGGCGCGGTGGCTGAATTGGGAAAACTCACTCAAATTCCCACACCTTATATTGATGCCATTTATGCCAGTGTTAAGCTTTTAGAGGCGACCAAAGTCAGAATTTGTTGAAGAAGTCTTGCTGAGGGCAGATGGCTTTGTAGAGACGGCGATTTATAGCGTCTAAAAGACCCGTTAGAGAGACGCGATAAATAGCCGTCTCTAAATTAGATAAATAGCGTCTCTACATTAGGGCTTTGTGGCTTA
>JBBSOX010000019.1:0-82953 GCA_038259325.1 Chroococcales cyanobacterium | reverse complement strand
GCTGCCTCTAACTCCCCCCTAGTAATGATTATCATTTTTATAAGGAGTGAGATTTAATTTCCTCAAAGCCTTATGTAGTTTGAGTCTTGGTGTATTTCACCCTGATTCAGGCTCGTCAATATTTAGATGCGTTTGCCCTGGTCCTTTCACCAGTCTGAGCAAATTGAACTGATTGTGAATCTTTACAAATTCGATACTCAAATCACACAATTCTATTATTGTCAGTCCCGTATCTTTCCAAGATTGACCATTATTCCAAACAAGAATAAATTCTTGTTGAAAGCTTTTAAGCAGCATCTCTTTTCACTGTCCGTAGCCTACCTCTAAAGTGATTCCCTTGCTTGTAGGCTGGTGTAATTGCTTTATTCCTTACCTTTAAGGAATTAATTTATCTTGTCTTTTCAGAATCTACAAATAGGCAACAAATATATTAGCATTTGTATAAATCTTTTGTAAAGTTACCCAATTCAGTGTTTTTACATAATATAATGTTGATTATCAGATGATTAATCAATACTTTCATCATTAGTAACACAAAGCTAAGTTAATCAAAAAATGGGAAGCCACTAAATCAGAGAGAAAGTTTTGAGTTATCCGGTTTGTACTATCAGGATAAGATCAAGCAATTTGAGGTAAGATTTTGACTGATAAAACTATATATATGTCGAGGTATAATTCGTGCATTTTAGCCAAATGTATTACGGTAGTCGTTAGATAAAGAAGGGTTTTGGATTCAAAAAAATTGACTATTAATAAAAGCATTAACTCACAATCAACGCAGAGATTACTATAGATAGCACAGTAGACACCAGTGCTAATGTCGCCAAAATACTGAGAAATATCTCCTGTAAGTAAATAAACTTTTTTCTAAAATTTGTATATATTATGACAATGGAATCTTTACCACAGTTTGAAGAAGTAAATATTCATAAATACTTAGAAGTTATTCAACGGCGTTGGCTACCTCTAGTCGGAATTTGTGGCATAACTGTTACCCTTGGATGCTTGTATGCATTTTCACTAGAACCTTCATACAGGGCAGAAGGAAGTTTGATGATTAAAACAAATCGCTCTTCCTCACTCACAGGATTATCGGAAGACATAGGACGCTTGGAAGCTTTGAATGCCAACGACAATCCCCTGGAAACTCAGGTAAGAGTTATTGGCTCAAATCCAGTGCTTGAGAAGACAATTAATTCCCTCAACCTCAAAGACAGTAAAGGCAAACCGCTATCGATTCCCAATTTTGCAAAACAACTAAAAATAGAAGGAATCAAAGGCACTGATGTTGTACAACTTTCTTATAAAGGTAGTGATCCTGAACTGGCTGCCAAAATCGTCAATGAAGTTATCGACAATTATATTGAGCTAAATATCAAGGCTAATCAGAATGAAGCACTTACAGCCAAAGAGGTTCTCGTAACGGAAGTACCCAAAGCTGAGGAAATTGTTAGAAGAGCCGAATCAAAACTGCGTCTATTTAAAGAAAAGAATAAAGTTGTTGTCTTGGGACAAGAAGCAAGCGCAGCAGTTGATACGATTTCCAAGTTAGGAAACCAAATTTCTCAAGCTTTAGCTCAATTAGATGATGTCAAAGGTCGTTTAGAACAGTTACGCAGTGAAGCTCGAGTAGATTCACGGCAAGGTGTAATCGAATCTGAAGTGAGTCAAGCACCTGGAGTTCAGAAAGTGTTTACCCAACTCCAAGAAACAGAAAGCTTACTGGCACTAGAACGGACTCGTTTTGCGCCTGAACACCCTACAATTACTAACTTAGAAGAAAAAGTTGTAGCTCTTAAAAGTTTGCTAAAAGAGCGGATAGGACAAGTCGCTGGTACAGCGCAGATAACAGAGGGAAGTTTACAGGTTGGACAACTGCGACAAAGCCTAATAGCAGATATTACTCGTGCTCAAGCAGAACGCGTCGGTCTAGAAAGACAAATTGCCACACTTATACGACAGCAAGAAGCTTACATCAAACGAGCAAATAATTTGCCAAGGCTAGAACAGAGTCAACGAGAACTAGAAAGGAAACTGCAAGCAGCTCAAACGACTTACGAAACACTCTTAAAGAAACGCCAAGAAATTGATATCGCACAGAACCAAAAGATTCCTAATGCTCGTGTCATTTCCTATGCTTTAACCCCCGAGAAAGCAGAAGGACCTCGCAAAATGCTGTTTATTGTTGGTGGAGGAGGAGTTGGTCTTTTCTTAGGTATTATTGTCGCCTTTGGCTTAGACTTGATAGACCGTTCGGTTAAGACCGTCAAAGAAGCCAAAGAAGTCTTGAAATACAGTGTTTTGGGAGTGATTCCGACACAAGGTAGAAATGGTAAAGATCATCCTTCTATAGCAGGACTCGATAGAGCTATTCCCAAAATCATTGGCAGAGATATTCCTTACTTCCCTGTTGGTAACGCATATCAAATACTACAAGTAAATTTGAAGTTTCTCTGTTCTGATAAACCGTTAAGAAGCATTGTAATCACAAGTTCCGTTGCTAAAGAAGGAAAGTCTGACGTATCTGCAAATTTAGCTGTGACTATGGCCCAGGCAGGGCGGCGGGTCTTGTTGGTGGATGCAGATATGCGTAATCCCATACAGCATCATATCTGGGGGCTAACAAATGCAACAGGACTAAGTAATGTGATTATTGGTCAAGTTTCTTTAGATGCAGCAGTAAAAGAAGTAATGCCTAATCTTGAGGTTCTTACTTCTGGAGCTTTGCCTCCTAATCCAGTAGCAATGCTAGATTCTCAACGTATGGCAACATTAATTAGTAACTTTAACAGAGATTACGATCTTGTTATTTTTGATACGCCTCCTTTGTCAGGAATAGCGGATGCTGCTGTTTTAAGTACCCTTACTGACGGGATTTTATTAGTCGTTCGTCCTGGAGTAGTTGACTTGAACAGTGCAAATTCAGCCAAAGAGTTTTTAACTCAATCAGGTCAGAAAGTGTTAGGGATAGTCATCAATGGTGTAAATACTAAAAATGAACCTAATAATTATTTTTATGACAACAAAAAACGGCAAATTGAACAAGAGTTAGTATCTAGCAGCTTAACAAAATTTTCAAAAGAGCGTTAGGTTCTGCTACAGATTGCGAAGGCAACCCTTACTAAAAGCATTTAAACTAAATTTTTTGACTGGAGGACTAAATCTAATGGTATTAACCAAAAACATCAAGCAATTTGTAAAAGCAAATACTCCATTAGCTAAATGGAAAGGTTCTCTTTTCACAAATGCAATAATTTTCCAAAATTACGTAAAAAACTATGATATATATCAGCAAATTTTAGCTACTCAAGAAAGTAATGAATTATTGACCAGTCTTATTAAAGATAGTAAACCTTTTATGATTAGTCGCTTTGGTAGCACAGAAGCTTATTGCGTAAATCAATATTTAAAAGGCGAATACAAGGGAGCTATATTTGCGTCAATATCTAATGATTCTGGATTTTTTCCAGTAGATGAAAAGCATCTAGATCGATTTAGTCAACTTTTTTTAGAATCCTCAAAATCTATAGATGCTTTAGGAGTATGGTTTCAAATTGGAGAGCCAGAAATTATCAGAAATTCTTGTCAAAAAGCTTCTTTTGTTGAATTAAATACTCTTGAACCTTATTATCATGACGAACCTTGGAGTAAGCATCTTGAAGGAAAAAAGGTTTTAGTCATTCATCCTTTTGCAGAAACAATCTCATCACAATATAAAAACCATAGAAAGTTTCTCTTTGAAAATCAAAATATTTTACCTGAATTTGAACTAAGTACCATAAAAGCAGTTCAGTCTCTGGCTGGAACGCAAACTCAGTTTAATACTTGGTTCGATGCCTATGAATGGATGTGTAATAAGATTAAAGCTCAAGATTTTGATATAGCTATTATAGGATGTGGTGCTTATGGACTTCCACTAGCTGCTTACGTTAAATCTTTGGGTAAACAGGCTGTGCATCTTGGAGGAGCGACTCAAATTCTTTTTGGAATTAAAGGAAACCGTTGGGATAAAATTCCGTTTTTTCAGTCTCTTTATAATGAATACTGGGTGAGGTGTAACCCTGAGGATGTTCCTACAAATCCCTCAAAATATCCAGCTTATTGGTAATTTTAGGCTGTCAAAAATATAGCGGTATGCAGTCTTCTTAAGTATATTTACATGGCTGTAAACAATCTATAAAAGGTTTTGTATGTATCTCACTCAAGCGCACACCGCTATATCTATCTTCTTTTTTTAATATGAATAAGAATAAAATCACAACATCTTGTTTAATTAATAATTACAATTACGCTGAATTTCTCTCAGAAGCAATTAATAGCGCTATAAATCAAACAGCTAAATTTGATGAAATTATTATTGTTGATGATGCATCTACAGATAATTCTGCGGAAGTCATGGCTAAATTTACTCAAGTAGCTAATGTTCAAATTATCTTGAAAGAAAAAAATCAAGGACAATTATCATCCTTTAATGAAGGGTTTTTAGCTGCAAAGGGGGACATTGTATTTTTTTTAGACGCAGATGATATTTATGAACCTGAATATTTAGAAACTGCCCTAAATTTTTATAAGAAACGTAGTGAATGTGATTTTCTATTTTGTGCGTATAAAAAATTTGGTGCAATAGAAGAAACATTCCAAACTGATAAACTTGATCTAGATTTAGGTTATTCAGTAATCAGAACTTTATACAGTGGTGGATGGATTGGCTCCATAACTTCAACATTATCAATACGTAGAGAAATAATTAGAAAATTTTTACCTATTCCAAATATAGAAGATTGGCGTGTAAGGGCTGATGACTGTTTGGTATGGGGAGCGTCTTTGGTTGGGGCTAAAAAATTTTATATGTCTAAACCTTTAGTGATGTATAGAATACATCCAAATAATCAGTATCATAATAAGAAATTTTTAGACATAGACCACAACTATGAATACAAGAGATTCTGGAAACGCAATTCTTTATTTAATTATATTATGCAAAAAAATACTTTTACTTTACCGTTATTATTAGCTTTCACATCTATCAATGAGTTAAAAACAATACCATGTCCAAAATATGATGATTTTATTTCATATTTTAAAATAATATTTTTGTTTGAGCATAATTATTTTTGGAAAGGAAAAGGTATTGTTCTCTTATTTAGCTATTTTTTGAAAACTTTGATAACTGGCAAGTTAAAAAAATAGCCGATAAATGATGTAAAACTCTGAATGATTCCACATGATTATTTTTAAATCAATAAAAAATCACATGATTAATTAATAAAATAATGTTAAGAAAATTCAAACTTACAAACGTACCAAAATTTAAATCTAGTTCTGGGCTGCGTGCAATTATTTCCAATACAGGCTGGTTGTTTGCTGACCGTATTCTCCGTATGGGTGCAAGCTTGGTCGTAGGAGTATGGGTAGCACGCTACTTAGGAGTACAGCAGTATGGTATTTTTAACTATGCTTTAGCTTTTGTTAGCTTATTTAGCCCAATTTTCACTCTAGGATTGGACGATGTAGTAGTTCGACATATTGTTCGTCAATCATCAAATAAAGAGGAAATTTTAGGAACAACTTTTTGGCTAAAATTGCTAGGCGGAATTGCTTCTGTCTTATTGGCAGTTAGCACTATGTTTTTTTTAGGTGAGCATGAAACACTGAAGATATGGCTAGTTGCAATTTTAGCAATGGCAGGAATTTTTAGAGCGGCTGATACTATTGAACTGTGGTTTCAATCACAGGTGCAGTCAAAATACACTGTGATCGCTAAAAACACAGCATTTCTGCTAAATACTCTTATCAAAATCGCTCTAATTTTAACAAAAGCACCATTATTAGCTTTTGCTTGGGTAACATTAGCAGAATTTGCAATGAGTGCAATTGGTTTGCTGATTGTTTATCAAGCCAAAGAGTCTTCGTTATGGTTATGGCGTTGGAGTTTTTCTGCTGCCAAAACTCTTCTGAAAGAAAGTTTACCTTTAATTTTTTCGGGGTTCGCTATCCTGATCTTTATGAAAATCGATCAGGTGATGTTAGGTCAAATGATTGGAAATAGTGAGGTTGGGATTTATTCTGCTGCTGTTAGGGTTTCTGAAATTTGGTATTTTATCCCCGGAGCTATTGTTTCTTCTATTGCTCCTTCAATTTACGCAGCTAAGGAAAAATCAGAAAGTCTTTACTATCAGCGAATAGGACAGTTACTCAGTCTAATGACATGTATATCTTTTGCAATTGCTCTGCCAATGACGTTCCTATCTGACAAGATAATTATGGTGATGTTTGGAAGTGGATATATAGAAGCAGGAGCAATACTAGCAGTTCATATTTGGACTTCTTTGTTTGTATTTATGGGTCTTGCAACATCACCTTGGTTTATTGCTGAAAGTTTGAACCATGTTTCTTTAGGTAAAACTTTATTTGGGGCTATATTAAACATTGTTCTTAATTTATTACTTATTCCTAAATATGCAGGGCTTGGGGCTGCGATCGCAACCATAATATCTCAAGCTGCTGCCGCTTTTCTGTGCAACGCATTTGATTCAAGAACACAAAAGATATTTAAGATTCAGGTGCGATCGCTTATTCCTTTTTACAAATATTGATCATTCCTATTTAACCTTTAATATTATGCAAACACCAGTAACTTTTATTATTTTCAAGCGTCCGCAAACAACAGAGAAAGTTTTTGAAGCTATTCGCCAAGCCAAGCCAACAAAACTTTTTGTAATTGCAGATGGCCCCCGCACTGATCGCGAAGGCGAGGCGGAAAAGTGTGAAGCAACTCGGGCAATTATTGAAAGAGTTGATTGGGACTGCGAAGTTATCAAGAATTATTCTGATATTAACTTAGGTTGTGCGAAACGAGTCTCTAGTGGTTTAGATTGGGTATTTAATAATGTTGAAGAGACAATTATTTTAGAAGATGATTGTATCCCTCACCCAACATTTTTCAGATTTGGTGAAGAACTGCTAGAAAAATATAGAAATGATACCAGAATTGCCACAATATCTGCTCAAAATCTTCAATTTGGGCGAAAACGGACAAATTACAGTTACTATTTTTCTCGCTACAATCACTGCTGGGGTTGGGCGAGCTGGAGACGTGCTTGGCAACATTATGATTTGACGATCAAACTCTGGAAAGAGGTGCAAGCTGAAAACCTTTTACATGACATTCTTGTAGACCCAAAAGCAGTAAGTTATTGGCGACGAATATTTCAGTCTGTTTATCAAAATCCCACTGGTATAACCTGGGATTACCAATGGACATTTGCTTGTTGGATACAGGGGAGCTTAAGCATTATTCCCAATGTCAACTTAATCTCTAATGTTGGTGTTGGTGCCGACGCGACTCATTTCACTTCCAACCAAGAATTTTCGTTCATTAATATGTCAATGCAAGCGATGGAGTTTCCCTTAAAACATCCACCGTTTATTGTGAGGAATATAGAAGCAGATAACTTTACACAGAAAACAGTTTATAAAGCAACTGCGTTAGATATTTTTAAAGAGGAAGTAAAGAAAAGATTTAATTACTCAGCGATAAAAAAATAGTGATATATTTAGTAAATTAATAAATAGAATGTCAGTGTTAAAGGTAAAAATAACAGAAAGAATATTAACTGTTCTGCTACTACTAATAGCTGTAGGAGCATTAACAATACATCCTGCCCAAGAAGTTTCTATGACTACCCTTGGAGGCGATAAAGTAGATACTTTTTTTAATTTAGTTTCATATTCTATTTTATTTTATTTTCTGCTTTCATACTGGAAAGGTTTTATTTATGTAATTACCAAAAGTCCATTACAGTTTTTTTTATTAGCAATAGTTATATTTTCTATCTTGTGGTCAGAAGACCTAAGTTCTACTCTAAAAGACATCAAAGGGCTAATCCGAATATATTTTCTTGCAATTTATTTGGCAATGCGTTATCCCCTAAGGGAACAAATGAGGCTAATAGCTTGGGCGCTTGGCGTAGCTGCATTATTATCTATGATGTTCTCTGCATTCATACCAGGTTATATTCACACATCACCTGAACTACGAGATATGTGGAGTGGAATTTATGGTCATAAAAATGAATTAGGTTACATGATGAATTGGAGCGCAGGAGTTTTTTTACATCTTGCTCTTAGTAGCTATCGATATCGCTGGTTGATGTGGGCACTATGCGGGTTATCGATTTGTCTCATCATCCTCACACGTTCAACAACATCATTGGCAATTCTATTGACAATGATATTACTTTTGCCTTTCTATCAATCCTTTAAAAAAACAAATTACAAATTACAAGTTATTATGATTACTTCAGCTTTAATGTTATTGATTATTTTTTCAATATTACTGATCAATAATGCTGAAACTGTAGTTGGTACTTCTGGTAAAGACCTTACCTTGAATGGTCGCTCTGATCTTTGGGAATTAGTGATACCCAAAGTTTTGGACAGACCTTGGCTAGGTTATGGATATTCTGGATTTTGGACTAGTAATGCTGCATCTAATTTAAGAGCTACATATGATTGGGCAAGTAATGCTCATAATGGCTTTTTGCAACTATTGTTAGAATTAGGATTTTTAGGTTTTTTGACTTTTGCAGCAGGATTTATCCGGTTCTTTGTAATGGCGCTGACTCGACTTGTTACAGTGGCAGAAAAACCGGAAGATTATTGGGCAATGCAGATGCTAATTATCATTGTCATAGTGAATTTCTCAGAAGCAAGGTTATTAATTCCCGGTTGGAATTGGTTGATGTATCTTACAACCTCACTATCTCTAACCCTTAGTTTTCAGCGGACAGCAATATATAAATAGGTAAATAGTTTAGATACTTGCATAATTAAAAGGAGAGAAATCATGAAAAAGTTAAATTTTGGATGTGGGCACAGATTTTCCTCTGGATGGATAAATATCGATTTCAATTCTGAGCATCCTGACGTAATTGCCCATAACTTACTGCAACCACTTCCATACCCTAAAGATTATTTTGATGTAATTTATAGCAGTCATGTCTTAGAGCATTTCTCTAAGAACACAGGAGAGATGCTGGTAAAAGAATGCTATAGAGTTCTAAAACCTCAAGGTATTTTACGCATCGTTGTTCCTGACTTAGAGCGAACATGCCGGGAATATTTAAGAATTATCGATAGTATTCAAGATGAGGAAGCAAGGAAGCAATATGAATGGATTATTATTGAGTTAATTGACCAATTGGTGAGAACAGAACATGGTGGTTTGATGAAAGATTATTGGCGACAATTGCTTGAAAACAATGATGAATCATCCATAAACTATGTACAAACCAGAACAGGTGTAAATATCAAAGAAGAGATAGCAAATAACAATACTAGCTCTGTATTGCAAAAGGTATTTACTATCAATCATAATAAGCTCAAAAACAAATTCAAATACCTTTATATTGACATGGTAAAGAGGTTGATACCACGCTATGTTCGGAAATCTATGATAGATGAAACAACCCTTGGTGAAAAACATAAATGGATGTATGACAGCTATAGTATGAAAACGCTCTTTGAAAGAGTTGGTTTTTCGAATATTAAGTTTTTGGATGCCCATACAAGTGATATTCCAAACTTTAGTAATGAAGTCTTAGATATTAATGCTGATGGAACAGTATATTTACCAGGCTCGTTATATTGTGAGGGCATAAAGCCAAACAAATAATACTTATAATACTGATTCTCTGCAACAGAGAATCATTATTATCAAATAGATTTTTCAAGTTAGATAGTAGTAATATGAACGTCTTGCTTCTTAGCACCCAGGATGTGGCTGGTGGTGCGGCTCGTGCTGCATATCGCTTGCACAAAGGCTTACAAAATATTGACTTACAATCACAAATGCTGGTGCAAGAAAAATCTACTGATGATAAAACAGTAATTGCACCTAAACTCAGATTATTTCAAGGCATCGCCAAAGCAAAGTTAACATTTGAAACTTTACCTTTAAAGCTTTATTCTCAAAAGCAAAATACTCCCTTCTTTATTCAATGGTTGCCAGATAAAGTTATTTCTCAAGTTGCTCATATTAATCCAGACATAATAAATTTGCATTGGATTAGTGCAGCCTTTATGCAAATAGAAACTCTTGCTAAACTAAAGCGCCCTTTGGTTTGGACAATTCATGATATGTGGGCATTTACTGGAGGATGCAGCTATGCTGGAGATTGCGATCGCTACCAGATATCCTGTGGAGCCTGTCCTCAATTAAATAGCAAAAAGGATGGGGATTTATCTCGTTGGGTATGGCAACGTAAAATCAAAGCTTTGAAAAATTTGAATCTGACAATTGTTTCGCCAGGTTCTTGGTTAGCCGAATGTGCTAAGTCTAGTTCTTTGTTTAAGAATTTGCGAATTGAAGTAATCTCGAATGGGCTGGATACTCAGAAGTATAAACCTGTTCATCAAGGTTTAGCGCGAGAATTACTGAATTTGCCTCTGGATAAACAACTGATTCTCTTTGGAGCGCTAGATGCAACCAATGACTCTAGAAAAGGTTTTCATTATCTGCAACCAGCACTACAAGAACTAAGCAAATCTGGTTGGAAAGATAATTTTGAGGTTGTTATTTTCGGTGCATCTCAACCCGAAACTCCACCTGAATTAGGCTTCAAAACACACTATTTGGGACACTTACATGATGATATATCTTTAGCAACTGTTTACTCAGCAGCTGATGTGATGCTTGTACCCTCTCTTCAAGAATCTTTTGGGCAGACAGCTTCTGAATCACTCGCTTGTGGTACTCCAGTTGTGGCGTTTAATTCTACTGGCTTAAAAGATATTGTTAATCATCAGCAGAACGGCTATTTGGCCAAACCTTATGAAGTTGAGGATTTTGCCAAAGGAATTATCTGGGTACTTGAAAATGAACAGAGGTTGCAAAAACTGTCATTCTATGCTCGTGAGAAAGCCGAACAAGAATTCACTCTGGAACTTCAAGCACGTCGTTATTCAGCTTTGTTTCAGGAAATATTGATGATAGAAAATAAATCTTCATTTAGTAATTAACTTAGTAAATCAATACTTCATAATATGTCAATACCTATAGCTTTTATAATTTGTACAGAACCTGGTCGCTTAGAAGGTCAATCTTTGATGCTTGCAGAAAGTATTCGTAAGTTCTGCGGCGAATTGAAAAACACACCTATATATAGTTTTCATCCTAGAGTAGGTGAACCAATATCAAAGCCAACGCAACAAGCATTTGAAGCGTTGCAGGTGACTCATCAACAAATTCCTATAAATCGAGAATTTCATGAATATTATTTAGCCAATAAACCCCTAGTTTGTGCTTATGCAGAAAAAAGTATTGATGCAGAAATATTAGTTTTTTTAGATAGTGACAAATGCTTTTTTTCTGAACCAAAAGAATTTTTATTGCCAGTGAATTGCAACGTAAGGATACGTCCTGAGTATGGTCAAGGAATTGGTTCTACAGGTTTGCAAGACCCACAAGAATGGTACTGGCAAAAACTATATGAGGTACTGGGGGTAAAACGTGAGGTGTTTGTTAACACACCAATTGGTAATAAAAGAATCAGAGCCTATTGGAATTCTGGTTTGGTTGTTGTGAGAAGGAGCGCAGGTATATTTACAACATGGAAAGAGAACTTTGAAAAAGTAATGCGGCTAGATATTACTCCTCCCCAAGGTATTTATTTTGTTGAACAATCTGTTTTGTCTGTAACTTTATGTGCTTTAGAAGAAAGGGTCGAACATCTTCCTCCTAACTATAGTTATCCATTACCTTTACATAACCGTTTATCAAAAGAACTACAAATTAGACATTGGGATGATATGATATCCATCCATTATTTCAACTTATTCTTCTATAACGATTGGAATGCACAAATCAAGAAATTGAAAAAACTTAACAGCAATTCAGAGAAATACAGATGGTTGTGTCAAGAAGTTGTCAGACTCAATATGCCTCGTGTGTCAGTATTACACCGATATATGTTGGTAGTCAGAAGAATGGAACAAAAATTACAAAACTTTAATTTAGATATTAACCTAAGTGGCTGGATAGAAAAGATGGCTAGACTTTAAACCTGGTCGAAAAAATGGAGAATGAAGGTTTTTGGGTCTGAAAATGAAGTCAAGTATGTAAAAGCTACGCATAAATTTATTATTTGCATTGAATATTTTCAATAAAAATTAGATGAGGGAAATAAGATGAAACAAGCAAATTTAGCTGTAATTATGACCTGCCATAACAGGCGTCATACAACTCTTGCCTGTCTACATGCTTTATATGAGCAAACAAATCACTGTGATGTTTATTTAACTGATGATGGTAGTTCTGATGGGACTGCACAAGCTATTAAAGCAGAATATCCAGAAGTACACATTCTTCAGGGTAATGGCAATTTATTCTGGGTGGGAGGGATGCATCTCGCCTTTGCTGAGGCGATAAGAAATCAATATGATTATTATCTGTGGTTGAATGACGACACATTTCTAGAAGCCAATGCTGTTAGTAGATTATTAGAGATTCATAAAAATTTGACTGAACAAGGCTATTCAGACTCAATTGTAGTTGGTTCAACTAAAGATCCAACAACAGGAAGAGCGACCTATGGAGGAGCAGTAAAATCTAAAAAGTGGTATTCTAATAAGTTTGAATTTTTAAAACCAAGTTCGGTTATCCAAAAATGCGATGCTATGTATGGCAACTGTGTGCTAATCCCTAAAGCTGTTGTTGCAAAGGTTGGCAATATTGATACAGCTTTTGTTCACAGTTTAGGAGATTTAGATTATGCCCTCAGAGCGCGTAAATTAGGTTGTCATATATGGGTAGCTCCTGGATATGTTGGTACTTGTACTAAAAATTCTATCCGTAATAGCTGGGTAGATCCCAATTTAAGTATATTAGAACGCTTGAAAAAAGTGTTGCAAATTAAAGGATTTCCATTGAAAGCATGGACTGTATTTTGTAGCAGACACTCTGGGCCATTCTGGATATTTTACTGGTTTTTACCCTATATCAGAGCAATTGTTGGTTACACAAATTTGGCAACTTCTCCTACATTTTCTGAGGATATTAAGCAAACCAACTCATAAAGTTTATGGTTGCAAAAGAATTCTTATTTAAGAATATTTGCATAATTTATTACCATCAGAATGAATAGTTATTAAGTTTTAGAAAAATCAGCGATCGCTATTATGGGTAAACGCTTACTAATTGTCTCAACACTCGATTCTACTCAACCATTTGGTGCTTTCACTAGACCTTTTTATCTGGGTCAATATCTGACTGAAAGTTTTGATGTTTTTCAACTAGGATTAGATTGTTCATCTGTTAAATATGCACCTTTTATTTCGATTGGATCAAGAAGCCTGAAGTCATATATTCAAACTATAAAAAAGTGCATTGATGAGTTTCGTCCAGATATCATTTATGCTCAAGAAACATTACCTGGCTTGGCTGCTTTAATTTCACTGAAGCTTATAAAAGGTAATAAGCCTTATCTTGTATTAGATTTTCATACATTTTCGGCATATGAATACTGGATGCGCTTGTTTTCAGTTGCTAATCCTTTCAAAGAGTTTGTACAATGTATTAAGACATATATTGCTCAGGGAATTTTGATATTTTCTGGAAGTCCAATTATTGCCGCAGGTGACTCAATTCCCAAATTAATTTCCCAGTGGTATGGTAAAACTCCACAACAGATTTATAGTATTGGCAATGGTGTAACTGAAGACTTACTAAATACTGAATTATTTCTGGATCAAGACCCCTACCAAGCATTTAGACCAGCAAAAATAGTAGTTCTTATTGCTCCTAAAACATTTCAGTTCCCAAGCAACGACATGTCTGTATTAATGACTATCGAAGTTGCTAAATATCTTGAAAATCATCACCAAAAAATACATTTTGTTGTGATTGGTAGAGATAGTAATGATATTTTAGAGCCAATACCTTCCAACATTTCTTTTTTAGGATTTTTACCTAAAAGAGAGGCTTTTGTTACCCATCTTAAATATGCAGATATTGCTTTGCTGCCATTCTCAAAACAAGCAGTAGCAGGTGGTGCTCGCAATAAAGCATTAGATTACTTCGCTAGTAAAAAGTTAGTTGTATCAACACCAGAAGGCTTGCGAGGTTTAGAAGAATTTCGCCATTTAGAACATCTTTTAGTAACAGGATACTCTACTGAAGAAGTCGCTAATACAGTACTGGATGCAGCTTTAAATATTGATAAATATCAATCACTTGTAGATAGAGCCTATACCTTAATTACAGAAAAATATTCCTGGAAGGCAAAAGCGCAAAATATTGCGAAAGTCCTCATTCAAGTCAGTGCTTCTTAGCTCTATTTATTTACAAATATATTGAACTAAGAATAATTAGTATACATATACTAAAAACTATTTTTGAAACTCACTTTCAGTGTGAGTTAACTTCTCATACTTACAAAACAAAAATTAAGTCATGAAAAATCGATTTTCTTATAAATTTCTTGGTGTTAAAGTAGATGCACTTTCTATCCCAGAGTTAAATTTGTTGATTGAAGAATCCATTGAGAAGAATAAAAAATGGATTATTGCTAATCACAATATGCATAGTCTTTATCTCTTCCATAATGATCAAAGAATGCAAGCTTTTTATGCCAAGGCAGAATATACCCATATTGATGGTATGCCTCTATTGTTTATTGGAAAGCTATTAGGTTTTCCCATGAAACGAGAACAAAGAGTAACCTATGCTGACTGGGTATGGCCTTTAATGGCGGAAGCAGCTGATAAAGGCTGGCGTGTATTTTATTTAGGTTCAAAGCCAGGAGTCGCTGAAAAAGGAGTAAGTATTTTGTGCCAGAGATTTCCTGGGTTACAGATTGCTTGCGCTCATGGCTATATTGATATGGATAAAAACAGCCAAGAAAATCTTGCTACTCTGGCTGCAATTAATGCTTACAAACCTCATGTATTGATGGTAGGGATGGGTATGCCACGCCAAGAGCGTTGGATTTACGAAAATCTTGAACGTATTCACACCAACACTATTTTGACCAGTGGAGCCTGTATTGACTATGTAGCAGGAGCAATACCCACTCCTCCTCGCTGGATGGGAAAGGTGGGCTTGGAATGGTTGTATCGTTTGTTGTCTGAACCTAAAAGACTTTGGAGACGTTACTTACTTGAGCCTTGGTTTGTAGGCACATTATTTTTACGAGAAATTTGGAGTATGCCAAGTCAACAAAAAAAGAATAGAATCGTGCGATTTCTCAGTACAAAATTTTAGAAGTTTCTAGTGTGATTAAGTATCGCCAAGCCTTACCAGTAGATTGCTAAATTTATCACGAATTTATGAAATACTGTTTTAAGGCAAGGCTTAATCATTAATTAGTGAGCACACCTGATTCAACTTCTGTGCTTGTGAATAGCGAAGAATCTCGCCACATACTTCGCTTGGAATAATACCAGGACTTACGCAATCAATAGGCAAAAGCCTTATTGTCACGTAGGGGCAATTCATGAATTGCCCCTACCGCGTTTAGTTTTGCATAAGTCCTAAATACTTAAAAGTACTATTTACGCCTGGGTGAAGTATAAGTTGCTTGCTGAAAAGCCTGGGCAATAGCATTGCGGGCAGATTTAGGTTGCAGGTTCTCATCGAAGGGAAGCGGACGCAGAAATTTCCAAAGATTTGGATTGCCTCTAAAGGTTTTTCTTGGCATCCAGTCGGGATGACGTATCCAGGTATGACGGTCTGTAAGCCCCCATGTAATTATAGTATCAACTTTAGCCGCAAAGCATAGATCAAGATATCGCTTGTAACTATCGGCTACCATCTGGTCTAGCTTTTTAATACTATCGGGCAATGGCGTATCAATAATAATATCTAATTCTGTAATTATTGGTTTAACTTCAAGATCATTAAGCCGTTTTAAGACGGAATTAAATCCTTTCTCGTCAAAACCATAGGCAGTAGAAAACCATAGATGCGATTGAATACCTGCCCCGTCAATTTTAACGCCACTATTTTTCAGATATTCGACCATTTTTAAGAAACGATCTGATTTCCATGTAGCGCCTTCGATGCCAAAATCGTTTAGATAGAATTTCTTGCTGTTATCAACTGAAGCGGCAATTAAAAATAAATCTCGAATTAATTGTGGTTTTACACCTTTACGCAAACCGTAAGTAGCATTGTCGGTTTCATTTTCATTATCAGCGATAATTTCATTGGCAATATCCCAAGACTTCAAAACGGGACTATTGCGATAATGCCCCATGACTCCTTTAACATGCCGTTCAATCATCTTAAGTGTAGGGGGGTAAGGGAGCCAGTCTGGTCTTCCCATGTGCCAGAAAAGGGTATGCCCATGCAAGTCTATATTATGCTTTTGGCAGAAATCAGCGATCGCATCTGCTGATTCAAAGGTAAATTGTCCTGGCTGTGGTTCAGTGGCGTTCCATTTTAATTCACCATTTGGTGTCACAACCGAACATTCACGAGCAATCAGGTTAGCGTAATCTTTCTCTGTTTGCAAAAATTCACTAGAAATTGCTGCGCCATAACGCTTTCCTTTGGCGGCAGCTAATTGCCGAAGGGGAGAATTGATAGTTGTATAATTTGCTGCAATAGAATCCGTACTATGGTTTTCTTTTTGCTTATCCTTTTGTAAAAAACCCATAGTCAGTAAGGCAGAAAGGGTGGTATATCCTGCTCTTGTTAAAAATTTTCTCCGATAAGGCATAAATTACACTTAAGAAAAACCACATTGATTATTATTTTACCGTATAAAAAAGACACTGATTATTATTTTACCGTCGTTTACCTAGAATTTACGCATTTTTTCTCAAACTAAATCATAGTCTTATACTAAGTGGTAAATATCAAAATTTATGGGTATTACATCTAGTGGTTTGTCAAATTCATTTTGACGCTTAGAAAGACGCGATAAATCGCCGTCTCTACAGGGAATTTCTCCATCAATTATTTATTGGCGGACTACTAGCGCAAAACTAGGTTATACTATAACGCATGTTCGATTTAAATCAATCAACTATGTTTTTTACATCTCAGTAGTAAAGATACTAAAATAATATATAACAATTGTTCGATATAAATAAGCCAAATCATGCCAAAGATTGTTGACCATGAGCAATACCGTAAAGAACTGCTCGACAAGTGCTTTGATTTATTTGCCCAAAAAGGCTATGGTTCGATCACTATGCGCCAAATCGCTGAAGGGCTAGGGGTTTCTACTGGTACGTTGTACCACTATTTTTCTAGCAAACAAGCTCTATTTGAGCAATTGGCCCAAGAAATATGTGAGCAAGATTTAAGTACAGCATTAGCTGAACTAGAAGGAGCGCAGACGCTACAAGAATCAATGGAAGCACTAGGAAGATATCTAGTGAAAAACGAAGATTATTTCATTAAATGGACTTATATTTGGATTGATTTTTGCCAACACCAAGACTCTGAAGAAATGTTGAGAAATAGCGTTTTTAAGCGGACTAATCAGCGTTATCAGGAGGCAGCCTGCGATTTTTTGGGTATTCAAGATCCGGTATTGGCTTCCTTTGTCTTGAGCTTTGTAAACGGTTTAATTCTGGAGAAGTTATGGGGTGATGAAACAATTGATTTTATCGAACAATGTGCGTTGTTAGGCAAAATGCTGACGGTATACTTGCCGCAACATAAATCAGAAATAAAAACTAAAACGGTCTTGATATCAGGTTTAGAGAGCTAGATTGTTTACCTCATGCTTGTTGCAAAATACTGTACGCACAACAAACATTAATCATTTATAACTTGTTAAAAATGATATTCAGCTTTTACTAAATCTAACTCATTTAATCTAGAGAAAATAATTTTTAGGAGAGCAAAATAGATGGTTCAAAAGTTGTCAGAGAAAGCTTCCAAGAAAGGGTTAATTGCATTAGTAATTGCAGCTACTGCTATTACAGGTGGAATTGTTGTTTATGGGATTTCTCAGTTTGGGTTATTTGGCCAAACTGCGACATCTGAGCCAGTTGAAAGCACGCCCAACATTCAAAAAGTAGCTGCATTAGGACGACTAGAACCGGAAGCTGAGGTAATTAGCTTGTTTGCGCCCTTAGCATTGGATGGCGATCGCATTGCCCAAATTCTAGTCAAAGAAGGCGATCGCGTTAAAGCCGGACAGATGGTAGCAATTTTAGATGCCCGCGATCGCTTGCAAACTGCTGTACTACAAGCCCAACAACAAGTCAGAGTTGCTCAAGCTAAACTCGCTCAAGTGCAAGCAGGAGCAAAAGTAGGAGAAATTAAAGCCCAGCAGGCAAGTGTTGAACGCCTCGAAGCCCAATCCCAAGGAGACAAAACAGCGCAACAGGAAGCGATATTCCGCATAGAGGCACAGTGGGAAGGCGACAGAATAGCGCAAGAGGCAACCATTAAGAAGCTAGAGGCAGAACTCAAAAATGCCGAAATTGAATATCAACGTTATCAGCAGCTATATTCTCAAGGTGCAGTTTCTAATTCTTTATATGACAGCAAAGGTTTAACTGTAGAAACTGCCAAACAGCAAGTAGACGAAGCCAAAGCAGTTCTCAACCGGATTAACACCACTGCTAGCAAACAATTATCTGAAGCCAAAGCAGCACTCGCCCGCACTAACGCCACTGGTAGTAAGCAAGTCAGTGAAGCCAAAGCCACACTTACTAGTATTGCAGAAGTTAGACCTGTAGATGTCGCCGCAGCCAAGACGGAAGTTGAAAATGCGATCGCCACACTCAAACACGCCCAAACCGAGTTGGCGGGTGCTTACATCAAAGCACCGATGGCGGGACAAATCATCAAAATTCATACGCGAGTCGGAGAAAAAATTAGTGATTCTGGCATTGCAGACTTAGCGCAAACAAACCAGATGATGGCAGTAGCAGAAGTTTATCAAACTGACATCGGTAAAGTGAAGTTAGGACAACAGGCAGTGATTAGCAGTCAGGCATTTGCTGGTGAACTGCGAGGAACCGTTGCCCAAATTGGTTTGCAGGTGAATAGACAAAACGTTTTCAGCAACCAGCCAGGGGAAAACCTTGATAGCCGAGTAGTTGAGGTGAAAATTCGCCTCAATCCTGAAGACAGCAAACGAGTTGCAAGTTTCACTAACTTACAGGTACAGACAGCAATTGAAATATAGGAGGGTAGGGAATAGGGAATAGGGAATAGGGAATAGGAAAGAAAGCATAGATCCGTACTGAGTCTTGTTCAAAAATTAAATAGGAGTCCTATATAGAGAAATACAGTTCAGATAAGACCAAAACACTTGTAGAGACGGCGATTTATCGCGTCTCGAAAACCAAAAATTTTTGCCAGTAGCCCTTAACTGAACTGTATTGCTATATAGAGTTGTTGTTTGTTGTTTCGTGTATTCCAGCATTTTTATAAGGTAAATTTAATCATGGTTAAAGTCATATATCTTCTGCTTTGTGTACTTGGCTTCGTTCTCCCTTACTGCCAGTTGGTTCCATTTATCTTAGAGCATGGTCTTGATATAAATATGTTTTTTGAACAGCTTTTTGCCAATAAAATCTCTGGTTTCTTTGGCATGGATGTTATTGTTTCATCGCTAGTATTGTGGACATTCGTTTTTTGGGAAGGGACACGTTTGAAAATGCAAAATCTCTGGGTTTACATTGCTTGTAATGTTTTGGTTGGTGTGTCTTTAGGTCTTCCCTTATTTCTTTTCATGCGAGAGCGCCAGCTTGAACAGCAAGTTGAAACACTTGATTATTAAAGGTTTTTTTAAATATGTTTCCTAAACTATTTCGCAAAACGCCGCTAGCATGGCGGCAGTTAATGAAAGAAAAAACTCGTCTGGCTGTTGCAGTCGCAGGCATTACCTTTGCCGATATGCTGATGTTTATCCAGTTGGGATTTGAAAGTGCGCTTTTTGATGCTGCTGTGAAACCTCATCGCAATTTACAGGCAGATTTGGTTTTAATTAATCCTCAATTTCAAACTTTGTTTTCCGTAAAAAACTTTTCCAGAGAGCGACTATATCAAACATTAGGTTATGAAGGTGTTCAGTCAGTTAATCCTATCTACATCAGCACGGGACAGTGGCGAAATCCTGAAACTCGTCTTGAACGGGCCATTTTAGTTTGGGGTGTTGATCCGGTACAACCCGCATTTAAATCGCCTGAAATTAACCAAAATCAGGAGCAACTTAAACAGTTATATCAAGTTCTATTTGACCAGGCAGGTCGTCCAGAATATGGGGCAGTTGCCGATATCTTTAAGAATACAGGCAAATTTGACACAGAACTGAATAGTAAAGCCGTCTTTGTTAAAGGCTTGTTTACTGATGGTGCTTCCTTTGCTGCCGATGGGAATGTGATCACCAGTGACTCTACTTTTCTTCAGCTATTCCCAGAACGTAAACCCGATCGCATCGAAGTTGGATTGATTACGCTTAAAGCAGATGCCGATCCTAAAAAAGTGCGATCGCAACTTGTTAATGGACTACCTAAAGATGTCAGAGTCCTCACTCCAGAAGAGTTTGCCAAAGTGGAGAGAACTTACTGGGAAGCCGGTACTGGCATTGGTTTTATTTTCGGTTTGGGTACAGCAGTTGGGTTTATCGTTGGCATCGTGATTGTCTACCAAATCCTTTACTCGGATGTTTCTGACCACTTGCCAGAATACGCCACCCTCAAAGCAATGGGATATACCGATAATTATCTCTTAGGTGTTCTAATTCAAGAAGCATTATTATTAGCAATCTTAGGTTTTCTTCCTGGATTCATCCTTTCTTTTGGGTTGTATCAAGTCACTTATGCGGCGACAATGCTTCCTATTTTCATGAAAATGGAACGGGCGATACAAGTTTGGATTTTGACTGTGATCATGTGTAGTGTTTCTGGTGCGATCGCAATGCGGAAGTTACGATCTGCTGACCCTGCTGATGTTTTTTAGACGCGATTTTAGACGCGATTCATCGCGTCTCTACAATAATTATTTCCTTACTTTATAAAATCTTATGTTGCAAAAATCTTTACCAGAAAACTCCAACTCAACACTTTCTGTTTTAGAATCTGTGATTTCTATCAGTAATCTTAACCACTATTTTGGTGAAGGTGCGCTTCGCAAACAAGTATTATTCGATATTAATTTGGAGATTAAGGCTGGGGAAATCGTTATCATGACTGGCCCCTCTGGTTCGGGGAAAACCACCTTGTTAACCTTAATGGGTGGATTGCGTTCTGCTCAAGAAGGTAGTCTCAAAATCTTAGGGGAGGAAATTCGTAGCGCTAAAAAGCTGCAATTAACTAAACTTCGCCGCCAGATTGGCTATATTTTCCAGGCGCATAACTTGATGACTTTTTTGACAGCGAGAGAAAATGTGCGGATGTCTTTAGAGTTGCATGACGATTTTCTAAATCAGGATATCAATGCTAAAGCGATCGCTATTTTGGAAACTGTCGGTTTAGGTGATCGTGTAAATTATTACCCAGAGAAACTATCTGGAGGGCAAAAACAACGAGTTGCGATCGCTCGTGCTTTAGTTAGTCATCCTAAGATTGTCTTAGCAGATGAACCCACTGCTGCACTCGACAAAAAATCTGGGCGCGATGTCGTAGAAATAATGCAGAAGCTAGCTAAAGAACAAGGATGTACGATTTTGCTAGTTACCCACGATAACCGCATCCTCGATATTGCCGATCGCATCATTTATATGGAAGATGGTCAGTTGAAGACTGATGGTGTAGATTTTATCACAACAAGCAAGTAATACTAATTTGTAATTCGTCCAACTTACTTAAAAATAGCTGTCTAGAAATCATTTATAAGCTAATTGCTTTCTCAATGGAAGCTCAAGCAGCTAAATATAAGAGATTTAGTGAGTATCGGCTTGTCACAAACCAAGTGTCTCTCTCGTCTTGATTATGTAAGCCAACCTATAACTGTGGGTGATCACCATGACTACAATATAAGCGCTAAATCGTTGAACCGACCAGAAGTTTATGAGACAACACTTATGAAGCTACTCGAAGTTCAATCCAGTGTACGGTTAGAACAATCACTTTCTCGCGCACTCAGTCACGAATTTATTCAAACATGGCAGAGCTTCCATCCTGATGGACGCTATAAACAGCGAGATGTTGGGATGAATCCTCCTGCTCATCCTACAGAACTATGGACAACTGCAAATTATATTTCTCCAGACAACCGAACACCAGATATGGAAACGGTACTTGCTGACTCCGAGCAACTGATTGAGGAATTGCTGTGGGCAGATCGCCTATTACTCGGTGTGCCCATGTATAACTTTAGTGTTCCATCAACCTTTAAGGTGTATGTGGATAATATCGTTCGAGTTAATCGAACTTTTACGTTTGATCCAACCAGTTTTACCTTTGAAGGACTTGCAATCAACAAAAAGGCATTAGTGATTACTCCGAGTGCCGGAAATTTTACGCCCAATACACCAATGGGAAGTATGAATTTTTGTGAAACCTATTTGCGATCGATTTTGGGCTTTATTGGCATTGAAGACATCACAATTATTGCTGTCCCAAATCAATTTATGCCTGATGAAATTCGGCAACAGAGTATTCAACAGGCACGAGTAAAGCTGATGACGATAGTGGCGACTTGGTAACTTATGAACCGATTAGACCTGTTCAATCAGTATCGATCCCTGCTGTTTGCGATCGCCTATCGAATGCTCGCAAGCGTGACCGAGGCAGAAGATATCGTGCAGGAAGCCTGGATTCGCTGGCAAAGTACTGAAAGTGTAGTGCAGTCTCCCAAAGCGTTTCTATCTAGTACCGTGACTCGTTTGTGTATCGACCATCTTCGATCTGCCCGTATGAAGCGAGAACAATACATAGGAACATGGTTGCCAGAGCCACTGATAACGGAAGCAACGGATGTCAAAGACTATGCTGAATTAGCAGAATCCCTTTCGTTCGCATTTCTCATGCTGCTGGAATGCCTATCCCCAGCAGAAAGAGCCATTTTCCTATTACGCGAAGTTTTTGATTATGACTACGAGGCGATCGCTAAGACTGTAGGCAAAAGTATTCCAAATTGCCGCCAGATTGTTCGTCGCGCCCGTCAGCATCTTGTGCTACGCAGACCGACGAGCGCCCCAAATTGCCATGATAAAGACATCTTGGTTGAGCAATTTCTCGACTATTGGAATCATGGCGACTTACAGGGACTCATTGCACTCATGGCAGAAGATGTAACATTCTGGTCAGATGGAGGAGGTAAAGTTGTAGCAGCACAGAAACCATTGTATGGGTGTCTAAAAGTAGCTCGTTTTTTAGTGGCGATTCGACGCAGCCGATTAACACCTACGCTAGTTTCACAGGTTGTAGCAGTCAATGGTCAGCCTGGAGTTATCAATACTGTGGATAAAAAGCCCCATAGTACTTTTAGTTTTGAGTTTGCAGGTGATAGAATTCGAGCAATTTTTGCAGTGGTTAATCCAGAGAAGCTAGGAGCAGTGAAATCATAGTTGAGTCGTTAGGCGGCAGCATTTAAAGAAAATATACCAGAGATTCCCGACCGTATACCCCAGAAAAAAAAATAAATTGCTTGGAAGCGTTATCAAATAAAGACTTTGATTATTGAGTACATTATTAATACATATTAATAGATGCAGTATTGCGGATGAGATATTAATAGATGCAGTATTGATTGAAAGTTAATTTAAGAGCCTAAAGGTATCAACATATCCTTTAAACACGGAGTAAATCCTACCGTTAAATTTTTAATTAGATAATACACTTACTTTCTAGTACTGGCTATTTCTGATTCTTATATTCACGTGTTCTGATAGTGCAGCTTAGAGGCGGGGACAAAAATCATATTATGAACAAAACCTTTGCAACCATCGACGGGAATGAGGCTGTTGCCCGTGTTGCTTACAAATTAAATGAAGTGATTGCCATTTATCCCATCACCCCCTCTTCAGCAATGGGTGAATGGGCAGATGCTTGGTCAGCAGAAGGTCGTCCCAACCTCTGGGGTACTATTCCCAGCGTCGTGCAGATGCAGAGCGAAGGGGGAGCGGCTGGTGCTGTGCATGGAGCATTGCAAACAGGTTCTCTGAGTACCACGTTCACGGCATCTCAGGGATTATTGTTGATGATACCTAACTTCTACAAAATTGCTGGTGAGTTGACTAGCGCCGTGGTTCACGTTGCCGCCCGTTCCTTGGCTACCCATGCGTTATCAATTTTTGGCGATCATAGCGATGTGATGGCAGCCCGTGCGACTGGCTTTGCCCTGCTGTGTTCCGCTTCGGTGCAGGAAAGTCAAGATTTTGCTCTCATTGCCCATGCTGCTACCTTAGAGACGCGAGTTTCGTTTATGCATTTCTTTGACGGTTTCCGCACATCACATGAAGTGCAGAAAGTCAAACTGCTTTCAGATGATGATTTGCGATCGCTAATCCACGATAACCTAATACTCGCCCACCGCAGCCGTGCGCTCACCCCAGATCGTCCAGTATTGCGCGGTACTGCCCAAAACCCCGATGTCTACTTCCAAGGGCGTGAAGGCGCTAACCCTTACTACAACGCCTGTCCAGATATTGTCCAGCGCATCATGGATGAGTTTGGAGAACGCACAGGTAGGCATTATAAAATCTATGAATATTACGGCGCTAAAGATGCCGATCGCGTTATCGTTCTCATGGGTTCAGGTTGTGAAACCGTCCATGAAACAGTAGATTACCTTAACGCCCGTGGTGAAAAACTTGGTGTAGTCAAAGTGCGACTTTACCGCCCCTTTGATGTCCAAAAGTTTGTTGCAATATTACCAACTAGTGTAAAAGCGATCGCAGTTCTTGATCGCACCAAAGAAGCAGGTAGCGCCGGAGAGCCTTTGTATTTGGATGTTGTGGCTGCTATTCATGAAGTATGGGGAATGGGGCATGGGGCATTGGGCATTGGGCATGGAGAGAATGAAAAATTACCTCTTTCCCCTCTGCCTAAAATTATCGGTGGTCGTTACGGGCTTTCTTCTAAGGAATTTACGCCGGCGATGGTGAAGGGGATTTTTGACAACCTTGCCGAAGCTAAACCGAAGAATCATTTTACGATTGGGATTAATGACGATGTTACTTACACTTCTCTAAACTTTGATCCCAACTTTTCTACAGAATCGGATAACGTTGTTCGAGCAATGTTCTATGGATTGGGCGCTGATGGTACTGTTGGGGCTAACAAAAACTCCATCAAGATTATTGGTGAAGAAACCGACAATTACGCTCAAGGCTACTTTGTCTTTGACTCCAAAAAATCTGGCTCAATGACTGTCTCTCACCTTCGCTTCGGTAAAGAGCCAATTCGTTCCACCTACTTGATTGACCAAGCCAACTTTATTGGTTGTCATCACTGGGGATTTCTAGAACGCATAGATATTTTGAAGGCTGCTATTCCTGGGGCGACTTTGCTGCTTAACAGTCCTTATGATGCAGATACCGTTTGGGAATATCTGCCGCTAAAGGTGCAGCAGCAAATTATTGACAAGCATTTGAAGTTATATGTGATTAATGCTAGCCAAGTTGCCCGTGACAGTGGCATGGGTGGAAGAATTAACACTATTATGCAGGTATGCTTCTTTGCCTTGGCGGGTGTCTTGCCGCAAGAAGAAGCGATCGCTAAAATCAAACAAGCGATTGAAAAAACCTATGGTAAAAAAGGCGCAGAAGTTGTCCGCATGAACCTGCAAGCTGTAGACAACACCTTAGACAACTTGCATAAAGTAGATGTCCCTCAAACAATCCTAACTCCTAATTTCCCACTCCCCACTCCCCACTCCCCACTACCCATTCCCAAATTTGTACAAGAAGTTCTGGGCAAAATCATGGTGTGGGAAGGTGATGATTTACCTGTTAGCACATTACCCGTTGATGGCACTTTTCCCGTCGGTACTGCCAAGTGGGAAAAACGTAACGTTGCCGAAGAGATACCTGTGTGGGAGCCGGATGTCTGCGTACAATGTGGTAAGTGCGTGATGGTTTGTCCTCACAGCGCCATCCGTGCAAAGGCTTATCAAGCGGATGAGTTAGTGAATGCACCAGAAACCTTCAAGTCAACTGGTGCAAAAGATAAAGACTTTGCCAATCAAAAATTTACCATTCAAGTTGCCCCAGAAGATTGCACGGGATGTACTATTTGTGTAAATATTTGCCCTGCTAAAGATAAATCTGAGCCATTGCGGAAAGCGATTAACATGGCACAGCAGTTGCCATTGCGGGAAGAAGAGCGAAAAAACTGGGATTTCTTTTTGAGTTTACCTAATCCTGACAGGCGATCGCTAAAATTAAACCAGATTCGCCAACAACAACTGCAAGAACCTTTATTTGAATTCTCTGGTGCTTGTGCAGGTTGTGGTGAAACACCTTACTTAAAATTATTAACACAATTGTTTGGCGATCGCGCCGTCATTGCCAACGCTACAGGTTGTTCTTCAATATATGGTGGTAATCTCCCCACAACTCCTTGGACAACCAACGCCGAAGGACGCGGCCCCGCATGGTCTAATAATCTATTTGAAGATAACGCCGAATTTGGTTTTGGCTTCCGCCTCTCTTTAGATAAACAAGCTGAGTTTGCGGCGGAACTTTTGCAAAAATTGGGGAGTGAAATAGATGAAAACCTTGCTCAGTCCATCCTGAAAGCTGAACAAAAATCTGAAGCTGACATTTGGGAACAGCGCGAAAGGATAGAACTATTACGGCAGAAGTTAGATGAAATCGTAACTTTCGATCCCAATCTAAAATCCAAAATCCAAAATCTAAAATCCGTTGCAGACTATTTGGTGAGAAAAAGCGTCTGGATTGTTGGCGGTGACGGTTGGGCTTATGATATTGATTTTGGCGGTATTGATCATGTGATTGCTAGTGGTCGTAATGTCAACATCTTGGTGATGGATACAGAAGTGTATTCTAATACAGGCGGTCAATCTTCCAAAGCTACACCACGAGCCGCAGTTGCCAAATATGCCGCCAGTGGTAAGCCAGCACCAAAGAAAGACTTAGGGATGATTGCCATGACCTACGGAAATGTCTACGTAGCGAGTGTAGCCCTTGGTGCTAGAGATGAACATACTCTTAAAGCATTTCTGGAAGCAGAAGCTTATGATGGGCCATCAATAATTATTGCTTACAGCCATTGCATAGCCCACGGCATTAATATGACCACAGGGATGAATCATCAGAAAACTCTGGTAGAATCAGGTCGTTGGTTGCTGTATCGGCATAATCCAGAGTTGCTTAAACAGGGTAAAAATCCATTGCAATTGGATATGCGATCGCCTACGCAATCTGTAGAACATTCAATGTATCAAGAAAATCGCTTCAAAATGCTTACCAAGAGCAAACCCGAAGTAGCCAAGCACTTGTTAGAACAAGCCCAAGCTGAGGTAGATACACGTTGGCAGATGTACCAATATCTGGCAAAGCGCGATACTTTCTGAACATCATCCAATCCCCCAACACAACAAACGCCATCATCTTCCGCTAAACCACAAAATAGGTAATAGGCTAAACTTACGCAAAAGTTAGTTTTCAAGTCGCATTAGTTGCTTTTGCGACTCGAATAGTTAGTTTTCAAGTCGCATTAGTTGCTTTTGTGACTCCAATAGTTGGTTTTCAAGTCGCATTAGTTGCTTTTGCGACTTCAATAGTTAGTTTTAGAGTCACATTAGTTGCTTTTGCGACTCCAATAGTTGGTTTTCAAGTCACATTAGTTGCTTTTGCGACTCCAAAAATTAGTTCAGCAGTCCTCAATCGTCCTCTCTGCGCCTCTGGGTGAGCTTATTCAGCAACGCCAACTACGATCAAAAACGCATTTGGCTAGAATGCGGTGGCAAAGTAGATTATAAAACGGAGTGTCTTTTGGGCGATCGCTTAGGCTGGCTATCAAAGGATCAATACAACTATTCGCTAGACTCTAGCGTAGGGCATCTCCTAGCGGCTAAAGATTAAGATATATAGGACTAGTATTTGATTTATGAAAAAACTCAGTACAAGTAGTAAGCCTTCTTTTCCCTTGCCTATTACCTATTGCCTATTGCCTATTGCGTACCTACGCAAATAAGTTCAAAATTCAAAGCGGATTCCTATAAATCAATAAAATTATTAGTTATTTTTCATAAAAATTCAAGTAAATTTAGCTTGATTAAAAACATCTAATCTACACCCACTCAACTAAAAAACTTCTCCACGCATCTCACAAATATTTCTACACCCATTCCCAAGGCGGTTTCGTCAAAATCAAACCGGGGGTGATGATGGGGATACGCTAAGTCTTTCTCTGGATTCGCAGAACCCAAAAAGAAATAGCAACCAGGAACCTCTTGCAAGAAAAATGACATATCTTCCGCAGCCATAGTTTGACATTCTGGCACAATACCCAACGGGGTTTCTACCACTTCTTCTGCTACAGTTCGCACCAATTCTGCCATCTTTATATCATTAATTACTGGTGGATAAAGTGACCAGTATTCTAAGTTATAACTCGCACCATAACTTTGACAAATTCCAGCAATAATCTGCTCGACACGCTGGTTGAAAAAGCCTTTCAAACTAGGATTAAAATACCTGATAGTGGCACTCATTCTCGCTGTATCAGCAATCACATTCCGCTTGGTTCCAGCATGAAGTTCGCCTACTGTCACCACAGCCGAATCAATGGGATTAACATTCCGAGCAACAATGGTTTGCAAGGCATTTACGATTTGGGCAGCAACTACAACTGAATCCACAGTTTGATGGGGTAATGCGCCGTGTCCACCTTTGCCCAAAATTGTGCAGTCAAAGCACTCGACAGCCGCCATCAACGCCCCAGCCCGCACACCCACTGTTCCCAAGGGCAAATTATTCCACAAGTGCAAACCAATAATTGCGTCAACATCAGGATTTTTCAGAACTCCAGCTTCAATCATCGGCTTTGCGCCTCCTGGTGATTCTTCGGCTGGCTGAAAGATAATTTTCACAGTACCGGAGAAGTCTTGGCGATGTTGTTGCAGATAATAAGCTGTACCTAAAGCGATCGCTGTATGCCCATCATGTCCACAAGCGTGCATCACTCCATCATGCTGCGATTTATAGGGCACTTCATTGAGTTCTTGGATTGGCAAAGCATCCATATCCGCGCGAATTGCTAAAACTTGGGGAGTGGGGAGTGGGGAGTGGGGAGTGGGGGGTTTGTTACCCTTGATGGTGGCAACAATTCCAGTGTGAGCAATGCCAGTTTGGTGGTTAATTCCCCATTCTTGCAGCTTTTGTGAGACAAACTCAGCCGTCAGTTTTTCTTGAAAACCCAACTCTGGTTGTTGATGCAATCGCCGCCGCCACTCTACCAATTGCGGTTGCAATGAACGGATTGAAAGTCGGATGCGAGATAGATCAACAGAAGAGGGAGTGGGAAAGGTGGAAACCATTATAAAGACAAGCTAGTTTAAGTACAGCTAACTTAGGCAGCTAACTTAATTTATTGTAAGGAATGGGACATGGAACATGAGAAGAAAATTAATGCCCAATACTTCTCTACGAGAGGCTGCGCCAACGACTACGCTCAGTACAAGTGCCCAATGCCTAATTTAAAGTGCTTATCGTTACCCACATTTTTGTAGAAGTCAAAGTGTAACCGTGATTAATATCCCGCCCAGAACTGAAGTTCCGGGCTAATAGCTTAAGTCCACTCAAGTGGACTTAAATTTTTGCTTTTACTTAAAATCTTATATTTAGTCCTCTTGAGAGGACTTTAGCTATTAGCCTTGGAATTTATTCCAAGGCGGGATGGCAACGAAGCGAAGATTTATAAAGATGTTGGTAATGACAAGATTTAAAGTGTCAGTGTTTCCCAATCTAAATCTGATGCTACTTGAGCAAGTTTATCTAAATCAGTCAGATTATCTAAATAGGGTAAGCAGCCTAAAACTGGCGTGTTAGTAAGTGATTGAATCAATTGGGATGGTGTCCAGTCGGCTATTTCTGCATCTGTTCGGGGTTGGACGCAGTTCAAAACAATGCCTTTAAGATTAATGTGCGATTGTCTAGCTAATGCTACGTTCGCCACTGCTTGAGCGATCGCACCTAATCTCACTGGCACTACCAATACCGTTGGTAAACGCCATTCTGCTGCTAAATCGGCTACGGTTAATTCCTCAGTGACTGGCGAACCTAAACCACCCAAGGCTTCTACAAGTACAAAATCACGTTGCGATCGCAGTTTAGACAAAGCTTGCCACACAAGAGCTAAATCTACTTGGCGATTTTCTCGTGCTGCTGCGATGGGAGGGGCGAGAGGTGCTTGAAAGTACAAAGGTGTAATTTCTTCAGCAGATTGTTCTAGTGTAAATAGCTTTTGATACCACTCGCGATCGCCAATTCCCGATTGAATCGGTTTCATGATTCCCCAGCTACGCTGCGGGTAATATTTTTGCCAATAGGCTGCTAACGCTGTTGTTAAAACAGTTTTACCAGCTTCGGTATCAGTTCCAGTAATCAGTAGTGTATTTAACATTAATTTCTTTGACCAGAAAATGGTTGTGTTCCATCAGCTGGCGGAAAACTTGGCGTTTCACCAGTGGTCGGAATTGGGGTAGGTGTCTCTGTCGGAATTGGGAAGGGTGTTTCTGTAAAAATTGGCGTGGGTGTCTCTGTCGGGATTGGCAGGGGTGTTTCTGTTGGAATTGGGAAGGGTGTTTCTGTCGGGATTGGTAGCGGTGTTTCTGTAAAAGTTGGAGTGGGTGTTTCTGTCGGGATTGGCAGGGGTGTTTCTGTAGGTGTTGCTTGGAATGGTGTTTCCAATGCAACATTAAGGTTGTAACTGCTTTCGGAAACTCCTGAAACCAGTGTTAACTCAATAGTATATCTACCAGTAGCCAGCAATGTGCCTTTATATGATGTTACTTGTTGGACATCTTGATCAATTGGTTGTTCATTGGGACTGAAAACTGTTAGCAAAACGCTGCTTCCTGGGTCAAGAAACGTAGTTAAATTGTCACCTTCCTGCCCAAAAAAAGTATACCGGATGATTTGATTTGTTTTAAGAGTATCTGTAACCGTGGTTGGGTTAGACGCTCTAAGATTGAGCCGCCTACTAGATACAATAGGTTCTTCGGGGGTGGGTGTGGATGTGAATGTAGTACCACCAGAAATAACTGGTGAAGGGAAATTTTGTGGAAGTGTTGCAGTTGGTGATGGTTTCGACTGACTGCGGATGGAACTTACCAGTGCCCAAGAACCGAATCCGGCTATGATCACTACAGCAGTTGCAATTGCTGCGATCGCTAACGGATTATCCAAGAGTGAATTAGGGGAACTTGGTGGAATCACAGGATCGGGTTGTTTCTTGGGCGAAGCTGCTGGTGGTACTGAGTTAAGAGGGCGACCAACAGCTATTGTCTGCAAGTTGGACACATTTAGGGAAGGAAGACTAACTTGCTCTAAAGGTTGTAGTGCTTGAGATACAGTAGCAGCATTTTGGTAGCGATCGCTCGGTATATGATTCAACATTCGATTCAAAACCAGGGCAAATCGCGGACTAACTGTTACCCACCGATGCCAATTCCAAGTTAGTTGGTTTTCGTCAAATAGATCGCTTGGTTCTTTACCAGTCAGCAAAACAATTGCTGTTACTGCTAATGCATACAAGTCACTACTAGGATAAGCTCCCCCTGTTTGCATTTGTTCACTGGGAGAGTAACCTAATTTTCCCACAGTGGCTTCTGGCATTGCACTCTCTGGCGATCGTAAACGCGTTGCCAGTTCTTTTACCACCCCAAAGTCAATTAAGACAGGTTTAGCATCACTATCTCGCAAAATAATATTTTCAGGGGAGATATCGCGGTGAATAATCCCTCGACTGTGAATATGCTCTAAAACAGGCAACAAAAACTTGATCAACTGCAATACTTCAGCCTCTGTGAAGGTTCGACCCACAGCTTGGCGTTCAGCCAGTAGAGTTTGGTAAGTTTGACCTGCAACGTAGTCCTCCACCAAAAATAAACGTTGGTCTTGCTCAAATCTTTCCCGAAATTTAGGAACTTGTGGGTGTTCAATTTGATACAAAATGGCAGCTTCTCGGTGAAAAAGCTCTTGCGCCTTCTCCAAAGCCAAAGCCTCCGTTGCTGTTGAAATCAATTCCTTGATCGCGCAAAGTTCGTTAAAACGCCTCTGGTCTTCTGCCAAATAGGTTCTACCAAATCCTCCTTGTCCGAGAATTTGAATTATGCGGTAACGGTTTTGCAAGACAGTGCCAACTGTAATGGGTGGTTGCATGAGCGAATGATTGAGTGTAGTCGCAACTGAGGAGGAAGTCACCCACAAAGATTAAGTCCAAGAGGCAACACAGTTACATGCAGCGATATTTTATCTTACCTAATGGGTATATTCCCAGTTAGGAGTATACGCATCACACTTCCAAGGTCTTATGCAACTCTAGGAACTGTCTACAGCAATATTGGCTATCTGGGGCGCGGCACATCAATAAAGAGACACTTGCAGGGGAACCCTTGGCTACTTGGAACTGCTGCTAGCCATGCACTAGAACCCACGCGCATGAGTGTTTGTTTAAATACCCCTATTCTGGAATTTATTGTGTGAATTAAAACTTAAAATTAAATCTGCTAGTTTATTTTTATTCTTAGTATCATAGAATATAATAGGATACATAATGAACACTTAGTGCAAAATGTTCTCTTAATCTAAGAACAAACTTCAATATCACTTATAGTTGTAAATGCTTTACTGTCAGTTAGAAATGAGGTATTTAGAAGAAGAAATCTATTAGACCAATCTTTGAGAGATTGGGGTTATTTACCTCAACCCAAAAAATTTGAACTACAGACCTAGTAGACAGACTAAATGTCCGTTAAGCTATCAATAGTTTGCTCGCCAAGAAAATTAGACAGTTAGTGAATGATAATTTTATGGAAAAATGTTTAAATTTTGTATGGAAGCTTTAACAAAACTCACAGATGTTTTTTTAGGCGATTTCTCGATTAAATCTATTAAATCTCCAATGATAATATTGCTATGAATGCACATAGAGGATCTGCTGTGCTCAGTTCTGCAACTTTCAAAGTGCAACCATCAGCAACAGGACTAACCGATAATCATCGCCTGCGGCTGTTTTCTGGCTCTGCCAATATCCAACTGTCTCAAGAAGTCGCTCGTTATGTGGGCATGGACTTGGGGCCAATGATTCGCAAAAGATTTGCGGATGGAGAACTTTACGTTCAAATCCAAGAATCAATTCGGGGTTGTGATGTCTATTTAATCCAGCCATGTTGTCAACCTGTTAACGATCATTTAATGGAATTATTGATTATGGTTGACGCCTGTCGTCGGGCTTCTGCGCGACAGGTGACGGCAGTAATTCCCTACTATGGCTATGCCCGTGCCGATCGCAAAACGGCAGGGAGAGAGTCAATAACCGCCAAGCTAGTTGCTAACTTGATCACCGAAGCAGGTGCCAACCGCGTTCTAGCAATGGATTTGCACTCGGCTCAAATTCAAGGCTATTTCGATATACCCTTTGACCATGTTTACGGTTCGCCAGTATTGCTAGATTATCTAGCAAGCAAAGAATTGCAAGACCTTGTGGTTGTTTCCCCCGATGTTGGCGGTGTAGCGCGAGCCAGAGCATTTGCCAAAAAACTCAATGATGCCCCACTGGCAATTATTGACAAACGTCGTCATGCTCATAATGTTGCCGAAGTGTTAAATATCATCGGCGATGTTAAAGGCAAAACGGCAGTGTTGGTGGATGACATGATTGATACTGGGGGCACGATCGCTGAAGGAGCGCGATTACTGCGTGAAGAAGGAGCGCGTCAGGTATACGCCTGTGCAACTCATGCAGTTTTCTCTCCACCAGCGATGCAGCGCTTGTCCAGTGGTTTATTTGAGGAAGTCATTGTCACCAATACGATCCCCATACCAGAGAACAATCGTTTTCCGCAACTAGTGGTGCTGTCAGTAGCTAATCTCTTAGGAGAAACTATCTGGCGGATTCATGAAGATACTTCAGTCAGTAGTATGTTCCGCTAGACTGTCATTCGTGTTATAGGCATAAATTACCCACACTGACCCCCTTGATAGGGTAAGTGTGGGTTTTTAGTTGACCTAAACTTTCTGTAATTTCATCGTTCTTTCCACGAGATACCCCGTCCCCAATACGCTTGGGTTAAGAAAATTTATCTGTTAAGGCAGGCAGGGGAGGTAGGGGGAGAGAAAAAAGCTTAACTGAACTTTAAAAATTAATCCGACGATAGATTTCAGTCAGAGGAATTTCTACATTTAAACTGTGCAGAACCATCGCCCGCTCAAGGTGAGAGTGAACCTGCCAGAGCCAGCGATCGTTACTGTTACGATCCAAGTTGTGATACTGCTCAATGTAAGGTTCAGTTTGGCTCACAAGCAGATATTCACAAAAGCTGGTAAGAGAGCGATACTTTCTGAACTTGTCGCCTCGATCGTATGCTTCGGTAGAGGGCGATAAAACTTCTACAATAAGTATTGGATTGAGAATTTCATCATTGCGTACACCATTGAACTCCGGTTCGCCATTTACAACCATCAAATCAGTATAAGTACCACACTGATATTCAGGAATCCAAACTCGCAAGTCGCTATTATACAAACGAAAATTGGTGTCTCTGAGCAAAAAGCCTAAGTAAATTAATAAGTTGCTGGCGATCGCACTGTGGGCTTCAGAACCTCCCGACATAGTAATAATCTCTCCGTTGCGGTATTCATGGCGTTCTAAGTTGGTTTCTTCCATAGCCCGATACTCGTCTAACGTAAGGCGAGTTGTTATTACATTTGGGGGACTGCTTTGAGCAAAGACCACAATCAGACCTCTTGAATAATTACTTATAAAACTATTTTCAGCAACGAGAGGAAGAATTGCCATCATGAGATTGGGAATTTATTCCGAGGCGGGATAGAAACGTAGTGCAAGATTTATTAATTCAAGATATGCCTTACCGATATAGCCAAACCCGGAGTAGTGAAAGCAACTGCTCAGTATCTACAGGTTTAGTGATGTAGTCAGAGGCTCCAGCTTCGATGCACTTTTCGCGATCGCCTGGCATGGCTTTAGCAGTTAAAGCAATGATTGGTAAAGAGCGAAACTGTTGTTGCTGGCGGATAGCGCGGGTAGTTTCATAACCATCCATTTCTGGCATCATAATGTCCATCAAAACTATATTAATCTCAGGATTAGTTTGCAGCCTTTCTATACCATCTCTGCCATTTTCGGCAAACAGCACTTGCATTTGATAGTTTTCTAAAAAGCTGGTGATGGCAAAAATATTTCGCAGGTCATCATCTACAATCAAAATTGTCCGATTCGCCAGCACCGGGTCAGTTTGGTGTAGTTGCTCTAGCATTTGCCGCTTTGGTGGTGGCAAATTTGCTTGCACCCGATGCAAAAACAGGGCAGTTTCGTCTAACAACCGCTCTGGCGATCGCACATTTTTAATGATAATTGTCTCTGCTAGTCCTCGCAGTTGCGTTTCTTCTTGTCGGCTGAGTTCTTTACCGGTGTAAACGATGATCGGTAGTTTTGAAAGTCTGGGTTCTTGCTTTATTTGCTCAATTAGTGTAAAGCCGCTCATATCGGGCAGACCGAGATCGAGTACCATACAATCAAAGTGATGCGATCGCAAAATCGAGAGGGCTTCTGCCCCCGTACCCACTGCTGTACTGTGGACATCGCCATTACCGATCAGTTCGATAATACTCTGGGCTTGTACGGGGTCATCTTCTACGATTAGGAGATTTTTTACCTGACGCTCAATAAAGCCTTTAATTTCTGTCAATACTTGAGTTAGCGCTTCTGGAGAGACGGGTTTTTGGAGATAGGTAATCGCTCCTAGCTGTAATCCCCGTTGCTGTCTTTCGTCAACAGAAAGTATATGTACTGGGATATGTCTGGTGTCTGGCTTATGCTTTAGACGATCCAGCACTGTCCAACCATCCATCTCTGGCAGATGGATATCTAGCATAATCGCATTGGGCTTAAACTGTTGCGCTAGTGCTAAACCTTGTTTGCTCTGTAAAGCAACAATGGTTTTAAAGCCTTGCTCACGCGCCATATCTAGTAAGATGCGGGCAAATTTATCGTCATCCTCGATAATTAGCAAAATGCGATCGCCCGGTTGAATAATTTCCCGGTCATCAGGGATATCGTTAGGGAAAGTGGTAAGTGCTTTCACGGTTGGAGAAGTATCCACATCTGTAGGTTTGTTTTCGACCATTGGCACTTCTTTTATGGTCGATGCTGTACGGATAGAGGTGGTAGGCTGAGGAGATAGTGAGCTAAAAGTATTTTTACCATTCTTTTCCTGTCGCCTGGGCAAGTAGAGGGTGAAAGTGCTTCCCTGTCCTGGTTGGCTGACTACTTCAATTCTGCCGCCCAACAATTGAGCTAATTCGCGGCTGATGGACAAGCCTAAGCCAGTTCCCCCGTACTTGCGGCTGGTTGTGCCGTCTGCCTGTTGAAATGCCTCGAAAATAATCTTCTGTTTTTCGGTTGAAATGCCTATACCCGTGTCGCTAACTGCAAAAGCAATCATGGGATTATCTGCTGCGCCTACCTCATCTGCCATACTAATTTCTAACTTTATGCTTCCCTGTTCCGTAAATTTAAAGGCGTTAGCTAGGAGATTTTTCAGTACTTGTTGCAGACGTTTGGAGTCGTTAAAAATTGTCGGGGGTAACTTCTCATCCAGTTCAACAGTAAAGCTGAGTTCTTTATTGTGGGCAAGTTGTCGGAAAGTCTGCTCTAGAGATGTCTGCAAGTCTGTAAAAGCAATTTGCTCAATATCGAGCGACATAGTACCCGACTCAATTTTTGCCAAATCTAGAATGTCATTGATCAATTCCAGCAAATCAGTGCCAGCCGAGTAAATAGTCCGGCTGTACTCTACCTGCTTGTCGGTCAAGTTGTTAAGAGAGTTATCTGCTAGCAGCCTTGCTAAAATTAACAAGCTATTTAGCGGTGTCCGTAACTCGTGGGACATATTCGCAAGAAATTCCGATTTATATTTGGAAGACAACGCCAGTTGTTCAGCTTTTTCTTCCAAAGACTTCCTCGCCCGTTCAACTTCCTGGTTCTTGCGGGCAACTTCCCGATTTTGAACTTCTAATAATTCTGCCTTTTCTTCTAGCTCTTCATTTAGTTGCTGTAATTCCTCGTTAGACTGCTTGACAAGAAATTGTGATTCCTCCAACTCGTGTGCCTGTTCTTCTAAGCGTTGATTGCTCTGCTGTAATTCTTCTTGCTGGTTTTGCAGTTCCTCTGTTAAAGCAACAGACTCTTCAAGTAGTTGCTGAGTTTGCAATTGCGAGGCGATGTTATTTAAAAATACACCGAGAATTTCACTTAATTGCTCCAAAAATTTCAGATGCAGATGGCTAAAAGGCGCAAAAGAGGCCAGTTCAATTACAGCACTCACCTGCGTCTCAAATAGTATAGGCAAGACAATAATATTCAGCGGTGGGGCTTCTCCCAAGCCGGAACTGATACGGATATAGTCACTAGGAACTTCTGTTAGCAGGATTCTTTGTTTTTCTAGGGCGCATTGCCCCACCAGTCCCTCGCCTAAGCGAAACTGATTTGCCAGATTTTTTCGCTCTTTGTAAGCATAACTACTCAACAACTTCAGTACAGGCTCGTCATTTATGGAGTCCATCACATAAAAAACGCCCTGTGATGCCCCAACCAACGGTGCTAGATTTGACAAAATCAGGCGAGATGCAGTTTCTAGATTTCGATGCCCTTGGAGCATCTGGGTAAATTCAGCCAGATTAGACTTTAGCCAGTTTTGCTCGTCATTTCTTTGATTTGTATTTTGCAGATTAATGATCATCTGGTTGAAGGTGCGCGTCAATACACCAATTTCATCGTGGCGATCGCTATCTGGTAAACTCACCGATAAATCCCCATCCGCCATTCTTTCTGCCAAATCAGAAATTTGCTTCAGCGGTACTGAGATATGTCTGGTCAGGGCGAATCCGATCAAAGCTAAAATTAAAGAAAATAAGGGAATGCTATAGACAATGCTGGCGATCGTTTTTTGATCAGCTACTTGTGCTCTTTGAGAGCGCTGTTTTAGCAGGGTATTCTCCTCAGTTTTCATTGCTTGGATAACTTTTTGAATATTATCCATCATCTGCTTACCCTGATCTGTCAGGACAGCTTTCTGGGAAGCTTCTAAGCCCTGGCTTTGCCGTAGATCAATGACATTTTTCATGACAGCCATTCTCTCGTTTAGTAGTGGCTGCAAAATATCAAGCCGATTTTGTTGGTTAAGGTTATCTGCCGTTAACCTCTGAAGTTCTTTGACTTTTTGATTTAATACTTGAATGGCAACGTTATAAGGTTCTAGATAGCGCTGTTCTCCAGTAATAATGTAACCGCGTTGCCCTGTCTCAGCATTTGTCAGTTGCAAATTGAGTTCTTCAAGTTGACTTAATACCTCGTAGGTATGCCTTTCTTGGCGCGAATTTTCAATTAGCTCATTGGTGCTTTGGTAGGAGATTAGACCAATAACGATTAGAGTTGCCAAACTCAGGGCAAAACTAATTCCAATTTTGGTTCCAATCTTCAAGCTTTTCAACATTACTCCAGGCAGTTATTCAAATCTTTGATATTTTTTGCACCATTTTAATTTTTTTTTAAATCTATAAATTTATAGGATTTAATTTACATGGCATATATCTAATTTTTTACATTACCAATTAACTCATATTCCTTCCATCCTAGTTTATAAATATAAATATATTTAACAGCTTTTAAAAATACTTATTAAATAATATAATCTTCAGATCAAAATTTTGCAAAGGACAAAAGGTAGAATTTATCGGTGGATTGGGAACCATAATACAATATTGTCTTAACTCTGGTTACTGATCGTATCTTGTAGAAATGGAAATGAGTTTAGAGCCAGAAATGGGTAGGATTGGTTATGAAACTACAATTTTACTATTTGAAATAGATATTATCTTACCCCAACACGAGCCTGTTGTAGCTTAGATTTCAGCAAAATTGATTGGAGCGTATTAAGCAGTTTAACGATCGCTCAATATTTACTTGTGATGGTTAAAAAACTTTTATGGCTGACAAAAGGCTATTACTGCTATGCAACTTATTGAATTCATATAGTTATTAATCCTCTACGAAAGCGCAGCGCAAAGAATTATTATAAAATTAATAATATCTATCCTGAATGCATTTCATTGATTTGAATACATGGTTTACTTTCGCACTACTTTACTGGATAGTAATAGAGCAAGTGGATATCAAAACTTAAGCTTATTAAATCAAAGTTTATATAAATAATAAAAGAAAGCTAAGTCTTTCAAAATAAACGGCCTTATTGTAAAAAAATAACTATATTCATATGAGTATGCAATTTTTAGGATAAATAAAATACTTTCTTAAAAACTTTGGGAATAGATATAATTCTGATATTGCATCAAACCTCTTAAGATTTAACTTTGACGTTTAACTAACGCTCATGGAACAGGCCTGAGCAGAATCAATTCTTAACCCAAGCCTATTGACTAAGAACCTGGCGATCGCTTCTAGTTGCATTACCTACACATTGGCTATAAATACGAAAATGTTGAATTTTGTTACTCTCCAAAATAGCTTTTGCACCTGCCATGTAGATATCAGTACTATTTAGGATTAATAAATAATTACCAAGGGTTACTTGGTGTTCATAATCTCTAGCTAGATCGGCAGGAATTCCTAAAGTAGTGTAGTTATCTTTAGAACTGCTGATATCTACCTCAGTAAGATTATTCAGGGTGCTTGTATCCTTAGCAATCACCAAGACTTGCCTCATAGGAAAATCAGCTGTTTTTAGTTCAGTAAGTGCTCTTTCTATGTCTTGGCGCGTAGAAAAAATACCAACTGCATTTCTATAGCGGCTATTTGGGGTAAAGTATGGCTCATAACTACCCCACTGTTGAATATCACGGCGATTAAAAACCCTTTTAGCAATACGAATCTCGATGTCTATGCCGGTTACTATCACTAAATAGTAACCTCTATAAACTAGATCGCTGTAATCTTGTGCTTGCTTTTTAGGAATTCCTAAACTTAGTAACACACAATGCAAACCATCTGTGGCTGCATTGATCGCATCATCTGCTAAAGTGGTAGCGATCGCTGTTGCTTCTGCTCCGGCTATGATGACTCGGCCTATACCAGGAATTGCCCAGAGGACTAAACCGACTAATAAGTTAGTAACACCATGTAAAGCACCACTAACAACGGCTCCACCAGTATCCCCTGAGGATGTATTGCCAGTGTCCTCTTTAACATCAACACCAGCAATATCACTTTCTTCTTCTACATCCCGTGCAATTACAGAAACTTTGTGCATTGGAAAATTAGAAGCATTTAGTTCCTGAAGTACCAATTGTGCATCGGAATACTTAGCGAAAACTCCTATAGTTTTCCGCTCTTTTTCTAACGTCATTTTATCGGTTTGTTGCAGATTGAAGGGATTCCCAAGAGTGTTAGCTAATTTCAGAAAATTACGCTGCTCGGCGAGTCAGTAAACCCCAAAGGAAAATTAGTAGCATAGCGCCAAGAACAGCAAATAAAATGCTTCCAAGGGAGAAAGCTCCAGCAGATGCGGCAGCTGCCGAACCACTTCCTAGTAAAGTTTGACCCAAATAACCACCGACTACGGCCCCAAGAATTCCTAAGATAATGGTGGAGAAAATACCGCCACCTTGGGTTCCTGGATAAAATAATTTAGCTAACGCACCTGCAATTAGACCTAAAACCAGCCAAGCAATAATGTTACCCATAAAATTTTTCCTTCCGTGAGAATCTGTTTTGTTTGCTTTTGACTATTTCATATTAAAGTTTATCTACAAAATTCCTGATCTATCTAGAGAATTAATATCAAAAATCTTTAGATATCATTTGAATATTTACCAGTTCGTCTTTTAGGATGAATATATAGCAATTCTAAATGAGATTGTGAAATTATCGTGAAGGTAGGCAATAGGGAACAAACAATAGATTTTTTTCAGAATGATTTAGGATTACTATAGGACTTATATTTAATTGCGTGCGTGAAAAAACTCCGTACAAATCAAAAAGCCTTCTTGACTGTTGCTTTTTGCCGACGCTCTGTACGTTCCCTGTAAGGGTAAGCGGACTCGCTACCGCTGCGCTATCTTGCCTGCCCACGCAAATCAGTATGGCTACGCCAAGCTACGCGAACAAAAATCAAAGCGGATAATTCTGTAGATTTAATTATTTACAGAAGGCAAATAAAAAATTGAATTTAATGATTTTTTAAAAGCGGTATTAGCGTTTCAATTATCAGGAATCTATGACTAAAGAAAGAGCTAATTGATAGAGTTGGCGACGGGGAAGAGAAGTAAATTTTGCTAACTGACGACTAGCTTGCGATCGCGATATCCCCTGACTAATTAACTGTTTCAATTCAGCTTTTAATTCTTCCTCTGTCAGTTGGGGTTGACTGGCTGGAATTCCCGCCACTACTAATGTATATTCACCTTGGGGTTCTCGTTGGTTGTAGTGAGCGATCGCATCGGCAATTGTCCCGCGCCAAAATTCCTCATACAATTTAGTTAACTCCCGCCCTAATACGATTTGGCGATCGCTTCCCCAAACTTTTGCTAAGTCTTGCAAAGTATCTCGCAAGCGGTGGGGCGATTCGTAGAAAATCAATGTGCGAGATTCTGTTTGCAGAGATTCTAAATGTTCTTGTCTCTGTTGACTTTTAGCTGGAAGAAAGCCTTCAAAGACAAACCGATCCGTTGGTAATCCAGCTGCACTCAAAGCGGTAATTGCTGCACTAGCACCAGGAATCGGAACTACTGAAATTCCCGCCTCAATACAGGCTTTCACCAGTTCATATCCAGGATCGGAAATTCCTGGCATCCCAGCATCGCTCACCAGAGCGATCGCTTTATTGTTAACTAAATGCTCTAATAATTCTGGGATGCGACTGGTACGATTGTGTTCGTGGTAACTCACCTGGGGAGTTTTAACTTGAAAATGTTGTAGCAGTTTCCCTGTATGTCGCGTGTCTTCCGCAGCAATGATATCCACAGTCTGCAAAATTCGCACTGCCCGAAAGGTTATATCTTCCAGGTTGCCAATTGGTGTGCCGACAACGTAAAGTGTTCCTGGTTTTGGATCGGTTTGCATGAGCAAGAGTTAGGAGTTTGTAGAGACGCGATTCATCGCGTCTGTGCAGGAGAGACAGGAGATATGAGAAATGGATAATCTAAAATCCAAAATTCAAAATTCAAAATCGGCTCGTGGATTATTTGTAGGTTTAGTAACCTTAGATTTGATTTACCTTGCTGACTCTGCTCCTAAGAATAATCAGAAGATTGTCGCTACTGACTATACTGTAGCGGCAGGGGGGCCAGCAACAAATGCAGCTGTAACTTTCAATTATTTAGGAAATCAAGCTACAGTCTTGGGTGTAGTCGGTTCTCACCCAATAACGCAGCTAATTCGAGGTGATTTAGCAAATTACAAAGTTGCGATCGCAGACCTTGAGCCTACCACTGATTTAGCACCGCCTGTCTCCTCAATCATTGTTACCCAAGCCACGGGTGAACGAGCTGTAGTTTCCATCAATGCTGTCAAAACTCAAGCCAACAGCGCATCTATCCCGCCAGATATTTTGCAAAATGTCGATATCGTACTGATTGATGGACATCAGATGGTGGTTAGTTATTTTATAGCCCAAATGGCTAAAGCCAAGAATATCCCAGTAGTAATTGATGGTGGTAGTTGGAAACCTGGATTTGAGCAAATTCTGCCGTTTGTAGATTATGCCATCTGTTCGGCTAATTTTTATCCCCCCAGTTGCCAAAATGAAGAAGACGTTTTTACCTATCTGGGCAGATTTGATATTCCTCACATCGCCATTACCCACGGACAAAAACCAATTGAATACTTGAGTTACACCAAAACTGGTATCGTAGAGGTTCCGCAGATTCAAGCGGTTGATACGTTAGGGGCTGGAGATATTTACCACGGTGCTTTCTGTGATTACATTTTAAGAGAAAGTTTTACTGATGCACTGGTACTTGCAGCTAATATTGCGGCTGATTCCTGTAAATTTTTTGGCACTCGCCGCTGGATGGATTTAAAGTGCTGAGTAGTCAGTTTAATAAGGTCAAATTTAATGAAAGACTTAAAAGAAATATTAGCGATCGCTCGTGAAATAGGTTGGCAAGCAGCAGATATACTGCGATCGTATTATCACGGCACTGCAAAAGATCCTAACTTAGAAGTCCAATATAAACAGAATGAGCCTGTTACCGTTGCCGATGTAGCTGTGAGTCAATACATTTTGCAGAGGCTACAAGCAGCTTTGGGTAACGAAGATTTTGCTTACATCAGTGAAGAAACTTATCAATCACCAAGTACGGGCGCAAAGCCTTCCACCCCTTGGGTATGGATAATTGATCCTTTGGATGGCACACGAGACTTTATCGAAAAAACTGGAGACTACGCAGTTCACATTGCTTTAGTCAAGGAAACACGCCCAGTATTGGCAGTCGTGGCAGTACCAGAAGCTCAAAAGTTGTATTACGCTACTAAAGGCGGGGGCACATTTGTAGAAACCCGTGATGGATCTGTTCCTTTACAAGTGTCATCAGGTAAACGAATTGAGGATTTAACCTTAGTCGTTAGTCGCTCTCACCGCAACCAACGCTTAGATTACTTACTACAAAACTTACCCTGTCAAAATCATAAATCTGTGGGTAGTGTAGGCTGTAAAATCGCCACCATTGTTGAGCAACAGGCAGATATCTACATTTCCCTTTCCGGCAAATCTGCGCCCAAAGACTGGGATATGGCAGCACCAGAACTAATTTTAACAGAAGCTGGTGGTAAATTTACTCACTTCAACGGCGCTCCGTTGCAGTATAACACCGGTGATATCAATCAATGGGGAGGTTTGCTAGCTAGTAACGGTGAATATCACGAGGTGCTGTGTAAGCAAGCAGAAAGCATTTTAGCGCAGTTCGAGCATAGGTAAAACTTGAGGCATTTTGGGATGAATGTTTCTCAATTTGCTTTTAAGACAGTTAGTCATGTTATGATTAGCCCCAATCCCGATAATAATCTTTACCCGTTAGCCCACAGCTTAATTTTCAAAGCACTACCTGGGCGATCGCTAAGGGACTTGCGGTTTCACGTTCAAAGTGTAACTTTTATAATAAAAACAACAAAAGCCAGTCTTTGGAAAGTCTACAAACCTGCCCTAAAGGTTTGATTTGTGAATAAATTCACTATAAGACAATATTCAAAGGCTGAAAGCTATGCTACACTCATGGGCATAAGGATTATTTTCGGTTGAGCAACTCGTTTTGATTTTTAAAAAGCGTGTCTTCGAATTTAACCCTCTACACTCTCTGAATTCGGATATTTCTATGTCAATTTACGTTGGGAACCTGTCCTATCAGGTTACAGAAGAAGACCTAAAGCAGGCCTTTGCAGAATACGGAAAAGTAAATCGTGTTCAACTACCCACAGATCGGGAAACAGGCCGGCCTCGTGGGTTTGCTTTTGTGGAAATGGAATCAGATACACAAGAACAAGCCGCCATTGATGCACTTGATGGTGCTGAGTGGATGGGACGTGATTTGAAAGTGAACAAAGCTAAACCTCGTGAGGAAAGAAGCAACTCCTCCGGTGGTAGCTGGGGTGGCGATAATGCCCGCCGCAACAATAATCGCTATTAAGTAGTCGATTTGTGAACTACCCACACTTCTCTTTTCTGCGAGACGCTACGCGAAAGAGTAAGTGTGGGTTTTTGCCTTCAACGATAGATGGCTTTTTACCATTCGGCTTATTCTTCATTAATTTTTAACTTTTAACTTTTAACTTTTAATTTTGACTTTTGACTTCCGCGCAGCGGTAATAGTTTACAGCATATTTCAGGTAAACGAACTACATATATAAAACCCAAAACTTTGTAGAGACGTAGCACTGCTACGTCTCTACGTGTATTCCATTAGAGCGCAATCTGCTGTATTGAGTTCCATTTGTGGAACTTACAGCAATATAAATGTATTCTTCCTATATACCCATAAAGTATTGTAGATATCCTTAGTCTGCAATCCTTAGCTTTAGATTTTTAGGAAAATGTTACGACTTTATCATTTATTACTAGGTTCTATTTTGCTAGTGTCAATACCGCTGGCAGCAAAATTTGTTCTTCCTCAATTTTATCCACCTAAAGTAGTAAAAGACCCTGCCGTTGCAAAACTTCCCAACCCTAATGAGGGAAATATCTGGCAGAAAATCTTGGGAAATGCTCCTGCTCCACCTAACTGGCAAGTTGCTGCTTGTGAAGGAAATGCACCTCTGTTGTGTGTCTCTTCCAAAGGAAAACGTTTGGGTACAGTTGAAATTAAAATTTACCCATTAGCAAACAATGAGGATTTCCAAAAGAAACTTATAGCGGCTGGTATTCCCAAAAGTTCCCAAGTGGACTACCAAAGTTCCCAATACCAAACCCAGGTATTACCAGCACTCAAGGCTTGGGTTACAGACCACTACGCTGCGTTTGCGAAAGATCGTCAGGGTGAATATGGAAAAGAGATTACTTTTTCAGCCTACCCACCGCAACAAGTACCTATTGGTAAGCTTCAGGGAATCCGCTATGGGTTTGCCGGACTCAAGCAACAAGGTGGAGTACAAGAGCAACATATCAGTCATGTTGCCTTTGATGGCAGTAAACTTTACGTAATTACCACTGCCTTTGACCCAGGTTCGCAAACAGGTAAGTTTGAGAAACTAGAAAACTTGGCTATTTTTCAACCTTACTTATATGCGATCGCAGCAGATTTGCGTTTACCCTAATTGGTATGGGGCATTGGGCATTGGGCATTGGGCATTGGGCATTGGGCATTGGGCATGGGAAAAAGGCAGAGGGGCGGGGTGAGGGGGGCAGAGGGGAAAACTCTTCTCCCTTGCTCCCTGCTCCCTGCTCCCTTGCTTCTTTCCCTGCTCCCTCATCCTCCCACTCTGTATCAACCTAAATCTCTGCCACTGCCCGTTCAATCAAGCGACGTGCTAGAGTCTGCGTACCGGTGTGTTCATAATAATTCGTTGTTACATCCAGGAACGCTGCGAGGTAGTCCAACTTGTCATCCGCAATATCGGCAAAACTTTGCAAGTTGTGGGCAACCTTTTGTGGCGTTAAATTATTCGCAGAGACTAGTCCATTCATCCAACCTTTAACTGAGTCAAAGCTTTCGCCGATAAAGTTGAGCTTACTACCAGCATTGTTCCCTGGAATCACATTTTGGATGTTTTGGAAAGTCGAGTTTTTTTCTAATTCCTGTGGATTTGTTTGATTAAGCCCAGATATCGCTTTGCTGATGAAGTCCGGGCCCAAAGGTATCAAACCATCAACGCAAACTAACGCCACCATACGGATGAGTGACTCACCACTATACTCACCTAAAGAGGCGACGAAATCCCCAATACTGTCTCCAGGAATACCGTTAATTTGACAGAAGGCTACCAACTCAGCAACTAATTTCAATGTTAAATCGATGGTTTGGGCTTTGTCAGGTTTAGGAGTGACAGAGTTTAAAAAACCCAACAAAGGAATTTTCTCACCAATTTTGTTAGCTAAAGCTGCTGCACCAAGCGCTTTATCTGTACCATCAACGGTTTGATATAACCACAAGGCTGTTTGGTATCCTTGGGATTTATCGTTGAATAAATAAATTGCTCGTTCACCAATTTGCTGAATTAAATCTTCGTCGTCTTCGCCAGTGACGGTCTTAATAGTGTTGACAAAGCCGACGGTATTTTGCCACTCTCCAGGAGCAACAAAATCGAGGGATTTCAACATAGAAATGGTCAAGCCACCGGTTGGCAATTGATCAACCAAATCAGCAATCGATTTGCTCACAAAAATCTCCTTATTTAGGTTTTATTATCTGAATGTTCGTACTGCAAATCATTTCAGTTTAGCCAGACCATTAAGATTAAACTTCTCTAGCCAATCTGCGCGATCGCTAGCTGTAAATGACGGATCGCGGGAAAGTGCTTTTACTTGGTACTTTCCTACCAAAATTGCAGTTTGCGTCTTACCAACTTCTACTGCGGGATAACCGCCAATTTTTTTGGTACTATTCGAGAACTTTGCTGCTGCACTAGGTGTGCTAGTAGTATCAGAAATAGACAGCACCGCGATATCTTTACCGCCTTTTTTCAACTTCGCTTCCGCAAAGCCTTTTTTCTCTTGGGTATAGACGCGCTGGTAGCCATCACCCGCATTAGGGAAAAGTTTATTAAATTCGCTACCTTGAGTTGCGGTCTTAGCTACCGCTTGACTGCGTTTTTGTTGAGTGCTTTCTTTTTGCACCTGGTCAAAACGTCCAGGTGCTTGTGGAGCACAGGCTGTTGCCAGTAACATAACTGACAGCAATAAAGCAGCTACTACCCTCCGCCCACGATGTAAAATCATTCTTAACTTCTCCTTATACTTGAGCTTTGAGGCAATTATCTGCGCTGCTAGCAATTATTACCTGTAAAATTTACTTTTTGATAATTATTGCCTAAGTTCTAAATTATCGTGGTCTAGTTTTGATGCAACTCATTTTGCACTTCCAAAAAGTGTCCCAATGCAAAAACGCTCTCCTGTAAGGGAGAGCGTCTTTGAATTATAGACAATCGTGAAGATTGTATCTCAGATTACGATTAACCGTTGATAGCAGGAGCGCTGATTGCGACAGGAGCAACATCACCAGCAGCCAAATCTAAGGGGAAGTTGTGAGCGTTACGCTCGTGCATTACTTCCATACCCAAGTTAGCCCGGTTGATTACATCAGCCCAAGTGCTGATAACACGACCGCTTGAATCAATGATTGATTGGTTGAAGTTGAAACCGTTCAAGTTGAACGCCATTGTGCTGACACCCAAGGCGGTGAACCAGATGCCGATTACAGGCCATGCTGCGAGGAAGAAGTGCAGTGAACGATTGTTTTATAAGTGCGGTTAGTTGTTTATGAATCAGGCTTGTTTGTTTTTGCCTGTGAAATTACTTTACAATGCTTTACATTTTTTAATCAACTTTTATTACTTCAGCAAAGCTGATATAACCTATTAGTTTCTCTTATAAAAGCGTATGCTGGTGTCAGCGCCCAAAAGATAAAATAAGAAGAGACATTATTGTTATCGACTCTGAATAGAAAGTTGATATCAATTACTACCAACATTAAAAGGGAAGGTGTGACATGACAATTACTTTAAATCACACCATAGTGCCTGCACATGACAAGGAAGCATCGGCGAGGTTCTTTGCAAAAATTTTTGGTTTAGAGGTCGAGGTTCCCGTCGGTCACTTCGCTGCTGTACATATAAACGATGTACTGACGCTCGACTTCGCTGATGCTGAAGTGTTCGAGTCGCATCATTATGCGTTCCATGTCAGTGATGAAGAATTTGATGTCATTTTTGCCCGCATCAAAGAGGCAGGTATTGAATACAGTAGCGACCCGATGCATCAGAATAAAGGACAAATTAACCACAGGAAAGAAGGTCGTGGCTTCTATTTCTATGACTCAAATGGTCATAACTTAGAATTGTTGACCCGTACATAGGTTTTTGACATCAAGTCAGCAATAATTCGTAATTAAACCGACAAAGCGTCGTTTTGGCGGGGTGGGGTGCAATAAATATAGAAAATATAACTACAGCGTATTTCAGGTAAATGAAGTACATGGGTAGGGTCACAACATGTTCATACGTGTCAACTTAAGCTAAAAGCCTTTTCCAATCTTGTTTCCAGCTTTTGAGCTAGAAATGCACTTCAATTGCGGCTCTGCCGCAAGTCTAGAGGCCGAGCCTCAACGACGGGCATTCCCAGTCGGAGACTGGGAACGAGACATATCTAAAAGCTTGTTCTAAGATGGCTTTCACGTTAAGTTGACACCATGAACATGTTGTGAGCCTACGATTATCTGTACCTCACTAAGTCGCAATCTGTTGTAATTATCCAAACTTAATATTACAAATTATCAATGCATTACTTCTTTACTAAAAAATATGCTGTTGCATACTCCGGCAATTGGCTGATATTCTGCTGAAATTCTTTTTGACTCTTAAAAATACCTGCCAAAAAATCGAGCTGATAAAGATTGGGTAAAAATGCTCCCCCCGTATCAGCCATAACTCCCATTTGCAGGTGTTTGCGGCCACCTTTAGTATGCTCAATAATAATCACTCTACCTAAACCGATATTCAAAACATCTCCAGCAAAGGTTACTCCTGGTTTAATGGAAATTTTTGCATCTATTTTGTATCCATAGCCTTTAATAGCATCAACCTCTCTAAAATACCAATAACGTTTTTGTGCTGTTGCCTTTAATCCGCGAACATAAGACATTCCATTATTTCTATCTACGTTAAAAAATGCTTTATAACCATCTGTAAAGTTAATCAAGATTGTTCCTTGCATCAGCGCTTCTTCTAAAGCAGTTCTAGTTAGATAAGCGAGACTTTTAACTTTTCCATACTCTCTACCGCCTGGTTCATAAATACCCGACAAAACATCCTGTTTTGTATATTTAGTGTAGAATTTATCTTGATTATAGCTATCTTTTAGACTGTAAATTGCTGTGTTAAAATTAGAGGTTTTCTTGCGAGAACCAGGGTGAGTGAATACAGCATATTTAGTAATTCGTAATTGTTTTTGCTTTTTACTTTTTGGGTTATAAGCAGACCATTTGATAACTCTGAAATTGGAATTGATAAATTTAGGATCTTGTAAACGAGTAGCTCGATTATTAGCAATATCCTCCTTTAAAACAACAATCATGAAATCTAAAGTTTTCAGGATATCTGGCACAGTAACCCCTTGAGTAGCAAGGATTCCTGTACGCATAATATCTGGGTCTTCTGAACTATAAAGTTGAAAATATTTTCTAGTATTGACGAGAACGGTTAACAAATCTCTTTGATTGAAGTTAACCTTACTGCTTGGCAGTTTTACTGGAGTAACAACCTGGCTGCCGTTAATGCTAAATTTGTATTTTTTAAACTCATCGACAACTGGATATGGTGCAGAGGCTGCTAACAAATCCTGTTGAGATGAAAAAGCATTTTGATTGCCTATAATCTCATCAAATGTTTGTTGAGGGGGTAAAGGATTTTGAAACCTAAAATCAAGTTGATCAAGAACTTCATTTGAGGTGAGGGATATCTGTGATTGAAGCGGAGCAAAATTTTCTGGCTGAGTAAAAAACTCATTTTGTTGGGCTAGTTGCTTAGTTCTTGATTGAGTATATAGATGGTTACTGGCTAAACTAGCAAGTAATAAGGCAGCACAACCGACTGTGATACGGAATTTTTGGTTAAACAAGATATTCATAATCTAGAGAAGAAATTCCTATGATCTCTTAGTATCTTCCATTTTAAATTTTTTAAGTTTCTATAACCTCACGCAGTAACTTCGCCAACTTTTCGGCACTATCGGGAACTGCGATCGCATGAGCTTTTTCCCCCATCTTTGCTAACTCATCCGGTGACTGTAACAAATTCAACACATTACTTTGCAATACTTCAGTCGTCAACTCTGATTGCTTCAGTGTTAACGCCGCCCCAGCTTTTGTAAATACGTCTGCATTGTAAGATTGATGGTCTTCTGCGGCAAAGGGATAAGGAATCAAAATCGCTGGCGTTCCACATACTGCCAACTCTGTTAAGCTACCAGCACCAGAACGACTAATGGCTAGAGTAGCTCGTTGCAACAATGCTGCCATATTGTTGTAAAAAGGTAAGGCTATGTATTGTGGATGTTTAAGGCTATCTGCTTCCTCGTCGCGATCGCCAGTTAAATGTACTACATAAGCACCAGCATCAAACCAAGCGTTTGCAGATTCGCGCACCAACTTATTGACCGCAACTGCGCCCTGACTACCACCAAAGACGACAATTAAAGGAACACCATCAGGAATAGCTAAATCCAGGGGTGCATCAATTGCCCCATCGAGAAATTGCGCTCTTACGGGAGTACCAACACAGACATTTTTGGCACGGGGCAAATACTTAGCAGCTTCTTCAAATCCCAAAGCTACCGCACTACACCAAGGGCCAAAAAAGCGAGTTACTTTACCAGGTATTGCATTAGATTCGTGGAAAACCACGGGTAAACCGAGAGAACGCGCCGCAATGATGGCTGGCCCGGCAATGTAACCCCCTGTGGTAAACACCCCTTGAAAATTTCCCTGTTTGAGAATTCGTCTGACTTCTATAATCGAACCAGCAAGTTTACCCAAGATGCGAATCGAGGAGAGTCCAAACCCTTGCTGAAACCCTTCAACTGCAATAGTATTCAAGGGATACTCTTCAGGGACAAGTTGAGTTTCTAGCCGATTGGGTACTCCCAGCCATTCGATTTGATAATCTGGGAGTTTTTGTGCCAGTGCGATCGCTGGAAACAAGTGACCACCAGTCCCACTGGCAGCTATTAATAATCGTATCGGTGCGTTTGCCATCAAACCTCTACCGTTTAGCGTCTAGCTTAACTAAGATAAAACAATTTCCTTACTTTCTCTAATCAAATCAGTAAACTCTTACCAATGACTACAATTATTACCGCTTTAGTGAAACGCCAACTCAGATTTACAGCTAGTATCTGGCTGGTTGCTTTCCTGCTAACCCTTGGTTTAACAAGTGGTTGGCAACGCACTCAAGCGGCAACACCACAGCAATTAGCCCAAGCGGGTACAGCCCAAAATGCACCAGCCGCCCTGAGAAACCTGCTGACACAAGTTGATACCGCCGCCAGCCGGGGCGATGTGAAAGGGGTGTTGCAATTTTACGGCCCCAACTTCACTCATGGGGATGGATTAAACCTCCAAACCTTGGAAAAATCTCTGACTTCACTTTGGCAACGATATCCCAAGTTGCAATACAGTACAAAACTGCTATCTTCCAAACCTGAAGGTAATGCGATTATTGCCGAGACAGAAACGAAGATAACTGGCTTATCCTCCGGTAACAGTAATAATTCGGCTCTCAATGCCACGATTAAATCGCGTCAGCGCATTGTAGGCGGAAAAATAGTCCGCCAAGACATTTTGTCAGAACGCACCCAACTTACCTCTGGCAGCAAGCCGCCCCAAATTGATATTAAATTACCAGAGCAGGTGCTGGTTGGTCAGAAGTATAATTTTGATGCGATCGTTCAAGAGCCACTTGGTGATGATTTTCTATTAGGAGTAGCGCTAGAGGAACCCATAAAACCAGATAAATTTCTCAACCCCACATCTGTCGATTTGCAATTACTAACATCTGGTGGACTGTTTAAAACGGGACAAGCACCATCTACTCCTGGTAGCCAATGGGTTTCTGCCGTCATCTTACGGGGTAATGGGATGACGATGGTAACTCAGCGCCTGCAAGTGGTGAAGAAGTAGAGACGCGATTAATCCCGTCTCTACAGGAGTTAGTGCGCTACGCTAGCGCTAGCGTACTAAAAATCTCGATGGTGCGTTACCTTTCAATTTGCTTGAGATAATCTGGTTTATTTGCAGAGTTTGATGTGTGTTTTTACCGCTTAGATTTAGCTTTCGAGTTACGTCCAAGAAAAAAATAAATATTAATAGCTGAGAAAATATGTCTGTACTCAGTAACTTGCTAAATTGCTAAATTGTGTATTTTAATTAACACTGGACTCTTGACTTTTTCTTCAATGACTTCCCTACAAAATCAAATCATTTTGATCACTGGTGCAAGTAGTGGTATTGGTACTGCTTGTGCGAGAATTTTCGCTGGTGCGGGTGCAAAACTAATCCTAGCAGCACGACGGCTGGAACGTTTGCAGCAGCTAGCAGATACTCTTATTAAAGAATTTGGTATTGAAATTCATTTGTTACAGCTAGATGTGCGCGATCGCAACGCTGTAGAAGAAGCAATCTCTACTCTACCGTTTGCCTGGTCTAACATTGACATTCTCATTAACAATGCTGGTTTAAGTCGTGGTTTAGACAAGTTGCACGAAGGTAGTTTTCAAGACTGGGAAGACATGATTGATACTAACGTTAAGGGTTTACTTTACCTTTCCCGCTATGTCGTTCCGGGAATGGTAAGTCGCGATCACGGTCATGTGGTAAATTTAGGTTCCATTGCTGGACATCAAACCTATCCCGGTGGTAATGTCTACTGTGCTACCAAAGCTGCTGTGAGGGCAATTTCTGAAGGTTTAAAACAAGACCTGTTAGGAACGCGGGTACGTGTAACTTCCGTTGACCCTGGTATGGTAGAAACCGAATTTAGCAATGTGCGTTTTCACGGAGATGCTGAACGCGCCAACAAAGTATACCAGGGAGTTAAGCCCCTAACAGCAGATGATGTGGCTGATGTGATATTTTTCTGTGTGACGCGATCGCCCCATGTCAATATTAATGAAGTTGTGCTGATGCCTGTTGACCAAGCCAGCGCTACCCTAGTTAATCGGCAAACATGAGGAATAATTAAGCGGTCTTAAAAAATCGAATAATTTCGCGGACATGATCGAGAAATTGCCCGTCAGTCGAAAGTTGCGCGATCGCAGTTCGTGCTTCTCTTGCCAAACGCTCATGTTCAGTTTGATTTGTCGCCCGTAATTCTTCCAAGTTAGCAGCAATTCTGGCTAAATCTTTGCGAGTTTCTTCGGCAAAGCGTTGTTGAGTTGCGGGTAATGAATAAGATTGTTCAGGGTTAAGTTGCTCCTCGAATGACTGGATTTTTTGTTCTAATATCGAGAAGCGATCGCGCAGTTCAAAAATATCTTCGCGCGGATACTTCCATTCTTGGCGAATCATCGCTAACCGCGCATATAAATACTCATACGCCCGAATCGCTGGACGGAGAATTGTTAATAACAAAGCTGCACCAGAACTTATATATCCCACCGTACTAATACCAGTGATAGCAAGAGTATAAAGACCAACTGCTGAGAATAAGTGTAAAGCAATGGCAACCCAGAGCGATCGCTTTGCCAACGCTGTGACATACTTCACTTGTTTCTCATCAACTGGAATTCCTTTCTCTGTGGATTGTGCTGCTTCTGCTAAGACTTCTTTAGCTTGAAAATGTACATTCCACGGGACGGTAACAATTACCAACAGCCACCAAAAGCTTGCACCACCAATCACCCAATCAAGAAAGTTACCAGCAGGGATGTGCAACCATTGCAGTAAGCCAAAAGCTGTTAGTACCACAACCACAATTCCAGCAATGGAACTGATGAAAAAGTTTATATACATTTTGCCCTGTCTCCGGTGAAACCATCATCTCGATCATGACTATTTCCCAGCAGTTATACGTAAATTATTGTGATGGTTTTTCTATTTGCACACACCAGCTTCTCGATGAGATAGCTACGCCAATTGGGTTGAGTATCTTTGCTACCCTTTTAGGGAAAGTAGCAACAAACATGATTGTGATGGTTTCTTTTGTTGCACATATATAACCCACATTCCGCACCTACAACTGTCACACCCCAAGGAAACGGATATATTTAGTACATAAAAACTAATGATTGAGAGAATTGACTAGAATCTATGAGAGCTAAATCAGATTAGTGCTAGTGTACTATAAGATTTGTAGTTTAGGATTTAATTTGCTTGGAAATAGTGTGTGAAAAGCGAGACTGCTTGTGGTGGAGCTACCCTTGGGATAAGAATCTGTCGCTAGAACCAGGAAAATAATTCACGTGGATATGGATGCCTTCTACGCATCGGTAGAGCAGAGGGATAACCTAGCTACTGTTAAAACTTATTTGTTGAGTTGAAGAGAACGAAGAAACGGTATTATATTCAGTGCTATAGGAATCGTATTTGATTTTTGAAATTATCTACGTGGGCGGGGAGTGGGGAGTGGGGAGTAGGGAATAAGGAATTAGGCTTTTCGATCTGTACCGAGCTTTTTCATAAATCAAATACTAGCCCTATAGTAAAGGTAAGTGGAAAAGCTTAAATCCTATCTCTAAACTTGAATGTGGCATTGATACTACCAAAATTAAGGCTCTTAAGAAAGTGTTTAGTCTTTAATCTTATCCACCAATTATAGGAATTATCGACACGATTCTCTCAGCTTCATTTACCCTAATCTGCGCCAACCCAAATTGTTCAATTACCGCCGCATTTGTCGTCAAATGTCTACTCACCTCAGCCACCCGGTAATGACTTTCCTGTGACGCTAAAGCAGCTGGCAATAATAACTGATCTGCTAAATGTTCATCTACTGCTGCACCAGTGTGATGAAACTCAAGGAGCTGCTGACAAGCAATCTCTGCAACTGTTTCCGCCGATAACCGCAAACGCCCAAATCCACCAAAGCCAGTCAAGCTGTTCTCATACTCAGCAGTTAAAAAAATACCTGCCCCCGGTGCTATACCTCTTTCTCGCAAGGCGTGTACAGCAACTTTCAAATGGGCTTCCCGTAACAAATTCTCGGCACGATTCGCCATCCGTTGGGGAATATGCGAAGGCAATTCTGTCACCACTGCTAGCCCTCGCACCTGTTGTAACTCTCCCCGTTCTAGCAAGTTGATCCCGTTGAGTTTACCCCCGCCATCTACCTGCAACTGTACCTCTCCGCCACCTTTGGGAAACCACCCCCAAGCGCCTAACTTGACTTGGGCTTCTACACCCATGCGTTGCAATATCGGCAGATAAACTTGCTCAATGTACGTCACTGTCGGGCTAAAGTTAACGTGAGTTCCACCCTTGAGTGTGACTTGGGAATTGCCAGATGCTAGTGCCAAAGGTAAGAGAATTGTCTGTAAAACTAGAGCGATCGCACCCGCAGAACCACCAACTTGTGCTTTACTAACATCAAAGGTATAAGTTCCAGCTTGCACAGCACTACCTGGGATGAATTCCAGCAGCATTGAACCCAAAGCATCACCCTGTAATTGGGCATTACAAATTCTCGCCGCAGCCCGAACTGCTGTTAAGTGTTGTGCTGCTAATCCTGGCTTTTTGCGTCCAGCGCGAATGCCTGAAATTCGTATGGGTTCGCCAGTGATGGCCGCTAGACTTAAGGAAGTGCGAAGAACTTGTCCGCCTCCCTCTCCGTAGGAACCGTCAATTTCAATCATGGGCGATTTTGGAATGGTGGATTTTGGGTTATCCCCACGGGTGTTGAAATCAAACCACAAATTATAAACGTCTAGCAGCTAGTTTTTTGAAGACAAGTTACACAAATATACAGAAGCAAAAGAACGTGCTGAAATTGCGTACTTTTTAATTCATTCTCTAGATGAGGGTATAGATGATAATCCAGAAAATGCTTGGGATACGGAATTAACCCAACGGTTAGAGGATATTAATCGCAAAACAGCTATTGGAGAACCATCATCTCAAGTTTTTTCTGAGTTACGAGAAAAGTATTCGTGAAATTTATTGTTATCCACACCGAAGCTCGAAAGGAACTTGATGCTGCAATAGCTTACTATGAAGCTTAAAAAGTAGGCTTGGGGCTAGATTTATTGTCTGAAGTGGAAAAAGTTTTTCTTGAAATTCAGGAAAACCCGAACTTAGGAACTTTACACAAGATTGAAGGAATACGTCGTTATGCTATTCAACGTTTTCCCTACATTTCTGGATTATCTTTTTTAATTAACTGGTTCACTGGTTGAGGATTTTCTAAGTAGCTATACCAACCTTTAATTCAGGCATCAACAAATCGCTGCACTAATTCAGGATTTTTTCTACTAGTTCTTTTTTTGTTTCAATAGTGGTTGCATAAAGTTGATAACCATAATCTGCTAATAAAAATACTACTGGCTGAAAACCACCCTGTTTTTCAATAGCAAAAGGTTCAGATGTAATATAACCCTGTTGGGCTGAGTTTTTGTCAATTAGAAAAGGAGCCGGATTAAAGTTGTAAAGGCGCTTCTGATCTTCGGTAAAACCATACTTTGCTTCCAGTAAAGGTCAATAGGTAATGTTAGCAGAAGCAGAAACATAAATTGGTTTGCCTTTGAGGTCGGCAAGGGTTTTAATTGCTGTGTTGGGATGTGCAATAAGACACTAAGGGTCTTTGTGAAAAATTGCTGCAACTGTGATTTTGGGAATACCTTGTGCTATGGCATTCACGGCATCTATGCCATAACCCATGAAGAAATCTACCGCATTCCCCATCAACAATTGAGTACCACTGGGAACCTGCGGACCACCCATTTTGATAGTTCCACTTAAACCATAGTCTTCGTAAATACCAGTGGCGATTGCCTGGTAAAATCCGCCGTGTTCTGCTTGTGCTATCCAGTTTGTGCCAAATGTAACTTTATCCAACCCAGAATTACTAGTTGATGGTTGGTTGCTGTTAGTACAACCAGCAATGAAGCTACTACCAATCCAGATAGAACAGTATTGAATAAAATTACGGCGACTAAGGCGATGAACTGCTGTTGATGAGGGTGATGACGGATTGATAAAACAGTATGATGCTCTCTCCTATTTGCCGTTGTAGCTGAATCTAAATGTACATTCTAGAATCAACTTTTGATTCACTAGCGAATAGGGCTGAATTTCTAGAGCACGTTTAAAAGCTCTGATAGCTTCACCATACTCTCCTAGTGCTGCATAACACAAACCCATACCGTGAAGCGCCCCAAAATGTATCGGATTTATCTGCACAACCATCTGACAATCTGCCAGAGATTTTTGATAATCACCAATACTGTAATAGAGAAAAGCACGGCGATTCCAAGCTTCGGCAAAATCTGGCTGGTCTTTTATTAGTGCTGTCAACGCTGTTTCGGCTTCAGTAATTTCACCTGCATCCAGTAGCTTTTGACTGCGATCAATTATTTCCAGTCCATAGATTCCCTTTTGCTGAAACCAAATCCGCCAGATTTTTCTGGTTGCCTTATCGCGGACTGTGGCATCGGGGTTTTTCAACTCTTCAAGTAAGGAATTGATAGATAAAGAATCCATGAATTTGAGATCAGTGAATATACCTTTGTATTAACTTTCTCACAAAATATATCTATTAATTCATTTTTAAAGTCATCTTTAAATTTGCACTGATTAATTGCTATTTATGAATTTTCTGTGTTATTTATTGTATTCAGTAATATGACTAATACCACGCTAGTTATTTAGAGTCATAAAAATAAAAACTGACTAGAGGTAGTTGACATATCTCTAGTGAGTAATAGCTGATAAAAACATCCCTAAAAAATAATGACTATGCCAAAGCAAAATGACGTTTCCAGGCATATTGTTCTTACTTCCCATCCTAGTAGCTTTGGCCCTAAACCAATCCCTATTCAATGGGGAGCAGCCGAACCTATGGAACGCGGGCCGATTATTGCCACGCTAACTAAGCAGGCACATCGCAACGTGATTGGTACTCACTCTGGCAGTTATGCGATTTATCGCGCTTTAGCAGTGGCTAGCGGTGCTTTGCAGTCGGATCATCGGGCAGATCTGACAAATACATCCCCAGTAGAGCATATCGGGCCTCATCCTAGTTGGGCTGACCCTAATAAAATAGTATCCCTCGACCCCTTTGGAGCGCTCGCATCTGAGGTTTTTGCATCCTATTGCCAACAGAGATATGATATTCGTCCCACGATCGCCATAACTCAAGCTCATATCAATATGCCAGAACTGCAAGATGCAGTAGACAAAGGTCGTTTGCAGGTAGATGGCAAGATTATGAAACCAGGGGGTGATTTGGTTGTCACCAAAGCCGCAGTTGAACCTGTTTGGTATTTACCAGGAATTGCCAAGCGCTTTGGCATTGCAGAATCACAGTTGCGTCGTGCTTTATTTGAGCAAACTGGGGGAATGTTTCCCGAATTGGTAACGCGATCGGATTTGGAGGTGTTTTTGCCGCCAATTGGGGGCGTGACAGTGTATATTGTCGGTGATTTGGCTGCGATCGCAGATCCTAATAAACCTGTAGCTGTGCGGGTTCATGATGAATGCAACGGTTCTGATGTGTTTGGCTCAGATATCTGCACCTGTCGCCCCTATTTGGTACATGGAATTGAAGTGTGTGTCCAAACGGCACAAGAAGGCGGTGTCGGTATAATTGTCTACTGTCGCAAAGAAGGTCGCGCTTTAGGAGAGGTGACGAAATTCTTAGTTTACAACGCCCGGAAGCGTCAAGAAGGAGGCGATCGCGCTGATGCCTACTTTACCCGTACAGAATGTGTCGCCGGAGTGGAAGACATGCGCTTTCAAGAATTGATGCCGGATGTGTTGCATTGGCTTGGTATTACGCGGATTGACCGGATGGTGTCGATGAGTAATATGAAGTACAACGCCATAATTCAGTCGGGAATTGAGATTATAGAAAGGATACCCATCCCAGAGGATTTGATTCCCCCCGATGCACGTGTAGAGATGGAGGCTAAGAAAGCTGCTGGATATTACACCACAGGGGATGTATTAGATGCAGATAGTTTGGCTGAGGTGAAGGGACGAGGGTTGGTGGAGTAGGGAGTAGGGAGTAGGGAGTAGGGAGTAGGGAGTAGGGAGTGGGAGGCAGGGGGCAGGGGGCAGGGAGCAGGGGGAGAATAACTAATAACTAATGACAAATGACAAATGACAAATGACAAAAAAGAATTAATCGCATATCTTCGTTCTCCGGCGGCCATTCGGGAACGTTGTGGGCAACTGTTTGCATTGGTAATTGAGGGGCAGTCGCGTTATTTTACTTGCGATTTGACGCAGTTGACGAAAGTAGCAGATTATGTGATTGAAGTCATGCGCGGCGAGTACCCGGATCTCGAAATTCCGTTTCACAGTCGTTGGCGACATTTTGAGGTTGGGGGTGTAGCGCGTTTAACTCATTTAGATAGCCAGTTAGCGGGACTAACGCCTCTGGAAAAAGCTGCTGCTAAGTTTGATTTAGCAATTATCAGCGTATTGTTAGATGCGGGAGCGGGGAATGATTGGCGTTATGATGAGCAGGAGACTGGATTAAATTTGGTGCGATCGGAAGGGTTGGCTGTAGCCAGTTTCCAAATGTTTTGTCAAGGAGCTTTTTCGAGTCATAATTTGCCTCAGGTAGATGCTCAAAGATTGCAAGTATTTACAGAACCAGAACTTAAAACTGGGTTTCAGGTAAATACAAATAACCCTTTAGTGGGAATTTCTGGGCGGTTGAACTTATTACAAAAATTAGGTCAAGTTTTAGTTGATTCACCGAATTTATTTGGGAATGAAAACCCCCGTCCAGGGAATTTGGTAAATTATCTCTTGGGCAAATCTCAAAACGGACAGTTAGCAGCTGCAACTGTTTTTAATGCAGTTTTAGAAGGACTTAGTGAAATTTGGCCTAGCAGATTAGAAATTGCTGGGGTGAATTTGGGAGATGTGTGGCAACATTCAGCAGTTGCAGATGATGGTTTAGTGCCATTTCACAAATTGTCTCAGTGGCTGACATACTCTTTATTAGAACCATTACAGGAAATCGGTTTAGTAATTACTGGTTTAGATGCCCTAACTGGATTACCAGAATATCGGAATGGAGGATTGTGTATTGATTTGGGACTGATTAATCCGAAACATCCAGATGTTTTGCACTTATCCCACTCAGTAGGATCAGAAGTTATAGTTGAATGGCGTGCTTTGACCGTGATTCTTTTGGATCAGATTGCCGCCACAGTGCGCCAAAAGTTGGGTATGAGTCCCGAAGAATTACCACTAGTGAAAATTCTCCAAGGGGGAACCTGGACAGCTGGGCGCAAAATAGCTGCTGAACTGAGAATAGCTGGTACATCCCCGATTCAAATCGATAGTGATGGCACAGTATTTTAGCTTGAAAATAATTGGTAAATTGTGGAATAGACATCTGGTGAAAATGAATGTAGAGACGTTGCAATGCAACGTCTCTACAAGGGTTTCAGGTAACGCATAATTAATTTATGGAGATGTCTATTGCCTATTGCCTACCTACGCAAATCAGTATGGCTACGCCACACTACGCGAACAGAAATCAAATCGGATTCCTATTATTGACTAAAATATGCACAACCAAGTCACACTAATTGAACATCCATTAATTCAGCACAAATTAACGCTGATGCGTAAAGCTGAAACCAGCACAACGAAATTTCGCACTCTCCTGAAAGAAATTAGCCTGTTGTTAGCTTATGAAGTAACACGGGATTTCCCACTCAAATATGAACCGATTAAAACACCACTAGCCACGATGAATGCACCCATGCTTGCTCCTGAGAAAAAATTGGTGCTAGTTTCTGTGATGCGGGCAGGACAGGGAATTTTGGATGGGATGCTGGAGTTGATGCCATCAGCACGGGTGGGGCATATTGGTTTATACCGTGACCCGAAAACCTTGATTCCTATTGAGTATTATTTCAAAGTTCCTCATGATGTTGACCAGCGAGATATGCTCGTGGTAGATCCAATGTTAGCCACTGGGAATTCGGCTGTGGCCGCTGTAGAACGGCTGAAATCAACTAATCCTTTATCAATTAAGTTTGTCTGTTTACTCGCTGCACCAGAAGGTATCAAGCATTTTTGTGAAATGCATCCAGATGTGCCATTGTATACAGCCGCCATTGATGACCATTTGGATGAACATGGTTATATTATTCCTGGGTTGGGAGATGCAGGCGATCGCTTATTTGGTACAAAATAAATAAATTACTAACTTCAGCCTAGAAATCAGTATCGCTTAAACCTTGAAGTTGCAAATTATGATAGCCTCGCCCCAACAAAACTACCTTACCCCTGAAGAGTACCTCCAAATAGAGGAAGAAAACCCTGTCAAACATGAATACATCGACGGCTATATCTACGCAATGGCTGGAGCGCTTGACGCACACGTTACTATTTCTCTTAATCTGGCATCTCTCCTCCGTAATCATGTGCGTGGCTCTGGTTGTCGTGTTTACATCGCTGACATGAAAGCCCGAATTGAATCTCTAAATCGCTTTTATTATCCCGATGTTATGGTTACTTGCGATCAACGAGATCAAGAAACGCCAGCTTATAAAAGATTTCCCTGTTTAATTGTCGAAGTTTTATCTAATTCTACCGAAGCCTTTGACCGGGGCGACAAATTCGCCGATTATCAAACACTGGAAAGTCTGCAAGAGTATGTTTTAATTAATACAAAACGTCAGCGAGTCGAGTGTTTTCGACGCAATGAGCAGAGGCTTTGGGTTTTACAATCTTACACAGCAGAAGATAAATCATTTCGACTCAACAGCGTAGATTTTGAGGAAACAATGGCAGCACTTTATGAAGATGTAGTTTTTGAATAATTTTCAGCCATAGCTTATAAATATGCAGATGCTCAATTGAGGACTTGCGTTAAACATCTCCAGAAATTAATTATGCGTTACCTGAAACCCTTGTAGAGACGTTGCAATGCAACGTCAAAACAATTCATTTTCACCAGATGTCTATTAGTCGCCACAAACGTTATAACTAAAGATTTCATGCATAAGGCTGAAGATTAGATGGGGCATTCTGCACGATATTTAGTAAACTATATAACTGATAAGTCTTCAAGGCTTCCTAACCCGGCGGGGCATTGATCAAAGCAGACACAATTGATTGCATAAAAGTTATGGCGCTCATAGTTCAGAAATACGGTGGTACATCTGTCGGTTCAGTCGAACGGATTCAAGCTGTTGCACAACGAGTTTACAATACCGTTAAAGCTGGAAACTCACTTGTAGTAGTGGTTTCAGCAATGGGCAAAACCACCGATGGACTTGTCAAACTCGCTAATGAAATTTCTCCAAATCCTAACCGCCGGGAAATGGATATGCTGCTTTCCACTGGAGAACAAGTCACCATCGCCTTACTTAGTATGGCTTTGCAGGAACTTGGACAACCCGCAATTTCCATGACTGGCGCTCAGGTAGGAATTGTTACCGAAGCCGAACACAGCCGCGCTCGAATTTTGCATATTGAAACTACTCGCCTAACTCGCCACATCAATGCAGGTAAAGTAGTTGTAGTTGCAGGCTTTCAAGGCACATCCAGCGCCGGAGAAATGGAAATTACAACTTTGGGGCGTGGTGGTTCTGATACATCGGCGGTGGCGATCGCAGCTGCATTACGAGCAAATTTTTGTGAAATTTATACAGACGTTCCAGGGATTTTAACTACAGACCCCCGCTTAGTTGCCGAAGCCCAGTTGATGGATGCCATCACCTGTAATGAAATGTTGGAACTAGCTAGCTTAGGGGCAAAAGTGCTGCATCCCCGCGCTGTGGAAATTGCTCGTAACTATGGTGTTCCCTTAGTAGTTAGGTCTAGCTGGACGGATGCTCCCGGTACTTGGGTAACATCAGCCAAACCCCAAGGGCGATCGCTAATCAATCTAGAAATTGCCCGTCCGGTGGATGCTGTAGAATTTGACACTGATCAAGCAAAGGTGGCTTTGTTGCGCGTACCCGATAAACCAGGCGTAGCAGCAAGGTTATTTGGCGAAATTTCTCGGCAAAAAGTAGACGTAGATTTGATTATTCAGTCAGTTCATGAAGGTAACAGTAATGACATTGCCTTTACTGTCACCACACCAATATTAAAACGGGCAGAAGCAGTAGCAGCAGCGATCGCCCCATCACTGAGGAGTCAATCTAACCCGAAATTAGACGAAGCCGAGGTAATGGTAGAACATAATATTGCCAAAGTCAGTATCGCAGGTGCGGGAATGATTGGACGTCCTGGCGTAGCTGCAAAGATGTTCGCCACCTTAGCTGAAGCAGGCGTGAACATCCAGATGATTTCCACCAGCGAAGTAAAAGTAAGTTGCGTAGTCGATGCAACCGAATGCGATCGCGCCGTCAACGCACTCCGCAGCGCCTTTGAGATAGAGGCAGGGGGGCAGGGAGCAGGGGAAGCAGAGGAAGCAGAGGAAGCAGGGGAAAATAAATTAATTTTTTTATCCTCCCCACTCCCCACTCCCCACTCCCCACTCCCCACTTCTCCCGTTCGCGGTGTCGCCCTCGATTTGAACCAAGCGCGTCTTGCTATTCGCCAATTGCCAGATCGGCCAGGGATGGCGGCGAAGTTGTTTGGACTGTTAGCGCAACATAATATCAGCGTTGATATGATTATCCAATCTCAGCGCTGTCGGGTGATTGATGGTGTTCCTAGACGAGATATTGCTTTTACAGTGTCGCGGATAGACGGGGAAAGCGCAAAAAAAATGCTTACCCAAGTAGCGGCAGAATTAGGATGGGGTGAAGTTGTTTTAGATAGTGCGATCGCTAAAGTGAGTATTGTAGGTGCAGGTATGGTGGGACAACCAGGTGTTGCCGCAAAAATGTTTGAAGCACTAGCCGAACACCAAATTAATATTCAAATGATTGCCACCTCAGAAATAAAAATTAGTTGTGTCGTGGCACAAGAGCAAGGTGTTAAAGCTTTGCAAGTCATTCATGCTGCTTTTGGCCTAGCTGGTAGTGAAAAATTTGTCGTGCCAGCGTAGAACTAAATTTTGGGCGTTGCTGACTATCTATTTCTGAAATGCTATTTTTCCAGCATGGCTACCATTTCTGAAAGCCGACGTTCACCACACCAAACTAAATCAAGTTTTTTGAGTTGATCAAGGCTGATACCACCGTCTTCCTCAGCAATGCGGTAATATTCTTTATCTCCCATTGCTGCTAATAAATGCCCAAAGATAATAATTTCATCGAACTGGGGATTTGTCTCTGGATCGTTCAAGATTAGCATTGCTCGTTCTTGGGACAGCCCTTGGAGAACATTGACAATAAATCGTGTGGGAAAATCTGCATCCTTAAGTTGAGGATGACGCGACACCAATCCAGCCAACAATACTCCTAAATAAGCCGCAGCTTGAGAATTACTCAGTAACTCCATTTGTTGGATGGCAATCTCAGTCAAATTGCTAAAAAATGCACACCCTAACTGCTGTTCAATGGTCGTAACTGGATCTAAGACTGACGAGGTTTCTAACTTTGCCTCAAATGATGCTTGATGCTGTTGTGGTAATTCGGTAAGTAAGATTTGCTTGGCGCGATCGTCTATAATGATACTGCGGTCAGTCGCAAAACTAAAGTCCTTGCCCGGTTCCAAACCTTTATTCACTAAAAGTTGAAAGACTTTACTTTGAGCTTTTTCCTCCATCTGTTCATATTGGGCTTGTCCAAGAAAAGTTTGACAAAACCAACTGTGGCTGTCAGAATTGCATTCGACTATTACTTCATTAACAATCAAATCAGTTAACTTTTCTGATCCTAAAATCCCTTGCCACTCTACAATTAAGCTATTAATAGCAGCTATATCGCGGTAATTGAGCGCGTTGAGCAATTGACGCTTCGCAGTAGCTACTAAGCTTTTTTTTCGCCCAAATACGTTGAATTTCAATTTTTTATATGGGGTTCTAAATAATTTAACCTGTTTTTTTTACCACATTATAGGGTTAGGTGTCATGAGTGGGATTCCTGAAAAATCAAGTTCAAAATATTCACTCTACATACTCGCCTCTTTCTTCTAGTCTCGTTTGATGCAACAATCTTACTCAATTTGGATAATATATAACCTAATACGCTTGGGTTAAGGGCTAATTGTACAAAATTGTGGGTTTTAGAGACGCGATAAATCGCCATCAAGACAAGTGTTTTGGTTTTATCTGAACTGTATTGATATATAACCGGATTAAGTAGTTAAAATTCCTTCGACAGAGAAAAATATTACTTAGCAATAGGCAGCATTCGCTATCTAATTATTAATACTTTTACCTGTCAAAATGGTATTAACTTTCTTTGTAAAAAAATATTTATATTTTAAAATAACCAGTAATAACACATAAACTATAATCAAATAATTTATTAGACTATATTTATATTGATGAAGAGTCATTTACTAAATAGACATTATCGAATAATAAAAGTTCTCAATGAGCGTGAAAAGGGGAAAACGTATCTAGTTGAAGATATTAATCTTCCTGGTAGCCAGTTTATAGTAAAGCAGTTACGTTCTCCTAGTAATCCTCAAACTGTAACAATGCTACGCCGCTTGTTTGCTAGTAAGTCAGCAAATTTAGAAAAACTAGGACAGGAAAACAAGCAAATTCAGAAGCTAATAGATGATTTTGAAGAGAACGAAGAATTCTATATAGTTCAAGAATTCATACCCGGTAATCCATTAACTGACGAAATTAGACAGGGACAACCTCTGAGGGAAGAGCAAGTAATTAGTCTTTTATCAGAGATATTAGAAATTTTAGTTATTGTACATACCTTTGGTGTGATCCATAAGAATATTAAACCAGCAAATATTATTCGTCGAGAGTCAGATAAAAAGTTAGTTTTGGTTGATTTTAATACTGTTAATGAAGCCATCACTAATACCGTTGACAACCTCGAATATATGCCTATAGAACAGGTTAACGGCAATCTCAAATACAACAGCGATATATATGCTTTAGGTATCGTTGCGATCGCAGCACTTCTCGGTTTATCTGAAAACGAAATATCTAATCTGCGAAGTCAGAAAAATCGGCTGACAGGTGAAATAATTTGGCATAACAAAAATCTAAAAGTTAACAAAAAATTAGCAAGAATTCTTAATAGAATGGTGCGTTTTAACTATCGTAAGCGCTACCAGTATGCAACCGAAGTTTTAGAAGACCTGAAAAAGATCACAAATGTTGAGCATAATCAGCAAAAACAGCATCATAAAAAATTATTATTAGTTCTGGCGGGGGTAGCTGGCTGTATCACCCTTGCTGTTGGAGCATGGCAATTGAGGCCGCCAAAACCTGTAACTGATGCTCAACAGACATTATACCAAGAGGGAGTCAATAAATATGAAGCAGGAAACTATGAAGGAGCAGTTGAAGATTTTAATCAGGCGATTGCATTAGATCCGCAAAATGCTCTGGCTTATAATAAGCGAGGCGATGCTTATTATCGATTAGGAGATTACGAGCAAGCACAAGCAGATTCTAGCCAAGCCATTTTGCTTAATCCTCAAGATGTTAATGCCTATTTTGACCGAGGATTTGCTTTTTATGGATTAGGCAAATATAAAAAAGCGATCGCAGACTATAACCAAGCAATTAAGTTAAATTCTAAAGACGCTTATGCTTACTATGGACGAGGATTAGCGCGTGCCCAATCGAAGGATAATAAAGGCGCAATTGAAGATTTTAGCAAAGCGATCACTCTCAAACCTGAGTATAACGAAGCCTACTTGCAACGAGGGATTATTCGCCGTCGCCTTAGACAAAGACTTGAAGCAATCCAAGATTTTGATAAAATAATTAAGAATAATCCTAGTGATGCTAAAGCTTATTATCAAAGGGGTTTAACTCAATCTATTAACAAGCAAAAATATGCAGCACTTAAAGATTACACAGATGCAATAAACATCAATCCCAAATACATAGAAGCCTATCTTAATCGTGGTGATATTTACAGCGATTTGGGAAATAAAGTAGAAGCTACTGAAGATTACAACACGATTTTAGAGATTGATCCTAAATTTATTGCAGCTTACATCCACAGAGGTATTCATCGTTTTTCTTTCGGAGATTATAAAGGCGCTATTCAAGATTACACCGAAGCACTTAAACTAGATCCTAATGATATAGCAGCTTATAATAACCGTGGTAATGCCTATCTCGAACTAGGAAATAAAAAAGCTGCAAATCAAGATTATTCACGAGCGATCGCAATTAATCCTAACAATGCCTTAGCATACTATAATCGGGGCGTGATTCGCACCAAGCAGAAAAATAAACAGGGTGCGATCGCAGATTTCAAAAAAGCTGCAAAACTATTCCAACAGCAAGGAGAAAAAGATAGTTATCAAGATGCACAAAGAGAAATTGCAATTCTGCAAAATAAGTCAGCACCAGCGCCAACGACTCGCCCTAAATCTGGGAAAAGAGAAAAAAATTGAGCTATGACTCAATATAGTTTGTAGTAAGTACTTTAGTGCTTAGGAAATGTTGTAGCATCTATAGCAATGCGATTTTATTTCTGAGTCATTTGTAGAGGAAGGGAATAGGGAATAGGGAATAGGGAATAGGGAATAGGGAATAGGGAATAGGGAATAGGGAATAGGGAATAGGGAATAGGGAAATTTACATCCTGTTTGGCATTGCTATAGGACTCATATTTGATTTTTGAAAAAACTCCGTACACTCAAAAAGTCTTTTTTCCTACTCCCCACTCCCTACTCCCCACTCCCAGCCTACGCAAATAATTTCAGTAATCAAACCGGATTCCTATATATGCTTTCGGTAAGTAGACTGAATCAAACCCAAATAGGTAAATAAACGTGAATCTCCCATTGATTATTCGTGCTGAAGAACACAACGATAAAACAGCGATTGCTACAACAGATGGAGTATTTACCTATCGAGATTTGCTGCACACTTCCAGTCAAATAGCAACAGTTCTTCTTAATAATACAGAAGATTTACAGGAGCAGCGAGTTGCCTTTCTCATCCCGCCTGGGTTTGAGTATGTAGTCACTCAATGGGGGATTTGGCGGGCTGGTGGCATAGCTGTACCTCTGTGTGTTTCCCATCCGCGCCCAGAATTGGAGTATGTCATTACCAACTCTGGAGCATCGATTATTGTTGCTCATCCTAATTTTGAGGATATACTGCGATCGCTCGCCAAAGAACATAATTTGCGATTTATCCTCACCTCAGAAACGCTCCCATCTAATATTGCTCCGCTTCCAGAGATAGATATTACTAGACGCGCCTTAATTCTCTACACCAGCGGTACAACTGGTAAACCAAAGGGTGTGGTTACAACTCATCAAAATATTCAAGCGCAAGTGACTAGCTTAATCACCGCTTGGGAATGGACATCAGACGATCGCATTTTACATATCCTGCCACTACATCATATTCATGGGATTGTTAACGCCCTGACTTGTGCTTTATGGGCTGGGGCGGAGTGTCAGATGTTGAGCAAGTTTGATGCCGAAACCGTTTGGAGGCGAATTTGTGACGGTGACTTAACCCTATTTATGGCAGTACCAACAATTTATGTAAAGCTAATTGCTGCTTGGGATGCCTCTAAGGAACGCCAAAAAAGTATGTCAGAAGGCTGTGCTAAAATGCGTCTGATGGTTTCTGGCTCGGCAGCCTTACCAGTTCAAGTTTTAGAAAAGTGGCAAACCATCAGCGGTCATTTTCTGCTGGAGCGCTATGGGATGACGGAAATCGGCATGGCGTTATCGAACCCTTTACACGGTGAACGGCTGTCTGGATATGTGGGAAAGCCACTACCTGAAGTTGAAGTGAGATTAGTAGATGAGAGCGGGAAATTAGTCCCAGCCGGAACAGCAGGAGAAATCCAAGTTAAAGGCCCCGGAGTGTTTCTAGAATATTGGCAAAATCCCCAAGCAACCGCCAAAGCCTTCCAAGATGGCTGGTTTTGTACTGGAGATACCGCCATAGTTGAGAACGACAACTACCGCATTCTGGGACGGATGAGTGTGGATATCATCAAAACTGGAGGGTATAAAGTTTCAGCTTTAGAAATTGAAGAAGTATTGCGATCGCATCCAGATATTCAAGAATGTGCAGTGGTTGGGGTTGCTGATTTAGAGTGGGGTGAGCGGGTTTGTGCGGCGTTAGTATTGCAAGGTTCACAACCTTTAACATTAGAAGCTTTCAGGAGTTGGGCAAAAGAGCGATTGGCTGTCTATAAAGTGCCAACCCAAATTTTGATAGTTGAAGAATTACCGCGCAACGCTATGGGGAAAGTTACTAAGCCGACAGTGGTTGAGCTATTTCGAGTGTAGCGATCGTCAACGCCAAATTGACTTTGAGTTTAAAGTTACCTGGCTTCGAGTTGACTATGAGGGCGCAGCGCGAGATTATCTGTTAGACGATTTAGAAACAAAGCTTAACTCTTAGGAGCCTTGCAAAAATAACTTGAACATTTTTCATGGGGAAGTTAAGCTCACAGCTTATTCTAGATTCAATTTGTACAACTTATTTTTACCTGATGCCTTACAACAAATAGGCAAACCTGCACTATTTTTGCATAGTTAAGTCAATAAGTAGTTAGTATGAAAATTGTTCAAGAAGTTTCTCTAATCAGTATTGGGAATTTTGAAGAATCAAACGATTGGTATATCATTCGGGCTGAAATTCGTGATGCTATCTCTTTAATCGTTCACCCTCCTGGTACATCCAGTTTTACAATTAATCCAACAAAGCACGGTAATGGCGTCAAGCCAATTAAAGATGCTTGTATGATTGCATTGAGAGATAAATTTGGATGGAGTCTTGAAACTTCGATTAACTATGCAACTCGATCGCCCGGAAAGGTCGATGCAACAAAGATCATTGACAAATATATTTTTGCGCTTGAGTGGGAAACGGGTAACATCTCTTCAAGCCATCGAGCAGTCAATAAACTGAGTCTTGGATTACTACGGGGTGTCTTTTTAGGCGCTGTCTTGGTACTCCCCAGTAGAAAACTCTACCCTTATCTAACTGATCGGATTGGTAACTATGAAGAGCTAGAGCCATACTTTGATATTTGGCGGGCAATCCGTATTGAAGAGGGTTTTCTGGCAATCTTTGTGATTGAACATGATCAGTTAGATGACAATGTACCAAAAATTACCAAAGGAACAGATGGTCGTGCATTAGTCTAAATTTTCCTGCATGAATAGCTATGTAGAGTAAGGAATGGGCAGTTGTAATGCAGTTGTTTTGCCTTGTTTCAATTTCTTGCTTCCCCTTGCCGATTCCCATTGCTCTGTAATTCCATTAGCCAAGTTAGTCAAGCGATCTACTGCTGGCTCTGTATCTCCAATTTCTGAACCAATCCAGTAACGGTGTAGTTTTTCTGCTGCATAAAATGTAGTACCAGAACCCCCAAAAGGATCAACCACAATCTGCCCTGGATCAGATGCCATTGCAATAATCCGCTCCAGCATAATGGGAGCTAGTTCGTTGGGAACTCGTTTTTTGTGCCGCCGATGCCGAACGGGTGGAATATCAGTCCACATCTCTTCAGTTAAGGTCCATAAAACTTCAGTAGTGGAAGCTTCAGGGGCATCTTCCCAAACATCTTCTGGCATATCCCAGACATCCATTAAGTTGATGCCTTTTTCATTGAGGTTTTTTCGATGCCCACCATAGTCACGAATCTCTCCCTCACAATGCCGACAAATTTGAATGGGTGTGTAGACTTTGTTGAAGACGGCTGGCTCCCCTTTTGTGTAATAGATCAGTCCGTAGTGAGCCGGAGACATCTTTTTACCTCTAGGAAAAGCTTTCGGCATTCTGCAAGCAATCCAGTGCCGAAACCACATTCCTTTACGATTAAGATATGCGCCGTACTCGATACACCATTTGGGCAGGTTGAAGATAAATAAGCTGCCACCTGGTTTAAGTACGCGAATGCTTTCATCAAGCCACTGCTGCGACCAGTTTAAATACTGATCTGCCTCCATTTGATCGCTTATGCCTTTACCATATTCTTTACCGAGATTAAAAGGTGGGTCGGCAAATACCAGATCCACAAACTCATCAGGCAAAGCTGACAGAAGTTTAAGGCAGTCTCCTTGGTAGAGTATGCCATGCTCACTCATGTAAACTTGTTGCAGTCCTTGTTGAGTTGCAACATCAGGTGCGATCGCTTGAAAGGGGAGCATTGGCTTAACCTTTAGTACATTAGTATAGCTTGAGTATAGAAACTCTATTGTCAATAGTCAATAGAGGTTTCATGAGAGGTTGTACTACGCGGCTGATAGGGCTTTCCAGCAGGTTGATTCTTATACCTCTCTACTTCAGCAACTTCTATGTAATAGTAACGCCCAAGTTTGCAAGCTATAATCTGACCATTCTTAATTAGGTCGTGAATTCGCTGACGAGTTACATCAAGTAGCTTGGCAGTTTGAGCTACAGAAAGTAATTCCGGGCTATCATTTGATCCGGAGTCTGTCATAGGATGAAAATACTTTAATCACCGGAGCCAATCTTTTTTATATTGCATATTCAAGGATAACTAAAATTCTCTGAAATAGATACCAGAAAGCGCCAGCCAGCAGTGAGTCAAAGGGCTTGAGCGGATCGCCCCTACCCTACCTAGTTTCCCACCCCTTCGTTATTTTGGGCGGACACCAAAAGAGGTTTTTACTAGAAACCCCAAGGGATTCTAAAATTCCTCGCATCACCTCTGTGCAGTACATCCAGTGTCCCAAATCGTCATACATGCGATCGGGATTAAACTCGACATTGTAGTGCAGCACATTGGGAATATCTAAAAACTCATCACCGCTTTGGGGAGAAAGCAGCAAGAGATGAAATGGTTTCCCCTGACATTGTTTTTGTAGCTTGTTGACTAAATCTATCACACCACTGCGTAGCTTGCCGCCGTAGGCATCGCTAATTCCTGTGCGAACAAAAAGCACTTTATCGCAGTGCCGCAGTGCATACCAAAACCTTTCAGAGCGTGCTGTGTACCGAACGCGCATCCGTTCATGGACGGGAGACATATCGTTTATTGGGTCGTCTGTCTCCTCGACTTCATGGGCAAAGGATAAACCTGACCATTTACTGTGGTAAATTCTGCCTGCATCGGGACTGTAATGCAGAAAAGCAGGGTTCCACATATCATCAAAACCCTTTTCGATCGCATCCGCAACATCTCCAATATTGGTGGTGCGCGTTAGATCAAAGGGAAAGGCGGGGCCATCATACTCCATCTTATATAGCATCATGCGGACGGCACAGCGATCGCCAAGGGGAAGAATTGCCACACGGCTGATATCTGATAATTTGCATTTATATTGGAACAGCACCGCAGACTTAGGTGGTGCTTTCACCCGGCTTTCTAGCCCATCCTTGCCAATCATCATCGTGCGAAAGGGGGCGTCGGGATAAAGCGGATCTTCATAGACACCCGATGGCATCGCTTTAAGGGCGTTGCAAACTTCCGTCCACATTGGCTGGATATTGTACTCGTTGTCTGATTCGTTGATTACCCAGAGGTGGCGTTCGTCCGCTTGCAAAATCCCCAAATGTCCGTCATAGAATAAAACGTTGTTCGGCGAAAAGAGATTGAAGGCGGTGGTATATTCTAGGTTGGCACCAGGGGGAATGTTTATTGTAGTTGCGATCGCACCATCCTCGACAGCAAAAAAGGGGAGCATCCCTGGTTGAGTATCTTTCGTAATATAGATACCCGGTATCAATCCAGCCTTACTTTGCAGTGCAGTTTGTAGTTCTTGCCAATAGGGAGCGATCGTGTAGCTGTATTGTGATGTATTAACGATCCGTAAACGCTTCTCTTCCATACAGAAAGAGACATGAAAGCCCGCATTGTCCAAGTAGATGGGAAATTCATTCGGTTGCTGGAAGCGTTGTTTTTCTTTTGCTAATTCGTCTTTGTCGATGTCAAATAGGTGCTGGTCGATCTGCTGATACATCAAGCTGTGACCGACCGTGTTCGGGTGAGCCGGGTCGAAAGATATCCCCGCTTTCCATCGTCCTTGCCCATCATCCACGGCTGCCAACCAATCCAGTACAGGTACGCCCCAACTTAGCATTCGCTTGTGTGTGTCTCGGATCAACCAGTAATGTTCCGGGGAATAGTCGCCATTGGGATAGACTCCGCCCAAAATTGGAATTGCTCCGATGTCGCGCGTCATTTTCACCAGCTGCTGCAAGCCACTTTCAAACCGCCGTTGTACTGCTCGTCGTTCGTGAGGGGGACAGTAAGCTAACCCTTCGTTACCCAGAGACAGGGCAATGATTACGATATCTGGTTGTTCTGGAGTGACAAACCAGGGAAATCGAGTGATCGTTCTGCTGACATTCGCCCCCACCTCGGACACATTCACGAGGTTATGCCCATATTTTTGCTGTAAAGCCTGTGCCAACAGCCAAACCCAACCTTTCAAAAACCAAGCTTTATGACCTACTGCAACGGAACTCCCAATGACCACGATTTTGAGTCTTTCAACCCTTTCTTCCAGGGGCATTCTGACAGCCGACTTTTCAATGTATCCAAAGGGGTAAGGTTGTAAATAACCGAATGCGCCATCATCGACAATAATTGTGCTGGAATGCTCGTTGGGATCAATGGGAATCCATCGGTTTGTATCTAGTAAGCTCTCCCATCGGGCATTGCCGTTTGCATCAAGACGTATGTACTTGTATTCAACTCTCTGACGATCATCCGACTTTAAAGACGGCTGAATGTCAATTTCATCTGTCCACCATAAAGGATAGCGATCGCCATTTGTACGTAGGTGGACACATTTCATGATGTCCCACATTCCCAACTCTGGAGTCGAACCGACAAGACCGATGGATTCACCTGTTTGCGTGTATGCACTGATCTCGAATCGATACATAAAGTTGATCCTGATTTAGAGAGTACGATACCAAACAGTCAGGCTGAATCCTTAAACCTGTTTTGGCAATATTACATACAACTATCAAGAGTCCGGTATTAATATTTTTAAGTATACTGAAGCTCTGATTGAAAATACTCAAAGCTAACAGTGGTCAAGCTTTTCAAAAATTAAATCGGATTTTTATAGAAGATTTAATACTGATTCAACGAAATATATTGCATTCAAAGCCTTGACACAACTAAGAACAAATCAAAAAAAGGATAAGATTAAGTTAAATTGGTTCTATAGCTCCTTTTTGAGATGTACGGTGTTTTTTTACGCAATCAAATAGGAGTCCTATATATAGCAATCCGATTTTATTTCTATTCGCGCAGCGTAGCGTAGCTATACTTATTTGCATTTTGCAACACTCTGCGACGCCAAATAATTTTTAGCAATAATAATAGTTAGTTAAGCGAGTTGAGATTTAGCTAAATATGGATAACTTACCTCAAAATAAGTCTAGCTCCCCTGCTGGGGGTGGTTTACCTGTGCTTCAATATTGGGTAGAACAAACTCTCTCATCACAAGGATTAAAATTATGGCAAACTCTCAATCATAAAAGTGCGTGTTTATCCTGTGCTTGGGGTACAGGTGGGCAAAAAGGAGGGTTTGTTAATGAAGCAGGAGAATATTTACAACGCTGTGCTAAAAGTGTAGAGGCGATCGCTGCGGAATTGCAACCAGGAATTAAACAAGATTTTTTCCTAGAAAATAGCATCAGTGAATTACAAAAACTGACTTCTCAAGAATGCGATTCCTTGGGTAGATTAAGTTATCCTCTGATTCTCAGATCAGGTTCATCTCATTATCAACGTATAAGCTGGGAAGAAGTTTACCAGATCGCTACACAAGCCTTTAATTTCCCACCAGCACGAATTGCTAGTTATAGTTCTGGACGCTCATCTAATGAAGCTGCCTATTTACTACAATTATTAATGCGATCGCTAGGTAGTAATAATCTGGCAGACTGTTCAGATTTGTGTCACGCACCCTCAACAGTGGGGTTAAAAAAAGTTTTCGGCTCAGGTACATCAATGGTGAGCTTAGAAAACCTAGAACATAGTGATTGTATAGTTTTAATTGGTTCTAACGCCCCTGCAAATCATCCCCGATTGATGAACGAATTGATCAAATTGCGGGCAAGAGGCGGGAAAGTAATTATTATTAATCCCCAAATTGAAATCGGTTTAGTGAAATTTGCATCTCCTGCATTTCCTATAAAATCTTTACTCACAGGAGGTTCAGATATATCTTCTTTATATTTACAACCAATTCCTGGGAGTGATGCCGCATTATTTGTAGGTTTGCAGAAATCTCTGATTGAACAGAATTTGATTAAAATAGAATATCTTAAATCCTATACACAAAATTGGCAAGAAGTTGTATATTACGCTAATAATATATCGTGGGATAACATTACTAGCACCTGTGGCTTATCCCAAGAAGAAATCACAGCAACAGCTTATATAATTGGTAAATCAGCGCGTGTAGTTTTTGCCTGGGCAATGGGGATAACTCAACACGCTAACGCTGTGGATAATATTTTTAGTATTGCTAATACAGCCTTAATTACAGGTAACGCTGGTAAAATTGGTGCTGGGACAATGCCCATTCGAGGACATTCCAATGTGCAAGGATTTGGTTCAATGGGTGTTACTGTAGATTTGCGAGAAGAAATCAAACAAGCACTATCTCAACTATTAGGAAAACCTCTAAACAAAACTCCTGGTTATCATACCCGTGACTTAATAACAGCAGCAGAATTAGGAAAGATAGATACACTGTTTTGTTTAGGGGGAAATTTGTATGCAGCTAACCCAGACTTACAGCAAGCAAAACAGGCATTGTCGCAAATAGAAACCATCTTCTATGTAGCTAACAAACCAAACTTAGGACATTTCCACGGATTGGCGAAACAGCAAACTTTAATATTACCTGTATTCAATCGCTTTGAAAATCCTCATAAAACGACAACTGAATCTGGTAATAATTTTGTGCGGTTAAATGATGAAGGTAAAAGCCATTTAAAAGCGCCTAATGCTGACCTAATTTCGGAAATAGAATTAATCACAGAAATTGCTCATCGTTTACATAGCGAGACACCGATAAATTGGCGCAAGCTGCAAGATACAGCTTATGTGAGAGAATTAATTGCTAAAACTATCCCTGGCTATGAAAAGATTGGCACAATTGACCAAAACAAACAGGAATTTGTCATTGAAGGGCGGATTTTGGATGAACCGAAATTTCCCACACCTGATGGTAAAGCACAGATGTTTGTCACTCCTTTACCGCAATTATCGGTACCAACTAAAGCAGCGTTTGGTGTGGCAGAAAATCAGCCAGGAATTGTGGTAATTTTAGGAACAGGACGCAGCTATGGTCAACATAATACTGTAGTTTATCGCAGTGAAGATAAATATCGAGGAATGCCTCATCGTCACTGTATTTTAATGAATTCTCTAGATGTCAAAAGAGCAGGATTCCAGGAACATCAGCGAGTAATAGTCAAAGGAGATAGGGGAGAATTAGACAATATTGAAATTATTTGTGGGGCAATTCTTGAAGGTGTAGCTTTTATGTTTTATCCTGAAGCTAATGTTTTATTTAAAGCAAAAATTGATCCGCAAAGTGGTACACCTGCTTATAAAAGAGTTCCAATTTGTATTATAGGTTCTCGACTTTTTTAAGAACAGGAGGCTACGGTGTACACACAAGTCGGAAATAGTAGTTTGTCAAGGAATAATTGACGAGTCCATTCTTTGTAGAGACGGTGATTTATCGCGTCTCTCTAACGTGTCAGTCTTTTAGACGCGATAAATCGCGTCTCTACATGAGATAAACCGCGTCTTGTTGATTTGGAATGGGTTGTTTATGAAAGTCGGCGGGAAACTCTATCCCGCAAGTGGCTTAGGGATAGCCGCCCGCCGACTTAGGGCATAGGGCATTGGTGACTCTTCCCCATGGCCAAAAACTCCATCCCGCAAGTGGCGTGGAGTTTTTTATTTCCGCCGCGCTGTACTAATCGCAGTGTATAACGTTAATTCCCTTTTGTTCTGTGTTTGACTTTTCCTCGATCTTGCTAGTCTAACTAGTTGATGACACACCCTAGAAAAAAGCAAAAGTATTTTTACGCAAATATTACAAATAATTTCAAACAAGTTTCATTTATGTAAAGATGAAATCCTATGTAATATTATTGAGTTCAACATAAATTTATTTTTACTTAACCAAAGGAGAAAATTATGTCTGAAAACAAACCAGAAGAACTGAATTCACAAGCAGTACCCTTCTTTGCCAGATTTTTAGAAGGGCAAAGCTTTGAAGACCTATCTGATAAAGAATCAGAACGGATTAGCGGCGGAAGTTGTGGTGTAAACAAGAAGAAGGATGATGAAATTGCCCAAACTCTGAAGTTCCCATCTGATCAAGAAGATTTAACGAAAAAGGCTCCCTCTGATAGTGATGAATACTTTGTTACTCAGAAGTACCCTTCAGACGGCGATGACGATGTGGCGACAATAGAATAACTGCGTACTTTTGAGTAGACCAGAGATGCGGTTTTGAAAAATATTCTTAGAATAAAAAGACTGTTAGCTTTGCCAACTCCATTTAGGGGTTGGCTTCCCATTAAAACTAAGTTTACTTTTTTATGCTTTATTTTTTTATAGCTGACAGTAGGGACAATACAAAAACCTAATGAAAATATTTTATGCACGTTGACCGTGATGTGGTTTTATTAATCACCCACAGTGGTGATTACTTCACAATAGATAGAGTTGCAGAAGCTGTATCAAAGCGAGGCGCACAGCCATTTCGCCTTGATACTGATAAGTTTCCAATGACAGTACAAATCGAAGCGAATTTCAGTAACTCTGGGAGCAATCATCAACTGGAATATGGCGATCGCTCCCTGAACACCGAGCAAGTGCAAGCAGTATGGATGCGACGTATCTGGCAGCCTGATTTAGGTAAAGAATTGGCTCCACAATTCCAAGCAGCCTGCTCTAGTGAATCACTCGCAGTCTTAGATGGCTTTTGGGACAGTCTAAGGAAAGCTACCTGGGTGGATGATTTACAACGGATTAGTGCAGCTGAAAATAAGCTACGCCAACTGAGAATTGCATCGGAAGTTGGTCTTGTCATACCTCAGACTATCGTTACCAACAATCCTCAACAAACACGAGAGTTTTTTGGGGAAGTTAAAGGAAAAATGGTTGCCAAGCTACTCAGACCTCTTTCTTATGGGATGCAAACTTCCTCTTTTTTTATGTATACCAGCGCTGTTAAAGAAGAAGACTTACTTGATGCTGAAACACTGCGCTATTGTCCAGTTGTGTTTCAAGAACAAATCCCCAAACAGCTAGAACTACGTGCAGTCTATGTGAATGGTAATCTCTTTGTCGGGGCACTGGATGCCTCTGAGTATAAAGCATCCACCCAAGATTGGCGACGTGGAACAAATGAGGCTCTTACCTGGCAACCATATCAATTACCTGATAAATTAATCCGTTGCCTGGATGCTTTTATAGCAAGGTTTGGACTGATTTTTGGAGCATTTGACTTCATCAAAACGCCATCAGGGGAATACGTTTTTTTAGAAATTAATCCTACAGGAGAGTGGGGGATGCTGGAGAGAGATTTGGAATACCCGATCGCAGACGCGATCGCATCTGCACTACTTTCAACAAGTCCTAATACCGTTTCTTTGTGAAGCTGCATATATTTACCCCCCGGCTACCCCGTCCCCCCTTGTGAAGGGAGGACTCATTATGTGCATCTTCATACAAAATTGGTATAAGCAAAATGCTCTTACTTAAAACCAACTGACAGCTTTTATAAATTTAGTAACTTATTAATTTTTAATTCGGAGCGAAGCGACGTGACTGTTTTAATCATTACTCACAGCCAAGACAACGAAAGTATTCCTTTAGTTATTCAGGCAATTGAAGCCCAAGGAGGAAAAGCATTTCGTTTTGATACAGACCGATTTCCCACAGAAATCACGTTAGATGTTTACTATGCTAAAAGTGAACTAGTTACTCTAAGCGTCGAAAACCAGACATTAGATTTGAGCGAAGTGTCAGCAGTTTGGTATCGCCGTATCGCAATTGGGTCAAAAATTCCCGACTCGATGGACAAGCAACTCAGACAAGCCTCGCTCAAAGAATCTCGCGTCACCATTGACGGAATGATTGCCAGTATTAAGGGTTTCCATCTCGACCCTGTGCCAAATATTCGCCGAGCTGACAATAAGCAACTGCAATTACGAATAGCACGAGAGGTCGGTCTAGATACGCCACACACCCTGACTACAAACAATCCAGTGGCAGTGAAGCAATTTGCCCAAGAGTGTAAGCAGGGAATGATTACAAAAATGCTCTCTTCCTTCGCTATTTACGATGAACAAGGACAAGAAAAAGTTGTGTTTACGAATCCAATTTCATCTGAGGATCTGGATAACCTCGATGGATTACGTTTCTGCCCAATGACATTTCAAGAAAAAATCCCCAAGGCATTGGAATTGCGGACAATTATTGTAGGCAAACGTGTGTTGACGGCGGCGGTTGATTCTCAAGCTTTGGATAAGGCGCGTTACGACTGGCGTAAACAGGGAATTGCCTTACTCGACGCTTGGGAACCATACACTCTGCCTGAAGATGTTGAAGATAAACTGCTTAAACTCATGGCAGAATTTGGTTTGAACTACGGAGCTATCGATATTATTTTGACTCCTGATGGTCGTCATGTATTTCTTGAGGTTAACCCAGTTGGCGAGTTTTTCTGGTTAGAACGCTGTCCTGGCTTACCTATTTCTCAAGCGATCGCACAGGTTTTACAGAATTGAGGCAGGGAAAAGAGGGCGTCTACTTAAAATTTAGTCAAAATTTAGAGATAATGGTTTTGCGCTGCTTTCCCGCCCTGCAATAAATTGATTGCTCATAGCTAAAGTGCGTTTAAACGCACTGAAATTAAAGAAATTAAGATGGATTGGGGCTGATGGGTTAAACTCCCTACCAATTCGCCAGCAGTATCATGAATTCTGGGGCTATGTTCTAAAGAAGACTGAATAAAGATTGAGTCCACTTGAGTGGACTTGCGCTATTAGCCAGAGAATTCATTCTCTGGCGGGAAAAAGGGCAGGTGCAAAATATAACTGATAGAATTCGAGTGAAGAGATTCCCAAAGAAGACTTGTAGATTCAGATGATGTATGCAGTTACAAGTTAATGAACTGTCCCTCTCAATGATTCAGCATCAACGGGTTTGATTAGATAAGTCTGCAATAGATGCCCAACAATGGAGGCGATCAAGGGTAATTTTTGGCAAAATTTGACAACTGGTGAGCGATCGCTGTTGTTAATCTCTGCTATTTTCAGATTAAGGTCAGAACACTTCTCCAACCGTTGGAAGAACTCTGGATGATTTGTATTCAAAATCAAAGGAAATGCCCCTGCGGCGGTGTTATTCGTCTCCTGAATGACTCTGGTATTATATTCGCGCGGATCTATCCCAATGGATTGATAAAACGTGGCGCGTTCAAATACTGTCAAGGTGTGAGTAGCAAAAACACTCAGCAAAAAGAAACGCACCCATAATCTAGCTCTCCAATTGTTCCATAATTGAGGTTGCGATCGCAGCAGTGCTTTAAAGAAATCTCCATGTCGATTTTCATCCTGACACCAACTCTCAAACTTACGGAATAGTGGATAAATTTGGTGTTCTGGATGTTTCTCCATGTGGCGATACACCAAGATATAACGCCAGTAGCCAATTTTCTCAGACAGGTAGACTGTGTAAATAATCCACTCTGGCGGAAAGAAGGTATAAGTGCGATTTTTGGTTAAATAACTTAAGTCGAGGGAAAGATTAAAATCTGCCATTGACTTATTCAAAAATCCCGCATGGCGTGCTTCATCCCGTGCCATAAAATTAAAAGCATCCGCCAAAATAGGATTGCGGTTTTTCAGACGGCGTGATAATTCTTTGAACAGCAGAAATCCAGAAAACTCTGAGGTGCAGGAACGTTCCAAAAAGTCAATAAAAGCGACGCGTGTTTCCCCATCAATGTGATCCCAACACTGCTGAAACTCTTCATCACGGATAAAGTGATGACGGTTATAGTCTGCTCGTAACTCCTCTACAATTGCCAGTAACTCAGCTTCCTGGGACGAAATATCCAACTGTGCCGCAGCTTCAAAGTCAGTAGTATAGAACCTCGGTGTTAATAATGTTTCTTGAACAGGCGCTTTTACACCTGCTTTTAGCAACTCAGGCTGCGAGGTTTCCAGAGACTTAACCATAAGAATCCTTTGATTATTTCATCCTTTAAAAGTTATATAAGCATAAAAAGTTGTTTCTATACATCAGTTAAATTATTGAGAGTAAATTGTGAGAAATAAACTCATTACCCATTTTTTCAAGAGAGTTTAAATGCCTATTCCACAATCAGTTTTGTTACTACTTGTGTAGGATATGCCTGAGCGTAAAAATTAGAAAAACCTAAATAAATACTAATATCTTTATAGTTATATATAAATTAATAGTTAAATAATCTTAGGAAAAATAAAAATAGCTGGGATCTACATCGGCAGTGGTACTTGCCAGATAGAGTAATGCAGATCCTCTCTAAACCTAGAATAACAATCTTTTGGCTGGTACTGGCAGGCATCCTGAGTCGGTGACTGCCCAGAAACCTTGCCCTTGAACATGAAGGAAGCAACAATGAGTAGTAATCTAGCCATCAAACTGCGCTCTGGAACTCAACAAGCCCACACCTCAGCAGAAAATGTGGGATTCATGAAATGTTTTCTGAAAGGAGTTGTGGATAGAGACTGCTTCGCCAAGTTCTTAAGCAACTTGTATTACGTCTACAGCGAACTAGAAGCAGCATTAAAAAGCCATGTAGAGCATCCTGTGATTAGTGCGGTTTACTTTCCTGAACTTAATCGCCAATCTTCGCTCGAAAAAGACATGGTGTTCTATTATGGGGATAATTGGAGAGAGCAAGTTACAGCCTCACCCGTTACCCAGAGTTATATTGACCGCATTCGGGAAATTTCTGCTAGTGAATCAGCCTTATTGCTAGGTCATACCTACACTCGCTACATGGGCGATCTTTCTGGGGGTCAAATGCTACAAAAAGTTGCTCAGTCAACCCTGAAGCTTTCTGGCTACGAAGGCACATCCTTTTACAATTTTGAGCAAATTCCTGACAAAAAGGCATTTAAGGATAAGTATCGTCAGGCATTAAATGCATTACCCATTGATGATATAACAGCAGAACGGATTGTTGCAGAAGCTAATAATGCCTTTGGGTTCAATTTACAGATGGCTCAAGAGTTAGAAGGAAGTTTAGTTAAAGCACTCGGTCAAGTCCTGTTTAATAGCCTAACTCATTAGTCATTGGTCATTTGTCATTTGTCATTTGTCCTTTGTCCTTCTCTCCCTGCTTCCCCTGCTTCCCCTGCTTCCCCTGCTACCCCAGCCGCCCCAAAACCCCAAAACCCACAAACCACAACCCACAACCAAAAAAAAAAAGTAAACAAAAAAAAAAT
>JBBSOX010000018.1:0-85946 GCA_038259325.1 Chroococcales cyanobacterium | reverse complement strand
TTGGCTTTGAAGTAAGCCGTCGTTCAGTGATCAACGATAGAGCCTGTTCAGCAAAACCGTTTTCTGCCAGAAAATGGGAAAATCCAGCTAGTTGCAATGCTTCTGCTTCCAGAAGTAGATATCAAATGGGTTCTATAGGAACACGCTTATTACGTGAAATATTGCAACCGATGGGGTCAACTTAAGCCAGAGGCTGGGAACGAGAGAAAACTTGTTCTAGACTGGCTTTTAGCTTAAGTTGACGCTCATGAGCATTGCTCTACCCTTACATAAATGAAAGCTGCTGTAAGAATTACGTTAGCGAGTATTCGTTCGCTTTTAGCGTCTCGTAGAGAGCGTCATTACGAATTACGAATTTTTAAAGATTGGTGTTTGTAACGGACTATGCATAGTAGAACAATTAGCAGTAGAAGCGCTTTGATCATTGATGGCTCTACTACCTTCTTGACTTCCGTAGGAATTTTAGGAGTAACATTACACGGAATCTCAATTATCTGTGTGTAATCAGAACCATTACCACTGGGAGTCAGATCGCATTCGCCTGAAGGCGTGAGAGATAAAGGTGGATTTTCTGAAGAAACAGATGCTTGAGCTGAAGAACTATCGCCATCCAGTAGTAGAAGCAGAAGTAAAGCAAGACCCCCAATTCCGAATATTGGCCAGAGTGGAAAGGAATCAGGACTGTCTTGTACTAAAACATCTCCCGCAGAGGCAGGGAAAGTATCGAGGCCCATTGCTTCTGGGTCCAACGCTACTGGATTATCGCTCAACAACAATATATCTCCTGAGATGTCTTCTCCCAAGATCTGACTAAATTCCTGTGGAATAGCGTTATTAGGGCGTCCGAGTTCCCCACCATCTTCGGAGTATGGAAAAGATAGGACTTCAAAAATCCTCTGTTGGAGTTGATTTGTATCTCTAGAACTCAACGCATCCAAGCCTGTTGAGATTTTATCTAAATAGAAATTCGTCATCTCTGGCGACATACCCAGAGATTCAATCTGATCCTTAATGTTGGAAATTTTTGAGGCTTCCTCAAAGAGCAGTCGTCCGTATGACAACTTCAAGTCTAGTAATCCATTACGGAGGCTGACCGAGTTATTGGCTCCTGAGTATGGTGACCAGTAAAACTCCTTTGTTACAAGTCCGAGTCCTTCTACTGGATTGCGACCAACAGGTTGTCCAAGAACGTATTGAGATCCATCCATAATTGCGGGGGATTCCTTTCTCCAAAATGAGGCGTAAGGTATCGCAGAGAGATTGGGATTGTTACCGTAAAAGCTAGCGAAATTCTGAAAGTTTTGCTCCCCACCAGCTGCTCGTATCAGGAGGTTTTGATAGCTAGTCCCGTCGTTTATATCCAGTAATCGCTGGATTACCGATCCAGTTTTATTGCAAGTCAGACCAAATCCCACATCACATCCAGGAATGACTCGCATCTGGCTCAGATTCTGGTTATTGATTTGGTACTGGAGATACTCATACTCCAGACCTTGCTGGATGCCATAGCGTCCAATATTGAGCTGTGCAAAAGCAGACTGGCAAGTAGTGAGTACTACTGCAACAGATGAGAATACGATGGTCGCAAACCGAACCGCCTTAGGCATTCCAATTTTTTGAACAATTGATTTAGGCAAGATGCACCTCCACTAAATGACAGCAATTTCATTGGTTGTTCACGCCCCTATTTCAGTCCGTGGGGTCGATATTAATAGCACCGGAAAATCAGCAGGTCGCAGCAATACCGCAGACTTGATGAGTCTGCGAACAGCGTTCCTATCCTTGTTAGCTAGGATTGGGGATTGGGAGTAAATTTCTTTCTGAGTTGAGTGAGGTTTGATCCCCACTCTTTACAGATGCGATTAATCGCGTTTATACACAGTTAAACTCTTAGGTAAATAAATGTTGATCGTGATTCCGGTACCTTTGAGATTTCCTGATGAGAGTGTGTGATATAAGACCAATGCCCGGTTTGGTTGGTCGAAAAGAAACCCACGACGTGTGGGTTTGATCTTTCCTTCCTTTACTAGGGAGACAAAGGCTTCTAAATACCTATGTATACCTTGACGGTTCTCTTGACTAGTATTCATATGGCGCTTAATCAGCATCATAAAGAAGTCCAAACTGCGATTTTCCTGCCCCTGAATCAGACTTCCCTCATCTAGGAAAGAACTTGCTATGAGCCTGCCATCAACTTGTTTAACCTTAAATAGGGTAAAGTAACGCCCTTCTTTTTTAGGATCGCTTGCATAACAGACCCAAGAACCTTCTTGATTCTGTGTAAAACCTTGTTCAGCAAGGTAAGAAAGCAAAGAATTATTTGCCTTTGTTTGTAGTGGAGGTAATAAATCTTCAATGGGATCTAAAGAGCAAATCCTCTGTGTTGTTTTCAGTTGAGAAGCAGCAGGATTTTCCTGGGTATAGACACGTAGAGGTTTATCATCAGATATTGCCATAGTGGACATCGCAGCGATCGCAGATATTTGGAAAGCGATCGCTCCAAACAAACGAACAATTATATTCATGTTTTTCCTGTTACTCTTGCTGATGTTGTTAATAAACGAATCGGTACTAAATCAGGATTGATCTAGCAGTCCTAAATCATTTGTTAGATTTAAGTGCTTGTCTTATTTGGTCGAGGTAGCTGAAGTTTTCAAAAATGAAATAGGGCTTTTATATGGGTAATAACCACAAAGAGAAATCATGTCTAAGATAAAACACACAATATTAATGTCTTATTGACAAGACAAGTTTGGCTTTTCGATATTTTTAGATATGCGAAAAACAACTGACTTAGTGTCAAATTTTTTCTATTTATTCTTGTCTAATTTTGTGCCGCTTTAAGAGGTCTTTATCCCTTATTAGCAAGCTTTAATGATTCCTAGAGGAAGACTTTGTGAACTATTTAGTACCTTATATAACCAGAATTTCAAAAGCTATGTGCTTTGCACATTGGCGCTTTTGTAAATTTCCTGGGTGGGTTGAATAATCTTTTGTTTTTTGGAGGTAGCACACCTAACTAGCTGTTTCCGCATGGTTGCAATTTAATGTATAAATAATATCTCCTGACAGTAAAATAATATTACCATGAGCTTGAGATATGCAACACTATTGTGGACAGTTATCAAAGTTGTACACAGTGAATTTGATCCACCTCTCCATTAAATTTTATGGCAAATAGCTGATAATCAAAATCAATTTACTTATACATCGCTAGTATTTAAAATACTAGTATACTTGTTCTTAAGACAGTACTACTTTGTTCAAAAAGTAACTTATTTATCGAGCATTCCACTGAGAGGGAATATATTTCTATTACTGAATAAGCCTGATTTTCTGAACTTTAGGCTACAAGCGATCGCATAAAAAAAGTTAAATTAGATTACTAAATATAAAATTTACGATTTAGCAAGCTTTTGTTGTTATAAAACTTATAAGTGTCGAAAGCTCAGATTCCCGAATCGAAAAGTAGGTCTATAGGAATCCGCTTTGATTTTTGTATCCCTCACGGGAGCGTAGCCATAGTTACTTGGCTTAACAGGCAATAGGCAAGAAGGCTTTTTGAGTTGTATGGAGTTTTTTCAAAAAACAAATATTAATTTTATATATATTATTGTCACAACGAAAGAGTATATCCTTAAATTTTCCCTGTATATAGAAGAATATTCTAAGCAAAGTTAGTATATTTAGCAGTTGGAGTGGTAGCAAGCTTTGACTACAATTAAGATATTAACTTGTTATTTTTACAAGCCTTAGCAGTATGAACGTGGAATTTTTTAATAGGATTCCTTTGATGCCTTTAGTATTACTATGGCTGGCTTACACTGTCCTGGGTTGGTATCTTGCTGCTCATCATATTATTTGGTTGGTCGGAGCTTTTGTCGCTGCTATGGTTATAGCTGTAGTGCGAAAAAGTATTTCTTGGTTAGAGCGTTTAGTTGAATTTGGGTCTAAAACTTTAGCTGTCATATTATTTTTAAGTATATCAATTGCTTTTGTAGCAACCTGGTCGATCTTATTAAGGCTTTTTCTTATTCCATTAGCAACTACGCTTTTAGCTGATTTGGAAATGCGCTTTTCTGGCTTCAACAAGCTAGATTCATTTTGGATTTTAACAGTTTTAGCAGTATTGGGTTTGGTAATGGGTGAATTAATAGATATTCTACTTTTTCCCAGTAGTAGATACTAAAAAATTAAGGATAAAAAGATATTTTTATTATTTATTAAGTAAAGACGTACAGATATGCGCCCCTACTTAATCTCAAGTTTTAGGCGATCGCTGTCTCTAGCTGCCCAATAAAATAAAGCACGATGTCCCAATATTAGTCAATCATTCTGTAGATTATTAAAAATCCAACTCACGGAAGACGTTTTATTTAGTCAGATTTTCTATCCTACTAGCATAATTAAGACAAGCTAACAAGAGAAATTGAAGCGCTCGCTGTAGGGAGATTGATCTGGATGTGGCGAGATGGATATTACCGTTTGTAGGCATATCACTGATGATTGTCATTTTTGAGTCACATTTGTTTTTAACTATAGAGATATAGGTAAAACAGTGCAAAAAAAGATGAAACAAAGCGGTGAGTCCCCACTCAACACTAATAAGGAACTAATGTGAGTAGACGTAAAGACTACAGTTTGCTTCAACAGACAGCAACAGATCAAGTAGGAGCACCCAAGCCATCGCTGACATTATCAGACGCAGTGGCTCTGATTGTCGGTATTGTCATCGGGGCAGGGATTTTTCAAACCCCGGCTCTAGTTGCAAGTCAAGCAGGTAGTAATATTGCTGTACTATTTCTTTGGCTAATTGGTGGTGTGGTATCTCTGGTAGGAGCGCTGTGCTATGCAGAGTTGGCAACCGTCTATCCCGATGTTGGTGGCGTCTACTATTATTTGAAACGTGCATTCGGGCGGGGAGTCGCCTTTTTATTTGCCTGGGCGCGGATGACAGTAATTCAAACTGGTTCTATTGCCCTGTTGGCATTTGTTTTTGGCGATTATGTTTCTCAGATATGGCGGCTAGGAACGTTTTCGTCTTCTATCTATGCAGCCATAGCGATCGCACTTTTAACTGCTTTGAACATCATCGGTTTGCAGCAGGGTAAGTGGACACAAAACTTGCTGAGTGCTGCGAAAGTTCTGGGTTTGTTGCTGGTAGTATTTCTTGGGCTTACCGCCATTCCTAATTCTGCTGCTGCCGCCCCTGTAGAATCTGCATCATCAGGAACCTGGGGACTGGCGATGGTCTTTGTATTGCTATCTTACGGCGGTTGGAATGAGGCGGCTTACATCTCGGCAGAAATTCAAGATGGACGACGTAATATAATTCGATCGCTAATGTGGAGTATTGGCATTATCACCGCCATTTACTTACTCATCAATCTGGCTTACCTGCGGGGACTGGGATTAGCAAACATGGCCCAGTCCGAAGCAGTAGCCGCGGATTTAATGCGCTCTCTTTGGGGCGAACCGGGAGCCTTATTCATCAGTGTATTGATTGCGATCGCTACTTTAGGAGCAACCAATGCCACAATCTTTACCGGAGCACGTACCAATTTCGCACTGGGACAGGATTTTTCGCTATTTGGTTTTATGGGACGCTGGCAACAACGTCCTAGTAGTCCTAGCTATGCCTTATTATTGCAAGCTGCGATCGCCTTAGCACTGGTTTTTTTAGGCACGCTCACCCGCAAAGGCTTTGAAACAATGGTGGATTACACCGCCCCGATATTTTGGTTCTTCTTCTTACTTTCCGGCATATCACTGCTGGTATTGCGAATCCGCGAACCCAACATAGTGCGTCCATTCCGCGTGCCATTTTATCCTTTCACCCCATTACTCTTTTGTGCCGTCTGCGGTTACTTGCTCTACTCCAGCTTGGCTTATACAGGTGTGGGAGCAGTTGCAGGTGTTTTAGTTGTAGCAGCAGGTATCCCCGTGTTGTTTTGGAATAACTATCGCCAAAGTAAGACTTAATCCAAGTTTGGACTTTGGCTCCTTTCGGCTCCGCTCAAGGCAAGTCGCTCAGTCGAACAGTTTTGGATTGTGCAACCTCAATCTCACGCTATAAACAATTCAAAATTCCATGACTATTCAGTTGTTTTACTAACTAATAACCAAAAGCTACTCAATCAAGGAGAAAATTCATGAACTTCAAAAAAATTCTGTTTTTACTGGTTACAGGGGTTAGTATTACCAGCTTGGGAATTGCTGGGTGTACACCGCAAGGGACAGACTTAGAAGCTGGGACACAACCTTCTACTTTGACGGGTCAGACCGAAACCGAAACACCAGCCGCGACAACTCCCACAACTCAACCACAAGAACGCCCCGGTGATGTTCCCTATGTACCTACACCACAGCCAGTGGTAGATGCAATGTTGGAAGTGGCAAAAGTGAATAAGAATGATGTGCTTTACGATCTTGGTAGTGGTAATGGCATAATTGTCAATACTGCGGCACAAAAGTTTGGTACGCGCGGTGTCGGCATAGATATTAACCCTGAACGCATCCAAGAAGCTAATGAAAATGCCAAAAAGGCAGGCGTAACCGATCGCGTCAAGTTTATCCAACAAGATTTGTTCAAGGCTGATTTTAGTGAAGCAACAGTAGTTACACTTTACTTATTGCCAGAGGTCAACCTCAAACTCCGTCCCCAGCTATTGAGTCAACTCAAACCTGGTACTCGCATCGTCTCCCACGCCTTCGATATGGGCGATTGGAAACCAGAGCAGACGCTGAATGTAGACGGCAAAACTGTTTACTATTGGGTAGTTCCTGAAAATGTGCCAGCGAATTTGCGCTAGGGAATAATATCATTTGCAACAATCTTTGCTATAGCCGATTTCTCTGTAGCAGAGATTTCTTCAAATACTAAGCTGTTACGCATTTAATTTGTACATTTACTGTTAACCGTCAACAGTCATCAGTCAACAGTTAACCACCATCAAGAGTGTTTATATACTTTAGACGCGCATCAGTTTATCAGAAATTCCAAATCAGGAAAGACCTATTTTTTAATTTAAATTCTATCTTTGGGGGGATGACATTGCTAGCTTTGAATGCTGAAAAGCATAATAATTCAAAATAATTTAACTGAGTGCAAATTCAAGCAAGGGCAGCTTAGGCAGAAAATATGATAGGGTTAAAAGGAAAGAATGCTTTAATTACAGGTGCAACTTCAGGTATTGGTCAGGCGATCGCTATCAGACTCGCTCAAGAAGGGTGCAATATCGCCATCAATTACCGCAAAAGCCCTGAAGGCGCGGCAGACACGGAAGAGATGGCATTGCAAAAAGCCTGTGGAAATATCCAAAATTGTGGCGTGAAGTCGCTACCGGTTCAGGGAGATGTCTCCCAAGAATCAGACATTGTTGAGATGGTCAACACCGTAGTAAAGGAATTTGGTAGTTTAGATATTCTAGTTAACAATGCTGGCATTCAAACAGAAAGTCCCTCGCACGAAGTTACCACAGCAGACTTTGACCGGGTAATTGCAGTCAATCTCCGGGGTGCTTATCTCTGCGCCCGTGAAACTATTAAACACCTCCTGTCTGTTAATCGTCCGGGGGTGATTATTAATATTTCCAGCGTTCACGAAATTATTCCGCGACCGATGTATATCAGTTATTCCATTAGCAAAGGCGGGATGGAAAACCTGACCAAAACCTTAGCATTGGAATATGCAAGCCAAGGTATTCGTGTCAACTCCATTGCCCCCGGAGCAACAGTGACCCCAATAAATGAAGCCTGGATAGATGATCCGGAAAAAAAGGCGATCGTGGAAAGTCACATCCCAATGGGGCGTGCTGGCTCCTCAGAGGAAATGGCAGGCGCAGTAGCTTTTTTAGCTTCGGATGAAGCCGCCTACATCACCGGACAAACATTGTTTGTAGATGGTGGATTGACTCTGTATGCTGACTTCCGAGAAAGCTGGTCAGCTTGAAAAAGAGGCAAGGGAGCAGGCTTGCCGTGACTTGTACTGAGCGCAGTCGAAGTAGTGTAGCCGAACGGGAGCAAGGGGGATAGAACAGAAAGGGAATTCGACAGTTGACCCAACCCAACTCTTGGAGAGACTGCGCCCTAAGCGTAGCTATGCCGCAGGCTTTACGGTAGAGCTACGGGCAATGCAGAGCTACGTTAACACCCTGCCTGTTACGTTAGCTTCCCGGATGGTACGAGAACTACGCTTGGTTGTTGTGGGAGATTCAGACCTATATTCTGCTCTGCTCCACAGGAGGAGGAAGAGGTCATTTACCCCTGCCCCCTACCCCCTGCCTCTTCATTGAGGTAAGGCTTGCGTACTTTCCACAGTCAAGCCGATACATATTATTAGTAGAATTAAACGCCCATGACTAGCGCGATCGATAAGAACAGTCTGCTGGAAGCAGAAGCCTGGGAATTGTTGGAAGAGTCGGTAATTTATTACCAGGGAAAACCGATTGGTACTGTAGCCGCCCACGATCCGGAGTCAGATGCACTCAATTACGACCAGTGCTTTCTCCGCGATTTTGTCCCTTCTGCCTTGGTGTTTCTCATGTATGGCAAAGCAGAGATTGTGCGTAACTTCTTAGTAGAAACACTGAAATTACAAAGTCATGACAAGCAGATGGACTGCTTTGAACCAGGATCGGGGTTAATGCCTGCTAGTTTCAAAGTACATTCTAATGGGAATGAGGAATTTTTAGTCGCTGATTTTGGTGAACTGGCGATCGCTCGCGTTCCCCCAGTTGATTCCTCTATGTGGTGGATTCTCCTGCTACGGGCTTATGAAAAAGCTACAGGCGATTTGTCACTAGCGCGCCAGCCAGATTTTCAAGCAGGAATTAAGTTAATTCTGGATCTTTGCCTGGTACATCGGTTTTCTATGTACCCAACAATGTTAGTTCCCGATGGCGCGTTTATGATTGACCGTCGTATGGGAGTCTACGAACATCCTCTAGAAATTCAGGTGCTATTCTATGCGTCCCTCAGGGCTGCTACTGAATTGCTTTTACCAGATGGAGATGGCGATAGCTACATTGGCAAAGTCAATAGGCGATTGGGAGCTTTGAAATATCATATCCGCAACTATTATTGGCTAGACCTGAAGCGATTGGGGGAAATCTATCGTTACAAAGGTAACGAATTTGGTAAAGAAGTTGCGAATAAATTCAACATCCACTCAGAATCTATTCCTAGTTGGTTGACCGAGTGGCTACCTGGAACTGGAGGATATTTAGCGGGAAATCTGGGGCCAGGACGAATGGATTTTCGCTTTTTTGCTCTGGGAAACCTGATGGCAATCTTAGCTTCTTTAGCTAGTGAAGGCGAATCTCAAAGCATTATGAATTTATTTGCCCAACGCTGGCAAGACTTGATTGGCTATATGCCTGTTAAAATCTGCTTTCCAGCTTTGGAAGGTTTAGAGTGGAGAATTGTTACAGGATGTGATTCTAAAAATATCGCCTGGTCTTATCACAACGGTGGTAACTGGCCAGTTTTACTGTGGTTATTTACTGCTGCGGCCCAGAAAGCAGGTCGAACAGAACTTGCCCAAGCAGCTGTAGCCATTGCTGAAAAGCGTTTATTTAAGGATAAATTCCCGGAATACTACGATGGCAACAATGGTCGTTTGATTGGCAAAGAAGCCAGAATTTACCAAACTTGGAGCATTGCCGGCTTGCTAGCTGCTAAAAAGTTTGTGGAAAATCCAGAGTACTTAGAATTAATCAGTTTTGCAGAGGGACTCGAAGTCCCAGGCTGTAGCATATAGGTACTGAGTGCTTTCCAGGGCTTCTACCCAGAATATAATTTAGCCGTTGTACTTATAGAGGATGCCTCTGCTAACTAGTACAACGGGCACGGAAATATCAAATGGCGCAAGAAGCTCGGAATAAAATTATGCGTGACTTTTGACACTTTGACTTTTTTCGGCTGACGCTACCTCGGCTCCGGTTCCATCGAGCGGAGTCGAGATGCTCGGCACAAGTCAAGGCAAGTCGCTCAGTGTTAACCTTTGACTTTTGCCTTGCGGTACTAGCACCGTAACTCTTGGAGACGCTATGCGTAGCAAGATCCCCAAAGGATTACCTAAAGGTGAACTTTATAATTCTCAAAGACCTGAGAACTGATACACTATATGTAAGAGGTATCTGAAGTGTCATACTGAGTAGTATAGGATTACTATTTGATTTTTGAACGGAATTAGGTATTGTAGAGTGTGTTAGAACGGAGTTCGTAACGCTCTATTATCAAGGGTTTGATGCGTTACGCTGTCGCTAACACATCCTACGTATATTTTCAGAAATCAAACCGGATTCCTATATCACAGGATAGTCTTTGCATCATCAACACGTTTTAACGTGTATAAACCATGAAAACTACTTCAGATTTAATTTCAGAATTTGAACAACTATTCAGACAAAAATTACAACTAAATAATTGTAAGCTCAGAAAGAAAAGACAAGAGAATAATTATGAAATTATTACTCCAGCTAAAGACATTTTCTTGATGTATTGGTCTGAATTCCCCGAAGTTAACTTAATATATCAGGCTGTAGGGGTACGCACTCAGCAGACTAGTGTTTATGAAAAAGCTATCCGCTCTCACATTAGTTCTTGTCTGAGTAGTATGCAGGAAAATCCTCACTCGGAATCACCATTATTGGTGAAATAAGGAATACTCGGATAACACAGACAATATTTACTAAACTCTCGCCAGTTTTTGTTATATAACTGACGAGAGTTTTTCACCTAAATCTGTTGATCAAGAAATAAAAATGCAATCCGAAAAAAATCAAGATCAAGATCAGCTAGATTATAAAACCTTGTTAGCCAATGCAAAGCAAGCCTTAAAACTTGAGTACCAGAAATCAGCCGCTTTAACGTCCCAACTACAAGCCATAAAAACTCAGTTAGAGCAAGTTCAGGCTGAAAATAAAACTTTGAGGGAAAGTGCTTATGAAGATGTAGTTAAGCACTTTGAGGCGCGGACTCAAGCAGCAGAAGCACTAGCACTAAAAACAGAAGTTCGCCAAAGATTCCTTGAAGCCAATGGTTGCAAGGATGATGAAAGCTTCGAGACTCTATGGAATAGTATTAAAAATAAGATTCAGATCCAAGATGGTGAAGTGAGAATCGTTGCTCCAAATGGCACTCCTAAGTTCACTTTAACGGGCAGTATGATGACTTTGAGGGATTTTATTCAATCCCTCAAACAAGATCCAATCTCTAGAAAATTTTTTACAACTAAAGAGCCTAATTAACGAAAGCCTCTTGCTAAAAGCAGACTAAAGATGGTAATAGAAAACTATTCATCTTCGTCTCCTGGCGGCCGTTCGCTCTCGCTTTGTTGGGCGTTCCACTCCAAAACAATGCGTTCCAACATCTCAGGCTGCGTACAGTTATTAACATCGGCGTACATTTGAATCAACTGCCTCACTTTAGGACTAATGTGGCGAATCTCTAGTTGGTTACTTTGTACCATGTTCATTAACTTTTAGTGTCTATTACATATATTGAACTATTAAACTATGTCTGTTGCGATAAATTTTGTTAATGGCAATCGCTCAGTGTCACCTGCTATGTAACTATTTAACGCCGTGTGCGACTTTCTTTCAGACTTAACCCCCAACCCCTTCCCTACAAGGGAAGGGGAGCAATAATCAAAGCCTCTCTCCGTTTCGGGGAGAGGTTTGGAGAGGGGTTTTAAGAATAAGTCGCACATCGCGTTATTTAGTCTTAAAATCGCTTAACCTGGCGGGACTGCTTCTTCAAAGGGACGGATAATTGCAGGTGCTGGTGTAACTTCTGGTTTAAAAATTCCCTGCAATGCTTCTTCTAATGTTTGTGCCATGACAATCCGGTTTTCGTAAGCCACAATTACCCGCACCAAAGTTGGCAAACTATTCTGTGTGGCTTCTAGATAGATTGGCTCGACATACAGCAGGGATTGCTCAATGGGAATTACTAATAGATTGCCTTGAATCGCTCTCGAACCCTGGCGATTCCACAGGGAAATTTGCTGAGAAATTACTGGGTCTTGGTTAATCCGCGCCTCAATTTGCTCTGGGCCGTAGACCAGTCTTTCTTTGGGAAAAGTATATAACAATAACTTACCGTAGTTTTCGCCATCCGATCGCGCCGCTAACCAAGCGATTAAATTAGTCCGTTGTCTGGGAGTATAGGGAAGAAGCAGAATAAACTCTTCAAAGGGTACAGTGGGTAGACTAGTAATCAAATAATACGGCTCTACCGGACGGGCTTCGCTGCCATAGATTTCGTTAGGAATCTGCCATTGGTCTTCCCGGTTGTAAAATACCTGGGGGTCGGTCATGTGGTAGGTCATCAACCGTTGAGATTGAATTTTGAAGAAGTCCACAGGATAGCGAATATGACTGCGGAGATTAATCGGCATGGCACTGAGCGGTTTGAAGGTGTTGGGAAATATCCTTGACCAAGTGGCAATTATCGGATCGCTCTTATCGGCAATATAAAAATTAATACTGCCGTTGTAGGCATCAATTACTACCTTGATCGAGTTACGAATGTAGTTGATCCCGTCGCTACTAGTGTCTGAGTAAGGATAGCGATCGCTTGTTGTGTAGCCATCAACAATCCAGTAAAGATAACTAGGATTACTTGGCAAATCAAGATTTGCAGCAGCAGCCACTAAATAAGGGTCGCTGTCAAATTTCAAAAAAGGTGCGATCGCTTGAATACGTTGCTTCACATTTCGCCGAAACAATACCTTTGTTTCAGGCAAAAAGTCCCGTGTGAATAACATTTGCCAATCCTTCAAATACATGGCAAATAGCCAGCGTCGCCATGCTGAACCGATTTGAACACCACCCAGACCATCGTAAGAGTTGTAAACATTGTCGCTACCACTAGGGTAGTCTAGCTCCCTAACTCTTGTGCCAGTCATCACGTAGGTATTGGCTATTTCACCGTAATAAATTCGGGGTTGCCCAATGGGAATACTGTCACGAATGGCTTCACTGGAAGTTGTCAGGGCACTACTATCACCGCTAATATCTTTGACAAAATATTCTGGCAGCCCACCCGGCCCAACTGTATTAACTGGGCTAACAGTGAACCCAAAACCGTGGGTATAAATTAAATGGCGGTTAACCCATGTTTGAGCTTCCTGTGGTACAGCGCTATAGTTTAGTTCTCGTCCAGCAATTAGTACCTGCCGTCGTTCTGTTGATTGAACTGCTTGCTGCTCCGGTTCTGGCGGTTTTTGGGGAGCTGATGGTCGGCGTGGAGTTATATCTGATAATAAAGTATACCGATCAATATCGGCATCGGGGAAGCGATAATATGGCCGGATTTGTTGCAGCTGACGGTTAGTTTGTAATAGTGGCCGCTGATCCCAAAGGCGAATATTCCGAATTGTCAAGTCATTCTTTAGAATATCAGCTTCAGTTAGTGTTCCTTGGGGGTTGAAGGTTCTGGCATCGATTACCTCTAAATCGAATGCTTGGCGAGTTAAAGCTATAGTTCGCTGAATGTAGGGTTGCTCTCGTTGCAACTCATTAGGTAGGACAATTAAAGATTGCACCACAGCAGGTATAACAACATCAGCTGCTACAACTAGTACTAGATAAACCCCTAATCCGTAAAATACTAAACGACGATACTGAGATTTGGGTTTCCAGAAAAACGTTCGCCAAAGTAGGTAAGTTGCGATCGCTCCTGCCACGATGCACAAGACGGTGTAAGCTGGCAACTGGGCTGTCACATCCGTATAGCTGGCACCATAACTTACTCCACGGGTAGAATACACCAGTTCATAGCGACTCAGCCAATAACTTAGAGCCACTACCAGCATCAACAAGCCACCCATACCGTATAAATGACGCTGCTGCTGGGGCGAAAAACCAGGGAAAATCCCCTGACTCAAACTGTCAGCCGACAAGAGATAAGTGAGAGTAACGGCGACGAAGCCATACAAACATAATCCCATCAGCCAGAGTTCTAGCAGTTCCCAAAAGGGTAAGGAAAATACGTAAAAGCTGATATCTTGACCAAATAAAGGCTCAGTGCTGTTGAAAAGGGTGGGGTGAAAATATTGCAGCACCTTTGCCCAGTTTTGGAATAGGATCAACCCAAACATGGGGCTGAAGAGAATTGCGATCGCGGTTAATAAAAATTGAGGATAAATTAAAATTGCGATAGCTACTCCCCCAATTAAGCCGAGATACCAGACTTGAGAGACAATCTGCCTCAACAGTTGCCAGATTGTCTCTGGTCGAAATAGGGCAAGAATGGGTTGACTAACTTTATTAACTGGAGGATGCCAGTAAGAAAGAGCAATTTGACCATAGTGAGCCAGCATTAACCCGATCAACAAGCTCAGTACGAAAGCTAGGGGTAATAACCAGCGCAATCTGAATGGTTTAAGGCGTTGTGGCGTCAGTGTCGGGGTTTCGTTGCGTGTTTGATAATGAGGACTAAGAAAGTTTTTTAATTCACTGCTCAGTTCTGCTTCCTCACGCCTCACTTCCTCAATCTTCAAAGACTGGGGATATTTTAGCCGTTGTGCGAGAGCTAGGTTTAGCAGTAGATAGGCAGCAGTTATCCCAGCCACCACTACCCACAAAACACCACGAGTTACCACCCTCAAGAGAAATACTTGGAGGTAGCCGACTTCCTGAAACCAAAAAAGCTCTGCTCCCATGCGGGAACCCAGATCCAGGAGCAGCCACAGCCCGAAGAATCCGATTAATAGTCTAAAGCCCCATTTCCAATACATTCCGTAGCAGCCAAACTATCTGTAAAGTCAACTTCACTGCATTAAGGAAAGTATTTGCTACTTTCCCAGAAGTTATTACTACTTTCCACAATAGCTGAATTCAGCAACGCCTCAAAGTTTATAGTGGAAACTAAAATAAATGACCCTTGAATCTGGGATGTTGCAGCTCTGAGCTTGAAGTTCCGAGTTCAAAGGGGAAGCGTACAGGGGCTTGTCGTCTTCACATACCTGTATTATTCTTTGCGATCGCACCATTAAAAACTATCTCTAATGCTTCAGCGATAGAAGATGCCCGAATCAGAATATGAGGTGCGAGTTTGAGAAAAGGTGCAAAGATACGTAATTTAAGAAGAACGCCAATTCTCTATTTGCAAGCTAGGTACTCTTTGAAATTCTCTAACATTAGATGTTACAACAATATGATTGTGAGTTAGTGCTGTTGCTGCGATCAATACATCATAAGAACCAATAGGAGTGCCCGCTATTTTCAAAATACTTCTAATTTGGGCAGCAAGTTCTGCTTCTTCCACGCCAAAAGGTAAAATTGTAATCAAACCTAATAATGCTTCAATCACTGATTGAATTTTCAAGGCACGTTGGGGATTGATTGCTAATCCGTACTTTACCTCCATTACTGTTAAGGAGTAAATAAAAATATCAGTGGGAGTTGTAGACTTTAATAGCTTGAGAGTATTTTGTTCTCCCTTGACAAAATCACTAATTACGCAGGTATCGAGTAAGTAACCCATGATTACAAATCGATTTCGTTAGGTGGTAGTAGTTCGTCTCGGTAGGATTCAAAAATGATACTTTATACTACACCTTGATGTTGCATAATTGATTCTGGCCAAGTCATGGCTTTTGTTTCTAAGAAAGTAACAAAGACTCTACTTTCAGTAATACCTTGTGGTGTTTCAGCTAGTTCAATTTTGCCGTTTTTATAAATTCCTTCAATGGTTCTTAGCATTTTTGTTTACCTCTTATCTGATTTCTAATAGCGTTTCTTAGTGTTCTGGTGGGAGTTGGCTAAACTCCGTTAAATTCCAAAATGCTTCAACCTTAAATGTGATTTGTGCAATCATGGAGTGCTTACAATATAGTTCCAGTTTAGAACAACGAGTTATCAGGCTAACCGCTCGCGCTTCACTTAACATAATTAAGGAAGTTCTAGCCTCACAATTTGTAGAATCAAAACAATAATTGTTACAAATAATTTGATTGCTTAAAGTAATAATACTATACTATGTTATGATTTTTACATGTATTTTACAAAAAAAATATAATATAGTAATACCAATTCTTTGTAAAGCTGCACAAAATCCGCCTTGGTGAGGCAAGGGGTTTTAGCAAATTATTCTATGCAACCTCACAGGTAATCGGTATAATACCATTTAAAATTTGCTAAGTGTACTGATAAGTAAAACCTTATTTGGCAAACTTTCAATCAACTTGACTTTTCAAAAATCAAATATGATTACTATAGAAAAATTAAGCATATCCTGAGATTTAGAAAGGTTATTTACATGGTAAAAGGGGAGTCGTTAAAGTTTAGCATTCAAGAAATTAGCCCAGATTCCGAGTATCTGGAAACTATAATGCGTTTAGGAGATGCCAATTCCAAAACTCTTGGATCGTTACCGTATGGAGCTTTCCGTAGACTTGCTGGTGAAGGCTTCGTTCTCGGCTGTATAGCTCCAAAAGTAGGTTGTGTTGGATATCTTCTCTACGGGATTAATCGTCGTTGTTCTAGAGTAAAACTCACACATCTTTGTGTAGCTCAAGAGTGGCGACATAAAGGAATTACAAAGTTACTTATCCAAGATTTAAGGAAAAGAACTCAGCATCTATACGGTATTCTTGCATCCTGTCGTCGAGACTATCAGCTAGATAGAATGTGGGCTGGTCTTGGTTTTGTTCCTCTCCATGAAAGACCAGGAAAAAGTAAGGATGGCAGCATTCTTACTGAATGGTGGTTCGATTATGGCCATTCTAATTTATTAACTACTCTTGCTTACCAAAAAACTGAATCTAGGATTTGTGTGGCAATAGATGCAAATATTTTCTTTGATTTAGTAGATGATGAGAATTTTGATGAAGAAGGCAAAGAATCTAAAGTTTTAATTGCCGATTGGTTAGAACCAGAACTGGAATTATGCCTTACTAATGAAATTAATAATGAAATAAGTAGGAATGAAGATAGTAAAAAACGGAAAAAATTACGTGAAATAACCAGCAAATTTACATTTCTTCCTTGTACCCAAGAAGAATTTGAACAAGCCTGTAAGGCTATACGTAAATTTTTTCCAGAAGACATGAAAGATAGCGATTATTCAGACCTTCGACAAATTGCAAGAGTTATTAGTTCCAGTATAAAAACTTCTTTCTTTGTAACACGAGATAAACGTTTACTAGGAATTGAAACAGACATATATAAAGAATTTAGTTTGTTAATTATTCATCCAATTGATTTAATTATTAGGCTAGATGAACTCCGTAGAGAAACCGAATACCAGCCTGAACGTTTAGTTGGAACTGATATAGAAGAAAAGCGTATACAGAGTGGAGAGATAGATTCAATAATTGACTTATTCTTAAACAATCCTCAAGGGGAGAAAAAATCTGATTTTAGAAAAAAGATTCGCAAATTACTTTCAAATACCAAACAATTTAAATGTTTTACAGTTGGTCGTAAAAAAGAAAAACCAATAGCTTTAATAGTTTACGATAGATCAGAAAATGGCGAGTTAAAAATTCCTGTTTTTCGTTTTATAGATAGTAAGCTTACGCCTACTGTGTTACGCCGCTGTATCTTCCAATGTTTTTCTACCGCTGCTAGTGAACAAAGACAATTTACCAGAATCAGTGAAACATACTTAGAGGATATAACTATTGCTGCACTTCAAGAAGATAGTTTTATAAAAACTCAAGAGGGATGGTTAAGAGCTAACTTAGCTATAATACAAAATGCAGCAGATATTTCCTCATATATTTCTAATCTATGTCAAGAATCAGGTGAAGGCTATGAAAAATATTTTCCATTTGTAGAAATTTTAGAAAATCAATGTCTACTCAGTAAAACAGAGCTGATGGCAGATATTGAGCGGATACTTTATCCTGCTAAAATTGCTGATGCTGAAATTCCCACTTTCATTATTCCCATTCAATCATGGTTTGCTAAAGATTTGTTCGATAAAGAATTGGCGAGTGAAGTTTTATGGGGATCTAAAGAAGAAATAGCTCTTAAACGCGAAGTAGTTTACTACTGTGCAAAGCGTGCAATGCAGGCCCCAGGGAGAATTTTATGGTATGTAAGTAAATCTGGTACTGGAAAAAATAGTTCTTATACTTTAAAAGCTATTCGAGCTTGTTCACGACTTGACGAAATTGTAATTGGGAAACCCAAAGAGTTATATAGACGCTTCAGAAGACTTGGAGTATTTAATTTCAAAGACATTTTAGAAATAGCTGATAATGATCTAAATAAAGATATTATGGCTGTCAAGTTTAGTGATACTGAGTTATTTAAAAATCCAATAATTTTGGAAGATATTAAACAGATATTAGGACGCAATATTTCAGTACAATCATCTTTCAAGATAACGACAAATAACTTTAAAATATTATATAATATAGGAACTTCAAATCCTATACTATAATGAGTTTAATGTCTCCAAATATACTTCTTTTATCTATCCACCACAAGTATGCAAGAATGATATTTGGTGGTGATAAGCAAGTCGAGTTTCGTCGTGTCAGACCTCGCTATTTAAATGAGGATGATCTGATTCTCGTTTACGCGACATCCCCGGAACAAGCATTGGTTGGAGTGCTTGAAGTAGAAAAAGTTATCGAAATGCCGCCGAATAAACTTTGGAAAATTGTTAAAGATAAGGGCGGAATTAGCTATGAATGCTTTCAAAAATACTACGAAAATTCCCAAACTGCTTTTGCTATTTTCTTTAAAAAACCATTCAGTTTTGATTCACCAATTAAGCTTGAACAGTTAAGAGAAGAATGGTCAGATTTTCGACCGCCACAATGTTATCATTACTTAAAAGATAGAGAAATAAATCTTGTTCAATCTATAGCAAAATGTGATATTTTAAACCGATCAAAAAAAGTGAAAGTTTATCAAACAGAATTACTACCTCAAAGCTAAATATTTATATAAAAATATCAAGTATTGTAATCACTAGTTTTATGTTTCTATATTTTTTCTACTTCCTGGGCTGCTGCTAGTTACAAACAAACGACTTGAGAAAAATCGCACATCGCGCTAGTCTTCATGGACGTAACTGCACGCTATAACATTAGGCGATGACAAATCAACTCTCTGTGAAAATTCCCTCTTGCACTTGGAGCCGTCCTATCGGCTTAGGCTGGGACAAACCTTATACCGTCCGCTACGAAAGTAATATCGATGATGGCCCTTGGCATGGTATGCCTTTAGGTGGCTTTGGTGCAGGTTGCATCGGTCGTTCTTCACGGGGAGATTTTAACCTGTGGCACATCGATGGCGGTGAGCATACCTTCAAAAATGTTCCCGCTTGTCAATTCAGTGTATTTGAATCCAATAGCACATCTTCCCAAGCCTACGCTTTATCTACGCAAGCGCCTGATGATGGTACTTTCAAAGCTTGGCAGTACTATCCGACACTTCCAGAGGGGACAGGTAATTATCACGCGCTATACCCACGTAGCTGGTTTGCGTATGAAAATGTTTTCCAAGCACAGTTGACTTGTGAGCAGTTTTCACCAATCTGGGCAGGTAATTACCAAGAAACTAGCTACCCTGTGGCAATATTCCTCTGGAATGCCCACAACCCCACGGATGCACCGATTACTCTCAGCATTATGCTCACTTGGCAAAATATGGTGGGCTGGTTTACAAACGCTCTCAAATCTCCCGAAGTGCGAGTGCGCGATGATGGTAGTCCGGTTTACGAATACCAACCGCGCTGGGGCGAAAGTCAAGGAAACTATAACCAGATAGTTGAAAATACACAACAGTTTGGCTGTGTTTTAGGTCGGGTTGGTAGTGATCAACCCTTGCAAGAAGGTGACGGAACTTGGTGTATTGCTACAGTTAAGCATCCCCAAGTGGAAGTATTTCACCACACTCGCTGGAATCCTGAAGGAACGGGTGATGACGTATGGCAAAGCTTTGTTAAAGATGGTTCTTTGCCCAATTATATAGATGCCAATCCAGTCGCAGAAGGTGAACAATTAGGGGCTGCGATGGCACTCCGTTTCACTCTCCAACCAGGCGAAACTCTCGAAATCCCCTTTGTCCTCGCTTGGGATTTGCCGATTACAGAATTTGCCGCCGGAGTCAACTATTATCGCAGATATACAGACTTTTTTGGTAAAAGTGGTGATAATGCTTGGGCGATCGCATCTACTGCACTACAAGAATACCAAACCTGGCGATCACAAATTCAAGCTTGGCAAAAACCGATTCTCGACCGGGAAGATTTACCCAATTGGTTTAAGATGGCTCTATTTAATGAGCTTTATGACCTTACCAGTGGTGGTACTCTCTGGAATGCTGCATCAGAACTTGACCCCATCGGTCAGTTTGCAGTCCTGGAGTGCCTAGATTACCGTTGGTATGAAAGTCTAGATGTGCGGTTATATGGCTCTTTTGCCCTGCTGATGCTGTTTCCAGAACTGGAAAAATCGGTGATTCGGGCATTTGCACGGGCGATTCCTCAAGGTGACGATACACCCAGGATAATTGGCTATTACATGACAATTAAGGCAGAAAGCCCGATCGCAGTTCGCAAAGTCGTAGGTGCAACACCCCACGATTTAGGCGCACCAAATGAACACGTTTGGGAAAAAACCAACTACACCAGCTATCAAGACTGCAATTTGTGGAAAGATTTGGGTAGTGATTTTGTCTTGCAAGTGTATCGTGATTTTTTGCTTACAGGCGCTGACGATGTAGAATTCTTAGCAGATTGCTGGAATGCGATCGTTCAAACCCTGGACTACCTGAAAACCTTTGACATTGATGGCGATGGAATTCCCGAAAATTCTGGTGCGCCTGATCAAACCTTTGATGATTGGCGGTTACAAGGTGTCAGTGCATATTGCGGGGGGTTGTGGTTGGCGGCGTTGGAGGCTGCGATCGCAATTAGCGATATTTTATTAACTTACCAGACAGGTAACACAGCAGAATTGGCGGCGCAAAAGTCCACTTATGAAGCTTGGTTGAAACAATCTCGCCCCATTTACCAAGAAAAACTTTGGAATGGGAAATATTACAAACTTGATAGTGAAAGTGGTTCCGATGTAGTGATGGCAGATCAATTGTGCGGACAGTTTTATGCTCGTCTGCTGGACTTACCTGATATTGTACCGAGCGATCGCGCTCTCTCTGCTCTAAAAACCGTTTATGATGCGTGCTTTTTAAAATTCTGTAATGGTGAGTTTGGTGCTGCTAATGGTGTTCGTCCTGACGGTTCACCAGAAAACCCCAAAGCTACTCATCCCCTAGAAGTTTGGACAGGTATAAACTTTGGGCTGGCGGCTTTTCTTGTGCAAATGGGAATGAAGGATGAAGCATTGAGGTTAACACAAGCTGTAGTGGAGCAAATTTACAACAATGGTCTACAATTTCGCACACCTGAAGCTATTACCGCAGCTGGTACTTTCCGTGCTAGTACTTACTTACGGGCAATGGCGATTTGGGGAATTTACTTAGTTATTAATTGATTGGCTATCAAAACGAGAACCGTTTTGATGCAACACACGTAGGGGCGCATAGCTGTGCATTGGTGTCAACTTAACGTGAAAACCATGTCCCGCAAGGAACTGAAGTTCCAAGAATAATAGCTCAAGTCATCTAAAGATGACTAAATAATCCGAAAAATCCTTAGTCTACTTCAGTAGACTTTAGCTCTTAGCCTAGAACTTTAGTTCTAGGCGGGTGAGAAAGCTTTCAGTTAAGCTACTTTTAGCTTAAGTTGACACGTATGATAGCTGTGCGTCCCTACGAACGGTAATATTTGGTATGCGTAATGCCAAATTTAGCCTGTCTTCATCTGAGAAAGCAGAGTCTAGTTTTGTGATTTTATTTTCCGAGTATTTCCGGAAGCGAAGGAAATTTTCAGTAATGGTAAGAGTTGAAGGGTTGAGAATTCAAGACCACTCTTTCAAAAAATGCAACTATTACTAGCTTTAGCCATAAATGTAAGAAATGAAATTGAAATATTGGGTGATTAAAAACACAAGTAATCGCGTTTTACATAGGCTAGTCGAATAATGTAAAACCAAATTTGCGAAAGAGTTATCAACTTTTTTGCTCTATAGATACTTACCTCGCACAAGTTAGTAAGTTTACCCAAAAAACGAAATTAAACCATGAACTCCTCTTCATCATTAAGAGTCCGGGGAGATGTGAAATATACAAGTAACCAGCAGTCTCCCACTCCAAAAGTGGCTATGCTCAGATTTTTGAGGTTAGTTGCAGAGGATACAAATCTAGAATCTCAATTTAGCCTTTGGGCTCTCGACGAGATTCAACTAGGCGAGGAGACAACTATCTACGGTCTAGATGGGAAAATTGAAGACAATAGAAACTTGCTGTATTCAATTTGCCAGGGTCGGGTGCAGCTAATTGCGTCAAACGCAACTATTGAAGGAGAAGGCTCAACTCATTTGCTTTTGGAAGCGCTAGCAGTAAGGGCGAGTCTTAGCAAGCTGGACTCATATTATAACCCGCGGGTAGCTAATTGGCAAGAAATTCATTATATAGGTGTCTGGCTTAAAGGCGATCGCATATTCAGTAATCCAGCCATAGGCAAGGACTGGCTTTCGCGTCCACAGTTTGAAGCTAGCTGGACAGGATATGCCCTACTTTTAGATCCTGCGGAAAACTTGAATACACCCAAGGGTCAGAAACTCTTTTTAAGCCACTATTGGCAAATATTGTGGCATTATCAAAAATCACTCAGAGCAATTATTCTTACTTTTTTCGTTCGCAAACTGATTAAAAACCCAACAATTCTGATTCTAGATAAAGCAACTAGTGCTTTAAATATAGAATTAGCACGCCAATTTCAACAGAACTTAACCCAGATTAATCAAGCTCGTATCACCTTCATTATGTCGATTAGATCCTTGTTCCAGACAGAGGTATTCTCTTTAAGCAAGGTATTCATTAATAACTCATGGCAATTAGTGGCTCATATCACCATTTAGCCAAACTGCAACTGCATCTATAATCTTACCTATATAAATTTATTAGATATTAATACACAGATAAATTTTTGCTAAATCAACTTAGCAATATTCTCTAATTAATTAGCTTTCTCTCTATTAGTTAATTATCTTAATTTATATAGGTTTATCCTGCTACGCTTTTTGTTGGCAGCATACCCCCACGGGCGTTTTGCTTAACTTAGTTGATTATAATTAAAATTATATATATTACTAATAACAAATAATTATCTTTAAAAACTAGACTATCTGTGATTTAGTGATGATGCTCATGAAATATTTGTGAGAACTTCATAGCAATTTTATTTAGTTAAGCTAAAGCTGTAGCCTTTGTAAATTAATGCATACAAGGCTAAAAAATAACATTCTCATCTATTTGAGAATATTTTAAAAATATTTCCAATTACTATGGCTACTCCCGTTTTACCAAGCTTTTATATATTGCTATTTTTAGAAGTTGTTTTGCCTCCTGGTTAGTGCTAATATTTTCTAGTGACTCGACAATAATAAAAGGTTTAAATTGATATTGCGTGAGGGGTTAGACCCCTCAACAATTAGCAAAAGGGGTCAAAATCAAAAGTTGCACAATACATACCTACGTATCCAAAGATATTCAGTAAATTTAACTTATTAATCTGCTAATTAAGTAGATGACATTAACGACAATAAATAGTATATATACGAATAGCGTTGTTAACCTTCAAAGATAAATAAATTTTCTTTACTAACCCAAAAAAAATATGCAAACTTCCCGGAAACTGCCTAATTCAGTAGTAGTAAGAAGTACAACCAATTGAACAGATAAAATTTGTTTAATTAGGAGTCGAAAAACTTTCCTAGAACAAAATTGCCTCTACCGAAAGCCACATGAGGCTTTGGTATTACCAGTCATATTACAGGGTAAAAGGTAAATTTATACCTTTTACTAACTAAGCAGTTTGTAAACTTCAATTTAAACACAAATAATCGCAAAAACTAAACTAGTTTACTTCATCCCAGACACCTAAAAACTATGATTAATCAAGACATCGCTGGCATTAGTAGTAACTTAGATAAGACAGTGAAGGCTCAACAATTTGACAAAGTAGTTGAAGCAATTCTTGCTGGTAAATATTCCTGGGCATGTGTTTTAATGCTGCGATTTGCTGGCTATAATCCTCTCCATTACATTCCATATCGCACCTACAATCGATTACTAAAAGAAAACTCTAAAGCTAGTAGGACAAATCAACAGCAAAGTGAAAATATAAAAATCCTAAAACATGCTAATGATGCACTATCTGAGAGTAATGTATCATCCAGTTGCTTAACCAAAATCAAAGACAGAGCTTATCTGGAAGTCGTCGGAAAGCAAAAAACGGAAATTCGGGGTGGTAGTTTAGATCAGAGAATGGCACAGTAAATTAACGATTATCAATCAATCAAATCGCAAATGAAACCAGAAAGCACTCAAGAGATTTCATTGAAACGTTGTGGATTCAATTAAAAAGTATTCGGAATCAATAGATTCTTTTCTAGAGTTGATTGGGTGTCTGAAAGCCTGCTATGCTAATTTAAAATTTTTAGCATAGTAGGTTTTCTATAGCAGTGATTAATTTGATATTTTTTTAAAAAATCTGCCAAAATGGCAAATATATACTAGCGAGATTGGTAAACTAATAAAAACTACAACTTAAACTAAAATAGAGGTGATTGGCGGCAAGCAAGTTAATTTTAAAAAATAAATTCAATGATTAGTTCTGACTATCAAAGAAATCAAACTAATTACAAAAGTGGTCAGCATTTCATGGAGTAAATAACTCCTATACCAAGACTGATGATCTAACCGTTGCTACTGGTGGTTCTATTTTCGAGGAAGTCTGAGCAAAGAAAATTTGGAGCGGTAGCTTCTCCCAATCCAAACTTTACACGGCTTTCACCGACTGCAGACGGTGCGAGCAATGCTTATAAAACTTCTTATCTTGTGATTGGTGTTGCTTTAGTTAATAAAGCAAACGCTTAACACCAATACCAAGAACGGAAATAGAAAAGTTACGGTGAAATCGCTATCGTGGCTAGTAGAACTAGTAGCTCATACGCTTCTCTTTCGACTATTTTAATCCTAGTCCTCCCAACCTGGATTATATCTGTTTTCTAAATTTTCAATTTATATAGCAACTACTGGAAGTTCAAAACTTGAATAGCTTCCAGTTTTTTTATGTCTCAATAAAAATAAGGTGGGCAAATCGCCCACCCTACTTTTTGTGGAGTATAGTTAATCCAAAAATTAATTAAACCTTGGCTAATTCTGGGGTAGGACGCTTGCTGTTGCGAATTGATGTAATAGCCTCAGCATAATCTTTAGCGTTAAATACAGCTGAACCAGCCACAACTGCATTAGCTCCCGCTTCCAGAACTTGCCAGGTATTATTTGCCTTTAGTCCTCCATCCACTTCAATCCAAGGGTCAAGACCGCGTTCATCGCACATTTGACGCAGCTTGCGGATTTTGGGTAATACACCAGGGATAAAGCTTTGACCACCAAAACCAGGGTTGACGCTCATAATCAGTACTAAATCGCACAAATCTAGAACGTATTCAATTAGCTCTAGAGGGCTACCAGGATTAAGTACAACTCCAGCTTTCTTACCAAGCTCTTTAATTTGCCCCAAGGTACGGTGCAGGTGTGGGGAAGCATTATGCTCGCAGTGTACAGAGATAATATCAGCACCCGCCTTAGCAAATCCCTCTACATATTTTTCTGGCTCCACAATCATCAAGTGGACATCCAGGGGCTTGGTCGTAACCGGACGAATCGCCTCCACAATCAGAGGGCCTATCGTAATATTAGGTACAAAACGACCGTCCATGACATCAACATGAATCCAATCTGCTCCAGCCGCATCAACGGCGCGAATTTCGTCACCTAGACGACTAAAATCGGCTGATAGGATAGATGGAGCAATTACAATGGGCTTTTGAGATAGGTTTTGGGTCATGGCTAGTGGGTTTTTAAGCGTCCTCGTCTGTACGCATTGTAACAAAACATTGAGCAAGACTCATAACTTTGATCCCGGCTTTTTTGGAAGATAGGGAATAGGGAATAGGATACAGGTTACAGGGTACAGATTATTCCCTACCACCTGTTACCTGTAACCTCTCCTCTAATCTCATCACAAATGACTAATGACCAATGACAAATGACTAAAAAACTAACCTGGATAATTTGGGGATTAAGTGCTTCTTGTTTGAGTGTGCCGGCAATTGCTTCAGCTTTAGAATCTGCTTTGGGAACTAACGGCATTGATGCTCTGAAGCTACACCGCTCTCCTTATAATTTAATCGGTCGTAAGATTGCTATTGGTCAAGTGGAAATTGGCCGACCCGGAATGTTTGGGTGGGATAAGGCAGTGTCTAAAAATCGTGCCATATCTTTAGCGGGAGTATTCTTACGCAATGGGCCAGCCAAGTCTAATAGCGGTGTTGACCCCCACGCTTACAATGTTGCTGGTGTCATGGTAAGTCAAGACAAAGCTTTGCCGGGAATTGCTCCGGGAGCAAGACTGTATTCGTCTGCGGTGGGTTCGACTAAAAACATGGGTCAACCAGAAGAGTGTTTATCAGCACAGCACATAGCACTACAAAATAGTGGTGATGTTCGTGCCATTAACTTTAGTTTTGGTGAATCCCTGAGCCGCGATCCTAGACCACAGGCTATTTTAGACGGCAATGCTTTACTAACTTTATGTGTTGACTGGTCTAGTCGCGTTCATGATGTTTTGTATGCGATCGCAGGCAACCAGGGTAAGGGCGGTATTCCCATTCCTACAGATAATTTTAACGGAATGAACGTGGCCTTTTCATCCCAGAGAGGGGGAGTTTTTAACAAAGTAGATGTGGCTAATCTGGCAGGTGTTAATCAAGGAGCTACTCAAAGGCTAGCTGGCAAGGAATTTAATCTTGATGGGCGTCCCGCCATCAGTTTAGTTGCTCCTGGGAATAACATTTCTTTGCTCAATCCAGATGGCAAATTGAAAAAGGTTACGGGTACGAGTTTTGCAGCGCCTCAAGTTACGGCTACTGTTGCTCTGTTGCAGGAGTTTGCTGACAGACAGATGCGAACAAAACAACCCCACTGGAGCATCGATTCTCGGCGTCATCAACTGATGAAAGCTGTATTGCTAAATTCAGCAGACAAAATCCTAGATAGTGGCAATCGCTTGCGGTTGGGAATGACCCGAACCCTAATTGATAAACAAAATCAAAACTGGCTAGATTCTGATGCTTATAAAGATCCAAAGATTCCCTTAGATGCCCAAATGGGAGCGGGCCATTTAAATGTATTTCGCGCTTATCAGCAATTTAGTGCTGGTCAATGGCAACCATCAGGTGCTGTGCCAGCGATTGGTTGGGATTATCGTACAGTCGATGTTGGAGCTTCTGTTGATTATATATTAGCAAAACCGTTAAAGCAGGGAAGTTTTGTTGCTGTTACCATGAGTTGGGATCGATTGGTGGAACTCAACGATAAAAATAAAAACCAGCAATATGACGCGGGCGAAAATTTTCGCGATCGCGGCTTAAATAATCTTGATCTATACTTGGTAAAATCTGATGCTCAAAATCCAAACGCTGGTGCTGTTTGCTCCTCAATCAGCCAAATCGATAGTGTAGAACATATTTTTTGCCCCGTTGCTGCTACCGGCAATTACAAAATCCGCGTTCACTTTCGTCAAAAGTTAAATGAAGCAACTCAACCCTATAGTTTAGCTTGGTGGAGTGTACCTATTAATTAAAATAGGGGCGCACAACTACATGTGTCAACTTACAGCGTTTTTCATCTATTTGAACCCGTATAGGGGACCACATCTGTGTGTCCCTACAAAAGTTTGATTATTTCGTGAATCGAGAAGCTGGATTTATCTTTAAAAATCAAGAACAGTGGTTGTTTTTTGATTAAGTAGTCTACAATACTTTTATATATAAATAGGAAAATTCCTAAGAATCGATATTTTTCATAATTCGTCTGCATAACCGCCCCAATCAGGGATTAGCAACTCTCATAAGTTGTATTTAATTGCTGTGAGCTACTAACTTGCTGTTACAAAAACTGTAACAGTCCCATTTTTCTATTGGAGCAAATGCAATAGTTAATCATTGACACAGTATCTGCGTCAACCATGAGCACAGATCGGGAATCTTTGGCAAGCGAGGTAGCAGAATGAATCGGCAAAAATTTAGTGATGCGAAAGAAAATTTCCTGCAAAGACGTTACGGTGTGAGTCTGGGTAGACGTTATGCTTTGGCAGCTGCAAGTGTTGTTCTATTTAGTGTATTAGGGTGTTCTCAAGTCGAGAGTAACAAAAGTGCCCTTGCCCAATCTGGTTTACCTCAGCCAGAAACCCCATTGCAAAAAAAAACACTTAAGACTGATAAAAAAATCGTTGAGTCTAGCAATAAGTTTGGTTTCAAACTGTTTTCAGAAGTTCTGAAAAATGATAAAGCGAATAATGTTTTTATCTCACCTTCGAGTGTTGCGATCGCTCTTGCTATGACGTACAACGGTGCTAGCGGCTTGACTCAACAAGCAATGGCAAAAACCCTGGAATTACAGGGGATGAATTTATCAGAAATTAACTCTTCTTACGCGGCGGCATTAAAACAGCTTTTAGACAATCCTGATGCAAAAGTGCAACTGAATATTGCTAACTCACTTTGGGCAAATCAAAATTTTAGCTTTCAGCCAGACTTTCTCCAGAGAACACAGGATTTCTATAAAGCCAAGGTCAGCAATTTAAACTTTCAAGATGCCGCCGCATCTAGTATTATCAATAACTGGGTCAAAGAAAATACTAGTGGAAAAATCACTGAAATAGTTGAAACCGTTAGACCCAATGATGTGTTGTTTCTGATTAATGCCATATATTTTAAAGCAAAATGGAGTAAGGAATTTGACAAAAGTCAAACTGCTCCCTTTTACATAACATCTGGCAGGCAAAAACAACACCCTATGATGTCACAGAATGGTGACTATAGATACTACGAAAACAAAGAATTTCAGGCAGTTAGTTTACCTTATGGCAAAGATGGTAAATTCAGTTTTTATATATTCTTGCCCAAACAGAACTCTAACCTCAATGCCTTTTATCAAAACTTGAATGCTGAAAACTGGGAAAAATGGATGACTCAGTTCAACCAACAAAAAGGGTTTATCCGCTTACCCCGTTTTAAAACAGACTATGAAGTTACACTCAATGATGCCTTAAAAAGTTTAGGCATGGAGGAGGCTTTCAGCAGGAAAGCTAATTTTTCAGGCATGGGTAAAAATCTTGCCATTAGCGAAGTTAAGCATAAAAGTTTTGTGGAAGTAAACGAAGAAGGCACCGAAGCGGCCGCGGCTACTTCAGTGGGAATAGTAGTAACATCTTTGAGAGAAGAACCAGAACCATTCCGAATGATTGTTGATCGTCCCTTCTTCTCTGCCATTAGAGATAATCAGACGGGAAACGTTTTGTTTATGGGTTCAATCATTGAGCCGCAGTAAAAAATTCAAAATTTTTTTATTTTGAATTTTGAATTTAATTCTAGGGTAATGTCGCTTCAGAAATACTCAGAGTGTTTTTAGCGTCAGCTTTCGGGGACTCGTTTCCTGCAATAGGTGCAGTTGTTTCCCCAGTCACGCTGTCGTCTATCTCGCTGCTTAGGCTTCCAGGACGCAAGGCGCTTAAAGCAGTCTTAATTACAACAGCTGTAGGTACTGCCACAATTACACCCAACAGTCCACCAATTCTTGCCCCTGTCAAGACTGAGATTAAAATCCAAACCGGATTTAAGCCAGTAAAGCTGCCTAAAATTCGGGGGGCAATTAAGTTTTCCAGAATTTGCTGTACAATAACTGCCGCTATCAAAACTCTCACACCCATTGAAAAATCTTGCAACGCTACCAATAATGTAGTCGAGGCGATGCCTACAGAACCGCCAAATGGGATGAGAGCCATCAGACCAATAGTTAGACCGAATAATAGACCAAATGGCACCTTCAGCCATAAAAAGGTGGGAATGAGGGCTGATGCCATGCAAGTCGATAAAATCAACTGAGTGATGAAGAAATTTTGAAAGCTTAGGCGGACTGTTTTGGAGAAAGGATCGCGAAATTTAGTAGGTAGCCATCCCACTAAACTTTGCCAGAGTTCGCCTCCATGCTGTAAAAGGTAGAAAGTCAAAACCATTGTCAAGAGAATATCTAGCAGACTAGTAACTGTAACTACCGCCAGATTTAAAACTTGTCCAGCGATCGCTTGCAATTGTCCCTTGACGCGATCGTTGATTTGCACTACCAGAGCATCGAGGTTAATCGGTAAGCCAAAAGTCTCAGCTTTTTCGTTTAATATCATTAATTGAGAGCGCCCAGAGTCGATCAACTCTGGCAAACGAGCCACAAGTTGTTGAGCTTGGGTAAGGGCCAACGGAAAAAGTGTCACACCCAACGCTAATAAAATCGATAAAGCCAAGAGAAATACTAAAATAGCAACTTGCTCTCGCCTAGCACCATGATGCTCCATCCAGCTCACGGGGTAGTTGAGCAGAAATGCTAGCACTGAGGCTCCCACTAAAATGACTATGAGAGAATGGAAATAATCAAAAAATACTGAAAGTGCCCAACCATTAAGAACTAGCAGCGGCAGGAATAACGCGATCGCCCCGATTCGCGCTATTGGTGTAAATGTTTGCCACCAGTCGAGTAGCTTGCGTGTCTGCATTTTAAGCTGATTGCGGGATACAACTAAATGAAATCTTTCTTTACAGCTTATTATCTCTAACTATATGAGTCTTATTCATCCTTCTAGTTTAGGAGTTAGACTAACCCAAATGGAAAATTTTGAACCGAAAGAAAATGGGGAGTGGGGAGTGGGGAGTGGGGAGTGGGGGGATGAGGGGGATGAGGGAGACAAGGGGACAAGGGGACAAAGGGACAAAGAAAGTGTTTTCCCAATGCCCAATACTTCTCTACGAGAGGCTGCGCCAACGGCGTCGCTCAGTACAAGTGCCCAATGCCCAATGCCCAAAACACAGTTGCTTTTATATTTGATTCCGATGATCGGTTTTTTTCCGTCTTTGTGGACTCTCTATCGGGGCCAGGGGAGTCGGGAAGAACTGGCTATTAGCCGTCTGTCTATTACTTTGGCACTTACTTGGCTGTTGGGATATCTATTATTAGCTACCGGAGCAGCAACTTCAGATTTTTTTCCGCTACGTCTATTTATCCTGAATAGTTTTCTTACGTCGGGTTACTTTTTAGTAAGTATATGGTTGATTTTGCGCCTGATGCAGGGAAAATCTGGGCGTTTACCAGGGTTTACTAATTTAGCAGAACGAGTCCTTGGAAAGTACTTATCTTAATTTTTTAGGGTGAGAATTTTTCAGTACTTTTACCTATTTTCTAAAAAATTACGGTTGATTCATCTATATATCTAGTCAAATCCAGTTTATTATTGCCATACTTCAGTAAAACATATCCAGGTTGACCCAAAAGAAGGAAAAATGTTGCTATAAGTGTTGTGGTTGACACTACCTTAAAAAAATTAGCACTGATAATTAAGAGTTAGTTATTATGGGTTGATTTATTTGCATGTTTTTAGTCTGCAATTTAACGAATTTGATTAGTGAGTAAGTGTGAGGAAGTCTGTGACCATTCAAAGAAGTTCGGCGGAAGAAAACCAGTCGGGAAAATTCTCAAAGTCCAAGAAAAAAATTTCCCTTCCCCATAACTCGAAATCCGGACGTTGGCTGTGGTTTTGGGTAGGTATGAGTGGGATTGCAATGGTGTCAGCGACAGCAGGGGCGCTTTTGGCGGTGTCTTTAACTAGCACGCCTTTACAACAAGCCCAGCTAAGTCCACAGGATGAGGCGGTCTTTGATGGCGATCGCATTTCTGGAGGTGTGCTGCGTTTTTCAGAATTAACTCGCCCGGTAAATCTTTTAGTTATGGGGATGAGTGTACTCCCGCCAGATGTCCAAAACCCTCCTGAAGAAACCAAAGACCTTAAGTACCTGCCCCAAGTAAACTCCTTTGATGGTCTTGCCGATGTGATGCTCTTGGTCAAATTTGATCCAGAGACGAAAAAAATAGTTATGCTCTCCGTTCCCAGAGATACCCGCACAGAAATAGAGGGGTATGGGGTGAGAAAAATTAATGCCGCCAATGTTGAAGGTGGGCCAGGTTTAACTGCCAGAACCGTCAGTAATCTCTTAGGTGGAGCGGGAATTGATCGCTATGTCCGAATTAACGTTTTGGGAGTTGGCAAGCTGATCGATGCTTTAGGGGGCGTAACAGTTTACGTCCCCAAAGATATGAAGTATCAAGATGATTCTCAGCATTTGTACATCAATTTGAAGGCGGGTAAGCAGCATCTCAACGGCGATCAAACTCTGCAATTGCTGCGGTTTCGCCATGACGAACTCGGTGATATTGGTCGGATTCAGCGCCAGCAAATGGTCATGCGTGCCTTGATGGATCAAACACTCAACCCAGCTACTGTTGCTCAATTACCTAAAGTTCTTGATGTAGTTAAAGACCACATCGATACCAATTTAACGGTTGAAGAGTTAGTAGCGCTAATGGGTTTTGGGGTGCGGACAAATCGCTCTAATATGCAAATGTTAATGCTGCCAGGTCGCTTTAGCGAGAAGAGTGAGTATGATGCTAGCTATTGGTTGCCAAGCAAAAATGGTATTGCTAAATTGATGGCTCAACACTTTGGTTTGGAATCAGACCAGGAACAGCAGATGGCTGACCCACGCTCTTTGCGTGTAGCAATTCAAGATAGTACAGGTGGCGATCGCTCTAACTTGCGTCCATTGATTAGAGCCTTAGAAAAATCTGGATATCGCAATGTATATGTGGCTAAGGCATGGGGTGAACCTCTAGAAGTAACTCACATTGTCGCCCAACAAGGAGATGGTGACAGTGCCGAATCAATTCGCAACACTTTGGGATTTGGCGAAGTGCGTGTGGAAAGTACTGGCAACCTTGGCTCAGATATCAGTATCCAAGTGGGCCAGGATTGGTTGCAACAAAAATCTATTTTGGAGGAGTTGTTGACCAAATAATTCGTAATTCGTAATTAATTACGAATTATTTTGACACTCTCAAGTAAGTAATGAAATCGATATTTCTAACTGAACTATTTACACTGACACAAATGCTGCTGACAGTGAATTTACTAACTGAGTGAGTTCTTGGAGTTTAGCTGCTACTACACCATTGGTTAATAATTCTTCTGCCTTAGCTAAAGCCTCTGGCATATCTGGACAAATGCCACTCCGCCATAGGTAAAATCCGCCATTCCACAAGGCTGTTTGCATTAGTTCGCCTGGTTTACCTGCCAAAACTTCTTGCATTTGTGCCACTAGTTCTTCAGTAGTTCCAAGGGGTACGTTCTTGGTAGTAAAGCCGTAATCACGCGGTACGAGGTGCAATCGTTCTACTTCTTGGGATGCTACGGATGAAGATAAGCTGATAATCGCAGTGCGATCGCGTGGTAAATCACAACTACCTTCCAATCCCTTCACTAATGTAAATTTTGTTACTCCCCGCAGCCCTAGAGCTATCTTAAACATCCCTTCTGTCGGCGGATGAACAAACCCAGCAATTACGTGAGCATCCCCAGCATAAGGACACCAAATTAGCTCCATTGTTGCCAATGGCGGGCGTTTACCAAGTTGGTCGCGGTACTCCCAAATACTTGTAGTTAAGGGAAAATGCTGAGGTAGATAAATAAAGCCGATTCCTGTTTGCTCAAACACTTGCTGGGTTTTTGCTAGTGGTAGGGTAGTCCAATCGACTCCTAAACCCTGCCAAATATCTACCAGAGGTAAACCATACTTAGTTGGGAGGCGATCGCCACCGTGCATTACCACTGGTTGTCCAACTGCGGCGAGTAGTAAAGCTGTTATCGGGCTAATTGGTGCTGTACGTGTTCTGCCATCATAGGGAATGCCAAGAGCGATCGCTGGTCGCCCAGAAGGGATTGGTTGCAGTTTTGGCCCCAGTTCATCATAGGCATCCAACATTCCCGCTAACTCTTCCCCCGTAGGGCGTTTGATTCGATGAGCAATCAAAAATGCTCCAATTTGGGCTGGTGTAGCTTCACCCAGCAGCATCATTTTAGTGGCGGTGGCTGCTTCGGCGCGAGTTAAATTCTCACCTGTATGATTTCCACTACCTACTTTTTGTAGTAATTCTCTAAATACATTACTCATTTGTCCTTTGTCCTTTGTCCTTTATCATTTGTCCATTGTCCTTTCTGAAAATGACTAATGACGAATGACTAATAACTAATGACGTTTAAGAAGCCGATCGCTGCTGGTCAATTTGTAATGGGATATTTTCCCGCACGAGTTGCCAAAAGTGCTTGATAGGGGGAATTTGCAATCGATCTTGAGTTGTTACCATTACTACCCGCCGAGTCAAACTGGAACCATCTGCTAAACCACTAGTATTATTGCTGGCTAAGGAACGAATCGCTAGGGTAGGGTCAAGACGAGCTTCTAATAATGCTGATTGAGGTAGCAAAGCTATCAGTTCTCCTTGGCGCACCACTCCCCGGAAAGCATCTAGGGTATTTACCTCTAAAGCCGCCTGGAGTGTAGCTTCCATTCGCTCAAATCTATCTTGTATTAAGCGCTGCATCCCATAACCATCTTTAAAAACCACTTGAGGATAACGAATAAGCTCCGACCAAGGGATGCATTCATATTGGGCTAGGGGATGATTGGCTGCGGTTAGAACTTCTATCGGTTCATCATAAAGTACTTCTACCACCATTTCTCTACCAGTGGTTAAGAAGCGATTATTCATTACAATTGCTAAATCCACCAATCCATCTTTGAGCACTTTGAGGGCGCGATCACTTCCTAATGAAGTCACCCGCAATTGCACATCTGGATAATCATGGCAAAATTTTTGCAACACTGGTGGTAAGTAAGATCCACATAAAGAGTGAATCACTGCAATGCAAAGTTCTGGTTGCTTTCCGGCGATTAAATCGGTTAATTCTTCTGTAGCTGTCTGCCATTCTTGGCAAATTTTCCGGGCACGGGGTAGTAAACATTTACCTCCCAGCGTTAATTTTGCATGATTAGTTCTGTGAAACAGTTCTATACCCAAATCTGCTTCCAATGCTTGGATTTGGCGACTAATCGTCGATTGCGTAACACCAGATGTTCGCGCTGCTTGTTGAAAGCTGCCGGTTTGGGCGATCGCTAGAAAGGCTTGCAACTGCTCTAGGCGCATTTTTATGTAGCCTGAATTACATTTATAACTTCCATTAAGTTAACGGTTTATTATCCGCAATTTAGTATACTTTGTTACGGTAATTTTTCTCTGATTTACATTTATGTAAAACAGATTTGACTGCCATAATCGTCAATTACCAGTTTTGCACGGCTTTTTTCGCAAAATATCGCCAAAAAAGAATTGACTATTTTCTGCTGCACAAGTTTCTTTTCTGTGCAACTTGCGGATACGGCTGCGATCGCGTCATATTTGCATTATTTCTATTCTGTCTGCTGCACCACAGTGTTAGGCTGCTGGCGTTGGGCAACCTGAATTAACAACCTCAATGCGTCATTCACCGTTTTATCATTAGGAAAAGCTTGGGCAACATCGGGATCTAAAAGTACTAAATTTGTTCCCTGACGATACCGTTCAATATACTTGCCTCTGATGCCTCCCTCCATTTGAGCAAAATCATACTCAGAACGTAATTCGTCTTCCATTTCTTTGTTCATAAAACCTTTTCTCCTGACGGGTGGCTTTTCGAGCGCTGATAATTCGTACTTTTTTTCATTACCACTCGGCTAAAGCGATCGCTATTCCTTGTTGCAAATCTGGTGTGAGTGCGGTGTTATTTGCTAACTGCTGCAATTGTTGATATGTGGCTTCACTATCCAGATTTTTCAGTGCAGCGATCGCATGTAGTCTCACCGATGTATTAGAATCAGCTAGCAGCGAAATCAATGGTTCAATAGCTTGCATTTCGCCTAACTGCCCTAAAGATAAAGCGATCGCACTTTTGACGTTAGCAATCTTTGTGGCTGGATGCTGTGATTGCAGTATTTGCAATAATATTTCTGCGGCTTGTGTAGTTTGCGGCTTTTGCACTCGCCCCAGAACTGTAACAATTTCTTGCCAAAGTGTCTCTGAAGTGCTTTGATTAAATGCTGTTTGCAAATATTCCAAACTGGATGGTGTCCCCACCCAAACTAAAGCGCGGATGGTTTCTAGTTGCAGTGGTAGCGGTGTATGGGGTGATATTAGCAGATAAAATAAATGTTTTGCAGCATCATCACTACCCATTCTGGAAAGGGAAACTGCGGCTGCACAACAAACATCAATATTAAAGTCGTAAAGCTTGGGTTGTAGTCTCCTCACCAAATCTAAGGCTTCGCGTAAATCGGGGCGAAAACCTAAACCAAGGACTGCTACACGCCTGACTGTAGCAGCGATATCATCCAAAGCGTTTAACAATACTGGTGGTACACGTTCGTCATGAAAACTGCTGAGGGCTTCAATTGCAGCAGTGCGGATTGTTGCTTGTGAATCTTGCACTACACTCAACAACGGTGTGATGGTTTCTGTTTGGGGAATACAGGAAAGCGATCGCACTGCTAAAAGTCGTGTATCTTCATCTAATAAAAGTTCAGAGAGTGCAGCGATCGCAACAGTACCCATTTGCCCCAGTGCTGTAGCTGTGATCGCTTTGAGTTCTTCATCCTCATCGGTTTTCAACAATTCAATTAAGGGTGCGATCGCTTCTGGGTGCTGAAATTCGCCTAAAGTCCGTGCTGCATACCAGCGTAATTCTTCCTCTGCGTCTTCGTCTTCTAATATCTCAATGAGTGGTGGGATAGCAATATTCCCTAAGTGAGTCAACACTTTGGTGATTTCCCAGCGTTGTTGAAAATCCCCCATCTCTAAGATTGAAAATGCTAATGTCAGCAGATATTTTCGATTTTCAACTACTTCTGGATTTTCCCAATCTGTCCCTAAAATTAATTGTTGTAAATATTGAATTAGTGATGACCAATCAGCCGTATCATGTGCTGTCTGGGCTTGCACTAAAAGCTGGTTGATATTACTCACGATACCCTGAATTGTATTGTTTAACTAGGCTTGACTACAACTGAATTACCCTCAATCTTGGCGGCGTAAGTTTTAAGCGCTTCTGCTGCTGGGCCTTTTTGCACTTTACCATCAATGCCAAATTCCGAACCGTGACAGGGACAGGCAAATTTTTTTGCTTCAGCTTGCCATGCTACGGTGCAATTTGCGTGAGGACAGGTAGGGTTAACAGCTGTCAGACTTGCGTCTTTAGATGTGCCGACTACCAACACAGGCCCAGCAGGTGAGTTTTTCGCCAGCAATTGGCCAGTCTTATTTAATTCTGCCGAAGTGCCTACTGTTTGCCAATCCCTAGATACTGGGGTTGTTTGAGAAGAACAAGCTGCGATCGCTACTGGTAGAGAACTCGCTATCCCACCCAAACCTACCCAATTAATAAAATCACGACGTTTCATAGCTGCTGAAATAATATCTAAGTTTTAGCTAACATCTGCCACTCAATTTTGGATTCAGAATTTATTTATGGCAATCTAAAATCCCTTCGATCATTTCAAATACCCTTCATTAAGGGGTTTACGTGGGTCATTGGCTAGCTTTGATGCAATAAATGCATATTATTTATCCGTTTTCAGCAATTTTACCAAAAAACCGTAGCTATTTATACGATTTTAACAGAAATATGCCTTTAAGTTATAGGTATCGAAATTGTTACATGAACATTATCTAAACCTGCTTGACAAATTTCCAAAATGTAAATGGCGACAAGTTTTCCTTAACTAATCACGGATTTGGAGTTTAACTTTGGAATGCTCTTAAGTAAAAATAATCAACCGTAAGCAAATATTAAGTTTTTATTCCCTAATCCTCGTAGATACAACATTTTATGGAGCTACGGGTTGATTGATATTGGCTAATTATCACCATATTCAGTAATTTGCATTGAGAGTCAGATCATGACAGACACAGCAACTACCACTACCAGCCTCAATAAGTTCGAGAAATTTAAGGCGCAAAAAGATGGACTCGCCATCAGGGATGAGATAGAGAAATTTGCTGCCCTAGGCTGGGAAGCAATGGACGAAACAGATCGCGATCATCGGCTCAAGTGGATGGGTGTGTTTTTTCGCCCAGTTACTCCAGGTAAGTTTATGATGCGGTTGCGGATGCCTAACGGTATTCTCAGCAGCAGTCAGATGCGTGTTTTAGCCCAAGTGGTGCAGCGTTACGGAGATGATGGCTGCGCTGATATTACTACGAGACAGAATATCCAATTACGGGGGATCAGAATTGAAGATTTACCAGATATCTTTAATAGATTTCACGCAGTTGGTTTAACCAGCGTCCAATCAGGAATGGATAACGTCCGCAATATCACAGGTGATCCTGTGGCGGGGTTGGATGCAGATGAATTGTATGACACACGAGAGTTGGTACAGCAAATTCAAGATATGCTCACCAACAAAGGAGAAGGAAACCCAGAGTTTAGTAACTTACCACGGAAGTTTAATATTGCGATCGCAGGCGGAAGAGACAATTCAGTTCACGCTGAAATTAACGATTTAGCTTTTGTTCCAGCATTTAAAGAAGGAAGTGGAGACTGGGGACTAGGGACTGGGGAAAAATCTTCCCAATCCCCAATCCCCAATCCCCAGTCCCCAATATTTGGCTTCAACATCCTTGTGGGTGGCTTTTTCTCAGCTAAACGCTGTGAGGCGGCGATTCCTTTGAATGCTTGGGTACTTCCCAAAGATGTAGTAGCTGTATGTAGAGCCGTTTTGGAAGTCTTTCGTGATCATGGCCCGCGTGCTAATCGGCAAAAATCCCGCCTGATGTGGCTAATTGATGAATGGGGTTTAGAAAAGTTTCGAGCAGAAGTAGAAAGCCGTTTGGGTAAATCATTACTACCCGCAGCCGCAAAAGACGAAATCGACTGGGAAAAACGCGACCACATCGGGGTATATAAACAAAAACAGGCAGGATTAAATTACGCAGGTTTGAACATTCCCGTCGGGCGGTTGTATGCCGAAGATATGTTTGAAATTGCGCGTCTGGCAGAAGTTTACGGCACTGGCGAAATCCGCTTTACAGTTGAGCAAAACATCGTTATCCCCAACATTCCTGACTCGCGTTTAGCAACATTTTTAACAGAGCCTATGCTAGAAAGATTTTCTATTGATCCAGGTTTGTTGACGCGATCGCTAGTATCTTGCACAGGCGCACAATTTTGCAACTTTGCCCTCATCGAAACCAAAAACCGCGCCCTGGCAATGATTAAAGCCTTAGAAGAAGATTTAACTTTCACCAATCCAGTCCGAATTCACTGGACAGGTTGCCCCAACTCTTGCGGACAACCCCAAGTTGCAGATATCGGCTTGATGGGAACTAAAACTCGCAAAAATGGCAAAACTTTGGAAGGCGTTGACATATATATGGGTGGCAAAGTTGGCAAAGACGCTCATTTAGGAACTTGCGTTACCAAAGGCATACCATGCGAAGACTTGCAGCCAGTATTGCAAGAGTTACTCATCAAAAACTTTGGGGCAAAATTCAAGCAAGAAGCCCTAGTAGTTAGTAACTGATTGGGGATTGGGGATTGGGCATTGGGCATTGGGCATTGGGCATTGGGAATTGGGGATTGGGGATTGGGCATTGGTTAAAACTCATACTTCAACCTTAAAGGCTCAACGTTCGAGATAAAAGACTCAACGTTCGAGATAAAAGGTTCAACGTCCGAGTTCAAAGGCTCAACGTTCGAGATAAAAGGCTCAACATTCGAGTTCAAAGGCTCAACTTCCGAGTTCAAAGGCTCAACTTCCGAGTTCAAAGGTTCAACTTCCGAGATAAAAGGTTCAACTTCCGAGTTAAAAGGCTCAACTTCTGAGATAAAAGGCTCAATTGTCCGTTTTATTCAATTAGAAAGATTAGAATGCTTAAAAACTTATTTTCATTTAGCGATCGCTACCGCATCTTACATCTGACTTGGTTCGCTTTCTTTCTATCATTTGTAGTCTGGTTTAACTTTGCCCCGTTTCAAACAGCTATCAAAGAAGCATTTAGCTTAAGTGAAGGACAAGTTAGAACCATCGCTATTTGTAACGTCGCCCTGACTGTGCCAGCCCGCATCATAATCGGTATGGTTTTAGACAAATATGGGCCAAGAATTACTTACTCAATCTTGCTGATGTATGCTGCCATTCCCTGTCTGGCTTTTGCATTCGCCCAGAACTTCAGCCAATTGATTATCAGTCGCTTGGCATTAAGTATAGTAGGTGCTGGTTTTGTAATTGGTATTCGGATGGTTGCTGAATGGTTTCCTCCAAAAGAAATTGGCATCGCAGAGGGGATTTATGGTGGCTGGGGTAATTTTGGTTCAGCAGGTGCGGCTTTTACCTTACCTTCAATAGCGGCGTTAACAGCTTTTTTCGCTGCTGGTCAACTTAACTGGCGACTAGCGATCGCTTCAACTGGGATAATAGCCGCTATCTATGGAGTTATCTATTTCTTCAACGTTGAAGATACTCCCTCTGGCAAAGTTTATCAGCGTCCCTCTCGTCACGGCGGCATCGAAGTTACTAGCAAGAAAAGCTTTTGGTTGCTGATGTTGACTAATATTCCCTTAGTTGGCATCTTAGCCCTGCTAGCTTGGCGCATCTCTCAAATTGGTTTACTCTCTCCAACCCAGTTATTTATTGTCTATCTATTGTTAATTGGTCTGTACCTCTTCCAAGCCTATAAGTGCTGGGACGTAAATCAAGACTTGATGATCGGTAAAAAACAGTATGCCCCTAAAGACCGCTATGAATTTTCTCAAGTGGCAATACTGGAACTAACTTACTTCGTCAACTTTGGTTCAGAATTAGCAGTTGTTTCCATGCTACCGGCATTTTTTGAATCAACTTTCACTCTCAGTAAAGTGTTGGCGGGGATGATTGCTGCTAGTTACGCATTCATGAACTTATTTGCCCGTCCCGGCGGCGGTTGGGTATCTGATACAGTCGGTAGTCGCAAATGGACAATGACCATATTGACTGGTGGCATGGGTATTGCTTATTTAATGATGAGCGGTGTCAGTAGTAATTGGTGGTTGCCTATAGCAATTATGCTGACTATGGCTTGTTCATTTTTTGTCCAAGCTGGGGAAGGTTCTACTTTTGCGATCGTGCCTTTGGTAAAGCGGCGAGTTACTGGTCAGATTGCGGGCAATGTTGGTGCTTACGGCAACGTAGGAGCCGTAGCTTACCTGACTTTATATAGTTTTTTACCACCGGGTGACATTGGTAATCAAATCTTTTTTCAGACTCTCGGTGTTACTGCGTTGGTTGTTACTTTCCTTTGTGCCTTCTTGCTGAAAGAACCTAAAGGCTCATTTGCTGAACACCATGAAGGTGATGAACCAGAACTGACAGCAGAAAAAAGCTTCACTGTTTTCACTGGCGAAGAGAAGTATTCATTGAGCATTGAGCCTGGAGAAGAAGCAAGATAAGGGACTTCCAAATAAAAAAATATACCATCGCTATAGAGGCAGGGGGCAGGGAGCAGGGGGAGGGAAAGTCGTAGTGAAGTCCAAAAATTGGATAATTTATTTCTTGGAGTTCCCTAAACAAAGCAACGAAGAGGCAGAGGTGAAAACTCTTCTCCCCTACCCCCTCCCTGCCCTCTTCTCCCCTGCCCCCTGCCCCTTGTCCTCTCCTCCCCTGCCCCTTGTCCTCTTCTCCCCATCTCCCACACTCAAAGCAAACTACCATGACTGAATTTACGAAAACTCTTTGTCCTTACTGTGGTGTGGGCTGTGGACTGGAAGTTTCGCCCCCAGCCCAACATAACAAAGCAACTAATCGAGATAGCCAAGGTAATCCAATTTGGCGGGTGCGGGGTGATAAATCTCATCCATCCAGTCAGGGTATGGTTTGCGTTAAAGGCGCAACGATCGCAGAATCTTTAGATAAAAATAGATTACATTACCCAATGGTGCGAGACTCCTTAGATCAAGAGTTTCGCCAGGTTAGTTGGGATGAAGCCTTTAATATAATCACGCAGCGCATTCAAACAGTACGTTTTACCCAAGGCCCAGAAGCCTTATGTATGTATGGTTCTGGCCAGTTTCAAACTGAGGATTATTACATAGCCCAGAAACTGTTGAAAGGCTGTCTGGGTACTAATAATTTTGATGCCAACTCTCGCTTATGTATGTCTAGTGCTGTGTCTGGCTACATTCAAAGCTTTGGCGCAGATGGCCCGCCCTGCTGTTACGAAGACTTGGAGTTAACTGACTGTGCATTTTTAATTGGTACTAATACAGCCGAATGTCACCCCATCGTTTTCAATCGGCTGGCAAAATATCACAAAAAGAACCGCAAAGTCAAAATGATTGTGGTTGATCCCCGTCGCACGCCAACCGCAGAAGCTGCTGACTTGCATTTAGCGATTCGTCCCGGTACAGATATCGATTTGTTAAATGGCATCGCACATTTGTTGATGCGCTGGAACTACATCGATACCATCTTCATGGAAGACTGCACCAGCAACTTTCCCGCTTATGCTGAGGTGATTCGCCACTATCCCCCAGAAATAGTAGCTCATCGATGTGGAATCAGCATTGAAGATTTAGAAACAGCAGCTCGCTATTGGGGTGAATCACAGCGCGTACTGTCTTTGTGGTCAATGGGTGTGAATCAATCCTCAGAAGGGACGGCTAAGGTAAGAACTATCATTAACTTGCACCTGATGACTGCACAAATTGGCAAACCTGGCGCTGGCCCTTTCTCGCTTACAGGTCAACCAAACGCGATGGGAGGACGGGAAGCCGGAGGTTTGGCGCATTTATTACCGGGTTATCGGGTGGTAAAAAATCCTCAGCACCGCGCAGAAGTTGAGGATTTTTGGGGACTCAAGCCGGGGCAGATTTCGCCCAATCCCGGTTTGACTGCTTGGGACATGATTACTGGCTTGGAAAATGGCGCTGTAGGGTTACTGTGGATTGCAGCTACTAATCCAGCTGTGAGTATGCCAGATTTGGAGCGCACGAAAAAGGCATTATTGCGATCGCCTTTTACTATTTACCAAGACGCATATTATCCTACAGAAACCTCTGCTTACGCTCATGTTCTGCTACCAGCAGCCCAGTGGGGTGAAAAAACTGGTGTAATGACAAACTCTGAAAGGGTAGTAACTCTTTGTTCAGCATTCCGCCAACCACCAAGAGAAGCTAAAGCAGATTGGGAGATTTTTGCCGAAGTTGGACGGAGATTAGGTTTTGAGAAAGAGTTTGCCTTTGCTAACTCTGCCGAAGTTTATGCTGAGTTTGTCCAACTAACTAAAACTCGCCCCTGCGATATGACGGGTATCAGTCACGCGCAATTACAAGCAGAAGGCCCGACTCAATGGCCTCATCCTAAAGAGGGGAGTGGGGAATGGGGAGTGGGGAGTGGTGAATCCCCTACTCCCCACTCACTACTCCCTACTCACTCCAAAAGACTTTACACCAATCTCCGCTTCCACACCCCTGATGGACGCGCTCGATTTGGGGCATATTACTCAAAGGGATTAGCAGAACCACCAGACCCAGATTATCCTTTTGTGCTAACTAACGGGCGACTTTACGGACACTGGCATACGCAGACACGCACCGGGCGGATTGAAAAAATTTGCAAAATGCATCCCGAACCGTTTATCGAAATTCATCCCCGTGATGCTGCTCGGTTAGGTATTGTAGATACTATGTATGTAGAAGTGCGATCGCGTCGGGGTAAAGCTAAGTTTCCTGCTAAAGTGACAAAAGCGATCGCACCTGGTACAGTTTTTGTCCCCATGCACTGGGGTTCACTGTGGGCAGATAATGCCGAAGCCAACGCCCTCACTCATCCAGAATCCTGCCCCGATTCACTGCAACCAGAATTAAAAGCCTGTGCTGTGCAGCTGATACCAATCTCTGTAGAAGTTATAGTCAAAGATTATCAACTCCAGTCCTCACAATGGTAAGCTACAAAGTGTGGCTCTATGGTAATTATTCACCAATAGGTAATTTCGTCAATAAGCAATAGCCAATAGTTATTATCATTTTTTATGGTTCTCTACTCTTGACTCATACCAATTACTATATCTAAAGAGGGTAAATTTCTAGTAAGCAGAGGTTTTACTAGCGCCTAGTTAAGCTATGGTAAAGAATAAAAATCAGATAGTATTACAAATCATCTTTTTTTAATCCTTTAGATTTATCTATGGGATTTTCTTTTATTTTAAAATCGGGTGCATCACATGAAAAGGTTACTTAGGCGAATTTTAGGAGCTACCAAAGATGAGAACTTCATGCACTTTATTGAAAACATAGAAGTGCTAGTTTCTAAAGCTTTATCTCTGTTCATGGTAGTTGTGATTTTGGTAGCGATCGGGGATTTGGGAGTATTTATTTTTAAAGAGTTATTTACAGTACCTTATGGTAAGTTTAACACAACATTGTATAAAATTTTTGGTCTATTTTTAAATATTTTAATCGCTTTAGAAATATTAGAAAACATTACAGCCTATTTGCGAAAACACGTTTTTCAGGTTGAATTAGTTATTGTTACATCTTTGATTGCTGTTGCCAGAAAAATTATTATTCTTGACTTAGAGAAAGTTAGAGGTATTGATATAATTGGTTTAGGAATTGCTATTCTCGCCTTATCAATTAGTTATTTAATAATTCGTCTTAGTAATGCTAGAGACGCAAGATAAAAATCAAAAAAACTTTTGTGGATTTAAAAAATACTTTTTTACTCCCTACTCCTAATACTCATACAGTAGTTTTAAATTTGTTGAGCAACAGCATAATAAGCTAATTTTAAATACTTTCTTGTGATCGAAAAACAAAAGGATATAAACCCCTAACTTTATTTATGGTGATTGTTAATTTTAAATTTTTAACTATGAATTTGGAGTGAAACAACGTGACAGATTTCTTTCAATTTGAAGCAGACTTTGTTGATTCCCTGCGCTGTATCCCCATGCAGGTGCGTTGCAAATTAGATACCTGTGGTATTAAGCTAAAATTGTCTGATTGGAATCAAATGACTACAGCCGAGCGTCAAGCTTTAGTCGAATTACCTTGCACTACAGAAACGGAAATTCAGTCTTACGGCGAGCATATCCAGCAATTAATTCTACAACGCACGGGTATACCAGCTACAAAATTGCCCATCGAGCCACATCCCGCATGGCTTGACTCTGCCACTGTACCACCTAGCCTCCAGGAAAAAGCTCAAGAAATAGGTGTAACCCTAACACAACAACATTGGGTAGGTTTAACGCCCTTACAGCGTTTTGCCTTGATTAAACTCAGCCGCCCAGGACATGAAAACAAAAACTTCAAAAGAGCGATCGCAGAATTTGATCTGCTTTAACAAAGTATGTTCAGTTTAATTCCCCAGCAAGACAGGCAGCAGGTTTTGTGTCGGGGTTAAATCCCCGTTACAAAACGTAATTGCGTTAGCGTAGCGGGGCGTAGCCCATTGCGCTGAAAATTATATATTTTTGGAATAGAACTAAATGCAGTAAAAACTACTATTTTTGAGAAATTTAATAGTTTAAGTTGTAGCTAGGATTTCAAGAGTACACGACCGATACAATCTGATTGATCCGGCTAACAAGGCAGGTTTAGGATAAATTCTCAGTAAATGGAATACTTATTCACATTAGGCGAAAGAATTTAAAATTTTGCATTTAGAATTTTAAATTTCTTAGCAGTAAGTGAAGCTATAGTGGATTTAGCAATGCTGCTGTTAATGTGGCTAAGGTTAGTCCTGCTGCCAAATTATGTGAAGAATTAGTTTAGAAACGCACTTCTTATCGATGACAGGCAAACACGCAAGACATAATGCATTTCTGCGGCTAGTGTCTGGTAATGGGGCAGCTTCTGGATCAGGATCTCGCTACTCGCTGCCCCCCAGTAAAGAGATGGTAATTGGCCGCGACCCGAGCTGCCAAGTTGTCTTGGATGCCATGATGTACCGAATGGTATCTCGTCGTCATGCAGTGGTTCGTCCCCTCTCTCTATCCCCAGATAGCAAATTCAGCTGGGTGCTTTGTGATTTGAATAGTGCTAATGGCACTTATTTGAATGGACAACGTTTGTATGAATGTCAAGAATTGCACCCAGGCGATCGCATTTCTCTAGGTGCTGATGGGCCGCAATACATTTTTGAGTACGAGTATACCTTACTCACCCCGGCGACGACAGTGAACCAAGTTACACCACTGCCTTCGGCGACGAACTACCACGGCCACACACAATTAAAGCAGCCAGATTATGTTAGCTTCACCCAGCTTTTTCCCATTATTTCCACTGGTAAAGATTTAACTCGTAAAGCTTATCTCGTACCGGGAATACTGACTGTAATCTTTGTGGTGCTGATGTTTGCTACAGTCGGTCGGCCCCAAGATAATCAAGTGATCGTTGCAACTTACATCGCCTCCGCTGCCTACTATTTTGTTTACCAACTTTGCGGCAAACAGAAGCCTTGGTGGGTGCTAATGGCTGCGGCATTGAGTACGACACTGATTTTGATAAGTCCGGTGTTGGATCTATTTATCTTCGTGTTTCGCACCGTCCTTCCTGGAAACTTGCCCTCACCCCAAGAATCTATTACCTTCACAGAGTTGCTGGTACGGATGTTTTTTGGCGCTGGGTTAATGGAGGAATTACTCAAGGCATTACCTATCATCGGCGCATATTTTATCGGCACTGGATTACCTTCGCCTTGGCGAGAACGTATTGGAGTCTTGGAACCTCTAGATGGTATTCTCTTGGGAACAGCTTCTGCTGTAGGCTTTACTCTCTTGGAAACCCTCGGTCAATATGTGCCAGATATCACTCAAAATGTCACGCAACAGGTGGGTATAGGCGCTGCTGGTCAACTGGCGGGTTTGCAACTGCTAATTCCGCGAATTTTAGGCTCTGTAGCCGGGCACATGGCTTATAGTGGCTACCTGGGTTATTTTATCGGGTTGGCTGTTCTCAAACCCAGTAGAAGTTGGCAAATTCTTTCTATTGGTTATCTTAGTGCCTCTGCTCTCCATGCTTTGTGGAATGCTACAGGATCAATCAATGCCTTGCTGTTGGTAGTTGTTGGGGTGTTATCTTACGCCTTTTTGATGGCGGCAATTCTCAAGGCACGGGCGCTATCACCAACGCGATCGCAAAATTTTGCTACCCGATTTCTTGGCCCAAAATAAGAGATGGAAACTGGAAGCAGGGGAAGACGAGGTAAATAACTCTTGACTTTTGCTTATTTATATCTTTGGATAGATGGCCTAATCTGACAATCAGTTTAAATGTTATTTAAGGGCTAGTACCCAAAAAAATCGAAAATTAGTGGATGCTCAAAACCGCAGCACAATATTTATCAGCAGATAAATCTGCTTGACCCTGAAATTTATGTAAAGAGAAAGACTTGACTGAAGTTATGCTTCAGACTGAGACTTGTTGATTTCATTGAAAGCATAGGAAGCGATCGCTAAACTCACCTTTGCTTTCTCTACCTCTGATAAAGCTGTCCACTCTTTATTTTGCAGACTACTGAGCGCAGACGCCGCGTTTTGCGATTCGCTACTTCGCATAGCGTAAGCAAAAGGACGAGCCAAAACTAAAAGATCCTCTGTCCCCCAATTTGGAAGTACTGTCTGAACACACTCAACTAGTTGTTCACTGATTGATTGTTGGGCAGCAAGGATTTCAGCAGCTTTAATGGCGATTTTGTTGAGCAATGCTTGGGGAACACAGGCAGCAAAACTAGCATATAATCTTTCTTGAAGATTAAGCACTAGTGTTTGCTGGGGATTGTGATTATAGTTTGACGCCAGGGAGATTCCAGCCCAAAGTGTATCTAAATGGCTATAAAAATCTTGCGATCGCGTTGTCAGTTCTTCCTCAAGCAAATCTTGCATTCCGAACTGTTGTTCTAATTCGTCAAAATAAGCTTCTGATTCTTCATCAGCTGGATTCCAGGGATAGGTAGCATCGTCTGGTTCCAGTAACGCTTCTAATAATTCTAAATCTACTTGAGATGGCAAAGAAGAGAAAGTCTCTGAGCCGTTAATCTTATTAGCCATTTTTTATTGCCTCACAATTATTTAGTGGTATTGACAGCTACAATTCCTAAGAAGAGATTTCCGCAAAAACAGTTTAATTTTTCTATAGTAAAAACAAATTTTAAAAGCTGATGGTAAAGACTCAAATTATTTTTGCAATAGCTTTGCTAGGAGTCTTCAATAAGGAACTCCCAGGTTTCACCTCTAGCACTTCCAAACTTTAACTGCATTCCCGATTTCAATGGGACTTCCTCTCGGAGGATTTGTTGCCAACCATTAGGGCCTAAAAACCAGGTTGTCCCGTAGGTGGAAAAATCTTGCAAGTAATAACTTCGCACTAATGTAGCATCAGTAAGAGTATTGCGGCAAAAGATTTCGGCGTGGCGTTTGGATACAGATGGTTCAGGGATGACAATATCATTGTCTTTGGTGCGGCCGATGCGGGTGACTCCATAACGCAGTAACCAGGTTTTACCTTTTGGAGCGAGCGATCGTAAACTTGCAGTCGGAAGCGATGAACCTAGATCAGGAATGGCTGTGTCTGGCAGTTCGGTAATACCTTCATCTAGATTCTTAATGAGTTCGCCATTAAAATCTGGATGCAGGTAGAGAACAGGCAAAGTCCAAGCAGGTTGATTAAATTTATATAAAGTTAACAATTCTTGCCTAGCCTGGGTTACGGCTTCATCAATTGGTTTGTGCGATCGCAAAGCTTCGGTAAAAGCTTGAATAAAGCTGTGGCTTTCATGGTCAGCGATTTCATCGCGCATCCCCAAAACCGCAGGCACACCATGACGAATCAACACTTCTGCTAAACTGCTGGCTGGTATAGCTTGATGATTGATAGCAGCGGGTTGGGCCCCCCAACAGGCGTTGAAAAGTGCTAGTTTCACACCTGTACGGGTCAATACTTGCGCCAATTCTATGCCATTAAGGGGCATGTCTGGTCGCAAAAATAGTAACCCCCCGTCTGGGCCTGGCAAACCATGTCCAGCATAAAAGAAAACGTTGTATGCTTTAGTTTCTAATTCTTGAATCAACTCCTGTGGAGTCGGTTGTAGAAGTTGATTTACTATACAAGGTGCATATCTTTGGGAATTACCACCGACCGACGTATCTACAAGAGTTTGCTGTAAAATAGCAGCTTCTTGTTCTAGTTGCAGCTTTTCATCATGACCTAAAACTAGCAGGATACTTAAAGCTTGGTCAGCTCGCAAATACGGTAAGGGGTCAACTTCGCTGCTGGTGCGACTAAATAGCAAATCTTGGGAGAGAGACATAGCTGATTGACCAGGCTCACGCTGCATAATTTCCCAAGGGAGAGCGATCAGATCCGGGTCGCGGATTTCTAGTCGAAAGCGCAAACGTGTATGCTGACCCATAGCAATACCGCGACTGCGTTCTAGACTACCAAGAATTTGCCCGTCGAATACCCAGCGCCATAGATTCATTCCCAAGTTTTGCATCAGACGACTGCTGTAGGGGCCAGTGGTTTGACCTGAAGCGGGTGAAATCCAATCTATGGGAAATGGGTTAGTCTTTTGAGATGTTGAGTTTGGGGAAATATCTAAGTGACTATGACCAGCAAACATTTGCTGCCATTCTTGCCAGACTTGATTGAGTTCATCAGGCCATACACAGTCACGTAAAACGTAGCCACTGGGATAGGGAGCTTTGACCACCCAAATGGCGAAGTTGTCAGTGCCAGTGTTTAGGAGACGGGCGATCGCCAAATTCAGGGATGGCATGGATTCATTAAAATAAAAATTAAAACAAATAATTTCAAATAATAATTCTCCAAGGTGAAAACTTTCTACTTTTTTACCTTGTAAGTTTTTTACTCTGATTGTTACCTGTTATTATTCCAGGTTTCTACCAGTTTATCGATTATTTATTAAGTTGGACTGTTGTCAGGTGCAGGTGATTGAATTGCTGGCGGTTGCGGCAAAGTATTACATGAGAGCGATTGGTTAGGTTGCAACACCAAGACCCCAAAGCTTTTAAGTTGGGAGAACTTAATCCACAGTTTATTATTTGCTTGCTGCAAAGGCTTAGTAGTATCTTGAGGGTTTTGGGGATTTGCTGGTGTTGGGGTGGCTGGTTTCGTCAAACAGCGCTGCAAATGTACCTCAAAGTCTCCAGAAGCAGGTTTAGGATCTGGTTTGGTTTCGATAACTTGTAAAAAACTGTTAGGGGGAAGCGATTGATTGTTGTTTAAGGGAATTTGACGCTGAGTTTGAATGATCCAGCCACGAGAAAGGTTAGCAAGCGATCGCGCTGCGGATGTCGCTTCGATGGTAGGATTTTGAGTTTGTAATGGATTGGAAAAAATTGGCAAGGCTCCTGATGGCGATCGCAGTTGCTTCACTAACAATCCTAGACCACCTGCTGCTACCACAAATATTAACGGAACTATCCACTGTAGGGGTAAACTGTGCGCTTTAGCAGACTCAGTGTCTGGAATCACCTGAGTTTTATGGTTTGGGCCACCTAAAAGTGTCGGATCTGTGCCTCTGGATGGCAAAACTGTTGATTTAGTAGAATAACTCTCTGGAATGATGGCTTTGATGGTGATTTCTGGTTCCCAGTATTGGACTTGATAGTGAACTAAAGCGATGGTGACATTATCGTGTCCATTTTTAGTATTAGCAATTTCGATTAATCTATCCGCAACATTTGCTATATTTGCCTCTCCAACTAGAATCGGCAAGATTTCTGTTTCCCAGTATTCTTCCACCCGATCAAAATCACTCAAACCATCGGATGTGAGCAGAAAAACAGCATCTTCGTCGAGCATAAACCGTGCAGATGTGGGATGCAATGAACTGCTTGACCCCATACCTAAAGCTTGGACGAGAGAGCCAGCAGCACTTTGTTGTACAGCTTCGCGGTAAATGGCATAGCCTAGCCGCACCTCGCGGGAAGCAACATCATCATCGAGGGTAACTTGATAACAGCCGTGACGGGTAATCCAGTAAGCACGACTATCACCAACGTGGGTAATGTACATTTCATGAGCAACAGGCAATGCCATTACTAAAGTCGTGCCCATCCGCTGCCGCCCTTGACGATGTTCCCCGTCATTGCGCTGACTAATTTTGTCATTGGCCATTGCTACTGCCTTGTCTAGGTCATTAAGTAGCAGTGAGGGGTCTATGTGGTCGTAGGGAACTTTTGTTAGTTGCTGTACCTGCTGCTGGATCGTTTCAATGGCTAAATTTGAGGCAACATTGCCACCCTCGTGCCCACCGATGCCATCACAGACAATTGCTAAGGCTGTTGGCTGGGGTGGTTTGCTGACCAGAGTTCCACTGGGTGGGCTACAGGCATCTTCGTTCCGTTGACGGCTTGGCCCAGTATCGGTTTTGGTGATAATTTTGATTGTGGGTGTTTGTGATCGCCCTAACCCAGCCAGTCCCTGATCTAAAACTCCAATTAATTGATCGGTTGAATCAATCTTTCCCTGAATTAAAGAAAGACTAACCTGATCAACAAACTCACCTATGGCTGGTTTGGCACCACTAACCAACTGCTGCCAAAATTGACCTAATTGGGGCAATTCTGGTGATGTTGCTGCATCGAAACGCAATTCTAACAAACGGACTAATGATCCTTCTACCCGTAATACATCTGAGTCAAGCAAGCTAGAGACGACACCTTCACTCGCAAGAGGTTGCCACAGATGAGCTATTTGCCATAACCAATTGAGTTGGCGCATCGATGTCGCATCACGCCAAGCGGTGGTTAACTCACTGCCCAAATGCACTTGTTGGATTTTGTCATCTACTACTAATGGAGGTTTTTCTAAAAGTAATATTTCTCGATGGGAGGGGCCGTCAGGGAGAAAAAGCACTCCATATACCTGCGGTACATGTAAACGGTAGGGAATGAGTCTTAAGTAAGCTTTTAGAGGCTGTAAGTGATCTAACTCAGGCGTTAGGGCTAATAAACCAGGCTTCGTATCTAAAAGAACAAATGTATCAAGGACTAAATAGCGATCGGCTAATATTTCTCCAGGATTACCCAGACTCGGGCCATCTACCACAGCCCAGAGGTAATTTTTGGGTAGGGGCGTGGAACATCGCTGGCAAAACTTGTGGGTCAGGGGGTTGGCAGCCTGACAATCTTCATTTGGACAGTAGAGCGTTGCCGCGTCATTTTCCATAGTTTTCGCACCGGGAAGCGATTGGCAATTTCTTTAACAGCATTATTAGGGACAATCTAAACCGCTCATCTTTCTTAAACTTGACATACCCAGACTTTAGATGATGATTTTAGCTGGTGGATATCAGCAGGTGCTAATACTTATTTATCTAAAGAATACGCTCCTAAGTCAACCCTACAGCCTCATCATAGCTTCTATTGCTCTGTGACTCTCCATCGCCAAAGCAACTAACTCCAACCCTGTTACCAAAGCATAACCCAAGCATAACTGCGCTGTTTGCTTTTGCTGAATTACCCGATGATCAAGAGGCAGATAATGTTGGTATTTATTTAGTTTATAAGTAGGATAGCAACAATTAACTTTAATTAAGAATTAAGATAAGTGAACTACCCCAACTTACCGAGTACGGTTGAAGTTGGGGCTTCTGTAATCACCGGGGAGTGCCTAAACTTAGACTTTCGCCCAAGAATAGGACTTACCTCCCCTCCTACAGCAGAGACGGCTGAACCTTCCGTCTTTATCATTCTGATACCCTCTGCTCTAATATTTATCGCTGCATTTCCATCCCTGTCATGATGAGTACCGCAGTGAGGACAAGTCCATTCACGGATATCCAATGGCATCTCACTCATTTGATAGAAACAATTAGAGCAAAGTTTGGAACTGGGGAACCATCTATCAATCTCAATCAACTTTCCACCAATGCGTTCTAACTTGTAGGCTAAAAAGTTAGTAAATGTTCCCCATCCAACATCAGATATTGATTTTGCCAATTTAGGGTTGCGTACCATACCTTTGATATGAAGATTCTCTACTATGACAGCTTGGCTATCGCTGACCAACTTATAACTAAGTTTATGTAGAAAATCTTGCCGCGAATTACTAACTCGCTCGTACACTTTGGCAACAATTTTTCTATATCTATTTCTTGAAATACTCCCTTTTTGTTTCCGTGCTAATTTTTTCTGCTTGCGTTTGAGATTTTTCTCATGCTTGGCAAGGTGCTTAGGATTATCGTAAAAAGATACTTTTTCGCCGTCTGTGACAACTGCAAAGTGTTTCAACCCTAAATCAATACCGTAAATTTTACCCTCTGAGCTAACGGGATTTTCACCCTCTATCTCGGTCAGGATAGATGCAAGATATTTGCCTGACGGCGTTTTACTCACCGTAACAGTCTTAACTTTCCCCTCAATCCCCCTGTGTATTTTGGCTTTGACTATCCCTATATTGCCAGGGAGCTTGACATTCCCATCTACAATCTTGACGTTTTGAGGATACTGGACAGACTGTTTACCGTGCCTAGATTTGAATTTAGGAAATCCAGCGCGGCTCTCAAAAAAGTTTTTGTACGCTGTAGTTAGATTCAGTGTTGTAGCCTGTAAAATTTGACTGTAACAATCAGCTAACCAAATCGTATCAACAGATTTTTTGAGCGATGGAAGAAGTGCGTTAAGTGCTGCACGGCTAAGTCCTTTCCCCGTCTCTTTGTAAGTCTCAATTGACTTATTTAGGGCATAATTCCACCACCAACGAGCGCAACCAAAAGCTTGTGCTAATTGAATTTGCTGCTCAACTGACGGATATAAACGGACTTGTACAACCTTGTGTAACACTCAACATCACCTCCTTGATATCTGTACTTTACCAGAAATATGTATTGTGTTAAAGTACCAAAATAAAATAATTGGTGACTTCGACGCTCTCTTACGAGACGCTAAAAGCGTAGCTTGCTTCCCGTAGGGGTACGCAGACTCGCTCTAAGTGAACCTATGCCGCAGGCTTTACGCTCCGCTATCAAACACCCCACTTCCTAATCAACCTGCGGTTGATATTAGTCGGAGGTGTTTTCGTCATCACCCGGCTATCCATCCCCGCCCTGTAGAGGGACGGGGAATTCCGCCGAATCAGTTAAATATGCTTTTGGCAAAAGTACCTGAAGAATGAAGTGGCTTTAAAAATCTTGTAATCTCGTTTTTGGGTACTTCTTTGGGGAGATCGCAAAGCCTCATAGAGGATATTCCCAGCCTCTGGCTGGGAACGAGGAACTTGGTACTACTGAAAATAGCTGTAAGTTGGCACAGAAGGGTTCAGCCAGCCCGCTAGTCACTCTTGAACTTAACGCCGTGTGCAACTTTTACTCCAACTTCAACCCTAGCCCCATTACCTTGTAGGGAATGGGGAGAATTCAAAGCCTCTCTCCTATAACAAGAAAGAGCAGAATATGAAGTTGCACATCGCGTGAGCTTATTTTTTGTCGTCAATTGCAACTTGGGGGACTCCCATGCTGTAGTTGGTAACGCGGGCAGAAAGATTATAGCTGATTTCGCCGAGTTGCAAAAGCGATCGCAGATAATGCTCTAAGTCTGACCCAACACGACGCAAGTTATAGTCTGTGAGGTCTACGCCGCTAGATGCTTCTACTAGTTCATCGAATTTTCGATAAACTTTTTGCAGCGCATCTTCATTCCAGTTAAATTCGTTATCTGGGTCAACATCTAATGTTAAGACCTGTTTACTAGGAACCAGTTCGCCATCCCGGTCAATTTCACCTGCAAAAATGCGGATATGCCGGGTTGTGGACTTGAGCAGCATCGGGTTATCCATAAAAGGGTGTAAGATTTGGGTGAATTACACTGAAATTATTGTAGACGTTATATCCAAGCGTGAATGCTCTGAATTTACAAGCTTTGAACACAGTTTCAAAAGCGTATATTGAATGAGCGTAAGTAAAAATATCACTTCTACTGATTAAGTTACTACTTCTGTTACGAGTTGAAGACAAATTTAGTTGCTAGTACTGACAGTAGTCCAATTATTTTTCTGTAAAAATTACTGGTTAAAGTGTTTTTATTTGACGCATACAAACAAGTCTAAGCGGTGTCCTAATCTTACCTATTGCTAAAATTTTTGTACTCAATCAAGGACAGAAGCCAGTAGGGTAAAGCGCTTGGCAAGAATAATTTAATCTATGTAGATTTTTTGATGGGTAACAAAAATTTTTATTTTAATATTTCTGCCGATTAATTTCTTCGGAATTTTATATTGAAAAAATCGTACATCAAGTAATTTTACTGAGTATGGCTACATCGACCTCTGGGATTAGTAAACTCAAAAAAATTAAGCGGTTTTACTTACGTATAAACACCAAAACTAAAGTAACAAGTCAAACTATTATTGACGTTAAGATAAAGTTGGTGTAAAAAGCTTTAAAAAGGCTGAACAACTTCTTACAGAAACTTTATTGTGTAGAATCTTAAAAACTGAATAATAGTTATGGCTTACCATAAGCTACATCTGGCACAAGAACATCAAAATCTAGCTTGAAAATAAAGCACAGGAGAGTGAAATGGAATACAAAGGTGATTGATGAAGAAAAATTCTTAATTCAAGCACTTTTGATTCAAACAAGATATAAAGAATTTTGCTGGACATCTACCTCCTTACCCTCATGACCACCAAGTAAAGGAATCTCAATAGCTATGAACTCCAAAGCATTACCACGCCAGATAAATAATCTCGAAGTAGGTGTTTATGAGTGCGAAATCCATCTCAAGTTTCGGTTGATTGAGGAAAAGAGTCTATTGGGCGATCGCGAACAACTGTTACAGGTATTACTTGATGCCTTGACCGAGGGTTCTGATGACTTTCTAGAGACGCTACAAGCGTCCGTTAAAGCGCAGGAAGTGTCCGAGTTCAAAGCCTCACCTCAAATGCGACGCCAACTGATGCGCTTGCGTAATGCTGCTGAAAATCCCCAACCTTAAAGGTGTAATTTCAGTAGCGAGAAAACATGAATTGGGCATCAAATCAAATGTTGATCCCATAGCCCCGTTGCAATAAAAACTAAGCAGCAAGTAGAATTCATCAAATATTGTGATTTCTACTTTGTGAAAGTCTTATTTAGCAGCACAAAGTCCCAGGAACAGTTTCCTCTATTAAAAACTTTGTAGCAAAGGTTACTGGTAGAATCTAAGAGCAAATTCAGCCGGGTGCATTTTACCGAGTTTTTATCAAAACATTGCAGGAATAACAAAACCCTGTGTCTTTACAGATGGGGAATTGGACAACAGGCGCAAATTCAATAAAAACCTAAAAAGCCAAAGTGAAAATAAATAACCTTTCTTTTAGCTTTTTACTTTAGCTAAGTGCCTGATTTGCTGAAAGACTTATGTTTTATATATTACTGGTAATAGGACATGGTTTAGCAGCCAGCTACCTATTACCAATTACCGACAAGAAGAGGGCAAGCAGTGGGAGCAGGGAGCAGGGGAAGATGAGGGATATGAGGGGAACAAGGGGACAAGGGGACAAAGAGAATAACCGATGCCCAATGCCCCATGCCCCATGCTCCATGCCCTATGCTCAATTCAAAAACTGTCTATTTAGCAAGCCCGTGTTCTAGTGCGAAACGAACTAACTCTGTACGGCTATTGGTGCCAGTTTTACTAAACAAACGGCTGACGTATTTTTCTACATTGCGGACGCTGGTTTCCAAACGACGGGCGATTTCTTTGTTCATCAATCCTTCAGCGACCAAATTTAGAACACTTTGCTCTCTAGGAGTCAAATCAATTTTGAAAGGGGCTGGTGATTGGGAAATGGCATTTCTTTGAGTTAACAATGCCTTAATTTGGGCAATCTGATTGGCTAGTTCAGCGAGATCAGGGGTTTCAACTTCATCTCCTGTAGTTGCAGCCTTAGCGACGCGACGGGCTAGCAAATTTTCGACTATAGCCACTAATTCATCTGGATCGAAGGGTTTGGGTAGATAGGCATCGACACCAGCATGATAGCCTTGGATGCGATCGCCTGTCATACCTTTAGCAGTTAAAAATACTACAGGCAGTGCCTGGAAGCGAGGGTCTTCCCGCAGTTGCTTCAGGAACTGATAACCATCCACCTGAGGCATCATGACATCAGAAATCACTAAGTCAGGTGTATTCATTTGCATCCATTCCCAACCTTCAAGGGCGTTACTGGCGACTTGAACGCTGAAACCGCTCTCTTGCAAATAATCCTTCACGGCTTCCCGTATCCCTGGTTCATCATCCACCAGTAACAATTGTGCTGACATTTAGAATTCCCTTAAATTTACCTTTTTCCAATTTAGCGAAAGTTGACAGTCATTGAACAAAAGGAATAAAGGCAAAACGAGAGAGCTTGTTAACGTTGGGCCGCTCCCTGGTAACGACGGTAACGCCGTAGGGCATACGGTCAAGATGCAAGAGTAAAGGTAAATTCGTTGGAATCCCCGTGAAGCAAGAATCCCCGAATTTCTAATTCGGGGAGTGTCAAAGTCGAGCAATTATCTTGGCATTCTCTGGCAGCTTGGCGTTTCGTTGCCCAGCAGTACGTGCCCTAGCTGTGAACAAACCAATGGGAGTATTTAATAAATCTACAAGGGTGGCTTGACCCGCGATAGCCTTTTTAATATCCCTTGGTATTTCCTTCAAGAACCAACGTGCCAAACGATAGCCGCATTCTTTGGGTGTAATCTCTCGCATCAAATCGACACCATGCAGCTCGTGTAGATAGCGATTTGAGTATCCATAACGCCGCCATTGACTTTGCAGTTCTTTGAGTGTAGCGCGGTGGCGGTGCTGAACGATCGCATTCGGGGCAAGTTCCAAACGCCCAATGTTTTCCCCCAAAATCCGCCAGCAAATGTCGGCATCGCCACCACTGGTAAGATAGGGACGAAATAACCCTGCTTTTTCTAAGCCAATGCGTCGAATCCCCAAATTAGCGGTTTGACCATAGGGGCGAAAGGAATGATTAAGGGTATGTTTTTGCGACAAAGTTTCTTGATGGGCTGCGTGTTGTTCTAGCAGAGTTGTGCCTGGTAGTGCCAAAATTTCACCAGCGACAATTATCACTTCTTTGTTGACAAAAGGCTGAATCAGTGCATCTAACCATTGCGGTTGTGGGCGACAATCAGCATCGGTAAAAACTATAATTTCACCTGTAGCGGCGCGAATCCCAGTATTACGAGCAGCATAGGAGCTTTGAATTTGGTTTTCGCTCAAGGGGCGAATTGTAATTGAGCAATTTTCGGCAAATGTTTTGAGGATGGTGAGAGTGCGATCGCTACTATTATTGTCCACCAACAAGTACTCTACCCGGTCTTTCGGGTAAGTTTGAGACAACAGACAATTGATTAACTCTGGTAAATCCGCTTCACCGTTATAAATAGGAACAACCACCGACACCATTGGTAAAAAACTGGTGGCGGTGGTTGTATCAACTGGCTGATGATTCATAAATCTGAGATTTTGGTTTGGGATTACTAACTAATTATTCCCAATCCAAAATCTTAGAAGGGTATATTAAGCAGTTTTCGTGACATCACTCCGGGCTAAAGCCTCGGAGCTTCTAAGAATCACTTCTTAGATTTCTTGGTTTTTCCCTTTCGACTGCGCTCAAGGCAAGCCTTGCGGGGTTTCGACACTTGCCTAGACTGAGTTTCCCCAATCCCCGGTAGACCGTCTGCACAAGCATTTTTGATTCCGACGTGTCCCGCCGTACTAATGATGGCTATTCCTCTATTTCTAATTACTTGGCCGCTAGCAACATCTCTATCCGTTGTATAGTTGCAACTCAAACAATGATGCACTCTAACACTCAAGTCTTTTCTAACTTCTGCACCACACTCAGGACATTCCTGAGAAGTACCCCTTGCACTAACTTCACCAAAGAATTTGCCACGTTTCCAACACACGTATTTGGTGATGGTTCGGAACTGTCCAAACCCCGAATCAAGCATCTGTTTGCCAAGCATCCCAGAGCCAAGAGTTCGGTAATCCAAGTCTTCCATGAAGACCATATCAGAGGAGTCACAAAGGGCGTGAGCTTGCTTAAAGTGGAAATCCTTGCGGATGTTATCAATTGTGTGGTGAATTCTAGCAACTTTAATGCGCTGTTTCTCGTAATTCTTGGAGCGCTTCTTTTTTCTCGAAAGTCTACGTTGCAGCAATTTCAGCTTGCTTTGCATCACTTTCAGAAACTTAGGCGACTTTACAAGAACACCGTCACTAGTTGCTAAAAACTTGGAAAGCCCAACATCTACCCCAATTGGATGACCATGTGGCATTGGATTGGGAACATTAACATCAAATTGAATATTAATGGAAGCGTACCAAATATCCGCTTTGTTAATTATCCGAACTTGTTTAACCACAAAACCATTAGGGATTGAGCGATGCAAGTTAATTGGAATTGTCCCAAGCTTAGGCAGAGTAATATGTACTCCTTGCACGGGGTTCTGTTTAAACTGTGGGAACAACAAAGACTTGAATTGCCCAAACTTTTTGAACCTTGGGAAACCATGCCCAATTTTCTGAAATCCCTCCCATGCTCGGTGCAATTGTTTGATAGATTGCTGCAAAACCTGACTTGGTACTTCTCCTAACCGGGGAAATATCTTTTTAGCATTTGGTAATGCGTTAAGTTGTTTTACTTCACTAGGGAAAGGAGCATCCGAAGCCATGATGTATTCATGGCTAATCGAGCATCTGTCAACCATGCATTTCCGGCTATTGCACCAATCCTTAATTTCTCGTAGCCCGTAATTATAGGCAAGGCGACAAACATCCATCCACTCAAAAAGTGACTGTTCTTGAGTGATGTTTGGATAGATTCGGTAGCGGTAATTCATGGTTAGCATTCCACTATTTTAAAACATTTAGTGGAGAACCTAACTCTAGTAAATCAAAGCCGTGCTGGAAGCACAGGGTTTTAAACCCATTTTTCTGATAAACACCTGGCAACAAATCACTGGCGTCAATCTAAAATTTTAGGTTATCGGCGCGGCTCATAGGTCGAGTGGGCTGATTTGCTGGCGGTTGGGCAAAATTATTTAATAAAATTGCGATCGCACGGGCATATTGTGGATCACTCTTAGTTCCAATTAAATCTGGATTAGTAGCCAACTGCCGCTCTTGAGCCTCTGTCAAGTCTAGCTTGATATCTGGTGTAATCCCTTTACGATTAATATCCGTTCCCGCAGGAGTGTAATAATGGGCAATGGTAACTGCCAACCCGGAACCATCTGCGAGTTCATGAACTGACTGCACTAAGGCCTTACCAAAGGTTTGACCACCTACGACTACCGCCCGCTTATTATCCTTGAGCGCTCCTGTGAGGATTTCGCTAGCACTAGCTGAATTACCATCTACTAAGACCGCCAAAGGACGATTTGTTAGAGCAGTGCGATTGGCTTTAGTTTCCTCAGTGCCGCCCACACGGTTTACTGTCTTCACAATTCCGCCGTCATTATACCACATCCGAGCAATTTCAATGCTCGCCTGTAACAACCCGCCAGGATTTCCCCGCAAATCCAAGACATAAGAATCGGCTTTCTTAGTGTTCAAATCGCGGATGGCTCGTTGCATTTGTTCTGCGGCGTGAGCGCTAAATTCCCGCAAACGGATATAGCCAACGCGGCGATTTCCTTCTTGTCTTAGGGTATGACGTACCGTTGGCACTTCAATATTTGCCCTTGTCAGCTTCAAATCAAAGGCATTTTGCCCTTTCCGTCCCAGCTTTAACTTGATGGGAGTACCCGCTTTGCCACGAATTAGCTTGGAGGCGTCATCCACTTTCATTTTGAGAGTGGGTTTGCCGTCAATTGCCAAAATTTCATCGCCTGCTTTGATCCCAGCTTTTAGTGCCGGAGAATTTTCTATGGCTTCGACAACAGTGAGTCGCTGAGTTTTTTCGTTGACTTCCATCCGAATGCCAATGCCAGAGACTTCTCCAGATGTTTGGCTAGTCAGGGCTTCAAACTGTTTGGGGTCCATGAATCGAGTGTAAGGATCTCCCAACTTTTGTAAAGCTTCGCGGATGGCAGCATAAGCTTCTTCCCGGGAAGAATAGTCTTTGCTCAACAGGCTTTGTCTAGTTGCTTGCCAATTTTGTTGATTAAATTTGCCATCAACATATTCATGATTCACCAGTTGCCAAACTTGGTCAACTATCACTTTCGGGCTGTCTTGTAGGGCTAGAGAGGCACGGACAGCACGAGTCCAAGCGGGGCCGAACACAGACATCGTAGCAGTAGTGGCGATCGCTCCACCAATCAAGGCTACTTGGAGCGGCGAGTAACTTTTCGCAGATTGGTTCATGTATATTAGCTGGAATAATTGTGTTGTTGACAGTTTAGCAATCAGGCTTTCCAGAAAATTTTAAGTTTTTATACTCCAAACTAAGCTATTCTCTATTCATCATTTTTATTATTAAATGATGCTAAAAATACTGCATTATTAACAATGGTTTCTCAGGTTGTTAGCCTTCTCCGGAAGGCTATACTGAAAGTGTGACACTTTGATTAGCGTCACGTTTGTACTTCTTTATTACTTTTATAAGATAGCACTTTGAGTACTGAATTGTAACACTGTTAGACAGCCATTAAATCAGCTTTTTTTAGCTAAGTCATGAAACGTAAATTTACCATCAAATCGTTAATTTCTATTAAAAAAAAATCTGCTAATCGGTGGCAATTGTTACAAAAACTAACTGGTGGATTGTACTTTGTCTTGGGCACTTGGCTGATTTTTACCACTATAACCTTAGTTTTTGCTTCTTCGCAGCCAGTAGATGCCTTCTTTGTGCTTGGTGGCAGTATTCGTCGAGAAACTTATGTTGCCCAACAAGCAAAACAATCCCCGCAAACCCCAATTTTAATTTCTCATGGTTCCCCAGACCCCTGTATATGGTTAATTTTTCAGGCGGAATTAGCAGGGTTGCAAAACGTTTGGTTGGAAAAGTGCGCGAATTCTACCTTTGAAAATTTTTATTATGGTATTCCAATTTTGCGCCGTTGGGGAGTGCATAAAGTCATGTTGATTACCTCGCCAAGTCACTTACCCAGAGCCAAATGGATGGCACAGATTCTTTTGGGCGTTCATGGTATTTGGGTAGAGCCAGGGATTGTTCAGGAGGAGGGTATTCCTGGTAATCGTGAATCTGAGGTCAAAACTGGATTAGATGTAACACGCAGCTTAGTTTGGGCGATTTTAAGTCAAATTATTCAACCGCAATGCTCAAATGTGACAAGACTTGCCCAAGTAGATATGCAAGCTTGGGAGAATCGAGGTTTTCATTGTGAACACCAAGGGGGGCTGAGGAGATAACTTACTCGTAATGCGTCCACATCCGAATTATCTTAACTACTTGCTCGGATTCAATGACCTCATATACTAACCGATGCTGTAAATTTATCCTACGAGAATAAGCACCTGATAAATTACAGCAATTCAGTTCTCCCCTATTCTCTATATTCCAGACAAACAGCTGACGATTATCTGTATAGTTTCTAAGCCGACTAATTAAGGTCTTGCGTTTCGGGGTGCATAAATCATCCAAGTGTAAATTTGTGCATTAACAACCACCTTTTAGTGTAATGGCTTGTTGTTAAACATCGCTTCTGCTAATTGCACCCAATGGAGAATCAATGCAAAAATTCCCAATCTTGTAGCATCAAAATAGCATCTCTATACAAAGACAAATCTACCTGATGAACTTCTATTCCACGCCCGATTTCTTGTAGAAGGGTGATGGTCAAATTTCCTCCCAAGTGTTCACGGAACTCGTTAAGTCCCCTGAATATACAATGCGGATGATCTACTTGATCTAATTGTTCTGTCAGTGCTGATACGTACAAATTAAAGCCTAATTTCTTGAGTGTACTTAAAACCCTTTGCCACTCAGATTGCAATAGTTGACCTGTTAAATATGAATAGGTCGTATCCAAAGCAATGCCGATCGCTACAGATTCACCATGACGTAAGCTGTAATTAGTTAAATGCTCTAGTTTGTGAGCGGCCCAATGCCCAAAATCCAAAGGACGCGATGAACCCATTTCAAAGGGGTCGCCGCTACCAGCAATATGCTCTAAGTGCAACTGGGAACAGCGATAAATCAGCTTTTCCATTATGTCCATGTCTCGATTAGCCAATTTATCGGCATTAGCCATAATGAAATCGAAGAAATCTGCATCTTTAATCAGCGCGACTTTCACCGCTTCTGCAATACCCGAACGCCAATCTCGATCGTCAAGGCTAGTAAGAAAATCAAAGTCATTCAAGACAGCATAAGGTGGCATGAATGTACCCAAAAAGTTTTTCTTGCCGAAGGCATTGATTCCATTCTTTACCCCTACACCCGAATCATTTTGCCCTAATACTGTTGTCGGAACCCGCAGCAGCCGAATTCCTCGGTGAGCGGTTGTTGCTGCGTATCCTGCCATGTCTAGGACGGCTCCACCTCCAATTGCTAAGACATAGGAGTGACGGCACAATCCATCTACATTTATCCGTTGATGAATTTGCTCTATAAATCTAGAATCGTTCTTGACTGCTTCTCCACCCGGAACTACTATCGGTTCACCGCTCAGTGTTAGGACATCTTCATAATACTGGGCATAGACTGATAATTTTTTTAGTAAACCATCCTGACACTCTAAAAATCCTTCATCTATCACTGCTAGAATTTGTTTTGGGGCTGTCTCCCCATCTGCGGCAATCACTTGTGCAAGTAAAGGATTATCTAACTGAAACAGACCTCTAGTGAAGTGAACATCATAGTTAAAGCTCACGCGAACACATTGGTTAATTGTTTGCAGATTAAAAGCAGTTTTTTGTTGAATAGCCATTAGAATATTATTACTTTTTAAGTAAGTCTAAATATATACAATTCTAAAAACAAAATTGATTAACAAATCGGAAAAAAATGATAGGAAATCAACTTTAACATGATTTTACAGACAAAGCTAGGTAATAACTTAATCGGATTTTTGAAGTTTGCTCACTCTATAGTTAAAAATACAAACTAACAATAAATTGAAATTTTATTGATGCCTATACTTTATATTTAAGATTGACTATAGATATCACTATTACATAAAATTCTAATTTTATTCGGTAAGATATTTTTATGATTTATCTAATCAAAATGATATCTTTACAGTATCTTCTTTAAAGTTTGGAAATTATTATAGTTTCAGAGGATATTTGAAAAGTTTTAGGGAGTCAAAAATTAAGCTAGTCGCCTGACCATAATACGGATCATGGCAAGGTAGATAAAAGTCTCAGAAGTTTCGGGCAATAACTCATAGTCTCTAACCAAACGCCGACATCCCATTAGCCAACCAAAAGTGCGTTCTACCACCCAACGTTTTTTGAGCAAGGCTTGCGGCCACAAGGTTTGGGTTCTGGAATCATGTCACTGAGAAATTCATATTGGGCGCGGGTCAGGTTGCTGGGGTATGCTTTACTCATGTTGCTCTCTCGGTGCTGTCTATTATCTATTCACGGCTTATACTGAGGGAGCTTTTTTACACTCTTTCCGACTTTTCAAACATCCTCTCAGTGAAGTTATAATCTCAGTAGTATATTATCTAGCTGCTTTAATCACAAATTATTAAGTTTTGTGATATGTTTTATACTTAGTTGTCACAAAAAAGTTGGGCAACTTCTCCTGAAATTCATCATGAGTAAAGTAAACAAGTTACTGCATCATTGGCTGTTAAAGTCTGTTTCAGAGAAAGCTCTTGCTTGGCTGGAACAGAAGCAGGCACAGATTGCTAGCGGCGCTGCTGAGAAAGTGTTTTTTACGGCTTTTAGTGCTGTGCCGCGTTATCTAGGTAAACAAGATTTGCAGCTAACATTCCAGGACTTGGAAGCAGCACAGGATGTAATTTCCGGTTGGTATCCTGGTAATTGGAGTGTAGATCAAGCAGGTCGCACACTCTTGCTTCTAGCTTTGCCCCACGATGATGCTGAGGGCTATGTGCGATCGCTTGATAAATTCTTCTCCACTGCTGATATGGGGGAGTTAGTTGTTCTTTATCAAAGTTTGCCACTATTACCACATCCAGAGTTACATCGTCATCGCGCTGCTGAGGGAATTCGCAGCAATATGAGTAATGTATTCCAAGCCATAGCACTACGTAACCCTTATCCAGCAGATTATTTAGATAATGCCGCTTGGAATCAGATGGTGCTGAAGGCTGTGTTTGTCGGCAGCCCTTTGCATCTAATTTGGGGACTAGATCGGCGTGCTAACCCAGAATTAGCGAGGATGTTGGCAGACTATGCTCATGAACGTTGGGCAGCTAAACGCTCAGTTACGCCAGAACTTTGGCGACCTGTAGGACGGTTTGCGGATAGTGCAATCATCACAGATTTAGAAAAAGTACTGGCTAATGGGGATATACACGAGCAAGAAGCAGCAGCGTTAGCTTGTGCTGAGTCTGGTTTAATCCAAGCTCAAGAATTACTTTCTCATTACCCAGATTTACAGTCATCCATTCAACAAGGTAATCTGACTTGGAGCAGTTTTAGCCGCAAATGAAGGAAGGGAGTGGGGAGTCGGGAGTGGGGAGTGGGGGAGCAGGGGGAGCAGGGGAAGCAGAGAAGAATTAAATAACTAATGCCCAATGCCCAATGCCCAATGCCCAATGCCCAATGCCCAATGCCCAATGCCCAATGCCCAATGCCCAATGCCCAATGCCCAATGCCCAATCATTAAAACCATGATGTTCATCGATCCTCACATTCACATGTGTTCCCGTACTACTTACGATTACTTAGTAATGCGGGAATATGGAATTGTCGCCGTTATTGAGCCAGCCTTTTGGTTAGGACAACCGCGAACAAACGCTGGCACATTCAAAGACTACTTCAGCAGTCTTGTGGGCTGGGAACGATTTCGTGCTAGTCAATTTGGCATTCAACATTACTGCACAATCGGCCTAAATCCGAAAGAAGCTAACAATGAGGCACTAGCAGCAGAAGTTATAGAATTGCTGCCACTTTATGCCTGTAAAGAGGGAGTTGTTGCCATTGGTGAAATTGGCTATGACGACATGACAGAAGCAGAAGATAAGTACTTTTGTCAACAGTTAGCATTAGCCAAAGAACTCGATATGTTGGTGCTAATTCATACGCCTCATCGCAATAAAAAGGCGGGTGCTAGTCGGAGTATGGATCGCTGTATTGAATATGGCTTAGATCCTTCACAAGTAATTATTGACCACAACAACGAGGAAACTGTTGAGGAAGTATTAGGGCGGGGTTTTTGGGCAGCTTTTACGATTTACCCACAGACGAAGATGGGTAACGCCAGGATGGTAGAAGTTGTTCGCAAGTATGGATGCGATCGGATCATTGTAGATAGTAGTGCTGATTGGGGTATTAGCGATCCTTTGGCAGTCCCAAAAACGGCTCAGTTGATGTTAGATAGGGGTATTCCTGAAGAACATGTGCGAGCAGTTTGTTATGAAAATGCCCTTGCTGCTTACAGTCAAACTGGGCAGATGAAGGCATCAGACTGGCTCAATCCCCAATCTGTTGATCAGCGTCAGTTGTTCAATGGTAATTCTGTGTTGCGGGGACAAGAACCAGGAATCAAATCAGTTTCAGATTTTGTGTTGATTGAATAGAAAATTGGAAGGGCATTGAGAATTTGGCATTGGGCATTGCAAGAGATATTTTCATATTTGCATTGTCAATATAACTCATGGAGTCTCTTTGATAAATATTTTGATGTTGCTGAAATTATTGTTGGGTGGATATTTTTATATCCTATAAAATTCGCAAAATATCCCGCAAATAGGCGACACTAATATTTTTCACGGAGAGGGAGAGTAGGAAAAAAGATTTCATGAATCATTTGGAACAGCTATAGATAGCTATCTGATTCATCTGTAATATGCGGTTTGTTTTGAGAAATTACTAGGCACGGAGGCAGATAAGTGAATGTTGTAAGCTTAAACTTTCAAAGCTGGCGGGGTTATTTGGAATTGATGCGTCCTGCTAATATTGTTACTGCTTGGGCGGATATTCTCGTTGGTTTTGCTGCTTCTGGCTCTGGGATTATTTTTGTTCAATTAATTAATGGAGAATCAAATTTTCCTGTACTAATTCCATTAGGTTGGTTGTTATTGGCTACAACTGGTTTATATGGCGGCGGTATAGTTTTTAATGATGTTTTCGATGCAGACTTAGATGCAAAAGAGCGACCAAATAGAGCAATTCCCAGTGGTCGCGTATCTCGTCAAAATGCTACTTTATTGGGGAGTATACTGTTTGCAATAGGTATTATAGCTGCTTTTCAAGTATCCTGGTTGAGTGCTGCGATCGCTATATTTATCACTTTTTCATGCCTATTATATGATTCACTCGCCAAACATCATCCTTTTTTTGGCCCTTTAAATATGGGTTTGTGTCGTGGCAGTAACTTATTATTAGGTGTAAGTGCTGTACCTGCAATAATAGGAGAACGTTGGTATTTAGCACTACTTCCTGTTCTTTATATTGCTGCTATCACCGCAATTAGCCAAGGTGAAGTTCACGGAGGTAAGCAGATTACGGGAGTACTAGCATTACTGCTAATTGCAATAGTTTTGACGGCAGTTTTAGCTTTAGGATTATTAAAAGAGTATACAGCGATCGCAGCCTTACCATTTGCTATTTTATTAGCTATCAGAATCTTACCTAACTTTATCAAAGCTGCGCGTGAACCGATAGCCGAAAACATCCGAAATGCTGTGAGAATAGGCATTTTATCTCTAATTGTTTTAGATGCAACTGTTGCATCTGGTTTTGCTGGGTTGTATTACGGTTTATTAGTTCTAATCTTGCTACCAATTTCGATGAAGTTAGCTCAACTATTTGCTGTTACTTAAATTTGAATGTATACATCCAGTAATACCATTAATCGGCTGTAGGGGTTCATATATGTGCATTGGTGTCAACTTAAGCTGAAACTCCTTTAAAACCTCGTTTCCAGCCTATGGCTGGAAATGCAACTCGAAAAGCGGCTCTGCCACCAGCAAGGGAGGCGGAGCCTCTAGGACGGCATTCCCACTCGGAGACTGGGAACGAGACAATATTTAAAAGCTCATTCTAGGCTGGCTTTCACGTTAAGTTGACACCAATAGACATCTGGTGAAAATGAATGTAGAGACGTTGCAATGCAACGTCTATACAAGGGTTTTAGGTAACGCATAATTAATTTCTGGAGATGTCTAATTATATATGTGCGCCCCTACCCATGAATATGTGGCAAGTATTTTGTGAAATAGTTTAAGCCAAAGAAAACAGATTACATATACAAGGGATAAAGCGAGAAAATGAAAATTACAAGAAACAATAATTTTCACTTAACTTATTGCAGCAATATTCATCCTGGTGAAAGTTGGCTAGAGGTTTTCGCCAATTTAGAAAAGTATATTCCCGAACTAAAATCACGTTTATCACCAACAGAACCTTTTGGTATTGGCTTGAGGTTAGCAGATGTTGCCACAAAACAACTTTTGGAAAGTAATAAATTAGCTCAATTTCAAGCTTGGCTGACTCAACAAGATTTATATGTTTTCACCTTAAACGGATTCCCTTATGGTGGATTTCATCGACAGGTAGTAAAAGACCAAGTTTATGCACCAGATTGGTCTACACAAGAACGGGTTAATTATACATTAAACTTGGCACACATTTTAGCTAGTCTATTACCCCAAGGACTTGATGGCGGAATTTCTACACTACCATTATCCTATAAGCCTTGGTGGGTAAAAGACCAAGCAAATTTTGAAACGGTTCTGAAAAAGAGTTGTTTGAACATCGCATCTGTTGTTGTAGAAATGATTCGGATCGGTGAAGAAACAGGCAAGATACTTCATATTGATTTAGAACCTGAGCCTGATGGTTTAATTGAAAATACTTCAGAAGTAATTGACTTCTATCAAAATTGGTTATTACCAATTGGCGGTAATTACTTATCAGAAAAATTAAATATTGAACAGAATCTAGCAGAAAAGAAATTGCTAGAGCACGTTCGAGTTTGCTATGACACCTGCCATTTCTCAGTTGAATATGAGGAACCGCAATCTGTATTTGCGCGTTTGCAATCAGCAGGAATTAAAATTGGCAAAATTCAAATCAGTGCCGCAATTAAAGTAAAAATACCTGCTGATGTTGAAAAGCGTAGTTTGATAGTTGAACGCTTACGTCCTTTTGCTGAATCTACTTATCTTCACCAAGTAATAGAACGTCGTGGTGATAGTACACTCCATCACTATCCTGACTTAATAACTGCATTACCACATTTAGAACAATCTCTAGCTGAAGAATGGCGTACTCACTTCCATGTCCCAATTTTTATTCATGATTATCAAATTTTGCAATCTACGCAAGATGACATTGCTACTGTTTTGCAACTACTTCAAACAAACAATGCTTGCTCACATTTAGAAATTGAAACTTACACTTGGGATGTATTGCCATCAGAAATGAAGATAGATTTAGCGACTTCTATCCAGCGTGAGTATCAGTGGGTATTAAAAGAATTTGCCGCCAATTAATAGGAAATTAATTTTATGCAGAAAACAGTTGTTCTAAATGTCGTGGGATTAACGCCCAACTTACTAGCAGAAAACACGCCGTTTTTATCTTCTTGGGCGGCTAAAGGACAGGTAGCTTCCATCAAAAAAGTTTTACCTGCTGTAACTTGTTCAGTTCAGGCTACTTATTTAACAGGAAAATTGCCTAATGAACATGGAATTGTCGCTAATGGTTGGTACTTCCGCGATGAATGTGAAGTGAAGTTTTGGCGACAATCTAATAAACTAGTTCAAGCTCCCAAAGTTTGGGAAATAGCTAAATCAATTGATCCGAATTTCACTTGTGCCAACCTTTTTTGGTGGTACAATATGTACTCTACAGCAGATTATGCCATTACGCCGCGCCCGATGTATCCCGCAGATGGGAGAAAATTACCTGATATTTATACCCATCCTAGTGATGTGCGATCGCAAATTCAATCTGATTTAGGAAATTTCCCTCTGTTCGATTTCTGGGGGCCAAAAACTACCATTAGTTCTAGCCAATGGATTGCCAATTCTGCAAAATGGATTGAGGAACGTTACAGCCCTACATTATCACTAGTTTATCTACCACATTTAGATTACTGTCTGCAAAAATTTGGTAACAATCAAACACAGATTCAAGCAGATTTACGAGAAATTGATGCTGTTTGTGGGGATTTAATTAAATATTTTGAAGCACGCAATACTCAGGTAATTATTCTTTCCGAGTATGGCATTACGCCAGTTTCTAAAGCTGTGGATTTGAACCGCGTACTCCGGGAAAATGGTCTAATTGCTGTGCGGGAAGAATTAGGGCGAGAACTGCTCGATTTTGGTGCTAGCATTGCTTTTGCCGTTGCCGATCACCAAATTGCTCATGTATATGTGAACGATCCGGCATACATCCCGAAAGTGCGATCGCTTTTAGAAGCGACTGAAGGTGTAGCGCAGGTATTGGATGAAGAGGGTAAGCAAGCCTACCATCTCGATCATCCTAGATCGGGTGAGTTGGTAGCGATCGCTCAATCTGACGCTTGGTTTACCTATTATTATTGGCTCGATGATGCAAAAGCCCCTGATTTTGCTAGAACTGTAGATATCCACCGCAAACCTGGTTACGATCCTGTAGAACTTTTCCTCGATCCGCAAATTAAGTTTCCTCAAGGAAAAATTGCTCTCAAGTTACTGAAGAAACAACTGGGTTTTCGCTACTTAATGGATGTGATTCCTCTGGATGCTTTCCTGGTGCGTGGCTCTCACGGTAACGTTACTACTTCTCCTGATGAAGGGCCTCTATTTATCACCCATCAAACTCACCTAGTTAATGAAAATCAAATTGAGGCGACAGATGTTTGCTCGTTGATTCTCAAACATTTGAATCAGTAAAAAGGGCGGTTAGAAACCGCGTCTACACAAACAAAACCCACCTCCGTGGGTTAAATCAGTTGCTCAAGCCCATGTTCCATGTAGGCTGACTTTGTTTGTCTAGCTGCGAATAAACTTTGCCCAGGCTTTAAGTTGACATTAATGCATAAATATGCGTATCTACCAATTCCAAAAATACAAAACAATCTTGTTGTAATTCATAACCATATCGAATATGCTTTATATGTGAACTCGTTATGACTATGAATTAATTAGCTCTATCAGTAGGCAACCATCTATCTACTCACTAAAACTTACTTTGGCAATCTGAATAACCTAACGGAGAACTTCTTAATCCATGACTGAACCCCAAAACTTGACAACTGCTGATGGTATTCCTGTTGCGGATAATCAGAACTCACTCACGGCTGGAGCGCGTGGGCCTGTATTAATGCAGGATTTCCACCTGTTAGAAAAGCTGGCTCATTTCAACAGAGAACGTATTCCTGAAAGAGTTGTCCACGCTAAAGGTGCGGCTGCTTTCGGTACTTTGACTATCACCAATGACATCACCCGCTACAGTAAAGCCAAACTTTTTTCTGAAATTGGTAAGAAAACAGAACTTCTCTTGCGCTTTTCTACAGTTGGAGGAGAAAAAGGTTCAGCAGATGCCGAGCGCGACCCTAGAGGTTTTTCCCTCAAGTTTTATACTGAGGAGGGTAACTGGGATCTTGTAGGTAACAATACCCCTATTTTCTTCATCCGCGACCCTTTGAAGTTTCCTGATTTTATCCATACCCAAAAGCGCAATCCCCAAACTAATTGCAAAGACCAGAATGCAAAGTGGGATTTTTGGTCACTTAGTCCAGAATCGCTTCACCAAGTGACAATCCTCTTTTCAGATCGGGGAATTCCCAAAACCCATCGCCACATGGACGGTTTTGGTAGCCACACCTTCAGTTTAATTAATGCTGAAGGCGATCGCGTTTGGTGTAAATTTCACTTTAAGACTCTGCAAGGGCATCAAACTTTGACGGAAGATGAATCAGCTAAGATTAAGGGCGAAGATCCCGATCATGCGACTCATGATTTGTTTGAAGCGATCGCTAAAAAAGACTATCCTAAGTGGCGGATGTGTATTCAGGTGATGACCGAGGAGCAAGCCCAAAAACATCCTGATAATCCTTTTGACTTGACCAAAGTTTGGAAACAAGGCGAATATCCTTTAATTGAAGTCGGGATATTAGAGTTAAATCGTAACCCTGAGAATTATTTCGCCGAAGTAGAGCAAGCCGCTTTTAGCCCTAGTGCAGTGGTTCCGGGCATTAGTTTCTCTCCAGACAAAATGCTTCAAGCTCGAATTTTTTCTTACCCAGATGCTCAACGGTATCGCTTGGGTGGTAACTATCAGCAACTACCTGTTAACCAGCCCAAATGTCCAGTGATGCATTATCAGCGAGATGGCTTTATGGCACCGGGGAACAACGGCGGTAGCGTTCCTAACTATGAACCGAATAGTGCTGAGGGTACGCCCAAAGAAAATCCAGCTTATGCAGAACCACCTAGTCATTTGGGCGATGTCACAGTCGATCGTTACAGTCATCGTGAAGGAAACGACGATTACACCCAAGCAGGTAATCTGTATCGGTTACTAACTCCTGAACAGCAAGAGCGTCTTGCTAAAAATATTGTCGGTAGTCTCTCTCAAGCAAGGGAAGACATCCAAATGCGCCAACTTTGCCACTTCTTCCGGGCAGATATTTCTTATGGTCGTCGTGTAGCTGAAGGATTGGGCATTTCAATCGATCCTTCAATGTTTTCTGCAACTGCTCAACCTGTAGGTAACTGGTAGTCTTATCCAATTTTGTGGGGTGGGCATCTTGCCCGCCTTAAAGCAAATTCATTTGATTAGCTTACAAAATCAATCAAGGTAATTAAACATGAAATTAACAGCAACAGAAAAAGGCTTATTAATCCCTAAAGAACTATTAGGAGAAAATCAAGAGTTTGAGATTATTCAAGAAAATGGAAAAATTATTATTACTAGTATCAAACAAACATCTTCTATTTGGGATTTAGGTTCAAATCCTGTGGAATGTGATGTGACAGATGGTGCAATTAACCACGATCGCTATCTCTATAACCCATGAGAAGTATCTACTTTTTAGATACCAGCTATATTTTAGCTCTGGAAATCAAAAATGAATATGCTCATCAAAAAGTATTACAAAATTGGGCTAATTTAATAAAATCCAAACCTTTTTTAATAACAACAACATACGTTTTTGATGAAGTTGTTACTTTAAAATTGACGAAAACGAAGGTTTTGCTATGATAGGAAGTTCCCTTTGAACTGTTCAACTCCTTTGTCTGGCTAATGAAAAAAATTGTAAAAATCATTACCTCAATAATTATTACTGTATATGTAGCATGCTCGGTTTTTAAGTACTATTGGTATAGTGGTTCTATTCCCGCGAAAATTGGGATAACCTACGCCATACACATTGGCGGTGTGAGTGGTATTATTCGAGAGGGTTGTGGCGCAGCTATATTTCGACTATCAGATGCAACTGCGGATGCCATTTCCCGCAAAGGTCTCGATTTTTTTAACGACGCTATCTATTCAAGAAAAAGCAAAGATCGCTACTACACCTATAGTTCATGGAAAGAAACACCAGTTCCCAATTCATGGACGAGTGAAGGCACTTGGCCAGGTTTGGGTTGTTCGGGTGCAAGTCGTTCACTGTTGTCTCAAATCCTTCCCGCTGCTTCTAAAAAAGGAAGCTACTACTCCTCCAAAGACGAAGGATGGATTGTTGTAATTCCAAGTTTTAAATTGGTAGTCTATTCTTATTTTGGCTAGCCCCGCCAATCCAAATGCTATCTTAACATCAACTGAAAAAGCATTTTACAACGCTTAGACTGGACTTAAACAAAACTCAAGAAGAAAAAAGAGTAATCGCAAAGCTCTCCTCTGTATTATTCCTCACTACTTTCTCTGACACAAGTTGATTTCATTCACTTGGTTTATTAAAAACTTCTAAAATCTGTCGGCAAATTTGTTTAAGCTTATGCTCAATTTCACCAGAAGGCGAAGATGCGCCGACAACACTCCAGTTTTCTACCGTAGAAAGTCGCCACGCTTCACCGCGATGATCGAATCCAGCTACCTCCACACCGATCGCACGCCGGGAATTATTGATGGGATCTTGATAAAATCGGATTTGAATTAAAATACTGCGACTTCGCCAAGATTTGCTGATACCAGGAAAGTGAAAGCCAATATCTATAGAATCTGGATCGACTAACTCCCTGGTTTCCGGGTCATTCTTCCAGGGTTTGAGATCAGATTTGGCATCAGGAAACTCAAATTTGAACAAATTAACCACCGTAGCAATGTTGCTGGCGAGTTCAAGGTTCGTTGCCTGTTCGGCTGCGTTCACTAAAAAATACTCCTATATTGCGTCGGCATCTTCCGGGATGTGAAGACAGAAAAACCGCCATAAGGCCTATAGTATTGGTGTTTCAGCTTATCAAGACCTTTGAGATTTAGCAACTCTAAATCATATTTCCCTAACAATCCTGGCTACTAGACAGATACCAAAAATCGCTTCTTGTTGAGACTAGCTAACACCTTTTAAGTAATCATACTTAAAAAGCAGATGAAACTCTGCCGTTTGGAAAAAATATCAAGATTTTCTGCAAAATCCTTGGCTGACAAGAACGATTGACTGCGCTAGCGATCTAAAATGACACTGTGAATCGGTAAACCAAAAGCAATTAAGTTCAATATATGGTGCGTCAACGCTCGATTTTTTCATTTTTCCTAGTACTATTGGCCACATTCCTCATTAGTTGTGGTGGCCCTGATGTTGCGATCGCACCTCCGACTTACACAGCAGTACAACTTGAAAAAATTCAGGCTTATGTTCCTGAAATTCAGGCTGTGCGCGATCGCTCAGAAGAATTGACAACCCTGATTAAAAAAGGTGATTGGATCAATGTGCGTAACTTTATACATGGGCCGATAACAGAAGCAAAGCTGAATCTGACTTATATCACTCCCAATCTTCTACCCAAAGACCAACCCACAGCACGTCAAATAACGCGAGATTTTTTTAAAGACCTGGTTAAACTCGATAAAGCTACTAGTGCTAGCAATCCTCTAGTTGCCTTGAATCAATCCCAAGCTGCTTTCGCAGAGATTGACAAATTCCTCGACCTGCTTCCTAAGACCAGCAGTGAAGCAGAGGCAAGTTAAGCGCAAGGTAAGATGAGCAAAGGGGAATGAGGAGGATAAGGGAGAGTAAAAATTGCTCCCCCTGTTCCCTTATCTCCCGCATCTTTCGATCTTCGCCTCAAAACAGCAATGAGTCATGTAGTTATTATCGGTTGTGGTGTAGTTGGGGCTGCGATCGCTTACGAACTGAGTCTAGTAAAAGGGCTAAAAATTACAGTTTGCGATCGGCAACCACCAGCACAAGCTTCCACGGGCGCTGCACTTGGCGTTTTAATGGGTGTAATCAGTCAAAAAATCAAGGGTAAAGCTTGGCAGATGCGACAAACTAGCATCCAACGCTATGAAACTTTGATTCCTAAACTAGAAGCTTTAACAAGTCGCAAAATCCCTTTTAATCGCCAGGGAATTCTCAGTCTGGGTTTGCAAGAGGAGAATTTAGCAGCATGGGAAAAGCTTGTAGAAATTCGCCACTCTCAAGGCTGGAATTTAGAAATTTGGGACACCGCTAAACTCCAAAATATTTGTCCTCAAGTTGCTCACGAAAAAATTACTGGTGCTGTCTATTCTCCGCAAGACCGCCAGCTTGATCCAACTGCCCTCACCTTAGCTTTAGTTGAGGCTGCCCAGCAAAATGGGGTAACTTTCAAATTTGGTGTGGCTGTTTTGGATGCCCAAACCTCAACATCTGAATTTTGCCATTGCCTTGAGACTACAGAAGGAAAAATAGCCGCAGATTGGTTTGTAATCGCAGCAGGACTAGGTTCAACACCCCTAACAGCAAAATTAAATCAGATAATTGATATCCGCCCCGTACTTGGGCAAGCGTTGCAAATGCATGTAGGGCATCCATTAGGTAATCCTGATTTCCAGCCAGCGATAACGGGTAACGATGTGCATATTGTTCCTGTGGGCGATGGAGATTATTGGGTGGGTGCAACTGTGGAATTTCCCAACAATGGCGATGAGATACCGCCAAATCAAGAATTGTTGGAATCTGTTAGAGAACAAGCGATCGCATTTTGTCCAGAATTAGCCACAGCAACTATTCTCCGCACCTGGTCGGGTTTACGTCCCCGTCCTGAAGGTCGCCCAGCCCCAGTTATTGGGAAGTTGCCAGGGTTTAGTAATGTCCTCCTAGCTACCGGACACTATCGCAACGGCGTTTTGCTAGCACCCGCTACAGCTTATGCGATTCGTGGGATGATTATTTCTCAGGGAATGGGGAGTGGGGAGTAGGGAGTGGGGGAGATGAGGGAGATGAGGGAGATGAGGGAGATGAGGGGGATGAGGGAGCAGGAGGAGAAAGAATAACTAATGCTCAATGCCCAATGCCCAATACTTCGACTACGCTCAGTACAAGTGCCCAATGCCCAATGCCCAATGCCCCATGCCTAATACTTCGACTACGCTCAGTACAAGTGCCCAATGCCCCATGCCCAATTCTGAATGCCCAATATAGGAATATAGCGTGTCAATAACAGAACATAAAATCAATGTAGATTCACTGGAATGGTTTTATCGAGAATCTTCACCAATTGGCAGAACTGACTTAGCGCCTGTGTTGTTGCTACATGGCTTAGTCTCGCAAAGTTATAGTTGGCGTAATATTATACCTGCTTTAGCGAATCAGGGTACAAGAGTGATCGCACCAGATTGGATTGGTTATGGCTTTTCTGCAAAACCAGAAAAACGAGATTTTGCCTACACTCCCGATGCTTTTATCACAGCTTTAGAAGGATTTATTAAAGCGCTAGAACTTGAACATTTTTCTTTAGTTGTCCAAGGATTTTTAGGTTCTGTAGGGCTACAATATGCCTTGCGTCATCCAGAACAAATTGCCAATTTAGCTATCTTAAATACACCAATTTCAACTGCTGCCAAATTACCCTGGAAAATTAAACAAATGGGTTTACCTTTGGCAGGTGAAGTTATGACCCAAGACCCCCTATTAGTTGACCGGACACTAGAAAGTGGAAGCCGTTATCGTATAGGAGATAAGGAATTAGATGTTTATCGAAAACCATTTTTAAAAAGTTCTTCATCTGGGCGGAGTCTCTTATCAAGTATTCGCAATTTACAGCTTGATTCAGCAATGAAAGAAATCGAATCTGGCTTTAAAGAATGGCAACAGCCAATTCTCATTCAATGGGGTATGATTGACCCTTGGTTGCCCGTAGACATTGCCGAAAATTTTGCCAAATCCGTACCAAATACCGAATTAATAAAACTTAATAACGTCGGACATTATCCCCAAGAACATTACCACGAGGCGATTTTAGAAGACCTTTTACCATTTGTGCGTCGGAAAGATGCTCATTGACAATATACTTTTGGCAAAAATCGATATTATAAAAATGAAACCACAGATAAACACCTATGATTTATCTGTGGTAAAGAAATTAATTCTGGATTTTTGCCAGACTTATAATGTTATTCCAGCCTGCATTTGTGAACTTTTTATTAACACTAAAAATGTATCAAATTCACACTGATGGAGTTGAGGATTAATGGCTTATTCATGGTTTAAAGCATTTCATATTGTCGGATTTGTAGTTTGGTTCGCTGGTTTGTTCTACTTGGTACGTCTTTTTATCTATCACGTTGAAGCTAACCTTGAACCTGAACCAGCGCGAACGATACTGAAAAATCAGTATCAAATTATGGAAAAGCGCCTCTACTATATCATTACTAACCCAGGAATGTACGTGACGATCGCAATGGCGATCGGTTTAGTAAGCACTGAACCGGATGTTTTAAAAGAGGGTTGGTTGCATATAAAACTGCTATTTGTTGCCATTTTAATTGGCTATCATCATTACTGCGCTCGGCTGATGAAAAAGTTAGCAGTAGATGAATGTGGCTGGAGTGGTCAGCAATTACGTGCTCTAAATGAAGCGCCTACAGTTATGTTAGTAGCAATCGTGTTGCTGGCTGTATTTAAGAATAATCTACCTACAGATATCGCTGCTTGGGCTATTTTCGCCATGATTATTTTCATGGCAGTAACTATTCAACTTTATGCCAAAAAACGCAGGCAGGATAAAGAAAAGCTTACGGCACAGATAGGGCAACCGCAAGAACAAAGTTAGACAAAGTTGCTGTATTACACAAAGTAGGGACGCACAGTTGTACGTCCCTAGCACACATTGCATCACCACAAAAAATGCTACCAATTAACCATTACCTCATCCTGGAAAGGTTTTCAGTAAATCATCCCCAGGAATCACACTAGCGTAAAAAGTATATTTGCGATTAGCGACATAACGGCGGTCTTGTTTAATAATTGCCATAAACTCTCTATGTCCCTGGCGAGTCCGTCCCACTAAACAACCCGCGCTAGCAAGGCGAATATCATTCCGGGGGAAATCAAAGCCGTAGTGTTGATTAACGTAAAAATTATTACCTGTATCAAGTTTGTCGCCAGTCCGTATAAAATCTTTATTGAAATCTCTACAAACAGTTATATTTCCAACTTGCACTAATGCTTCATGAGGCTCTGCTGTGCCGTGGGTGCCAACAGCCCAAGCTTTGTATTGTCCAAACTGAATCCTAGCTGCTCCTTTGGGATTCATCGGTTTATAAGTGTAGTACTTCCCTGGTTCTGTAGTAGCTTCCCAATGATCTACGATTTTGGGAACACTATTTACTACTTCAATGACAATTCGCCGATCATTAAATTGATTGGGTGCATCATTGTTAAGAATCCAGTCTCCATCTATACCCTCTATATAAACAATGTTGTATTCTTTGGGATTGGTGAATACCTCATAATTTTTAGATAGCAAGTATTTTACAATCCTGCTAGCAATGTCATTACCAAGTTTTAAAGGGGGTTTAGGAAGATCATCTAGTTTGGTTTCAATTAGTTTCTTGGCTGTGACTGCTCCTAAAAAGCCATTCTCTTCAAGCTTTGTTAACTCTTGAAATTTTTTGAGAGCTATCACAGAAACAGGGCCAAATTTACCATCTGCTGGTGGTTCTAGCAAACCTAAACTGATTAACAATATCTGAATCTGACGAGATAATTCTTCATCTTCTGCGATCGCTTCAAATCCCCATTTCTCATCTTTTCCCAAAAAATCTTGTAGTTTCATTACGCACCTGCTTTCATTTACTGAGTTCTAAGTATAAACATCATTTTAAAAACTGATGTCGTCTAAAACTATACTCTAACCTCAAATATGATGTCATCTGGAGTCTGCGATCGCACACACATTGCCTGAATGCAATACTTCATACAGGCTACATTAGACATCTGGTGAAAATGAATGTAGAGACGTTGCAATGCAACGTCTCTACAAGGGTTTCAGGTAACGCATAATTTATTTCTGGAGATGTCTATTATTAATTAGCTCAATTTCCTGCTGCGCGTCCAAGCAGCAACTCGTCGTCAGGCATCGCCTCTGTAAAATCCGAAATGACTAACGAAGAACTCGCCACGGGCGATTGGGAAAGTGGTTTGGCATTCCAGTATCATTACAGCGTCCTCCCCAAAAGTATCATCTCCCGCTTGTATTGTACGGATGCACCATAACAGCGATCGCCAGACTTGGTGGCGTAGCGGAATTTGCTGAATGCGATCGCACACCGTTTAGATGAGTAAAAATAGCTTATTGGTTGAGCTTAGAGGTTGAGCAATGTATCCGACAGGCTAGACCTACGCCCTTTTGACTCGACAATTTGTGTTCTGAGGTGCAAATTTCGAGTTCAGAACTTGAATGATGAGGATAAAATCAAATATCGCGGAAACCGGTCAGCATTACTTCTTCGAGTTCAATATCTTCTGCAGCGCCGCGTTCAGCAGCCAATTGAAGAACGCTTGTTTGATCTTTACTGTGTAGCATCAAACGGGTAGAGTCAGCTTTAGGATCGCAACCGACAATTAAGATGCGTTGACCCATTTCAGCCATAGCTGCAAGGGTGTTTTGAGAGGTGGTAGATTTACCAATACCGCCTTTACCATAGAAAGCTATTTGTCTAATTTTTTCGTCTTATTTATCATAGATAATTTGTGCACTTAGATACTTTTGATGATTTTGTAAAAGTATTTAAAACTAATCTTTTACAAGAAATTTGATAACAAATGGAATAACCTTAAGCAACAAGTTTATTTTACGAAGGCGATCGCTTATATCTTTTGACTAAGACATTTAAGCGATGCCTACGTCTCAACTGAAATTTAAGCATCACAAAAAATCGGAGCAGGTGACAAACCCGCCCCGATCGCTTCTGATATACTGCGCCCAACGGCTGTTGCTACAGGCTTTAAACTATCAACTAAATGCACCATATCTTCTAAAGAAAGCGCTTGACGGGCATCAGAAACAGATTTTTCTGGTTCTGGGTGACACTCAATAATTAATCCATCTGCACCGCAAGCGATCGCAGCCCTAGCCACAGGTGCTACTAACTCCCGTTTACCGACGGCATGGGAAGGATCTACAATTACAGGCAAGTGAGTTATTTGCTTGAGCGCCGCTACAGCCCCTAAATCTAGGACATTGCGCGTGTAATCATCGAAGCTGCGGATACCTCTTTCGCACAACACCACATCAGGATTTCCGTGGCTAAGAATGTATTCAGCAGCCATGACAAATTCTTCAATTGTTGCTGCTAATCCACGCTTAAGCAGTATTGGTTTACCAGCTTGTCCCAAAGCTTTGAGCAAGTCGAAGTTTTGCATATTGCGACTACCAACTTGAAGCATATCAGCGTGGGCAGCAACTACTTCAATTTGAGAAATTGACATAACTTCGGTGACAACTGGCATATTGTAATGCGATCGCACCCTCGCCAAAATCCTCAATCCTGACTCACCCATACCCTGGAAGGCGTAGGGAGATGTGCGGGGTTTGTAGACACCGCCACGCAACCCCTGCACCGATGCAGTAGATAGCTTTTGGGCGACTATCTCCATTTGTTCTAAGCTTTCAACAGTGCAGGGGCCGCCGATAATTACCAGTTCTTCGCCCCCAAAGGCGACTTTTTTTGAGATTTTAACAATTGTCTGGTGGTTCTGATGGGATTGTGCGGCAAGTTTGGCATTAATCATGGTTCCATTCTCCTAAAAATTAAGTATTGGGCAATATTTGGCGATAACAAAAAAGCCCGGAACTTTTCAAAGGTTCCGGGCGCGTTCTGATTCATCGACATGACGCTACTTACCCGGAACTTAGTCTGGGCCAAAAGTAAAAGCCATAAAACCAGCTACTGAAATAAGTCATGAAGATGAAATTCTCCTTAAAACAACAAAAACCGCAGAGTTCGCTCTGCGGTTCACCGGGTGGTTTCCATTAGGAAACTCTATTCACCCCCGGTGAACCACCCTAAACCAAAAATAAAAGTAGGAATTTGTGTTAAGCATTTGCGAGGCTTTTGCTAGGAAACTTAAAGAATATATCTATTTAAGGTAACATTAACAGGAAGACTAGGCGGTGTCAAGACCCCCCACAAACCATAAAAAAAGCGATAGACTCAGTACAACTGTGGAGTCAAGACTATTGACACTCCCCGCGATAAATCGACAGGGATTCTTGGTTCAATGAGACCACTTAGACTAGGTTCCTTGCGTTACCTAGCCCAGAGGTGGGACTCTCCCCAAGCGTTAACTTTGGGTATGCCCTACCCTAGTTGCATTGCTGCAAGTTCTGTTTAGTTTGAAACAAATAGTTCCAAAAATCTGAGTCGTCTAGCTCCTATAAATCTTTTACCTACTGCTAGGAGGAAACTAGAACAATGCAGTAGAACCACATAGATTTAATTGTCAAGGTTCAGTGCTTTGTCTTTCGGCAGCTAGGTTTTTTAAGTGGTTGATTACCTTTCCACTATCATTAGTATAGTATATTGGTACACTAATTAATTGAAAGAAAGCCGTCGTAGAACGACGTAGCTCTAAACCCAATTTTTCGGTAACTAGGATTGAGAAGTTAAAAAAAAATCTCCTGACTTGTCACCTCACCTTGCGAAAGCTTATTGCAGATAATTCACAATCGCCATACATTATTCTTACCCAAGTCCTCATTGACCAGATCAACTTTTTAGGATCATTCAGTTTGATTATGCCCAGTCCCAAAATCTTAACCCAATCTTTCGACTATTATGGAGTTTACCCCTGCCCAGTCTGTCGGATAGGTAAGATTTCTCACATGCCATTGATGGAAGCTATGGCTTGTGACTTTTGCCAAGAGATTTTTACAGTCAACTTGGAACTACAGCAAATCAAAATGCCTTCTAGGCAACCACCCTTAATTTGGCGTTGGAATGGGTTTGGTTGGGCAGAAGGCCAGTTGGAAGGTGTGGAATTAGGTTGGGGTTATGGACTAGCAGCAGCGATTTTTGTAATTCTTCCCACTAGTCTAATTGGCATAGTAGCTTACTATTTTCCTGCTAATCTCAAAGAACCTATTACCTGGACGCCATATATTTGGACGATATTAACTTTCTTCTCACATTTATCAATTATTGTTTGGATTGTGGTTGAAATTTATCAGATTCCAGTTACAGCATATTTGAGAGCGATCGCTCGATGGAGAAATGGGGAGATGGGGAGATGAGGGAGCAGGGGGAGCAGGGGAAGATGAGGGGGACAAGGGGACAAGGGGACAAAGAGAATAACCGATGCCCAATGCCCAATGCCCAATTCCCAATGCCCAATGAATCAATAACAAATGATGCAGCGAACGGATGGCTGCATCACTCATAATTAAGTTGATTGTCCACCAAAATATCGTATGAGCGATCTGGAGCACTACTATAGAGTTTTGGAATTAGAGCCTGGGGCGACACTTGACGAAGTGAACCAGGCTTACAAAGATTTAGTCTTTGTTTGGCATCCCGATCGCATTCCTAAAGACAATCTCCGTTTACAGCAGAAAGCACAAGACAAGCTGAAAGCCATAAATGAAGCTCGTGAAAAATTGCGCTCTTTAAAAACCAAACATCAAACCACACATCACTCACCACCACCTAAACAGGAAAAACCATCTCAAACCACATATTACTCACCGTCACCTAAACAGGAAAAACCATCTCAAACAACCCAGAAACCACCAAAGCAAAACTCAGACTTGAGTGGCAAAGACTACAGTCGGGCAAATTTGAGCAATAAAGATTTATCTGGCAGAAATCTGAGTTATGCCAATTTGAGCGGTGCTAATCTCAGCGATACTTTTATGCACAAAGTCAACCTCAGAGGTGCGAATTTATCTGAAGCAAATTTATTTCGGGCAAATCTACTTTTAGCTGATCTTAGGGAGGCGAACTTACGCGCTGCTAATTTGATTGGAGCGGATCTCAGTGGGGCCGACTTGCGAGGAGCCGACTTGACGGGAGCGCGGATTCGCTCTGGTGAGCGCCTTTTGGTTAAACTAGTTGGTACTAACTTAGCAGGGGCAATTATGCCTGATGGTTCTATTTTTCAATGATTTATATCATGTAGAGACGCGATTTATCGCGTCTAAAAAACTGACACGTTAGAGAGACGCGATAAATCGCCGTCAAGACAAAGAATGGACTCGTCAATTATTTTTTGACAGAGTACTATTTCCGACTTTTGTGTACACCGTAGCCTAAAAGGAGAGAGGTAATGTATTGCATTCAAACAAGAAGCGCTATAGTCTCATCCATCCCTACAACCTGCCTGTAAAATTGAATAGATACATCTAGGCTTTTAGGCACTGTGGACTTTTTTATTGGTTGTGCTGTTTGGGCATATAAAGGTTGGGTGGGCGAACTCTATCCCCAAGGCACTCGCACTGCCGATTTTCTCCACCTCTACAGTCGTCGCTTCACCACTGTAGAAGGTAACACCACCTTTTATGCCGTGCCTAACCAAGAAACTGTAACCCGTTGGGCTGCCGAAACACCAGCAGGTTTTGAATTTTGTCTAAAATTACCACGAGATATTACCCATCAAGGATTGCTGAAACCTTATATTCCAGCTGCATTAAAATTTCTGGAAGGGATGCGTCCTTTAGGTAAGCGTCTTGGCCCGATATTTGCCCAGTTACCACCTAGTTATACACCTGCATTGCTTGACGATTTGACCAACTTTCTGGAAGCTTGGCCGCGTACAGAAGCACCCTTAGCGTTAGAAGTTCGGCATCCCGACTGGTTCAGAGAACCCCATGCAAGTAATTTGACGGCGCTTTTAGAAAAGCTAGGTGTGGGACGGGTATTGTTAGACTCGCGCCCCATCTATACTGGAGATGATGACCCCCAGTTGCAATCAGAACGACGTAAACCCAAATTACCGTTGCAATTGAGTGTTACAGCACCCTTTACTCTGATTCGCTTTATTTCTCATCCAAATTTATCCGTGAATCAGCCGTTTATGGAAGAGTGGGTGAGACAGATTCAGCAATGGTTGCAGATGGGAGTGCGAATTTATTTCTTTGTCCATTGTCCCATAGAAGCGCGATCGCCTAGCACTGCCCGTCACTTTCAACAGCTATTAGAACAGAGCGATACACCAGTTCCACCCCTACCTTGGAATAACCTTGAGCATCCCCCCAATCAACTCAGTTTATGGTCTTGAAAGGCAGGGTACAAGGAGCAGGGGGAGTAGGTACACAGAATGAGATTTCTAATTTTTTAACTTTTACAAAATATCTAATGTTTAGTAATTAAAAAAAGAGTGATTAGTGTTACGATGCTTTATTGTTAAAGCTCGATATTCCTTTTTGCTTCAGAGTTTGTTAGTCGAAAGGATTGTTTTAAGTCTCGCTATATTTATCGAAACAATTTGATAATTATTTTCCAAGAAGATGACAAATGTTTTTACGACCATTATCCACCAGAGTTATTGAATAATATAGCAGCTCCAAAATTATTCAAATCTGAATATGAATGTCTAAGTTGGATTAAGCAAGGGCTTAATGGGCAACATCCGCGGCAAAGAGCTATTGGAAGCATCGAGATAACCATCATCAAAAGGTGAGATGACGTGTAACAACAACAATTCGGCATTGCGGGCTGTTGCTAAAGTTAGGGCGTGTTCAAAAATTTGTTGACCAATTGCATTGGTATTCAGTGCGGCTAAAATTTTGCTAAACATAGTTAAAAGTTTTTAGTTATTAGTCAGCAGTTAATCAGGAAATTTGTACATTATTTTAAACCCGAATGGCACTAAGTTAAACGCCCCTATTCTCATGAGGCCCTTGTTGCCGTTTTATAATGAAAGGATGCAAAAGTTTACCATCACCCGACCTGACGATTGGCATCTGCATCTGCGCGACGGTGCAGCCCTGAAAGCGGTTCTGCCCTACACGGTGCGTCAGTTTGCCCGCGCGATCATCATGCCAAACTTGAAGCCCCCTATCCGCTCGGTGGCAGATGCGGCAGCCTATCGCGATCGCATCCTTGCCGCCATTCCAGAGGACCAACAGTTTGAGCCATTGATGACGCTCTACCTCACCGACAACACCACCCCCGACGACATTCTCCGGGCGAAAGAATCCCAGTTTATCAAAGCGGTCAAGTACTACCCAGCTGGTGCAACGACCAACTCAGACTCCGGTGTGACGGATATTCAAAAGGGCGATCGCGTCTTTGAAGCAATGCAGCAGGTGGACATGCCGTTATTACTGCACGGGGAAGTGACCGATAACGATGTTGATATGTTCGATCGCGAGAAGGTGTTTATTGAGCGACATTTAATCCCCCTCAAGCAGC
>JBBSOX010000017.1:0-87171 GCA_038259325.1 Chroococcales cyanobacterium | reverse complement strand
TTCTCATAAAATTTTGAATAACAAGATACATCCTTGATTATTGTTAGTAATTCGAGTAAAGCCAATCAAACACATTCTCGCTAATTAAATACGTATGTACTACTATCTAGCGATCGCACTGTGCCAGTTGCGTAAGTCCTGTCTATAAATAATTCAAAATTGCTCAAAGCGATGAAACTTATCAAGAATTAAACACACGAACTTACAAACGTAAGCTCGATAAATATATCTCAGATGAAGACCGACAAGATTTTTTGGACATAGTTAAAAAATCCAGTCAATTTATAGAAATAAAATCTCAAATAAGCACCTGTAGAGATCCAAGTGAAACGCAGAGGGGCGCAGAGGTAAGCGCAAAGTAGCGCAGAGGTTTTAGAGAATTTGTGATAAAAATTTGCGTGTTCTTTCTTCTTTGGGGTTGCTGAAAAAGGTGTCTGGGGTGGCTGACTCAACGAGGGAACCGCTATCCATTAAAATAACTCGGTCGGCGACTTCACGAGCGAATCCAACTTCATGGGTGACTACTACCATTGTCATCCCATCACGGGCGAGATTTCGCATCACATCTAAAACTTCTCGTACCATTTCTGGATCTAACGCCGAGGTGGGTTCATCAAACAGCATAATTTTGGGTTGCATGGCTAAAGCACGAGCGATCGCAACTCGTTGCTGTTGTCCACCAGATAACTGTCCTGGATATTTCTGCGCCTGTTCTAAAATTCCCACTCTTTCTAAGAGTTGCATTGCCAATTCTTCAGCTTTTGCCTTTGGCGATCGCCGTACCCAAATTGGTGCCAAAGTAATATTTTGCAACACAGTGAGATGAGGAAATAAATTAAATTGCTGAAATACCATTCCCACTTCTTTGCGAATCGTTTCAATATTTCGTAAGTCATGACTGAGGGTAATACCGTCGATTTGAATTTTTCCTTTTTGGTATTCTTCTAGAGCATTAAAGGTGCGGATAAAGGTAGATTTACCCGAACCAGATGGCCCCATCAACACTACTACTTCTCCACGATTAACTGTCAAGCTTACACCCTGAAGAACGTGGAATTTTCCATACCACTTGTGAACATCTTCAGCAATAATTATCTGTTGTATATCTGACATAATATTTAAATTCTAAGTAATGAATATTATTTTTCTAATGACAAATACTTTGGCTCCGCTCAGTACAAGTGACTAATGACTCAACTGCCTCTCTAATCGCCGAGAAGCCAATGACATGGAGTAGCAAAATACCCAATAAATCAATCCAATAAATAGATAAGCTTCTGTATAGCGGTTAAGAAATTGTGGTTGTGCCAATATGGAACGGGCAATACCTGTTAGTTCTACTAATCCCACCAAAGATAATAATGAAGTATCTTTAAATAAGCCAATAAACTGACCAACGATCGCAGGAATAACGTTACGCAAGGCTTGAGGTAGGACAATTAATATCACTATCAAGGGTGTATTTATTCCTATCGCTTTCGCAGCTTCAATTTGCCCGCGAGGAACTGATTGGAGTCCACCGCGCACGTTTTCTGCCATGTATGCAGCACTAAATAAAACCAATCCCGCAATTGCTCGCAATACCCGATCTAAACGCACATCTGCTGAGATAAACAATGGCAGCATTACCTGAGCGAGGAACAAAATCCCAATCAGTGGCACTCCCCTGACGATTTCAATGTACAGGATGGAAAACCAACGGACTACAGGTAAATTGCTGGTGCGTCCTAAAGCTAGTAAAACCCCAATGGGAAAGGAAAGCACAATACTAACTGCTGCCATGAGTAGAGTGAGTAGCAAACCGTTCCACAAATTTGTAGATACAGGTTGCAATCCAAATCCACCGCCAATTAGCCAAAGAATCACGGGGAAAGACAGTAACCATAATAGGGAAAGCCAAGGAGTTAATACCTTAGTAAACTTTCCTCCCAACCAAAAACCTACAAAGAGCAAAACTGTAATTAACAGTAACCAAAGGCGGGATGTAAAGTCTAATGGTAAAACAACTAACAAGGCTCCGGCTATGAAAGTAAACAATGCAATTCTACGCTTTGTTAACTGTTGTTTACCAACGAACCCACCCGCAGTTATAGAGCCTAAAGTTGAAGCGATCGCCAGCACAATCCAAGTTCGCCAATATAGCGTTTGAGGAAATCTACCAACTAAAAATAAACGTAAATTAACCTGAATTATTTCCCACTGTGCTTGAGTAGTTGCCCAAGTTACAATTCCTCGTACTACCCAAAACAGCAACACCAAACAGACAACAGTTAACAAGCTGTTGTACCAAGTACTAAACAGGTTTTTACGTAGCCAAGTTAATTTGTCATTTGTCATTGGTCATTGGTCATTTGTAATTGCTGGACGTTTTCTTGCCATGATGTATCTCTAAGAACATCATTATTAATATTCATTAATGTTCTTAGATTACATCTTTTGCTTACTTTTTGCTTAAGTTGACACCAATGAGCGTTGCGCCTTGCCCCTACGAGAAATCTATATGTATCAGGATTTTTGTGAATTGGTATTAGTAGTCTTTTTATATGATTTTCCGTCCTGCCCCCTGCCCCCTGCCTCTTCAGTCACGGATAAGATAAAGAAGTAACATAGCTCCTCATACAAGTAGCAATGACTTCAACCCTGCGGAAACTTCCTCGCCTTAATACTCCAACCCTGCATCAGTTGCCCAATGGTTTGACAATCATAGCGGAGCAGATGCCAGTTGAAGCTGTAAACCTCAATTTATGGATTAAAGTTGGTTCAGCCGTAGAATCTGATGCTATTAACGGCATGGCTCACTTCTTAGAGCATATGATTTTTAAGGGAACAGAACGACTGGCTAGCGGCGAGTTTGAACGTCGAATTGAAGAACGGGGTGCTGTTACCAATGCTGCTACTAGCCAAGATTATACTCATTACTATATAACCACTGCCCCTAAAGATTTTGCCGAGCTTGCTCCACTACAAATAGATGTAGTATCCAATGCGAGTATTCCTGATGATGCTTTTGAACGTGAGCGATTAGTCGTTTTAGAAGAAATTAGGCGTTCAGAGGATAATCCCCAACGGCGGACATTTCGACGGGCAATGGAAACAGCATATACTGAGCTACCTTATCGCCGTGCAGTGTTAGGGCCAGAATCGGTGATTGCCGAACTGAAACCCCAGCAGATGCGGGATTTTCATACTAGTTGGTATCAACCCCAGTCAATTACTGCTGTAGCTGTGGGCAATTTGCCCGTGGAAGAATTAATTGCAATCGTAGCTGAAGGATTTACAAAAGCTAATAAAACTTCCCACTCCCCACTCCCCATTCCCCACTGCCCACTAAATCCTGAATCACCATTTACAGAAATTGTCCGTCAAGAATTTGTAGATGAAAGTCTCCAGCAAGCAAGGTTAGTGATGGTTTGGCGGGTTCCAGGAATGGTTCAGTTAGATCGTACCTATGGACTGGATGTTTTAGCAGGAATTTTGGGACACGGACGGACATCAAGACTAGTGAGGGATTTACGAGAAGAACGGGGATTAGTTTCTTCAATTTCTGTGAGCAACATGAGCAATCAGCTGCAAGGGACATTTTATATTTCAGCTAAATGTGCAGTAGAAAATTTAGCTGAAGTAGAAGATGCGATCGCTCAACATATTCGCACAGTCCAAACCGAATTAGTCACAGAATCAGAAATTGCCCGTGTGCGGCAGCGAGTAGCCAACAGATTTATTTTTGGCAATGAAACACCAAGCGATCGCTCTGGGTTGTATGGTTATTATCAGTCTTTGGTGGGAGATTTAGAACCCGCCTTGAACTACCCAGATCATATTCAGAGCCAAGATGCAACTGATTTAATGCAAGCTGCCAAAGAGTATCTTTCTCCAGATGCTTATGGTGTAGTTGTCGTTAAGCCGTAAATTAAAAATGGGCATTGGGCATTGGGCATTGGGCATTGGGCATCGCTTATTCTCTTTGTCCCCTTGTCCCCCTCATCTTCCCCTGCCTCCCCTGCCTCCCCTGCTCCCTCATCCCCACTCCCCACTCCCCAATTTAACAATGTGGACTCAAATCGACACCCATATTAGCCAGGTGACTGGCGAAAAATTTCAGAGTCAGCAACGGCGAACAGTTGGTGGCGGATGCATCAACCAAGGTTATGCTGTTTCCAATGGTGAGATAACCTACTTCCTTAAGATTAACCAAGCATCCCAAGCTGCTATGTTTGAAGCTGAGGCAATGGGTTTAAAGGAAATGCTAGCAACAGCTAGTATTCGTGTCCCCAATCCTATTTGCTGGGGTGTAGCTGAGAATTCTAGCTACATCGTGTTGGAATGGTTAGAACTTGGTAACAGTAACAGCAATTCGTGGGAAGAGATGGGGCGCAAGTTGGCGGCGATGCATCAAGCTAGCAGCAGTCAAGGTTTTGGTTGGAAAATTAACAATACTATTGGTTCCACGCTCCAAATCAATACTTGGACAGCAGATTGGACAGAATTTTATATTAAACATCGCCTGGGTTATCAATTTAAGTTGGCAAGGCGACGGGGAGGAAATTTCCCCTCTTCAGAAAAATTACTAGCAGCAATCCCTGAACTATTGGCGCATCAGGTGCAACCTTCCTTAGTACATGGCGATTTATGGGGCGGAAATGCTGGGTGTACTAACTCAGGAGAACCTGTGATTTTTGATCCAGCAACTTATTTTGGCGATCGCGAAGTTGATATAGCCATGACAGAATTATTTGGTGGATTCCCCGCAGCATTTTACCAAGGTTATAACAAAGCCTTTCCCCTAGATCCAGGCTATGAGCAAAGAAAAACGCTCTATAACCTGTATCACATTTTGAATCACTTCAATTTATTTGGCGGCAGTTATTCTTCCCAAGCGAACCGGATGATTGACCAAATTTTGCGCTAACTACAACTTTGCGTACCTCTGCGCTTCCCTCCGCGCCCCTCTGCGTTTAAATTTCACCCCTCAATTCCCTACCATTTGACTCACCATCACCGCCAAAGCCAACATACCCAAAATCGTCATTAATCCCGCCGGCATAAACTTGCGTGTTTTAGCCAGCCGAACTGCAAAGACGACTACTAAAACAGCAGTAACTATCACTGCTAAAATCAAACCCCAGCTTTGCCCTTGGAGTTGAAAGTAAGCGGCAAGTATTAATAGTAAACCACTAATGCTCCCACTGATGAGCGAAACCTTACTTGTAGCCTGAATGTAGCCAATAATGCCTCCTGCGATCGCTAATATGCCGTAGGCAAAAGCAGCAATTATACTTAAATTCATTGTTAAAACATCTGTAGATTTTGACTTTACTGCCAAGGTCAGCAGACAATTTACCATAGCTATTTAGCTATAACACACAGTTAATTGATGGAAATCAAGCGATGCAAATGGCAAGTACTTCCTCATATACAAAGGTTCAATATCTCCAACGCCAAGCAGCCTCACTTTTACTGTACCAGTCTGTTCTCCAAAGCGAAGTGGGGATGGCATTTCTGGAACTGTTGCAAGCTATACGTTACACTAATGCCGATGCACGGGGTTGTCTCCAAGCCTACGGCAGTTACTTCCACGCTTTGGCTGCTAGAAACGAAAATTGGGAAGATTATTTAATTACTCAACTTCTCTTGTCTAAGAATCCTTTTACAAAGCTGGCTGAAGTAAGAAAATTTGAAGATTTGCCTCCAGCTTTAGTAGCAGCAGTTCGCCATGATTTACAAATATTGCAAAGTCTCTATGAATGTAGCAGCGCTTCTTTGAGTGAGTGGATACAAAGCGTAGCTCACATGCCGATTTCACCAGTAGTGTGGTATAAAGAGCAAGAATTGCTAGGAGGAGAAACAAAGTTTGCTACATATCTAAAAGAATTAGATAATTGGAGTGATGCTGTAGAAGAGTTAGCAGCTTATTATCGACAATGTGGCTCTGGTTTATTTGCAGAATATCGCGCTTTACGCTGGCAAGCTGGACAGTTTATCGGTATTCGGTATTCTGACCCAGTGAAGCTGAGTGCGCTTGTAGGTTATGAGTCTCAAAAAGATGCTTTGCTGAAAAATACAGAGTTTTTATTATCAGGAGAGATGGCATTACATGTATTACTTTACGGTAGTCGGGGTTCTGGCAAATCTTCTTTAGTGAAATCTTTGTTGAATGAATATAGTAATCGCAACCTCCGCTTGTTGGAAGTGGCAAAATCTGATTTAAAAGACTTACCAGAAATTGTGGAACATTTACGGGGAGTGTTACAAAAATTTATTATTTTTGTCGATGATCTTTCATTTGAAGAAGATGATGATGCTTTTAAAGCGCTCAAGGTAGTTTTAGAAGGTAATTTAACCGCGCGTCCGCAAAATGTAGTTGTATATGCTACTTCCAATCGCCGCCACCTGATTCGGGAGTTTTTTGTGGATAGACCTACCCCCAAGGATAACGAGGAAATCCATGCTTGGGATACGATGCAGGAGAAACTTTCGTTTAGCGATCGCTTTGGTTTAACCTTGACCTTTGAACCAGCCGATCAGAAAACTTATTTAAAGATTGTACAGCATCTAGCCACGCAAGCTGAAATCAATATTACCCAAGAAGATTTGGAATATCAAGCATTACAATGGGCAACTCGCCATAATGGACGTTCTGGACGCACAGCACGGCAGTTTGTTGATTTTTTAAAAGCAGATTTAAGACTTTTTCATGCAAATACCAATACATCTAATACTTCGCATTAAAATTAATTCATTGATGATTGCACTTTTTGGTTGTTATTTACAGAACAATGTTATGCACCAGTAAGTAAAACTAGAATTAGAAATTTCAGAACGGCTACAAGAGGGGTAATGTCCTTAAAAAATACTTATTCTGATAACCTAACTACGCTAAAAACCAGCAATATGCAATCAGTTATGCAATCAGTAATGATCAGCAATCGATTTATCTTGGGCATAGTTGCCTTTAGTGTGAGTTTTGGCCTTAGCCTTGTTCCAAACTGGGATTTTAATAAAGCCTTTCTCACAGGTTTAATTACTGCCGTTACTATCTATGGAGCAGCATTATTCGTAGATAAACGACGCAGAAACTATGAAATATTTATTTTAGGTTCTCTCCGCAAGCGAATTAAAGAAATGGAGGGTTTGAAGGCTCGTGTCGTTAGAGAAATAAATCAAATCGAAGAACATCATAATTTATTATACGTAGAGTCTCAACAACTGCAAAATCAAGTTACAGAAAGTCGTAACCAAAGGGATAATCTACATCGAGAATTAAGAACATTTGCCGGACAGAAGAAGCAGTTAGAAACCGAAATTAGTAGTCTGCAAACTGAAATTGGTAACTTGCAGCAAAATCAAGCAGAATTGAACAATGCTTTTTCTATACTCACAGCAGAGAAACGCCGTCTAGAGTCGAATTGTAATGTATCTCGCAGTGAAATCACCCATTTGCAAAGTCAAATTTCCGAACTTCAACAAGAGAAGCAAGAAGTTGAAAGCAATTTAACTCTTTTAGGCAGACTAAAACCCCAATTAGAAGAAAAACTATACGAACTGAGAATTACAATTCAAGAGTTAGAAGTTGAGACAACCCAAAAAAATCAATTGCTTGTAGCGACAAAAACCGAAAGAGAAAATATCCAAGCTATCCTGAATTCTTCACAAACTCAACTCGCAGAACAAAAAGCCGAATTACAACAGTTGCAAGGGCAAATTTCATTGTTGCAAGAAGAACGAGATTCATTGCAAAATCAAGTATGGGAATTACTCCAACAATTAGAAACATTTAATTCTGAACCTTTCTCTGATAATTCCCAAGAAGATGATACTGAATTGTTTCCTTTTTCTGAAATAATGGAAACTCCAGCAGTTATGGACACTTCGGAAGTTGATGCATCAGAGAAGCTACCTGAAGCATGGACTAATTTTTTAGAAAAACTCCCAGAATACGAACTACAAGTATTAAAAGCTATAGTCGAACAAGATAATCCCAAGGCTGCCATTAAAAAAATTGCCGAAGAAAACATCACTATGCCGAATCTATTAATCGATTCTATAAATGAACGGGCAAATGATACTATTGGTGAATTAATAATTAACACAGATTCGGAAAGTGGAGAAGTTTACCCGGAGCATATTACCCATGTCAAAAAAATGATTGCAATTCATGAAAGCCTTATAGCTAGACATACTTCGTCAAATTAAATTATGATTGCCGTCGTAAGATTAGTACTAAGGTAAATATATACCTAATCTATTGACTGCGTGCTTATGCGTTTAAAATAAAGTAAAGTTTAATACATGGCACTCAAAATCTCGAAAAAAATCTCCACTGCTTTAATCAATTCTCTTGGTGCGGGGGTAGTACCAAGAGTGGGAGTTGAATATATAGCAGTAGGGCGAGAAAAAGAACTAAAAAGCCTATTACAAAATCTGGATGATATTGCAGAAGGTGTAGCGGCATTTCGCTTTATAATTGGTAACTACGGTTCCGGTAAAAGTTTTTTATTACAACTACTTCGCAACCGGGCGATGGAACAAGGTTTTGTAGTAGCTGATGCTGATTTATCGCCAGAACGTCGATTAGCTGGAAGCAGCAATGAAGGTGTAGCTACCTATCGAGAATTAATGAGCCACCTAGCTACAAAAACTCGTCCTGATGGTGGTGCTTTAGTCTCGATTTTAGAAGGATGGATTAATAAAATTCAGCAAGAAGTTGTTAAAGAAACTGAAATGCGTCCCAATGACGATGGTTTTGATGACAAAGTTGAATCGAAAATTAGAGAAGTAGTTCAGTATATTGAAGACTTAGTTCACGGTTTTGATTTTGGTAGCGTGATTATCGCTTATTGGCGTGGCTACCGAATGGATGATGATAATTTAAAAAATGCGGCAATGCGTTGGTTGCGGGGAGAATTTACTACTAAAGTTGAGGCGAAAGCAGCTTTAGGGGTGCGCGTTATTATTGATGATGATAGTTGGTATGATTATATAAAACTGTTTGCGAAGTTTGTCGCTGAGATTGGCTATAAAGGGCTGTTAATTTTAGTTGATGAAGCTGTACACATATATCAAATATCTACCACCGTTACACGAGAAAAGAATTATAATCGACTACTAGCAATGTTTAACGATACCATGCAATGTAAAGCAGAACATCTTGGCATTGTTGTTGGTGGAACAACTAAGTTTTTAGAAGACCCCAAACGGGGACTTTTTGCAGACCAAGCTTGGCAAAGACGCACAAAAGAAAGCCGTTTTGTTGCACAAGCTAATATTCAAGAAAATTCAGGGCCAGTGATTCGGCTAAATCCGTTGAGTGAAGCAGAAATATTGACGCTTCTACAACGTTTAGCTGAGATTCATGCACTCAATTTTGGGTATGAACAGACTTTGACAAATCGGGAATTGAAGGAGTTTGTGCAAGAAATTATTAATCGCTTGGGTGCAGAAGCATTACTGACACCAGGGGAAATTGTGCGAGATTTTATGAGTGTGCTGAATATTCTTTACCAAAATCCAGGAATTGCGTTTGCTGAATTAATTCATGGCTCTAAATTTAAACCTACTGCTATGGGTAAAGATGCAGATGAGGATAGTGCAGCTGAATTTAGTTTGTAATTTACTCTCTAGTAATTGGTAAAGCAAGTCAATGACTAAGTTCATAAGCTAGCCAGTCAAGTTCTGGAGGAGTGACAGGGAAAAAATAGAATTCACCAGTTAAAATGTCATACTTTTTGCTTGCTGCCCAGATTGTCAAAGAAGGTTGATTATAGATATCCTTACTTCGTTCTAGACGTAGAATATTCTGTATGTAACTTGGAGATGGGTGAAGACGTTTAATTCCAAATAATTCATAAATCAGGAAAATTTTGTCATTATTAATATAAATCTTCTTTTTACCTAAAATTCCTATGGAAACAAAAATAAATAATATAATTGCAGATGATAAAAATATCATAAAAGATGCTAATGCCAAAATATTTAGACTATCAGAAAAAATTGGTAGAACAGGAATAAATAAAAGAATTAGTATAGATATAATTAAATTAATAATAGTTTTTTGGCTAAAAAAACCTCTAGGTGGTATGAGAATTTCTAAAGAGTTAGCATTCTTAGTCAAAATAATTTTACTGCCAGGAGGTTTTCTAGGGAATGAATTACTTTGTATACTGGGAATCTGAGATGTATTTCCAGGTTGTTCTAAAGCTTGCAAAGCTTCTTCAGCAGAAGTCAAACGTTGACTTGCAATAGGTTCTGTCATCCTCCTCAGCCAACTGCTGAAAGTAGGATTAATATTAGCTACCCGTTCAAATTCAAGCCGCAAGTCGGTTTGTGGTAAGTCTGCTGGATGCTGACCTGTCACCAAGTAAATTAAAGTTGCTCCTAAACTGTAAAGGTCAGAACCAGGAATAGCTTTACCATTAAATTGTTCTGGTGGTACATAGCCGTAGGTTCCCATGACTATAATTGTGCTACTTCTTCTGGCGATGGTTTGCACTGAACCAAAATCTACCAAGTACACTTCACCCACACTATTACCAGAGCGATTTGTTAATAAAATATTACTTGGTTTAATATCACGATGAATTACGGGCGGCTGACGACCATGCAAATATTTGAGAATTTCTAGAATCGCTTTTGCTAGTTCTTTGACTTCTTCTTCACTGAAACTACGCCCAGCTTTGAGTTGTACTTCTAGAGATTGGGCTGGGATATAACTTTGTACGAGTGCAAATCCTCGGCTGTTGGGTGAATCTAGCTCAAAGTAGTCAAGGTAGCGGGGAATGCCTGGGTGCGAGAGTGCTTTGAGAGTTTCAGCTTCTCGCTCAAACAGTTTGAGGTCGTTCCATTCAAATTCATTACCAAAGGACAGTATTTTGACTACTACTAATTCTAGAGTTTGTAAGTCACGAGTTAGCAGCGATCGCCGTCCAGCTTTTTTGCCTAGCTCCTGTTGCACTTCATACCGTTCTAACAGTATCTCCGGGTTAAAATCTGGCGATTCCTGATTTGTCATTTGCTAGTGACTCCAAAGCTTTGTTGCTTTTATAGCTTTCTTGTTTGTTACTGCCCCACTGTAAGATTACTTAAGTCAGTAACAAGTATTAAATAAAGCAAGGCTTAATCGGGCAAAAGAGCATCACGCACAAAACTATAGCCGAAAACAAAAGGAAGAAAAAAATGACTGAAGAAATCAATGTCCAAGCAAGTAGCGGTAATGTCTTTGCAGATTTAGGTCTACCGAACCCTGATGAACTACTTGTGAAAGCAGAACTTGCACGTCAAATCAGTGAAATAATCGCTAAACAAGATATGAATCAAGTTGAAGCGGCCGCACTATTGGGAGTTGATCAACCTAAGATTTCTGCTTTAATAAGGGGAAAACTATCAGGTTTTTCAACAGAGCGACTGTTCCGATTTCTAAATGCTTTAGGTTGTGATGTGGAAATAGTGGTGAAGTTAAAACCCAAATCTCAAATACAGGCTCAAACAAAAGTTTGTAGTTATGTATTAGAAAATTGAAAAATGCTTACTTACAGCATAGACGATCGCAACAACAAAATCATTCACTAACACTCTCTGGAAACAACCGATTCAAGTCTAACAATACATCTTCAAACCCAGGAATTACCACTGACTGATTCGATAAAGAAATCTGCTTGCTGAGATAGCTAAACTTACTTTGAGCATTCTGATATGGCTGGCTGTGTTGCTCAAGTTGACGAGCCGGCAAATTTACAATCCAGTAATGAGAAATTCCGGCTTCTGCATACAATGACAGCTTGGTTGTTTGATCGTAATCTATGGTTTTATCCGAAATTTCAATTACTAACAAAATATCTTCGGGATAGGGATGATGAGCGAGATAATCTTCATCTCTTCCTCGTGCAATGACAACATCCGGTTCAGGCTCACTCTGATTAGGAAGGGTGATCGGATCTTGTCCCCGAATGACTGCTCTATCGCCTAGAAGCCGATCCAATTGACGGCATAGGATAGAACTACAAACTGTATGAGGCGTTCCCTTTGCTGTCATTTGAATCAGTTCCCCTCGAATCAATTCAATATGATTGGCCTCTGTGATAAATCCGAGTTCAATCAATTGATGGTATTCTGCGATGCTAAATCGCTTAGGTGTCACAACATTCATGAGACATCTTTCCAATAGTACTTGTACACTAGCAGAGATTAAACTGACTGCGTTGTTTACCGCCGCAGTCATCGCAATGCCTCAAATTGCTGCCAACAAAGGTACAATGCACGCGGTACGTGAAAACATCCTTTCCATTTGCCACCTTTGAGGTTTAACAATACTTCTCCACGGCGATTGAGGTAGCCAAACCATTCACCGTATTCTGAATCAGCAAAGTGTGACCAGGTGTAATCGTGCATTTTTTGATACCATTCCCAACACACCTCACGCCCCGTCAAGCGATAGCCCATCGCTAATGCAACCAAAGATTCTAGATGAACCCACCACAGCTTTTGATCCCATTCCAGTTGTTGTGGGGGATGACCATCTGCATCCATAAAGTAATACAATCCGCCGTACTCGCTATCCCAAGCAAAATTCAGAATATTTAGTACCACATCAACGGCTTGGTTAATAGTTTTGGTGTCGTTTTTCCGACGTGCGATGTCCATGATGAACCACATAGCTTCGATACCGTGACCTGGATTAATCAGCCGTCCCTCAAAACAATCTATGTGGGAACCGTCAGGGGCAACGTTTTCATACATTAGTCCCCGTTCTTGGTCGAGAAAATCGGTCATCACTTCGCGGACAGTCTCAGCTAAGACATTCTCTAGGGTTTCCTTTGGCAGCAACCATTCCATCTCTAGAGTCAGGTTGGCTAAAATCATTGGTACAGCCAACGATTTCATGGGGCGTGTGCCGGGATAGGTTTTATTATATTTGCCCTTGGGATTGTCCTTGCGGCGTAATACGTTATTATAAGCTTGCATCGCCACATCCCTTGCCCATTCTTCGCCGCTAGCGAGTGCATATTTACTAAATGCCATCGCTGCAAAGCAATCAGAGAAGATATTGTAAGGTTGAACTAGTGTTTTTCCTTCACGAGTGAGGGCAAAGTACCAGTTACCATCGCTATCTCTGCCATGTTGGGCGAGAAAATTAGCGCCGTTGCTAGCAATTTTTAGCCAGTTTTCGCGCTTTTCTAGCTGGTTATAAAGCATAGAAAAAGTCCACACCTGGCGGTTTTGCAACCAGATGAATTTATCTGTATCATAAATTTTACCTTCGCGATCGAGGCAGGTAAAATAACCGCCTTGCTGCCAATCGAGAGAATATTTTTCCCAAAATGGAAGTACGTCGTTGAGGAGAGCGTTTTTGTAAAGTTCAGCGAACGCTTGAAAATTATACTCCATAAATTTCCTCCCCTTTTGTGCTAAAACCAACAGCTTAACAGTTATCACATTTTGGCTTGAACTTGGAGCGATTGCGTTAGTCTTTTACAAGATTTAGTCAGCAGCAGTTATACTTCTATCTTGTATCTTCCACCATTCTCAATAACCGTAGGGGAGCCAGTGAGGTTGTTATGAGTCAGATTGAACGAGTTGCGATCGTTGGAGGAAATCACGGTAATGAGTTAACAGGAGTACATCTAGTCAAAAAGTTTCAGCAGTATCCTAATTTAATCAACAGAGTAAGTTTTGAAACTCTGGCATTACTTGGGAATCTCAAAGCTATTGAAGAAGGCAAACGATACATTGACAAAGATTTAAATCGTTGCTTCACCAATCAAGGCTTACAAAATTCCCAACTTTTAAGTTATGAAGATACGCGGGCAAAAGCAATTCAACAGATACTACAACCGCAAAATCAGCCCTTTGTAGATGTAATTGTTGATTTGCACAGCACAACTGCAAACATGGGGTTAAGTCTGATCTTTTGTGATATGCATCCTTTTTTACTTCGGTTAGGTGCTTATTTAAGTTCTATCAATCCGATGGTCAAGATTTTTGTTAATCAACAATCTAGAGAAGGTGGTTTTCTCCGTTCTTTGTGTGAATTGGGTTTTGTTATAGAAGTTGGTGCTGTAGCTCAGAATATTTTAAACGCCGAATTATTTCAGCAAACAGAACAGCTTATTTATGCAATTTTGGATTATTTTGAAGGGTATAACCAAGGTAATCTTCCGCAGATAGACAGCAAGCTTACACTCTATCAATATATTAAAACTATTGATTATCCGAGAAGCGATGCCTACGGTGGGCTGCGCCTACGCGGTGAAATTCAAGCCATGATTCATCCCCAGCTTCAGTTTAGGGATTATGAACCTTTGAATCCAGGCGATCCAATGTTTCTGACTTTTGCAGGAAAAGATATTTTCTATGAGGGAGAGTCTACTGTTTATCCTGTTTTTATTAATGAAGCAGCTTACTACGAGAAAGGAATTGCGATGTATCTAGCTCAAAAACAACAAAAGGTACTTTACGCGCAAATTCCGCCTGTAAAATCATAGCTTTTTGAGGTTGTTTTTGGCGCGATCGCTCAAATTAATGAGATAATTTCTTGATTAGAGGCTAAGACTTTATCTTAAATGACTATCACCATTTCCCAACAAACCTACAACGAACTGTGGAAAGAGATGCGGACTAATGGAACTAGTCACTATCCTGACCCCAAGGACAAGTTTGATGTGATGCACAAGTTTCCGCAGCCATTGGGACAAGGCTACTGGCGAGAAATTCAACTTAGGGAAGGTTTACATTTAACTATTGCTGACTATGAGATGCGCGATCGCTTGACTGTAGAATTCTCCGATCTAGATACGCCTGGTATAGAGTATCACTTTCATCTCTCTGGAGAAAATCAGAGTCGGCAAACTTCCCTTGAGGGTGGAAAATATGGCGTCTACGGAAAAGGTATAGAAATAGAATCACTAGGTGATATTTTCGCCAGACAGCCTTTTTTGGAAGTGATTATCGAGATGATGCCTGAGACATTGTACTCTCTGGCTGGTAATCCAGATGGGGAAATACCAGGAGAATTACAACATCTGGTCAGACCATCTGGGAAAGAATGTTACTGTCGTGATGCGATCGCTACACCAGCTATGCAAACTGTCGCCAAGCAAATTATCCAGTGTCCTTATCGTGGAATTGCCAAGCGGGTTTATTTGGAAGGCAAAGCTTTAGAGTTGATAGGAATGTTGCTAGCTGTGGAAACAGAAATTCAAGATGGTGAAAGCACTCCTCATCCATTGACAGGCGATTTAGTAGACAGAATTTATTATGCTAGGGATATTTTGCAACAAAAGCTAAATAACCCACCGAGTTTAGCAGAGTTAGCAAGACTAGTAGGTTTAAATGAATGCACTCTCAAACAGGGTTTTCGTCAGGTTTTTGGCACGACGGTATTTAGTTATCTCCACGGTTATTGCATGGAGCAAGCATGGCAAATGCTTCAGACAGGTAGTTGGAAAGTCGGAGAAGTTGCCCATCTGGTAGGTTACAATGACCTGACTGCTTTTGGGAGAGCGTTTCGGAAAAAGTTTGGCATCCGTCCACGGGATTGTATTAAGAAATTTTCCGTTTGAGCAGAATAAAAATTCCGTTTGAGCAGAATTATCTCTATCTTCACCTTCATACTTCTTCATAAGCTATTTAGGAAAAGTTTTTATTAAGCTTGAAGGTGTGGGAGTGATGGTGAATTTTTTACAACTGGGGCGGCTGCTATTGCTGACAAATGTATTTTTGATTCTAGGAGTGCAAGCAACATGGGCAGAAGATACTAATTCTTCTAGCAATACTCAAATTTTGGTGCAGTCACCAACACCGACATCAGAAATTATCCCAGTCACGGGAGTTAAAACGAATCCCACTGAAAAAGGTGTGGAAATAATTTTAGAGACAGCTTTGGGAGAACAACTACAAGTTACAAATCGCAACACCGAGAATAATTTTATTGCAGATATTCCTAATGCTCAGTTGCAGTTACCTAACGGCAATGCTTTCAACTTTCGTTCGGAAAAACCAACTGCGGGAATTGCTGAAATAACGGTTACGAATATTGATGCAAATACTGTGCGGGTGACGGTGGTAGGTGAGAACACTTTACCAACCGTTGAGTTATTTGACGATAATGCAGGGCTGGTTTTTGGTATAACTCCTACTGCAACGGCGATGCAGCCACCACAACCGTTGGAAACGCCACAAGCTCAAGAAAAGCCAGCAAGTGAGACAGTACCGGAAGAATCAGCGACGCAGCAGGATGAGCCGATTGAGTTGGTGGTGACAGGGGAACAGAATGGATATCGAGTGCCAGATGCTACCACTGGAAGTAGACTTGATATTCCATTAATAGAAACACCTGCATCAATTGGCGTAATTACAGAGGAATTTATTGAAGATAAAGCACCCCGACGAGTAGAAGACTTAGCCCCTTACATTAGTGGAGTTACAGCAGGAAATATTGGACAGGGTGGACTCTTCACGGATTTTCAAGTTCGTGGATTTAGTACAGGTAGCCAAGTTTATATTAATGGGTTACGAGATAATTACCGTTCTTTAATCAGAGATTTTGCAAATATTGAACGTCTGGAAATTTTGAAAGGTTTCTCTTCGTTACTTTATGGAACAGGTTCACCTGGTGGAGTGGTTAACTATATTACAAAGAAGCCCCAAGCCACACCCAGTTATAAATTTTCAGTCGATGCAGGCAGCTTTAACTTTTATCGCAGTGAAGTAGATTTAACAGGGCCTTTGACTCAGGACAAGAATCTGCTATATCGCCTCGTTCTGGCTTTTCAAGATTCGGATGATTTTGTAGACAACGTTGAAGATAATCGCATTTTTGTTGCTCCCTCACTGACATTTTTAACAGGTGGAGGCGGTTCTTTAACAGTTGAAGGGGAGTATTACCGACAAGATAAAGACTTTAATACTGGAGCCAAATTCTTTGATGGTCAGATTTTCTATGACCGCAGTTATACAGACCCTCGCAATAGCCAAATTTACAATCACTATCGGATTGGAGCCTATTTAGACCAGCCAATTAGTGAACAGTGGTCAGTTAATCTCAGCGGTCAGTATTTTAATACACAAAGAGAAGCTAATCCGATCTTTGTCGCACTTGGTTTTGAGGGTGATACTTTAACACGTTTTTACCGAACAATTTTTGATGACTATAATCAATACAATCTGCGAGGTGAAATCAGAGGAAACTTCAATATTGGAGCCACAGAACATAAGTTACTAGCAGGTGTTGAGTACAATAAGTACAGATCAAGGTTCAATGGTGTTAATGCTGGTTTTTTTGGTAGTATTGACGTTGCTAACCCTACTTTTGATGTTCCTATCCCCACCGGACTTACTAATAGAACAATTGATTTTAGTGACAGCAATTGGGGCGTTTACATTCAAGATTTCATCAAACTTGGGCAATTTCGTTTACTAGCAGGTTTGCGCTATGGCGGATTTGAGTTTATAGATGGTGGCGTAACTGCACAACAAGATAATTTCGTCTCTCCAAGCATTGGGTTAGTTTATAACTTGACAGACTCTGCTTCAGTTTATACTAGCTTCAGTCAATCGACAGAGCCACAATTTGGTTTACTTTCTGACGGCGGTTTTGCTGACCCTAGAAAGGCTACTCAATATGAAGTTGGTGCTAAAGTCAATCTGTTAGATGATAGATTAACTATCACGGCTGCACTGTTTAACTTGAAACAAACAAACATTGCAGAAAGTGACCCCAGTAACCCTGATTTTAATATCCTTGTAGGCGATATTCGTAGCCGTGGATTTGAATTAGATATCAACGGAAAAGTAACCGAGAATTTTAGCCTGATTGCAGCTTACACTTTCCTAGATTCAGAAATTACCAGAAGTGTCATACCTGGACAAGAAGGGAACCGCCCAATTAATACTCCACAGCACAGTGTAGGTCTTTATGGCAAGTACGAGTTTACTGAAAGTTCGCTCAGGGGATTGAGTTTAGGTACAGGTTTAGTTTATGTGGGTGAAAGAGAAGGAGATAACGAAAATACTTTTGAGCTTCCTGGTTATGTGCGAGTCGATTTAGGTGCTGCTTACAAAGTTAATAACCTGACCTTTAGATTAGGTATTGAAAACCTTTTTGATATTCGTTATGCTTCCGGTTCAAACAATCGAGCAAATATTACTCAAGGTTCGCCTTTTGCAATCACCGGGTCAGTTTCAGTACAGTTTTAAATCTATCCGCAGAGAATTCAGTTTAGATTTTGTGTAGGTACAATTTTGTGGAACTCTTAAGAAGCTGACTGAAGTCATGAAGACAGCAAAACTACGCCATTGGATAGGTTACTTACTATTAACAGTTTTGATTTTTGGACTGATTACAGCGTGTAGCCGTTACACAGTTCAAAACACAATTTCTTCGGCTGATTTGACAAGTAAAGATTGCCGCGTCTTTCAACACACAATAGGAGAAACCTGTATTCCCATCAATCCTCAGAGGATTGTCACTTTTTCTTTACCGACTTTAGGTAATGCCCTTGTCCTTGGAGTTAAGCCTCTAGGAAGTACCTTCATTGATATGCTAGATGAACATACATATTTAGAAGGTAAAATAGATGGTATACAGTCAGTAGGAATTTTTCCACCTAATCTAGAAAAAATTTTACTGATTAAGCCCGACATTATTATAGGTTGGAACGCGGAAAAGCAATTTTATCCCTTACTTTCAAGAATTGCTCCCACTGTACTATTTGATTGGCGACAAAATAAGACTTGGCGAGAGCTATTTGATTTTGTTACTCAGGTATTAGGAAGACAAGAAGCTGCACAGCAGGCTTGGAAAAACTACTATCAGCGAATCGAACAACTCAAAACAGCTTTAGGTGATCGCTACAAGCACAAGGAAATTTCTCTTGTCTTCTTGGCTCCCGGCGCGATATTTAGTGAAGCTAAAAACTCATTTCCCGATTCTATTCTTAAGGATGTGGGGCTGCAACGTTCCAAAGCACAAGATATTATTGTACCTTATACACAGCTTTACTTTTCTATAGAAGAATTAGAGAAAGCTGACGGTGATATTTTATTCGTGGGAACCTTGAGTAATGATGATCAAAAGTCTCTTGATAAACTCAAGCAAAACCCACTTTGGAAAAAGCTTCGAGCCGTTCAACAAAATCATGTTTACTCCATAGATTACATGACTTGGCGAGGCGGAAATTTGCTTGCGGCTGATGCTGTCATTAATGACCTTTATAAATACCTCGTCAACACTCCCTAACTCTATGCCCAAACACACCTTATACCATTTTTGATTTTGGATTTTAGATTTTGGATTAGAAACCGCTTAGTGTATCTGGGTTTTCTCTGCCCATCTGTCGCAATCATTTTTAAAATTGGTATTATTTGTCTGCAAATTTTTCAGGTACAGTAAATTAGCCAAACTGGTAATTTACGCGCAATTCCTCCCGCCACCAATCCGAGTACAGATTTGGTGGGGGGCTCCTTGCTATGAAAGTTGACTTTTGACTTTTGACTTTTGACTTTTAACTTCCGCCTTGCGGTATTACCCCGCCAGCCGATACACAATGACTTTTCCTTTCCAATTTTCTTCCACAAATACCAGATACTCACCATTGGAACGCCGAAAAGCGCGGATACCGTAGGGTATATCAATCCAGCCACTTTCATTGCCAACTTCTGGGCCTGGTTTTAACTGTTGTACTTGCGCTCCCGTTTTGGCATTGTAGACATATACTTCTGCGGTTTTGACTGTCACGGCAAATACATAATCTCCCGCCACACTCATCGCGGCTGTAGATACTTCGCGTTTGCCAGTGGTGTCGTAAGGAATTACAATCCGCCAACGAGGAGTCCGATTTCCTTTACTCCAATTGTCAAAACGGGCAATCTCAGATCCAGCAACTCCAGCATCGTCACCGAATGCAGGGTGATCTACTGTAAAGCCTGACAAATACATACTATCTGTTTCGGGGAAATATTCGATCCGCCGCAAGTCGTTAAATATGTTGGGAGTAGTTTGCTTTTCCATCGAACCATAGCTGTAGATGGGGTTGCCTTTAGCATCTATTCCCTGTAAAGGATAATGTCGAATGCCATCTTCTGTTCGCAAAGCTTTCCAAACATCTCCTTTGCTGTCTACCCACCAGCCGCCGATATAGGGATAATCTTTGCTGATATCATATTCGTCCTTTTCAAATTTGCCATTACCGTTGCGATCGCGCCAGATCCATTCTCCTTGTTTTGGTTGATGCGGTGGCCAATTTCCCTTGATAAATGGTTTATCGGCGCTATTAGTACCGACAAACATTCCGGCTGGGATAGCTACTTTGCCATCTTTGTCTGGATTAAAACGATATATTTGCAGAAAGCTATTATACATATCTGTGAGGAAAAAGAACCGCTTCCCTTTGATGCGGCGAACAAAAGTTCCATCTGGCGATGTATGCAGTCGGGGATCTTGAGGATATTTGAAAGCATTTAAGGTGTAAGCTTTGTAAGTCCATTGCTTACCAGCAGGCTTACTGTAATCCATCAGATAGTGTTCTTGTTTGGTGAATACATCTACACCATCAGTTTTAGGATCAGCATCTGCATTATCGACGAAGATCAATCCCAGCGATCGCCATATTAGTTTTCCCGATGGCGAAAATTTCCGCAAATCTGTTCCTGATTTGTTGAAACCATTACTATTTATATAAATATTGCCGGAAGCATCTGTACCAACTCCGGTAAGTCCATAAAGTTTCAAATCTTGAACTTCACCAGGAATTCCTGCATAGATACCACCCTTACAGCCAAAACTACCCACCTGCACCGGCTTATCTTTAATGTCATAAATCAACATTTGCTGACGCGGCCCATTTTCTGCCACTAACAGCTTACCTTGATGATTAATTGCGATGCCTGCGGCGGTAAACAACGCAGTTGGTTCAACAATATCTGCAATCTCTTGGGGTAATTGCTTTCCATTCTGAGAATAATGTAAAATTTTCGCAGGCTTACTACCATTTTTACTTTGAATAATCCACAGATTTTTTTGTGGATCAATAGTTATTGCTCCCGGATTAGCAAAGGTAAAGCTGCGGAGTTCCTTCATCGTATCAGTATCATAGACACGAATCCGGTTAGCAGCAAAATCACTCACATACAACTCATTACCCACAGTTGCTAATCCAGTAACTTCACTTTTAGTACTGGTAATTAACATACTTTTATCCCAGCCACGCCCTTCAGGAAAAGGTGCTGGTTTTCCCGACAAGTCATAGCGTCTAACGGAATACCAAGTTGTTCCTTCTGGCGGGTAGTCTTCTTTTGTATTGCCCCCCGATCCCTGAGTCATGGCAATGTAAATATATTTACTATTTGCTGTTACAGCTTTGCCACCGCCACGACTCCAGCCGTGAGTATCTTCAAGGGCACCAATAACCTTACCATCCTTATATATTCCTGCTTCCGTTCCCGCCTCATCCCAATGGCTATTGGTATAAACTGTACCATCAGGGGTAACATACATTGCCTCAATATTGTTTTGTACCCGCAGATTTCCACTGCCAATCGTATTACCTATCCACGATGTTGTGTAGGTAGGTGTGGATGTTCCCGTATTGTTTTGTACCAGCAGATTTTCACTGGCAATAGTATTACTGATCGAGATTTCTTTGTGTGTAAGTGTGGGTGTTTCAGTATTGTTTTGTATAGACCTTTCACTGCCAATAGTATTACTTATCGACGATGTTTTGTAGATAAGCGTGCGTGTTCCACTTGTTGCCCAGTCTGTTGTAATTCCAAGAGTAGTAACAATTATTCCAACAGTCAGAGTGAGTAAAAAGTTGAAAGTTTTACTTTTTTGTATATATCTAATCTTAAATATTTTTTTGAGCTGCTGGTTGAGTTGGTGACGGAGTTTTATTAACTGCGTCAGTAATTTATTTTTCATATACTTTTTAAGCTTTTAATTATTTATATACAATCATTTTTTCGTTAATCCGTACAAAATACAGCTATTTTGAAGTGACTAAGATACAGGCTATCCATAGACATCACATTTAATAGCAAATTTTACATAAGCTTTATAAAACTCACCTGATTGTTTGAATTTAGGCATTAATATTTACCTGTTATTTAATATTAATTGTAAAAATTAATACAAAATAGTTCTAAATTTATTATTTTTTATCAGCTTTTCTCTCTCCCTATATAGCATTCATCTTTCTTGATTGGTAGGTATCATATATGTCTAGCTAGGTGTTGTTTAGTTACTAAAAATACAGTTTTAATTCCTTGTTGACGTTGACATATAAATAGTTTATAAATTGGTGTTCTATACAAAAGCTCTTATTGATAATGTATATTTGAAAATTTTAGTGATTCAGGTTTGGATACAGATGTAGGAGCGCATAGATTTGCGTCTTTTTTAATATATTTATAGGAAATACATCAGTGGAAAAAAAATCAGAAAATTTCTCTTCATCATCTGCATCTATTCTCACCCTGGGATTAGGCTGGTTTCCTAAAAGTCCCGGAGGGTTAGAAAGGTATATTTATGAACTAACTCATAAATTAGCAGCAAATCAAGATCAAGTTGAATTATGCGGAGTCGGTTTACCAGAGGCTGAAATAAATTCCCCGATTAAGCTGACTAATTTGGCTTCTGTTGATAGTGCTATTTGGCAAAGATTATGGTCGATTCGCAATAATTTTCAGAAAACAAGAACAAGCAAACCAGATGCTATTAATCTGCACTTTGCACTATATAGCTTTCCTATTTTAGATATTTTACCCAAGGGAGTACCAGTTACTTTTAACTTTCATGGGCCTTGGGCTTCTGAGAGTCAGCAAGAGGTAGTTAATAAAAACCTCAGTCTTTTGATCAAGCACTGGCTGATAGAAAAAAATACTTATAATCGGTGCGATCGCTTCATTGTTTTGAGCAAAGCATTTGGTAAAATTCTACATGATAAATATCAAGTACCGTGGAGCAAAATTAATATTATTCCTGGCGGAGTTGATATTAACTGGTTTCAACCAAATTTATCACCCCAGGAGGCTTGTACAAAGCTAGGCTGGCCAACTAATCGCCGGATAATATTTACATCCCGCCGCTTAGTACATCGAACCGGTGTTGACAAATTATTGCAAGCACTGGCTATAATTAAGCCCAGAATACCAGATGTTTGGCTAGCGATCGCAGGTCGTGGTCACATCCAAGCTGCACTACAACAACAGGCTACAGAATTAGGACTAGATGACAACGTTAAATTTTTAGGTTTTCTACCTGATGAGCAATTGCCTATAGCTTATCAAGCTGCTGAATTGACTCTCATGCCTAGTCAATCTTTTGAAGGGTTTGGATTAGTAATAATCGAGTCTCTAGCCTGCGGTACTCCTGTTTTATGTACCCCAGTTGGGGGAATGCCAGAAATTTTATCAGAATTCTCACCGGATTTAATTACTACTTCACCAGAAGCCTCAGCCATTGCTGAAAAATTAGAGCAAGTGCTTTTGGGAAATATTCCTATACCTTCACGAGAAGCCTGTCGTCAGTATGCCACCACACACTACGACTGGAATCAAATTGCCCAACAAGTACGGAAGATTTTATTAGCTTAAACAAGTGATTGTAATATAGCTGACTTTTTAAGTTATGTGGAAAAGTCCACCAAAAACCTCCTTCCCGACTCGGCAAGGAGGAAAATTCAAAGTCTCTCTCCTTTTAGGAGAGAGATTTAGAGAGAGGTTTTCCAGATGCCAGATTGTAATAAAGATTAGGGGCACTACGCGGGTCAAAATTAGATAAAGTAGAGGCTTTATGAAAATTCTTTTCTTAGACCAAAGTGGTAAACCAGGCGGTGCTGAATTATGTTTAATAGATATTGCTAAACCTTATGGCGATCGTGCTTTGGTAGGTTTATTTGCAGATGGTTCATTTAAAGATTTACTACAACAAAATCATATCCCCGTGGAAGTTCTCGCAACTCAAGCAATCCAAGTTCGCAAAGAAAGCAGTTTGCTACAAGGATTAAAGAGTCTGGGACAACTTGCGCCTTTAATTACTAAGGTAGTTAAAAAAGCACGTGAATACGATTTAATCTATGCCAACACCCAAAAAGCATTAGTTGTCGGAGCATTAGCAAGTTTTTTTAGTCGCCGCCCTCTGGTTTATCATTTACATGATATTCTTTCCATAGAGCATTTTAGCCAAACTAATCTTCGTATTGCTGTTAATTTAGCTAATCGTTTTGCATCATTAGTAATTGCTAATTCCCAAGCTAGTAAAACAGCCTTTGTGCAAGCCGGAGGACGCTCAGATATTATCGAAGTTGTCTATAACGGCTTTGATTCAAAAATTTATCAAGCTGATGAGTCTGACATTAATCAATTACAGCAACAGTTAGGATTGTCAGGAAAATTTGTAGTCGGACACTTTAGCCGTCTTGCACCTTGGAAAGGACAGCATATTTTAATTGATGCCCTTGCCAAATGTCCGCCAGAGGTGACAGCAATTTTAGTGGGTGATGCCCTGTTTGGTGAACAAGATTACGTCCACCAGTTACACCAACAAGTTGCAGATATGGGGCTAGAAAACCGCGTCCAATTTTTAGGATTTCGTTCAGATATTCCCCAGTTAATGGCAGCTTGTGACTTGGTAGCACATACCTCTACTTCCCCAGAACCCTTTGGTAGAGTGATTGTTGAGGCGATGCTATGTGGAAAACCTGTAGTTGCAGCAAAAGCTGGAGGTGCAATGGAATTAGTAGAACATGGCCTTAATGGTTTTCTCGTGACACCAGGAGAACCCCAAGAACTTGCACAAGTAATTATCACCTGTCTTCAGGAGACGGAAATAACTGCAACTATAGCCAATAATGCCAGAACTACAGCTAGTGGGCGTTTTGATGTTGCAATTATTAATCAGCAAATTGCCCAATTGCTGTCTCACATACAGACCTAACCCCCAGCCCCTTCCCTTGCAGGGAAGAGGAGTAAGATTCAAAGCCTCTATCCTTTTAGGAGCTACGGTGTACACACAAGTCGGAAATAGTAGTTTGTCAAGGAATAATTGACGAGTTCATTCTTTGTAGAGACGGTGATTTATCGCGTCTGTCTAACGTGTCAATTTTTTAGACGCGATAAATCGCGTCTCTACATGAGGGGTTTCTGCCTTATCCCAAACGTATTGATATAAAACTGGTGACTTGTGTTTCATTAGCCCGTTGGGCAGCTTGTGCGATGCCTTCGGCAAGGGCTTCGCCCAACGCAGCTGGATAATGACTCAGTTGCATCATTTAATAATTTTCCTCGTAGGTCAAAAATGTAGTGTTTAAGTATAAGACTAACCCTTGAATCCATTTTCCAAAAGGCTGTCACAGAGCAGTTTTACACTTAACTAAGCTTGGTGGATTCCAATCCAAAATCCAAAATGGTATAAGCCTGCTTATGCAGGCTTTATTTTCGGCTAAATTCTAAACTGTAGCTCAAGCCGCTTCCCGCAGTTGTGGTTGTGACGACACACTCACTTCTGGAAATGAAAGCGAGAGTTGTTCGGCTTGAGGTACTGCGGCTTGCTCTAAAACTTGAACTTCTATATTCACGCTCACTAAATAACTGCCTGTATCAGCACCAACCGCTTCAGCAATTAGTTTGGCAATGTCTGGGCGTTTGGCAGTCAACGGGTCACGTAAAATACACCGATCCCATTCATGCTTGGCAGTCGGATTGAGGTTGAGAATGTAATGCTTCATCATCGAACTAACCCTTGAATCCATCTTCCAGAAGGTTTTCACAGAGCCGTTATATATTTAGCTAGGCTTTGTGGACGCTATATCTATTATAGTATATTTGTACTAATTTAGGCAATATCTGAGTGAGAAAGTAGGGAATATAAACCATTTGTAAGAGCGCACAGGTGTGTATTCTGATAATTCAGTCTGTACCCCCTCTTTCCGACGCTCTAAGGGGTAAATTCAAAGTCTCTCTCCTTTTAGGAGGTGTACACACAAGCCTTGCCCCGGCCATATCTTTATAAATAAATCTTGTACTGCGTTTCTATCCCGCCTCGGAATGAATTCCGAGTCTCATAGCCCAAGTCCACTCAAGTGGACTGAATTGGTTATTTAGTCCACTTGAGTGGACTTCAGCTATCAGCCCTGAACTTTAGTTCTGGGCGGGATGTGGTTGAATGTGACAGTTTCACTCTTACAAAAATGTGGGTAGAGGATTTTTCGACTTGTGCGTACACTGTAGCCATATTCCCCATTATTTTAGGGGCTGTGTTGTAATCCAGAGGAGAGTAATCAAAGCGCGATGTTATCTATTCAATTTAGTAGTAGGTCTGAATCCCTAATCCCCAATTCAAGAAAATCTGCCCATAGGTAATTTCTAATATCAACCTATTGCAACTAAGCTTACAAAGTAGCGCCTAATTTTTATATAAATTGCTATATGGTAGATATCTATATTATTGACCTATTTGTGATTGGTCTACTTCTACTGATAGTCACATTGGGATCAGGTTGGATTGCTCGTTTACCTCTTTCTTTTGCCCTTATCTATCTACTAGTTGGTATTTTGCTAGGGCCTTACGCCTTTGGGCTGATTCAATTACGTCGAGATGAAGTTTTTAATGCCGAAGTGCTGGAAAGAATAACAGAACTTGTAGTAATTATTTCTGTGTTTAGCTGCGGTTTAAAAATAGTTCGTCCTCTAAGATTGGGGGGTTGGGGCATTACGGCGCGATTGATTGTATTTCTAATGCCAATTTCAATTTTGGCTCTGGCTGTTGTGGGTAAATTGTTTTTAGGGATGAATTGGGGAGAAGCGATTTTATTAGGAGCAATTCTTGCACCAACCGATCCAGTATTAGCATCAGAAGTACAACTTACCGATATAAACGACGAAGATGAGTTGAGATTTGGTTTAACTTCTGAAGGTGGGTTAAATGATGCTTTAGCTTTTCCCTTCGTTTATTTTGGCATTCATGCATTAGAAGATGACAACTGGGGCAACTGGTTGAAAGATTGGATTGCGGTTGATTTAATTTGGGCGATCGCAGCCGGTATTGTTATGGGAATTGTTGTTGCCAAATCTATAGTTTGGATTGAAAAAAGAATTCAAAAACGCCGTCCTGCCGATGAGTTAATGGAAGATTTTATTGCTATCAGCACAATTCTACTAACTTATTCTTTAACAGAAATGGTGAATGGCTATGGATTTTTGGCAGTATTTGTTGCTGGGTTAGTTGTCCAACGCAGTTACAGAAATCCTGAAAAACCGCTAGCACAGTTGGAATTTGTTGAGCAAGTTGAAAAGCTGCTGGAAGTTGGGACAATTCTACTATTGGGTTCAATATTATTATTGAACCCAATGCTTAACTATGCTATGCAATCTTTATTGGTGATAATTTTATTATTCTTAATAATTAGACCTGTAGGAGTTTGGATTAGCACAATAGGCAAACGCCCTGTAGAATCACATCGCCGAACCTTTCATCCAGGAACTAAATGGTTGATTGGATGGTTTGGTATTCGCGGTGTCGGCTCTTTATATTATCTCGCCTATGCCTTTGGTCATGGCTTAAAAGGTGAAGCTGCCGAACAAATTGCTTGGATAACTTACACTACTATTGTAGCTTCCGTGATTATACATGGCATTAGTGCAACTCCATTAATGAAGTGGTATGAGCGCAATATTGCTAATAAGATAAAGTCTAATCCTCCCACCACAATAGATGAATTTGAGTAAAAGCAATTTTTGTTTTTGTAGGGTGTGTTATACCAAGGGCTAAAGCACGAATGGCACTAAGATAAGCCCAAAGTCTTTTGTCGCCTCGTTCCCAGCCTCCAGGCTGGGAACGAATTCTAAGAGGCTCTGCCTCTCATCAAGTCACTGGAGGCGGAGCCTCCCAAAAGCGGTTCCAAGCCTGGAGGGTTGGAACCAGTCAGCGCAAAAACTGTGTTTTTAGGTCTATATTCCCTATTTACCTGTTACCTTTTCAATAACTTCTTTTGCTTTTTCACCAAAACTTTCTGGAGGATTTTGTGCTTGTTCAGCCTTCAAATTCCTTTCGTAAGTTTTCTCTATAGTAGTAAGGTTTTTTGAATCTTTTATTGCTTGCTCATAAGCTTCTTCTCGTTCTTCTTCTTGAATACCAACACCTGGGTCAAATTCGTTAGCACGATTAATTTTTTCTTCAGAATTTGGTTTATACTCTGGGGGTATTAGCTTTAATTCTTCAAGAGTAGTTGCATAACTAGCTTGCTGAACGAAAATGAAAGAACCTGACAAGCTGATGGAAACCATCAAGCAAACAACTAAAATTGAACGTAACGCTTGTTTTAAAATTAATAGAATTTTTTGCATTGAAAAACCCTCCTACTCCTAGTTTTATTTTATGAGCCTCATTCATGCATGTATAAATACATGCAATATTTAAGGCTCACAGGCATCCTAAGTTTTTAAGTACAGTTTTTACTTCTATCGCAAGGTATAATAATTTTTACCTATATAGGATTACTATTTGATTTTTGAACGGAATTAGGTATTGTAGGGTGTGTTAGAACGGAGTTCGTAACGCACTATTATCAAGGGTTTGATGCGTTACGCTGTCGCTAACACATCCTACGTATATTTTCAGAAATCAAACCGGATTCCTATAGTTCAGTTAATGTTATAGTGATTCTCATTTGAAAGTACACAGTTAGGGACACGGCAATGCCGTGTCCCTACGAGTATCTGTGGCTAATTATGTTAGGTGGTGTAGAAACAAAACACGATTTCAAATGTGGTAAATTATTAGCCATTGAGCTTGTGTGCTTAACCCAAGCGTATTAACCTATAACCAACTGTGATTAATTTTAATTCCTCGGTTTTGCATTACTTCTTCAAATAAATTTGTTGGTAGTGCTTCTTCAACAGTAAAAACACCTGGTTTTTTAAGTTTACCTTCTAGCAATAACTGGGCAATACTACCTGTGCCGCAACCAGAAGCCACGGCTGTATTTTCATGCACTACAGTTGAGCAATAAACGGCGGTTTCACCATCTTTTTGCCCTGTAACTTCTGAACGAACTGCTACACCAATTCCAGTAAAATTATTAGTGACATCTGTCATTGAATGACTGACATGAGACAGAAATTCAATCATGTAACGGCGCTGCATTAACCACTTGGGAAAAACGTGTGCCGCAATCCAAGTTAGGTGATTGTAAAAATCGGGAACAGAGCCAAACTTAGTAATTACAGTTTTTACTGATGGGAAAGCTTTGGGCAGTGTAAAGGTTTCTGGCATATCAAACCAGTAAACTCCGGTGCGTCCATAGGGAGGTGGAAAATCAACTAATTCTCTTTCACTATAAGGCTTGATTATCTTCCATTTTCCATCTATCCAAGTCTCAAAAGGATACTGCAACCCAAGAAAAGTTGTCCGCATCACTGTAATGCCAGCACCGCCAGAACCGGAAACTAAATAACTTAAATGGATCTTTTCTGGTTTATCAAATTGTTCAACACCCTGACGTACCATGCTGTTAGAAATACCAGGAAAAATACCAGTATTAATAATTGCTGTCACACCAGCAGCAGCAGCCTGTTCACTAAAATTGAGAGCTTTACTGGTATATGAACGATGGTCACTGACATCTAAATAATTAACGCCTTGAGCAATACAGGTTTCGAGAACATTAGTATCTCGATAGTGAAATGGGCCAGCACAATGGATGACTAAGTTAGAGTTTGCGATCGCATCTTGCAACTTGTCAACTTCTGCCAAGTCCAATACCAAAAACTGCACTTGTCCTCCCGAAGACAAGCTAACAGCCTTCCCAAACTCCGCAGAACGTCCAGTAATCGTAATTTGAGCCTGCGTATGGGTAGCGAGATCCTGAGCAACACTGCTACCAATCCGCCCTCGTCCACCTAGAATTAAAACGCTGTCTGTCATTACTCCAGCATTCGCAACACTAACCTTATTTCATCAGTTTTGTATCCTGTTTGCCATCGGTTACAAGTATGACTTGCCTGCTAAGGAGGGAGGACTTTTTAATTACTGGTATTTGATTTCTACAAGCCGCACACTCGTGACTTCCAGTCATGAGTTAGGTGCTCCATATTCTGTTAAAATTAAAATATAGCGAAAACCAAGCTAAATTGAACCACGACAACTAAAGATATGAGGTTCTACTAGGAAATAGATATTTTTATCGATCCTCTAGTGGATAAAATCTTTAAGGTACAGAGGTTAAACATACTTAGAGTTTTTAGGTACTTGTTTAAAAGTCGCCGTTGGTGCGCCGGAGACTTTAAAAACGCCTGTGGAGAACTTGTAAGTCCTGAATTACTTCAGGCAGAGGTCGTTGAAGCAGGAATCACGCGACTTTGAGTCGTGTGAGATTCAAAAGTTATTGCGCCTCAATTTGCCTAACTACCGTCAGCGCCGAATAACTCACCCCAGCAGTACCTTCCCCCGGATGGGTGGAGTCACCAACTAACCATAGCTTCTGGATTGGTGTCCGATTGGCAAATCCAAAGGGGCCAAAGGTAGGAATCCTTTGACCAATACCGCCAACTATACCGCGATCGCGGGCTGTAAAATGGGCAAAGGTGCGGGGTGTTGCGGCTTCTTGATAAATAATCGTTTCTGGTTTGAGATAAAAGTATTGAGCAAGACGAGCGATCGCTTCTTGGGTAAACTTTTCTTTTAGTCCTTCATAATCTTCAGTCTCCCACCACTGTGCAGGATCGACAAATGAAGAAGCAATAATTGTTGCTTTCCCCTCCGGTGCGCGGCCATCTCCAGGATGACTGACGGAAACAAATAGGGAATTATTCTCGCCAATGGGGCCATTGACATCATACAAAAATTGCAGGTGGGGAGGGCATTCCGGCGGAATCGCGCTAGCGTCTACACCCAAATACACCACAAACGCGCCCGATGCTTGGGGCAGTTTTTCCACCCGATTTTTATATCCAGATGGCGCTTGTCCCAATAACTGCACCAAGTTTTGCACGGTGACGTTGCTAACTATGTGGTCGGCTGCTTCTGTCCACACTTCGCCAGTTTTTTGATTTCTAATGACTACAGCAGTAGCTTTGCCGTTTTCTACTTTGATTTGTTCTACAGTGTGGCGCATCAACAATTTGCCGCCATCTCTTTCTAAGGATTGTACCAAGCGATCGCTTAATACTTGCATACTTCCCTGGAGGTGAAACAATCCTTGGGGCAGTTGGGATACACTCAACGCTGTGGCTGCATAAAGTAATGCTGTCTGTTCAGCATCTACTTGGGAGTATAGCTTCAGTTGCAAATCTAAAAAAGTTCTCAATCGCTGATCATTTCCCAGCCCACATAATCGTAAAGCATCTCCTACCGTAAACAAAGTGAAGGGTACGGTAATTAATGTACTGGGACGCACAGCTTGCGCTAGCTGCCACAAATCCCATAAATTACGTGGTGGTAGCACCGGATCGCGTCCTTGAAATTCCCAACTGGCATCAAATAAAGTTGCCATCAATTGCCAGAAAGGCTCGCTACCGGGAAACTGTTTTTGTCGTTCCTCTTGCCATTTCTCTTGGTCGCGCCAAACATTAATCGGTGTGCTTTCCCCAGGTAAATATACCGCACAAGCCGGATCGCAAGGCGTTGCTGGTGGTAAATCTATTTCTAATTCTGAGAAAATGCGGTGGTGAATTCCCCCTGGTTCCAACCCCGCCACCTGAGTTGCGCCCACATCAAAGGTAAATCCCTGCCGTTTAAACGTCGAAGCACAGCCACCTGGGACGAGGGCTTGATCCAAAATTAAGACGCTGTAACCCCTATGAGCTAATAATGCTCCAGCAGTCAGTCCACCTATTCCGGCACCGATAACGACGACATGAGAGTTACTTTTGTCAAGAGTAATGCTGGACATTGATTAGTTTCTTTAAAATTCTTAACATTTTTACTCATAATTTTACCTTTTTTGCGTCCTCTGTGCCCACCGTACCTCTGCTCTTAAGTTAAGCTACACGCAGCCTCTGGTAAATTCTGTTCTATCCCTCTTGCTCCCTGCTTCCCAGCCTCTTTTTCAATTGCCGATTTAACGTTTTAGCCTTAACGTGAAATTGCTAACTATATATCAAAGATACGAGGAGCGATCGTGGAGCAGGCAAAGGAGCTAGGGCAGATTATCATCTTGAATGGTGCCCCGCGATCGGGGAAGTCGAGCATTGCCGCAGTTATCCAAGAGACATTTGATGGTTTTTGGATAAACTTGGGTGTCGATAGCTTTATGCAAATGACTCCCCCACGATACCTGCCTGGGATCGGTCTGCGGCCAGGGGGAGAACGCCAGGACATTGAACCCCTTGTTCCTATTTTGTACAGCGCCATGTATGAGTCCATCGCCGCCCACAGCCGCTTGGGTCTGAATGTTGTGGTTGATGTCGGACACCATGACGCCTACGCAATCCCGCGAGGTATTCTGGCCGATAGTGCCCGGCGTTTGAACGGATTGCCGGTCTTGTTTGTAGGCGTTCGTTGCCCCATTGAAACCATTATGGAACGGCGACAAAAAACGAAGGGGAAAGTGGGAAGTGCAGCCGACTCGTCGATACCACATCCGGTTCAGTTATGGCAACGTGAAGTCCACATCCCCGGTATCTATGATCTTGAAGTCGATACCTCGTTGTTAAGTTCGGGTGCGTGTGCCGAGGTGATACGCCAGCATCTCGCAGATATTCCAGCACCGTCGGCATTTCAACGACTTGCTGCACACCATATTTAACGTGTCGCGGAAGTCCCCACCCTCAATGTACTCATAGGGTGGGGATAGGGAGCGGGGGATAAGGATTGCGTCTGGAATTGATTTTTTACACAGTAAAAACTCTATAAGTGGATGTATGACGAATCCCCAAAATTTTTTGGTAAGATAACTAATGTCTTGACCACCAATGCCATAAGCGAAAACCAAGCTGTATAGGTAAGTGTAGCAAGAGAACCCTTCCCTACGGGACGCTGCGCGAACGGCATCGCTCAGGGTAAAAGATTTGGGTCTTGGGAACCAGGACTCCTGACAAAAGGAGGGAATGTAAGACTTTCTATTACTACGAAGTTCTGGAAGCTATTCCCGATGAATTGGGAAGCTCCGTCCGTCTTACGGCGGGGTAGTTCACGCTGTCGTATCAATGTTATTGCAACTGGTAGCGGCTCCCGAACTTATGGGAGCAGTTCCCGGACTTATGGGAGCAGTTCCCGAACTTATGGGAGTAGCACCTAAACTTATGGGAGTAGCTCCCGAACTTATGGGAGCAGTTCCCGAACTTATGGAAGCGGTCTAAGTCATGACGGGAGTAATCTACTTTGCAACATTACTCACTAATGCGGTGCTTCAAGTAATGATGATCACTGACCACCGCACGAATAAATTGATTACAACGCAGCGCAGCAGTCAGCGATTACAAATACTTATGCCATAGCTGTAGCCATTTGGCGACAAGATTGGGCGCAGCGACGGCAAGATGCGGCACAGCGTTTACAGTGATCATTATCGTGTTTTTCACATTCACTGGCACAGCGATCGCAAGCTTCTGCACAAACTCCGCACATTTGAGCATGGAGAGCCGAATTGCGAGACATGAAACGAGCGCAAAGGTCGCAAGTGTCAGCACAGTCCCTGCACAGCTTAATGCATTGAGCCATCATCTGTACCATGTCGCTACTTAAGCAGGCATCGGCACAGTTTTCACAATCGCGTAGGCAATCAAAGCAAGCCTCTATGCAAGTTTCAAGCAAAGATTGCTGAGTTTGAGCTGTCGTCATAATTTACCTCCGATTTTAAGTCGTCAATTTCACATGAGGCAGTATTTATGCCTCTGCGTCCTTACATTAAAAAATTACAAATATGCTTACGTCTACCTAATGGGTTATTAAGTATTTATTACCAAATATATAGAAGGATGTGAACGAGGGACTGGGGATTGGGGATTAGGGACTGGGGCAGGAGGAAAAACTTCACTACCCAAGTTTTGAAAACTATTCCCTCTTGCCCCAGCCCCAAGTATTGAGTCCCGGAGCGCCATTACTCACGTGAAAGTGACCACGGGGAATCTTCCCCGTGGTCACTTTCACATTCTTGCTGTGCCGAAGTCGGGGAATCCTAGCGCGACCTATTGAACTTTGTTTAGAGGTTGAACAAGAAAACGCCGAAGCATTAAAGTTTATTGGTGTGCAGAGGGTTTCTGTTCAAGTATGAGCAAGCTACCGAGTTTGACTGGATGTAGTGTGATATTCCATTTTTTCTTCAACTAGAACTACTACAATTACTATTGATGCTAGATAATGGGAAAGCTTTGACATTTGCTTGCCAATCTAGCCCGGAAACAATAACTAAGACTTATGCGAACTCACTATTGCGGCGAACTCCGAAAAGAACATATTGGAGAAACTGTTACCTTTTACGGATGGATAGACCGTCGCCGCGATCACGGTGGTGTGATATTTTTAGATTTACGCGATCGCTCTGGAATTGTCCAAATTGTCAGCGATCCACAACGCACCCCCGATTCTTATGAGCAGGCGAACGCTCTGCGAAATGAATATGTTGTCGAAATTACTGGTAGGGTAACGCAACGTCCTGAAGAATCGCTGAATACCCGCATCCCAACAGGCGAGGTAGAAATCTACGCCGATAAAATTGAACTCCTGAATGCTGTCCGCAAACAGTTACCTTTTCAAGTTTCCGTAGCTGATACCGAGACAGTGCGGGAAGACTTGCGGCTGAAATATCGTTATTTGGATTTGCGACGCGAACGCATGGCGCAAAATTTGCAACTGCGTCATCAAATTGTCAAAGCCATGCGTCGTTATCTGGAAGATTTGGAAGGTTTTATCGAAGTCGAAACCCCAATACTTACCCGTTCTACCCCAGAAGGGGCGCGGGATTATGTTCTACCCAGTCGCGTCAATCCTAGTGAGTGGTATGCTTTGCCACAATCACCCCAGCTATTTAAACAATTGCTGATGGTATCCGGTTTGGATAGATATTATCAGATTGCGCGTTGCTTTCGTGACGAAGACTTACGCGCTGACAGACAACCGGAATTTACCCAGTTGGACATGGAAATGAGCTTCATGTCCCAAGAAGAAATTATCGAACTGAATGAAAACTTAGTTTGCCATATCTTCAAAACAGTTAAAGGCATTGAGTTACAGCGCCCTTTTCCCCGCCTCACTTACGCTGAGGGGATGGAACGCTACGGGAGTGATAAACCAGATACCCGCTATGGTTTGGAATTAGTTGATGTCTCAGATATTGTCAAAGACTCCGGTTTCAAAGTCTTTCGGGACACTGTTACCAATGGTGGTATCGTCAAAATCCTGCCCATTCCTAACGGTAACGATGTAATTTCTAATGTCCGCATTAAACCAGGCGGTGACTTATTTAAAGAAGCCAGTGAAGCCGGTGCTAAAGGTTTAGCTTATATCCGCGTCAGAGATGATGGCGAAATTGACACCATTGGCGCGATTAAAGACAACTTAAGCGAAGAACAAAAACAAGAAATTTTGCGCCGTACAGGTGCTAAAGCTGGACATTTGCTGTTGTTTGGGGCAGGGGAAGCTGCTACAGTTAATAAGACATTAGATAGATTACGGCAAGCGATCGCTAAAGAATTTAACTTAATTGATCCAGAAAAAATCAACTTGCTCTGGATTACAGATTTCCCCATGTTCGAGTGGAATGCTGACGAAAAACGTTTAGAAGCACTGCACCACCCGTTTACAGCACCACATCCTGATGATTTGAGTGACTTAAAGACTGCACGCGCCCAAGCTTACGACTTGGTACTCAACGGCGTGGAAGTTGGCGGCGGAAGTCTGCGGATTTATCAGCGAGAAATTCAACAGCAGGTGTTTGAAGCGATTGGTTTATCTCCTGAAGAAGCACAAAGTAAATTTGGCTTTCTTTTAGAAGCATTTGAATATGGTACACCGCCGCATGGTGGCATTGCCTACGGTTTAGATCGTTTAGTAATGTTGCTAGCTGGCGAAGAATCTATTCGAGATGTCATTGCTTTTCCGAAGACACAACAAGCACGTTGTTTGTTAACAGATGCACCTTCGAGTGTAGATGCTAAACAGTTGAAAGAATTGCACGTTGCTTCGACTTATAAACCAAAGTCTTAGTTAAGTAGTGAGTTATCTAAGTAAGGTGGGCAATGCCCACCAATTACTTGAATTTAAAACGCAAAGATAATAAATAATACAGTTCAGAACAGACGCAAACACTTGTAGAGACGGCGATTTATCGCGTTTTAAAAACCCAAAATTTTTGCCAGTAGCTCTTAACTAAACCGTATTGTGGTGTAAACTGCATTGAAATTACAAGGACACTGAATGGAAGTTTTCTTGGCTAATATTAATCATCTTGAAAGTATTTCAGTATTATTTGATCGATATCGAGTTTTTTACAATCAGCCATCAAATCTTGAAGCTGCTAAGGAGTTTCTCAAAGAACGTTTCAACAATAATGACTCGGTAGTGTTTGCAGCTAATGACAATGGAGAATTAGTTGGATTTACTCAGCTTTATCCCAGCTTTTCTTCGGTGTCGATGAAACGAGTATGGATATTGAACGATTTATATGTGGAAGAGTCGTATCGCCGGAAGGGAATTGCAAAGTTATTGATGAGTGTTGCGGAAGAATACGCAAAACAAAGTGGAGCAATTCGAGTAATTTTATCTACTCAAATTTCTAACATAACAGCGCAAAAACTCTATGAAGCGCGAGATTACATTAAGAATGAAGAGTTTTACCATTATGCTTTGCGGTTGCAGTAGTGTGGCATGACAACAAATAAACTCAAAGCCTTAGAGCTTTTTGCTGGTATCGGTAGGTTTCGCCTTTGCAGCAATCGCCAGAAATTGGCTATCTAACAATTTCTAATGCATTACAGTGGCGATCGCAATACGGTAGGATTATCCAGGTAACAACTACGACGAGACAACAATAGGTGTAGAAAATCTATTGGTAGGATGAAAGGAATTAATGCTGCTGCCACAATAGAATTAAGCTGCTACCCCCAGAATTCCTTATGAATGAATCTATCATCTTGACAGACGCTGGCTTATTACCAGAAGATTTGTTACCAGATGTTAGTCATCTGATGACAGAGGACGATGAACCCTTGGATAATCTGCCATCTGAAAAACAACAACGCCTGCTGACAGAAACACTTTACAGTTCTTGGAACGGGCCTAGTAATGCCCAAGGGTTTCTCGTGGCTGCCAATGTGGGGTTGTTTCCCAGTAACAAACAACCGCCGATTGTACCTGATGTATTTTTGAGCCTGGATGTACAAGTAGCTGATAACTGGTGGGAAAGACGGCATCGCTCTTATTTCTTCTGGGATTTTGGTAAACCGCCGGAGGTGGTGATTGAAATTGTTTCAAATCGAGAAGGCAATGAAACAGGACGAAAAATCTTAGAGTATGCCAGGATGCGGGTAATGTACTACATTATCTTTGATCCAACTCGACAACTTGGTGGTGAAGTTCTACAGATGTACGAGTTGCGTGGGCGGCAATATATACCCATGAGTGAGCAATGGCTGACTGAAGTTGAGCTAGGTTTATGTTTGTGGGAAGGTGCGTATGAAGGTAAGCGGGATGTTTGGCTGAGGTGGTGCGATGCGACAGGGAATATAATTCCTACTGGTGCAGAACGAGCAGAACTTGAGCGTTTACGAGCCGAACAAGAACGTTTACGAGCAGAACTTGAGCGAGAAGCTAAAGAAACTGCTCTGCAACGAGCTGAACGCTTGGCGGCACAGTTACGAGCCTTGGGTGTTGAGCCAGAAGTGTAAGGGTGGGGAATGGGGAATAGGGAGTAGGGAGTGGGGTAATTGAATTAATTGAAAAGGCTGTAAGAGGGAAATTACCAGAAAACTCCCTAAAAACAAAAAAAACCCGCCATAGCGGGTTACACAACAAACTAAGAACAATGAAAACTTGATTTAGCTGGAATACCTCATCTCAGCTTCCAACTGACGAATCAGTTGTTCGTCGCCCTTTGCTCTGGCTACTTGCAAGCGATGCTCTAGGCTTTTTTGAATATTCTGTCTGTGAGCTTCTTGTGCTTTTCTGGTAGTTTGTAGTCTATTTTGATTCATAGTGATTACCTTCTTTAATTTTTTGCTTTATATCTTGCATCCTTAACATAGCATAAATTTTGTAGCTGTTGCTACAGAAAGTTACGACTTAATGTAAATTTTAGCAAAAATATGTCTAAGAACCAGATAGGTCAACAACCACTCATGACTTTACTGAGCGATTTCGGCGATCGCGATGTTTATGTAGGCATAATGAAGGGTGTCATAGCCCAAATCAACTCTAGACTTACGGTAGTAGACTTAACGCACCAAATTCCGCCGCAAGATATCGCCGCAGCCAGGTTTTGCCTGATGAATGCTTATCCTTATTTCCCAGTTGGGACAGTGCATGTGGCAGTAGTAGATCCGGGTGTAGGAAGCAAGCGACGAGCGATCGCAGTAGAATTTGCTCAAGGGTTTCTGGTAGGCCCAGATAATGGTATCTTTAGCGGGGTACTTAGTCAAAGTCCAGCCATCGCAGCCATCGAACTTACAAATCTTAACTATTGGCGAACTCCTCACCCAAGCAAGACTTTTCACGGTAGGGATATCTTTGCATCAGTGGGAGCTAATCTCGCTAGTGGTGTCTCCCTTAAAGAGCTAGGACAAGAAATTGATCCAGCAAGTTTGGTAAAGCTAGATATAGACGACTGCAAGCAGACAAGCACTGGTGTAGTGGGTTGCATTCAATATATTGACCACTTTGGCAACTTAGTGAGCAACATTACAGGGAGTTATGTACAAGGCAAAACTTGGTCTGTGCAAACTGCTGGGTTGAGTATACCAGGCTGTGAAACTTACAGTGATGTTAACGTGGGAGAGTTAATAGCTTTAGTTGGCAGCCACGGCTGGGTAGAAATTGCTATTAATAGCGGCAATGCTCACTCACAGTTGCAGTTAGATTGGCAAGAAATGCTTCAAATTGTACTAACTTAATTGCGGTTAATTGTAGTAGTTTTTCTAAAATTGTTACCTGTGGTGAATCATATTCCCCAGACTGATTAAAGCTACCTGGAGTACTATGAACAGTAGGACTTTTAAAACATCCTTAAATAATTAATACTAAAGTGCCTATGACTACTAACCCCGTTCCTAAAATGATCTTCCAGCTTAATGTTTCTCCCAAAAAAATGACTGAAAATAATAAAACTAATACCAAGCTTGATTTATCAATTGGTGCAACAAGGGAAGCTTTTCCTGCTTGTAAAGCTTGGAAGTAAAAAATCCATGATAACCCTGTAGATACTCCAGATAATAATAAGAAAATCATGGTTTTTTGGGATATAGCTAAGATATTAGCTACGTTTCCCTGAAAAAGTACAATCCCCCAAGCAACTACTAAGATGACAACAGTTCGGATTGCTGTTGCTAAATTAGAATTCACATTTTCTATCCCAATTTTGGCAAAGATAGTTGTCAATGCTGCAAAGCCAGCTGACAATAATGCATATATCCACCATGTGGTGTTGCTTTCCATCTTAGCCTCCTGATTCACTAGTAAAAATTAGCAGTGTCATTTAAGAATAGTGTTAAATTCAATTACTCATCTGTCAAGTTTTACTTGCTAGGTGCGTAGTTTGCGCTTTCCCGTTTCACTCTCTTTGTCACTCAGCACTACTGAAGCTGACGACTCTCATCGAACTTGCGCTAACTTAATATCAGGAACAAATTTAAAATTTTATCGAATTTATCATATTACTTTAAGTTCTCAAATAAAATCGGTTATCCCCCCACCTCCAAAGTCATTAACCCTCTCCTCAGCCCCAAGCAAATACTGTTTCTTGAAAGAGGGTTAATACCAATGACCAATGACCAATGACTAATAACTCAAACCTTAACTATATTCATCCCAAGCCACGGGAAAAGAGTAATCTGAAAACGCTGAGAAATCACGATTTTCGCTGCGGGTTTCTTCATCCAGAACTTTCACGACTTTGTTATAAATGTCTTGTGCTTGTTGTGGGGAATCACCGATGCTGGTTAATCCCAACTTACCAAACTGCGAAAGGCAACCCATAAGATGAAACACTGTGCCCGTTTCAGTACCGCTGTCAAAGTGCAGTCTGTGGTGAGCGATGATATCCATTAAATCATTAGGTAATAATCCTTGATAGCGCTCTTTTTGCAGATTATCAGTGGCAATATAATATTTTGGACGACCTTGCTGACTATAAAATAAACCCGTAGAAAGGTCATAGCGACCGTTAGTTAATAATTTCAGGGTCATGAATGGATGAGTTGTACCGCCTTTACGCAGGTTAATTTCGATCGCCTGAATATCCCACTCTTCGTTACCCTTGTCAACGGCGATAAAATCTACGCCAAATCGCTCTAAAGTGCCTTTCTCTGCTAGCTTTCTGCCAACTTGTAACCCCAATTGCTGTAATTGCAATCGATAGCTTTCATCAGCCGGAAAGCGACAACCAAGATAAATCTGACCGTCTGGGCCTCCAAGAATTTGGTCGTGGGTTGAAAGGATTTCCACTTCGCCAGTGGGTGTAATCCGTCCTTGGACGCTGGGCGATAGCTTAATTTCCCCTTCCACAAATGCTTCAGAAATTGCCCCTAATTCCGGGATTCTTCCCGAAAAATTATCCCAAGTTTCTTTTTTTGCTTGAAAGCGCATTGTTGAGAAGCGATCGCTAATTGCTGCTACCCTTTCGGCATGAGTCCCAATACCTGGTGCTAGATTCTCAATTGGTTTAAGATCGAGCAATGCATTTCCCTCTCCCGAAATGCCTTCGTTGAGTTTTACCACTACCCGTTTTAATGTCGGTTGGCGTTCCCACAAATCACTGGTAGCTTCTGCCAAATCTGTGTGGTTCCAAATTTTTTCAGTGCCATCTGGATGCGGTACTCCGCTTTCTTTGAAGATTTGCCGACTGCCACTTTTTGTCCCCCAAATCTGTAAATCTGGTGCAGCCGCATACAAAGGTACACCTAGTTTTACAGACAATTCACCTTCCCAGTGCGAAGAGTTGTAGCAGATCATAAATGATTTATCTAGCCTCAAAGCTTGATGAATCCGCTTTAGCAAACGGGGGCGTTCTAAAATCTTTTGACTCAGAGGCTTAAGCGAGGAATCGTAAGTAGAAAGTAGCAGCAAGCGATTGCGAGCGTGAGAAAAGGGGATTCCTGGCAACAGTTGCAGATAATAATCAATGATACTAGGATGCAGCGGTACAGATGTTACATAAACTAGCCGAGTCCGGGGATTCTGCAACCGAATTAAGGAAAATAGTAATCTTTCTTCATAATGTTCGCAGCCTTCGATCTTTCGGAGTTCGCGCTGGTCGAGACTCAGGGAGGGAATAATTAAAATATCCGCTTCATTATTGTCAAATGACTCGCTCGTTTTCCAGCGATCGCTCAGGGTTAATTGCAAGTGGCGAAACTTTTCAACCTGCTCTAACTCGGAAACATTTAGTATTGCCATACCCCTACCCTCTAATAATCTCAATGTAGCGCACCACGCGGGCTTTTGGACTATTACTTTGGGTACTAGTCGTCAAGCATTTTTGCAGACAGACTAAAGTCCCTGCAAAAAGTCAGCTATGCAGATATCAGCCTCAATTATTAATATAAACGAAAATCGATTCCACGATCGTAGTTATGTTTGCAACACGAAAGAAGGAAGTATAAATCTATATTTTTGTTTATTAAAAATGACTTAATTATTGAACCACAAGAGATAATTTATTTTATGTCTTAGGGTTGATAAATTTTCAACTTTGTTTACCTCTATGGATCGATAAAGTACAGCAACATAATAGTTAAATTTAAAGTAGATGAAAATGAGGAATCTTTCATCGAATCAAAGTTGTATAGTTGTTTTTTGTGGTTGGATAAATAGCGTGTGTCAGGTGTGAGGATAAATAATGTAAGCCGCGTACAATTGCCGGCAATAAGTGCGTTTGGTAAACATTGGGGGTATAAATACCTAAAATTGCAAATGGCTGGTGGTAGCCAAAGCAAAAAAAACCTTGGGTTGAAATTTCGATCCAAGGTTTACTTTTGAAATAGGGAAAAAAAGGGGAACATGGAGACAAATTCTTATCTGTCATTTGTCACTTATTACCTCTAGCATAACCCAAATTCATAAGTAACTAATTACAGTCAAAACTCAATTAGCAAGACAAAACCTATGCCTAAATCAAAAGAGCAAAAAGAGCAAAAAGAGAAAAAATTACAACCACCACAGCAGCAAGAAGCACCAGGTGTTGAATCAGAAATGACGCCAAAACCCAAATCAGATGATGCCCAATATCGGGGTAGTGGCAAGCTACAAGATAAAATAGCATTGATTACGGGTGCAGATAGTGGTATTGGTCGTGCTGTTGCGATCGCATTTGCTAAAGAAGGTGCAGATGTGGCGATTCTTTACCTCAATGAACACGACGATGCTAAAGAAACAAAACATTTGGTAGAAAAGCAAGGGCGTCGTGCAGTAACCATTGCAGGTGATATTGGCGATGAAACCTTTTGTCAGCAAGCTATCCAACAAACAGTTGGTGAGTTTGGCAAACTCGATATTCTCATCAACAACGCTGCCGAACAACATCCGAAAGAAAGTATCGAAGAAATCACCGAAGAACAACTAGAGCGAACTTTCCGCACTAATATATTCTCGATGTTTTTCATGACCAAAGCTGCACTCAAGCATCTACAAGCAGGCAGTTCTATCGTCAATACTACATCGGTAACAGCTTATAAAGGTAGCCCACAGTTACTAGATTATTCCTCTACAAAAGGTGCGATCGTTGCTTTTACTCGCTCCTTATCAAAAAATTTGGTATCTAAAGGAATTCGCGTTAATGCTGTCGCGCCAGGGCCAATTTGGACACCTTTAATTCCCTCAACTTTTCCTGAAGAGAAAGTTGAAACTTTTGGTAAACAAGTACCAATGCAACGAGCCGGACAACCAGAAGAAGTTGCTCCTAGCTACGTATATTTAGCTTCTGATGATGCTTCTTATGTCTCTGGACAAGTATTACATGTCAATGGTGGAGAAGTTGTCAATGGCTAAGTAAAAGTCATTAGTCATTGGTCATTTGTCATTGGTTATTCACTTTAGACAAATACTTCGACTTCGCTCAATACAAGTGACTAATGACTAATGATCAAAAAACAATCACTCCTAACTATACTCTGATTTTCCTCCATTGGAGGGATGAGTTAATATCGAAATATTGATAATTTGTTTAGGAGCAAACATTTAAGAAATAATAACTACGTCTATGGCATCTCCTACACCACTGAATGGCACAGAACTAGTAGATTGTGCTAGAGCAAATGCCAAGCAAGGTATTGAAACTGCTGCTTATCAATGTGGCTATGGTCAAGACCTCAACAAATTTGCCAGAGAACTTAGACAAGCTTGTGAAGAAATGAATTTACAAGTGAAGGAACTCAGCGGATTGATCACTGACCAGGACATGATACTGCAATTGGGTACTGGCGAAATTGTTGCTCCAGATACGCCATCAGAATTGTAAAAGTCATTCATTTGTACTTTGTCCTTTGTTGTTCACTAATGACTAATGACTAATACTTCTCTAACGAGAGGCTACGCCAACGACTACGCTCAGTACAAGTGACTAATGACCAATGACTCTTTCATAACTTTAAAATTACCCTTGCCAAATTGAAGTAAATTAAAACGCCTACTACATCAACTGCTGTAGTAATGAATGGTGCAGACATTAATGCAGGATCTAAACGGAGGTAGCGAAATAGAAACGGCAATGCTGAACCGGAGATAGAAGCTAAAAGAGAAATAGCTACTAGACTACTGCCTACAGCGATCGCTACTTCTAATTGTCCTTGCAGAAAATAAGCCCAGACAGTAGCGATTGTACCTAACATTCCTCCTAATAATGCCCCTGCGATCGCCTCCCGGCCAATTACTTGCAATGCGCCAAGCGATCGGATTTCATCGGTATTCATCCCGCGAATCACGACTGTGGAAGACTGGGCACCCACGTTACCACCAGTACCAGTCAGCAAAGGGATAAACGCCGTCAGTGCCACCACTTTTGCTAAAAGGTCTTCTTGTGACTTAATAATTGTTCCTGTAATGGTATTGGTTACAAGTAAAACCAATAACCATACAACCCGCTTCCGAGCAATTTCCAGTAAATTCATCTGAAAATAATTGTCGCCCCCTGACTGCACACCACCACCCAAGGCATAAATATCCTCGGTGGTTTCTTGTTGCAGAATATCAATCACATCATCTACGGTGATAATACCTACTAGACGCTGTTCCCGATCAACCACAGGCACAGCCAGAAAGTCATATCTTTGGATTACTCTGGCAACTTCTTCCTGATCTGTATCAGTGTGGACGAATATCACATCACGCGTCATAATTTCGCCAATAATTTGCTCAGGCTGAGATGTTACCAACTCCCGTAACGATACAATCCCCGTTAAGCGCCTTGCTGCATCCATGACATAAAGATAATAAATCATCTCACTGGCATTAGATAAGTTGCGAATTCGCTCTAGGGCTTGAGATACTGTAAAGTTTTCTTTCAGCGAGATTAACTCTAGTGTCATGATTCGCCCAGCAGTATCAGCTTCATAACCCAATAGTTGGGCTGTAGCTTGGCGTTCTGCTGGACTCAGTTGTTCTAGTAAGCGATTGACGATTTTTGCTGGTAATTCATCAAATAACCTAGCTCGGTCATCCGACGACATTTGATCGACAATATCGCGGACTTCCTGACTTTTAAGTTCCCCAATTAACCGTTCTTGAACGCTGTAGTCAAGATATTCATAAACCTCTATAGCCTCATCCTTAGAAAGCAAGCGAAAAGCCAAAGCGTGCATTGCTTCTGGCAAACCCTCAATCGCCTCGGCAATATCCGCAGGCTGCACAGGTACGAGAATAGCTTTTGCTCCCTGCAAGTCTCCTGTTTCCAGAAGCATTTGCAGCTGAGTTCGCACTAAATCTCGCAATTCCCTGCGTGAGACATTCTGGATGGTAGAGTTTAAATTGTTTGTCTCAGTCAAAGTCCACTTTCCTCAGCCAGTTTGAACAAGGTTGCTGCCCTTAGTCTAGGGGAAAGTGGGAATGTGTAGCATTAAACTTGTAATTTTTCTGGCTTGGAACAGATTGAAAACTTTTGTAAACGAAACAGAATTCAGGAGTCAGGTGGTCGCCGAGCGCAGTCGAGGTGAGCCAGAATTCAGTTAGGTATTTTGAGCTTCATAGTGGATGAATCCAGGGCGTTTTTGCACCCCCACTAAATCTGCATATTTAGTGGGGGTGCAATTCAATGGCGGGTCTGAATCCCCCACTGATAGCGCAGCGTCTTCATTCTGACTCCTGTTAGCGGATAGCTAAGGTTTAGCCCATTCAGAATAGCTGAATTCTTCTTCAAATTTCTACTAGTACTTATAACAAAGCTATCAATATAAATTTGATGGTCAAAATCAGGTTCTCTACCCGGTCTTTTAACAAGAATTAAAATATAAGTTAACAGTCAAAATAAAGCAGAGATAAATCATTATTTTTCAAATCTTTAAATATTAAAAGTTTTCTTTATCCAATTTTTATGCAATCAATATTTCTCCAGATAAAAAATATGAGAATATACATACGTGTGTTGGAAATTTTTACTTAAAGTTCATCAAAACTTTGATATTACTTCAAAAATGTATATATCAATGTGAATATTTAAATAAAGTTCCACAGAAAGATAGACATAACACCATGCTCTATTGTCAAATAAATGTGTAATTGATTGATTATCAAACATACTAACCACTAATGTATAAAGTGCAACTTTAGCTGCTGAAGTATGTATTGCCCTAGTTTGGCATTGCTTCATCTCAAATTCATGCACCTGAACATAAGTGAGACTATAAGCCTTAAAGAGAGGTGATTTATAATTTTTGATTAAATTTATCGAATTTAATTTATACGCATCAAAATTCAGAAATGTGTTGACAGGAAATAAAGATTTCTAAGGGATAAGACACCCTTCAATTAATCTCTAGTATTTCTATACACATTTTTATATACCTGCTTTTGGGGAAGATAAAGCAAGATATATTACTTGATAATGTTTATTTTAAAGTTAATACAAATAGGGATCATAGTAGTAAAAAAGGAAAAAACAGCCAAAAAATACCAGAAATTAAGTGAAATAACATCAAATTAGTAGACTAATTATTAGTTGCTTACTAATATTTTTTGGATGCAACCTGTTACAAATTATTTTGGAGATATTCAATCCCGACATGATTCTAAAGCATGAGTTATGAAGTTATTTTTATCACTATTGTGAGGCATATATCCCAAGATGACTAATTTAGAAAATCAACCTCTTAATCAACAGTTATCAACATCTGTAAATCCAATAATGGGTGCCCAATCATCTCTACAAAGCATTGATCAGGGACAACCCAGTATTTCTGCTAGCGCCAGCGTGCTATCTCAGGGAGATGGACTCAAAGCAGAGTATTACGACAACATAAATTTCACCAACTTAAAGCAAACTCGCACAGATTCGACAGTTAACTTTAACTGGGGTCGTAATTCTCCAGATCCATCCATCGGTGCAGATACCTTTTCAGTGCGTTGGACGGGTCAGGTAGAAGCTAAATACAGCGAGACTTACAATTTTTACACCACTGCTGATGATGGTGTGCGACTGTGGGTCAATGGTCAGCAAATCATCAATAAATTTATCAATCAATCTGCCACAGAACACAGTGGCGCGATCGCACTGGTTGCAGGTCAAAAGTACGATATTAAACTTGAGTACTACGAAAATAAATACGATGCCGTTTCTCGACTGTCTTGGTCAAGCTCCTCGCAGACCAAAGAAATCATTCCCCAGTCGCAACTGTATTCACCAGATATTCAAACCACTATCACCTTGGGATCATCTTCCACGACAGTTAACGAAGGCGCTGGTAGTATTGCCATAACTTTGCTGAAAACTGGTGATTTAAGCAGTACATCTTCAATCAAGTATGCAACCATAGCTGGTACTGCCACAGCAGGAGTTGACTATGGAAGTGAAGGCACCGAAAGCGCTGGAACAATTATTTTTGCACCGGGACAAAGTAGCAGACAGATATCCATTCCGATCAATGACGATTTCTTAGCAGAAACAGATGAAACCTTTAGTTTTGTCATTGATCAGGCAGGGGGAGCAACACTAGGGCTTCAAAGAACCCTCGGAATTACGATTCAAGATAACGATCGCTCTAGCATCGATTTCACTCAGCCAGTAGTTAATGAGGATGACGGTACTGCTACGGTGACAGTTACACGGGGTAACATTTCTGGTGCTGCTAGCCTGGACTACATAACCGTGGATGGGACTGCTAAAGCGGGATCTGACTACCAGACTGTATCTGGAACCTTGTCTTTTGCAGCAGGACAAGCCAGTAAGACCATTGCTATCCCCATTATTAATAACAACGTTGGGGAAGTAAATGAAACATTTACTTTGAAGTTCAGTAACGCAGTTGGAGTACAACTAGCTACTCAACAGGCAACTATCACTATTATCGATGATGACAGTGGTAACTTTGCTTTAGATACAGTAGCTTCTGGTTTGGAGCAACCCACAGCTTTTGACTGGACATCTGACGAGAAGCGCATGTTCATTGCCCAGAAAAACGGGGTAGTCCGAGTCTTGGACAACGGTACATTATTGTCAACACCATTTATTGATATTTCATCTCAGGTTAATGATACGCGCGATCGCGGTCTTTTAGGTATTGCCGTACATCCAGATTTTGGCAAAGCCACAAACCCCAAAAACTACGTTTATCTGTTGTATACCTACGATCCACCAGAAACCAATCCAAACAACCCTAAAAACAATCCCAATAGCGGATTGGACAATCCCGATCAAAATGGGAATCGGACTGCACGGCTAATTAGGGTAGAAGCTGACTCCAAGACTAATTACACTACTACTATTGCTGGCAGCGAAGTTGTGCTTTTAGGTACTAATGGCATTTGGGAGAATATCATTCGCCCAGATGGAAATAGCACAAATGTCTCACTTGGCTACGCACCGTCAGGAATTCTCAACAAAGATACTGGTAAGCCGTTTACTAGCTTAGATGATTATCTGAATAATCTCGATAAAGTTCAAAATATCCCAAATTTTATAGCTAACGATAGTGAATCTCACTCAGTTGGTTCTGTGCGCTTTGGCACGGATGGTTCTCTGTTTGTGAGCTTAGGAGATGGCACTTCCTACAATGGGAGAGATCCGCGATCAATTCGCGTCCAGGATGTCAATAATCTGTCCGGTAAGATCCTGCGGATTGATCCAATTACTGGTCAAGGCTTATCAAGTAATCCTTTTTACAACGGTGATCCAAATAGCAATAGTTCCAAAGTTTATAACTTAGGTCTGCGTAACCCTTTCCGCTTCACAATTGATAAGAGCACCAATACCCCCGTAATTGGTGATGTTGGCTTCTATCTTTATGAAGAGGTCAATATCGGCAAACCAGGAGCCAACTTTGGCTGGCCGTTCTATGAAGGTGGACTTGATCCAAATGGCAATATCGTCAACCTAAAACAACCAATCTACTCTAAGCTGGATGCAGCGAAAGACTTTTATAGTAGTGGCACAACTGTTACAGCACCAGCTTACACTTACGAGCATACGGATTCTAATTCGATTGTTTTGGGTGACTTTTACACAGGCAGTACTTTTCCCTCAATCTATCAAGGTGCTTTATTCGTTGGTGATTTCAGTCTAGGAACTATCGATGCTTTGAAATTCGATAGCCAGGGGAAACTTGTCTCAGTTAAGCAGTTTACTTCCCAGGCAGATAGACCTGATCTAGGAGTGCCTGTACAAATTACCACTGGAAAGGATGGTAATCTGTACTATGCAAACTTGATAGGAGGTGAGATTGCTCGCTTCCGACCTGTTTAGGGACAAGGGGACAAGGGGACAAGGGAAGCAGAGGAAGCAGGGGAAGATGAGGGGGACAAGGAGAATAACTAATGCCCAATGCCCAATGCCCCATGCCCCATGCCCCATGCCCCATGCCCAATGCCCCATGCCCAATGCCCAATGCCCATTTCAAGATAACTTTGTCAAAAATCCCAACAATTTTTTGGTATTTGATGTCAGGAGGGTTCGGCGATAAGCATCAGCGGCTTTTTTAATTGCTTCGGCTTGAGTGGGATAAGGATGAATCACACTGCTTAACTTACTCAAACCGATTTTATTCACCATTGCCGTAGTTACTTCTGATATCATCTCACCTGCGTGACTGGTGACAATAGTTGCGCCGATAATTTCATCAGACCCCTTTTTATGGTGGATTTTCAGAAATCCTGACTCTTCCCCATCTGCGATCGCTCGGTCTACACTACTAAAAGGTATGTTGATTGTCGTCACCTCAATACCCAATTTCTGCGCCTCGTGTTCATACAACCCAACATGGGCAATTTCTGGGTCAGTGTAAGTTACCCACGGCATTACCAGACTACTGAGTTTCGAGCGTCCTAAGCCAAAGGGAGAAAACAGCGTATTCTTAATCACAATCCGCGCCGCAGCATCAGCAGCATGGGTAAACTTCCAGTTCATGCAAATATCGCCAGCTGCATAAATTTTGGGATTGGTCGTCTGGAGATAATCATTTACCTTTACACCTTGACGCTTGTCGTATTCCACCCCAACTGATTCTAAATTTAAACCTTCCACATTTGGCGATCGCCCCGCACCGACTAAAATTTCATCTACAGTCACCGAATCTCGATGACCATTAGAGGAAAAGTAAAGCCGTTTCCCCTCAGTAACAGTTACCACTTCTTCCAACTTGGAATTCAGCACCACGCGAATTCCTTCGTTAATCAAAACCTTTTGCAGAATTTCAGCGGCCTCAGCATCTTCTTTATTCAAAAGATGCGAACCGCTATGGAAAAGTACCACCTCAGAACCCAAACGCCGGAAAGCTTGCGCCAATTCGCAACCAATGGGGCCGCCACCAATCACCGCTAAACGTTCCGGTCGTTGAATCAGCGAAAAAACCGTCTCATTAGTTAGATAACCCGCCTTTTCAATTCCCGGAATCGGCAATTGTGCAGCTCTTGCGCCAGTCGCAATCACAGCTTTTTTAAATCGGAGGGTTTTGTCGCCAACTTCCACGGTATTTTTACTCGCAAATCGACCGCTACCTAAAAAGACATCAACACCCAAGTTTTTAAACCGCTCCGCCGAGTCGTTATGGCTGATACCAGCCCTTACCCGTCGCATCCTTGCCATAACTTTGGGAAAATCAACATCAATATTATGTTTGGGAATATTAACTCCCAAGTTTTTAGCATTCCAGATTTCGCCAACCACACGAGCAGACCGAATAATAGTTTTAGATGGTACGCAACCAACATTTAAGCAATCTCCACCCATAAGATGCTTTTCAATCAACGCCACTTTTAAACCCACATCTAGACCTGCTGCACCAGCAGCTACCACTAACCCCGCCGTACCAGCCCCAATTACTACCAAATCGTAAACATCTGCGGGTTGAGGATTAACCCAGTTTGGCGGATGGACGTAAGACACCAACTTTTGGTTATACTCATCCGTTGGGCGAACCGTAACTCTCTCTAAATCTGAATTGGTCATTGGCGAAACCTCTTTTAAGAATTGAAAATACTAAAGTAAACTGCCTTTTGGGGCTATTCAAAATTCAAAATTAAGAATCTCGATAAACTTAGGCAGCTCAGTCTTTTATTTTTTATGCTTGTTTAGCAACGAATACAGGCTTTAAATTGTTTTGTCCGTTTGGTAATTGACAGATACGATTGAAGCTTTCCTGTATAAACATTTCAACAATCGATAATTTACAGCAGTTTGCAGTTAAATAGACGGCAGTAACGGCGTAACGATTGTACGCCCTTACAATTCATCTTCTAAAGCTTTCCGTGCAATCCGGGTTACATAAACTGTCACGGCGACTGTAGCAATCAAACCCAAAATCCGAATTGCCCATTGCAAAGTCGAGTTGGTAGGTTGAGCGTCAGTACCAATCATGGCAAGATTACCTGCAAGGGAACCAATATAAACGTACATGATGGTTCCAGGAATCATGCCTACAGAGCCGATGAAGTAATCTTTAAGTGAAACTCCTGTGATGCCAAAGGCATAATTTAGCAAATTGAAAGGAAATATCGGGGACAATCGCGTTAGCAGGACAATTTTTAACCCTTCTCTACCAACCGCTTGGTCAATAGCGGCAAATTTTTTATTATCTGCAATTTTCCGAGCAATCCAGCTCCTTGCTAAATAACGTCCCACAAGAAAAGCAGCAGTAGCGCCAAGGGTTGCACCGATAAACACGTAGAGAGAACCCCAAACTGCACCAAAAATCACACCTGCTCCCAAGGTGAGAATAGAACCTGGGAAAAAAGCGACGGTAGCGATAATGTAAAGAGCAATGAAAGCTATGGCTCCCAAAGCACCCAGGCTATCAATCCACTGTAACGAGTTTCGTAAAATGGCTTGGGGGTTGAAAGAATTTGGATTTGCAGATTCTTGTGCCAAAGCCGGGTCTGTGTTTAATGCCAAAGCGCTCGACAATATCAGTAATATTAATAGACTTAAGCTGAAAAACCTCTGCAAGTTTCTAGGATTAATACTTTTAAATATCTGAATGATTGTTAGTTTTCTCATGAGTTATTATTTCTTCTAATACCACAGTTTGAGTTAGAGCTTTTTGAGCAATTTTTGTTATATATACAGTCACAGCAAGGGTAGCAATTAACCCAACTACTCGCATTATCCATTGCCAGACTTGAGTTTCTGGAGTAATTGGTTGATTAGACGTGTTAATCATGGCAAGATTACCAGCTAAAGAACCAATATAAACGTACATCAAAGTACCGGGAATGATGCCGAAAGAACCTAATATATAGTCTTTGAGAGAAACCTGTGTTACTCCAAAAGCATAATTCAATAAATTGAAAGGAAAAACGGGACAGAGACGAGTCAACAAGACAATTTTCCATCCCTCTTTGGCAACTGCTAAATCAATTGCTTTGAATTTAGGATGTTTTTCCATTTGTCGGGAAACCCAATCCCGCGAAAGGTAGCGTCCAATGATAAAAGCCAAGATTGCTCCGACTGTTGCAGCAATTAGCACATATATTGACCCCCAAAATACTCCAAACAGACAACCGCCTTTGAGCGTTAGGAGGGAACCGGGTATAAACAGTAATGTTGCCAAGTTGTAAATGACTATGTAGGCGATAGGCCCTAAAACGCCAAGACTCTCAACCCAAATGACTGAGGTTTGTAAAAGTCCCTGAATATTTAACTGTTTCGCAGCAATTATTAGAGTGACAATCAGGCAACTTAGCAACAGTAATTTGAGTTTAGAATCTAATACGCGCTTTCTCATTTTTATAAGTTTGACCTTCTGAGGCTCGATGTTGACCTTTTGAGGCTCAATGTTGACCTTCTGAGGCTCAATGTTGACCTTCTGAGGCTCGATGTTGACCTTCTGAGGCTCGATGTTGACCTTCTGAGGCTCGATGTTGACCTTCTGAGGCTCGATGTTGACCTTCTGAAGCTCGACGTTGACCTTCTGAGGCTCGATGTTGACCTTCTGAAGCTCGACGTTGACCTTCTGAGGCTCGACGTTGACCTTTTGAGGCTCGATTTTGACCTTCTGAGGCTCATATTTTGAAACTTATACTAATTCAATTAATGATTGCAACACATCCTTGGATGAAGACGCGATTCATCGCGTCTCTACAAATGGTCTATTTGTCGCATTATTTTTTCCAATTGGTATTACACCTCAAATCTAATGCCCCTAAGATATATTACTTGTATGAGAAACAGCTTAAATTCTCTTAAATTTTTCTCGGCGATACCAGCGACGAATTTGCTCAGGAGAAACGCCGAGTAAATAAGCAATAATTACTATTTGATTAAGCAACGTAGTTTTAAACACTCCCTTTTGCAACCATCTACGGGCTGAGGTAACAACTGGTGTGGGGATAATTACAATGCGTCCTATGCGTTTTAAACGCCGCATGAGTTCAAAGTCTTCCATGATAGGCAATTCGGGGAAACCGCCAATTTGCTGAAATACTGCTTTTGTTAAAAAAATTCCTTGGTCGCCATAGGGCATTTGAAAAAAATGCGATCGCACATTTATTCCCCACTCCACCCATCGTAAACTTAAAAGTGACGCATCAATCCGCAAATTAAATGCACCAGCAACAGTCTCTTGCTGTTGTAGTGCTGTGCGAACCATGTCATCAAACCCAGTTGGCAAACGGCTATCTGCATGAAGAAACAGCAGAATTTCTCCGCTAGCAGCTACAGCACCCGTGTTCATTTGCACAGCCCGGCCGGGAGATGATGAGATAACTGTTACACCTAAAGACTCAGCTATTTCTATGGTGTCATCTTTAGAGCCACCATCTACTATGATTACTTCTATATTTGTATAGGCTTGAGTAGTTGCAATCGCCTCTTTGATATACCCTGCTTCATTAAGAGTCGGAATAATAATAGAAATTCTAGCTGCGTCAATATTCTGACTCATAATTGCCTACAATTTAGCTAAAGTTGGTGTCATCCTCAAGATAATCCCCATGACAGCTATCACCGTCAACTTGAACCCCATCATCCAACTCACCGACAACCAATTTTATCAACTCTGTCGGGAAAACCCTGAAGTCAAATTTGAACGGAATGCAGAGGGAAAACTACTAATAATGCCACCGACAGGCGGAGAGACTGGAAATCGTAACTCAGAAATTTCGGCAGATTTTGTGATTTGGAATCGCCAAACTCAACTAGGAGTTGGCTTCGATTCTTCCACCTGCTTTAAACTTCCCAATGGTGCAAACCGTTCTCCTGATGTAGCTTGGATAAGAAAAGAGAGATGGAATGCACTCACACCTGAAGAACAAGAAAAATTCCCGCCTATCGCACCAGATTTTGTTTTAGAGTTAATGTCACCAAGCGATAGTTTGCGAGAAACGCAAGCCAAAATGCAAGAATATATCGATAACGGAGTTAAATTAGGCTGGTTAATTAATCCGAAAATGCGTCAGGTAGAAATCTATCGGATTGGTAAACCAATAGAAACACTAGCATCTCCCCAAGAATTATCGGGAGAAGATGTTTTACCAGGATTTATTTTAAATTTGCAAATAATCTGGGGATAAATATTTGCGATCGCACTCGCACCTGCGGAATGTGGGTTACAACAAGTTACCATTAGCATACAAACTTGTGTTGTTCACAGCATTGACATAGTGGTACTTATGGAAACCACCAGTGGCTTCTATTGTTGTAAAACTGAAACCGTCCAAAGCCAAGAAATTGTCCGTGGGATTTTTCACCTACCGGGAAAGCTGTCACACCCAGTAAGTAGACACCAGAAAAGCTGGGATTCTTCACAGGGCGAAGGGCAATTGTAACTGTCTGTCCCGGAGTAACAGGCGGCTCAAAGTTCACAGTAACTGTGCGTGTCTTGCGTTCTGCTGTGACTGGGCCTAGTGTTAGCCGAAATTTTTTGCGCTCGCTCGTTCTGACAAAAGCGCGGGTATCATTAAGATCATAGCGGATATTTTCTGCTCCTTCCCTTTGTGCGATCGTTACCTTCTGGAGGGGTTCTCCAGCATTCTCCGGCACGTTAATAGTAAAGTAGTAAGTTGCGCCCCAAACATTCACATCTTTATAAGTAGTCGTCGCCTCAACAAGTTTCGGCGGTTGGACAAAGTAGACTGTACCATCTCTAAGCTGCACTGCTTGAGTCACCGGAACAGCAACTCCTCCAATACTTATTGCTAACGAGAGTGTTATCCCAAACAAAGTTGTAACGCGCATAATTCAGATATAAAAAAATGCACTTATTTCAATTTTAGTTCTTTAGGAATGAGTGACTTGGGAATAATAGAAGCTTGTTTTTCCCCATCATAAGATTTCGTGTACCACCAAGCCCAAGCAATTAAAACTGCTTGAAAGGGGAGTCTGAAAACGTGTACCCAAGGTGAATTTGGTATATGTTCAATCTTAATAAGATTAGCCGCCATATAAATATTGGCAGGGTAAACAGCAATAAAAAGAGCAAGAAGTCCCCAAGCAGCAGCTTGACTTACAGGCGGGACTAATAAACCGATACCACCCAAAATTTCATAAAAACCACTGAGATAAACTAATCCTAAAGGGTAAGGTAGTTGCGGCGGCACAATTTTGGCATATTCTTCTGGAACAACAAAGTGTGTCACTCCCACCACAATGATAGATATAGCAAGAACTACACGTAAGATTTCCTTATACTTATTCATGGTTTTGCCTGATTATATACTTGTCTCTATTACTTCAGTTTGATTTATGGATGTTAATCTGTCTTGAGTCAACAGGAGGACAATCGGCAAAACTTTTCAAAATACCATTTAATTAGCCCTTTCAAGCTAACTGGTAAAATCTCTATTTTTCTCTCTGTGTCCTCCGCGTCTGTGCGGTTCAGAAGTCTCTTATTGAACCACACAGACGCAGAAAACACAGAGTAGAGACGTTGCATTGCAACGTCTCTACAAGGGTTTTGAAATCACGCAAAATCATTTTCATACCTGAATTCAGCAACACCAAAAAATTTTACCCACATTTAAAGGGTTAGCCCTATATATAATTAAGAGATTTATTTAATTGCCCATCATATTTTACAGATACGTGACCGATTCTTTAATCCAATGATTCATAAAAATATGAGCGATGCCTTTAACCGACTTGCACCTTTCATCCAGGAATATATTTATCATCACCAGTGGACTGAATTACGACCAGTTCAAATTGCCGCTTGTCAAGTTATATTTGACACCGATGCTCATTTGCTAGTTACTGCTGCAACTGCTGCGGGTAAAACAGAAGCAGCCTTTCTCCCAGTTTTGACTCTGTTACATGCCAACCCTGCTGCAACCATAGGGGCATTATATATTAGTCCAATCAAAGCTTTAATTAACGATCAATTTGAGCGCCTCAACGACTTACTTAAAGAAGCAAATATTCCAGTTTGGCACTGGCACGGTGATGTTTCTCAAAGTCGAAAAAACAAGCTTTTAAAAAACCCTCAAGGTATTCTCCAAATTACACCAGAATCTCTAGAAAGTTTGTTAATTAACAAAAATAACGACCTCATTCGCTTATTTGGTGACTTAAGATTTGTCATCATTGATGAAATTCACGCCTTTATGGGTTCAGAACGCGGTTGTCAAATTATTTGCCAATTACAACGTTTAGCAAAGTTGACGCAAAAGCAACCCCGCCGTATTGGTTTGTCTGCAACTCTTGGTGATTACTCACTAGCTGAAAATTGGTTACGTTCAGGAACAGATAAGCCAGTGGTTACACCGCAAATTGACGGCATAAAACGCCAAATTAAATTAGCTGTAGAACATTTTTATATTACTGATGAAGTAGATGAATCAGAGGCAACAGATTATGAACAATATATTTTCAACCTCAGCAAATCTCGTAAATGCCTAATATTTGCTAATAATCGCACACGCACCGAAGCTGTAATATCATCTTTGCGACAAATTGCCACAAAACAAGGACTACCAGATATATATCATGTGCATCATGGGAGTATATCTGCTAGTTTGCGACAAGCTGCTGAAAACGCGATGCGCGAACCCAACAATCCAGCAGTTACCGCCGCAACTCTGACTTTAGAATTAGGCATAGATATCGGTCACTTAGAGCGAGTTATTCAGTTAGAATCACCCTTATCTGTAGCTAGCTTTTTACAACGCTTAGGACGGAGTGGTAGAAGAGGTGAAGCTGCCGATATGCGCTTTATCTGTGCCGAAGATAAACAATTATCAGAAGCTTCTCTACCAGAGCAAATACCCTGGCAACTTTTGCAGTCTATCGCTATCATTCAACTTTATTTAGAGGAGCAATGGATTGAACCAATCAGACCGATTAAATATCCTTTGAGTTTGCTTTATCACCAAACAATGAGTATTTTAACAGCAACGGGAGAACTTTCACCCAATGCCTTAGCTAAACAGATTTTTAGTCTGCCGCCTTTTGCTGCTATTTCCAAAGAAGATTTCCAATTATTGCTCCGCTATTTAATTGATATTGGTCATATTCAGGATACTGAACAAGGTAAATTAATCTTGGGTTTAGTAGGAGAAAAGATTGTGAGAAAATTCCAGTTTTATGCTGTATTTGCTGAACAGCAAGAATATATTGTTAAGCAAGGTGCAACGCAAATTGGCAGTATCGTCACGCCGCCTGCTGTTGGTAATCAATTTGCTTTAGCTGGGAGAACTTGGGAAGTAGTAGAAGTTGACTTTAAAAAGAAAGCTATTTTTGTTAAACAAGCTGAGGGGAAAGCTAGTATTTATTGGCGCGGTGGCAGTGGTACTATTCACACCAAAGTTTTGCAACGAATGCAACAGGTTTTATTTGAAAATACCGAGTACAGCTATTTGCAAAAAAATGCTTTGCAACGTTTACGCCAAGTCCGTCAATTGGTGCAGCAGGTTGGATTAGATAAACAAAATATCTTGCAATTGGAAAAAGGTAAATGCTGCATTTTTCCCTGGATGGGTACGGTTGCTTACCGCACTTTAGAAAGATTACTCAACTCCTACTGTCGAGAATCTTTAGAAATTACAAGTATTGGCGGAGTCAATCCCTATTATGTAACAATTAAATTAGGCAAGGACAAATTTAAATATCTTTATCATGAAATTGCTTCATTGTGTGAGCAAAGAATTACCCCAGAAGATTTACTCAGTACTTCAGAAGCACCGGAAATTCAAAAATACGATCAATTTATTCCTCATCCACTTTTAAGAAAAGCTTTTGCTAACGATTATTTAGATATGAAAGAACTCAAACAGCAAGTGTCGCTGTGGAAAGAATAAAAATAGCACAATCGTTTAATTATCTTAAAATTACTATAGAATTACTATTTGATTTTTGAACGGAATTAGGTATTGTAGAGTGTGTTATAACGGAGTTCGTAACGCACTACTATCAAGGGTTTGATGCCGTACTCTCCGTGCTAACACATCCTACGTATATTTTCAGAAATCAAACCGGATTCCTATATAATTACTAAAAAGTATTAATAGGTAATCCAGTCACATCAGTTTGGAGAGCAAACAAATCACCAGAGTAGAAACTTTTTTCGATCTCTGCTTGGCTGAGTCCAACTGAAGCAGTGGTGATGTAGAGTGTTTGCAAATCTTCGCCTCCAAAAGTACAGCTAGTTGGCAATTGTACAGGTAGCTTTATCCGCAATATCTCTTCACCATTGGGGTTGAAACGAATCACACACCATCCATCCCACATAGCTGACCAAATATGTCCTTCACTGTCTATTGTCAACCCATCTGGATAGAAAGGTTCATGAGTTAAATCAACAAAAATACGGCGATTAGTAATGTTTCCTGTTACTAAATTAAAGTCGTAAGCATATATTTTTTGCTGAGGTGAATCTGTTAAGTAAAATGTCTTTTGATCGGGACTCCATCCTAAACCATTAGAAATAGTCAATCCTGTTTCTATTACATGCAATGAACCATCATTATCATAGCGATAAAGACTAGCTTGGGGTTTTTCCAAAGAACACATTGAGCCAAACCAAAAGCGGCCTTGAGAGTCACATTTGCCATCATTGAAACGATTATCTGGTAAATCTCCTTCAATTTCCAAAATACGGTTAACTTCACCTGTCTGGATGTTGAGGAATGCCAGATGATGGCGCAGTGCCATGATTAATCTATCTGCACCTGCTGTTGCGATCGCACCTACTACATCTCCCACATCAAAAAACAAGTCTTTCCTCGTCACAGGATTGAACTGATGTACACGATGGTTGTGAATATCGATCCAGTACAGTAGGTTTTGGGTAGAATCCCAGACGGGGCCTTCACCTAAGCGGGCACGAGACTCTAAAACATTGTGGAGTGGATATTGCAAAACCTGGCTCATTTTATCAACCAACAATAGTATTTACAGAAATTAGTTTCAGTAGGCTTCAGGCAATTCTAAAAAACGTTTGCCTTACTAATAAAGAAAATGTTCATTCCTGTTTCAGTAAAGACTAAAGACGCAATTTATCGCGTCTTCCCCAGGTAGAAGAAAATATTTTTGATTTTGACTCAACCTTTACTGCGATCCGTTAACTTAAAATTAGTCGGTCAAGATTCTCCTTATGTACCAAACAGACCCTCCGCGCCCTCCAAAAGAAACCCTACCCACCATGTACGATCTTCCCAGTGAATACCCGGAGGACTCTGGTTTGCCTGACGAATTTCACCTTTTTCAACCCCAACTTCTGCGCGAAACCTTCTGTCCACCTAACTATCCAGCAGAGGAAGTATTTGTTGCCACTGACTTAAACCTTTACTATGACCTCCGGCATACACTGTGGTACAAACGCCCAGACTGGTTTGCTGCTGTGGGAGTTTCGCGTCTCTACGAACAGCAAAACTTGCGTCTGAGTTATGTTATCTGGCAAGAAGGGGTTGCTCCTTTTGTAGTGATAGAATTGCTTTCTCCTGGCACTGAAAAAGAAGACTTAGGACAAACTCTGCGGGAGATTAACCAACCGCCAACGAAATGGGAAGTTTATGAGCGGATTTTACGAGTTCCTTACTACATTGTGTTTGACCGCTACACTGACAAACTCCAAGCATTCCAATTAGTTGCAGACCGCTACAGCGAATTGGACTTGACTACCCCACGGGTGTGGATGCCAGGTTTGGAACTGGGCTTAGGACTTTGGCAAGGTTCTTACCAAGGAATTGAGCGGTTGTGGTTACGTTGGTATGATGCATCTGGAAATTGGCTTCCCACGCCCCTCGAACGAGAAAGTCAACGTGCTAACAGATTAGCGGCACAACTGCGAGAGTTAGGCGTTAACCCTGATGAGTTGTGAAGATGCGATCGCATCAGTAGGGGCACACACCGATGTTCCCCTAAACATCTTTACTCACAAAGCTTGTAAAATCTCCTCATCTACAGAGAAATCTACTTCGGCTTTGTCTTTTGCATTCGCCAGATAATCGTTTTCTAAAGAGTCTTGTAACCCAGAAATTAAATCATATTCAGGCTGCCAGTTTAATTCTGTTTGCGCTTTGTTTACCGAAGCAAAGAAATGCTGTACCCGCATTGGAAAAGCTTTGCGCTTGCCGAAATCAAACTTTTTCGGGTCGTAATGGACGATTTTTATAGCATCGGGTGATTTGCCAGCTGCGACAGCACTAGCACGGGCTAAACCATCAAAGGTGACAAAGCGATCGCCAGAGATATTATAAATCTGCCCTATGGCTTGTTTATTGCCCAAAACCTTAGTCAAAGCTTTTGCCAAGTCTTTTACATGACCTAGCTGCGTGATGTGCAACCCATTTCCGGGGATGGGAATGGGGCGATCGCGCACAATTCTGTCAAAAAACCAGCCTTCCAACTCATTATAATTACGAGGCCCGTAAATATAAGTAGGACGAATGGAAGTAAAAGGTAATCCTAATTGAGTCAGGTAAGCTTCTGTTTCATGTTTACCCTTATGGCGACTTTTAGGATCTACTGGATCACCTTCTACATGAGGCAATTGGTCAGATTTGAGATACACCCCCGCAGAACTCATGTACACAAAATGTTGCGCTCGGTCTTGAAAAATTTCTGCTAGTGGTTGGGTATCAGTAAGTTCCCGCCCGTTATTGTCAAAAATGACATCAAAGTTTTCTTGTGATAACTTTGCTTTTAATTGAGTAGCATCAGTGCGATCGCCTATAATTTGTCCTACTCCCTCTAAGGAAGGTGCTGGCCGATTTCCACGATTGAACAACACCACCTCATGTCCTTGTTCCACTAGTAATTGAGTCAAATAGACACCAATGAACCGAGTACCACCCATAATCAGAATTCGCATAAATTCACCCTTTCTATATCAATTTTCATCAAGGGAGTGGGGAGTGGGGAGTAGGGGAAAAACAGGGGAGGCAGGGGAAGCAGGGGAAGAAAACTATTGGTATTCCCCATTCCCCATTCCCCACTCCCCATTCCCCACTCTGAGATTATCAGGTTGCAGCATCCATCTGGAACCTCTGATGGAAAAATTGCGTCTTATGTGCTAATCTGGGGCGCTTCCCATTAATTAATCGCAAGGGGAAACTTTTCAGTTAACGTCATCAAGTCGGCCTTTGTATTTTCCATTTATTCAAGTTAGCTGTGCCCTTGAAATATGCTCTGGTTCATGAGTGGCTGACACCCAAAGCCACCGGTGGTTCAGAACTCGTTGTACGAGAAATTTTGAATCACATCGATGCTGATTTGTATGCCCTGATCGATTTTGAATCGAGCAATCCTGAAAGTTATTTATACAAGCGTCAGATTGGCAAGACGTTTCTCCAGAACTTTCCCTATGCTCGCAACGGTATACAAAAATACTTGCCTTTGTGGCCTTTGGCAATTGAACAACTTGATTTGCGGCATTATGACGTAATTCTGTCTTCATCTCATGCTGTTGCCAAAGGAATCCTTACCACTCCCGAACAGATGCATATTTGCTACTGTCACAGCCCTATGCGCTATGCCTGGGACTTGACCTTTGATTATCTTCGCCACAGCAAACTGGGTAGTGGCTTTCCCGGCTGGGTGACGCGATATTTATTACATCGTTTGCGTCAGTGGGATGTATTGAGTGCCAATCGCGTTGATTACTTCATTGCTAACTCGCAACATACAGCTCGGCGGATTTGGCGTTGCTATCGGCGAGAAGCAACGGTCATTTACCCACCAGTGAATATTGCGGAATTTCCGTTTCTGTCTGAAAAAGAGGACTTTTATCTGACAGTTTCCCGGTTAGTGAGTTACAAGCAAATATCGTTGATTGTCAAGGCTTTTAATCAACTAAAACGACCCTTAGTGGTCATTGGTACAGGAGATGAAATGAAAAAGATTCGCGAGATGGCAAACTCTAATATCCAAATACTGGGATGGCAACCCGATAATGTGGTAAAAAAATATATGTCTAGGGCTAAGGCGTTTGTCTATGCAGCTTGTGAAGATTTTGGGATTGCCCTAGTGGAAGCGCAAGCCTGCGGTACACCAGTGATTGCCTACGGTGCAGGGGGTGCATTAGAAACAGTGCGAGATATCCGCTCTAGTGCGGATACAGGGACAGGTATATTCTTCAAAACGCAAACAGAGGCGGCTTTGGTGGAAGCAGTAGAAAAGTTTGAAGTGTATGAGGGTTCGTTCAGTTCTGAGTATATGCGATCGCACGCCGCGCAGTTTTCACCACAAATCTTTGCAGATCGTTATTTAGATTTTGTAAACAAGTGCAACGAAAAAGACCGTTTTCGGAATAATGGTCTTGGTTAATGTCTGTTTTTTTTAGGCTTTTGGCAATTTCCCCCAGAAGCACATCATTTTGGCTTTAATATTGGGACTATGTGTGGTGTGGATTATTAAGGAGTATGATGACTGCCCAGAGCTCACTCCTCTCCGGCAAGCGAGGCGTAAGGCAAGACACTAGAGCGTCTACGCGTTTCTTAAAACGCGGTCAAAAAACAAAGACGCCAAAAGTTAAGCCCAAAGGTTTATCTTTTCAGGGTTTAAACGGAGAGTTTGTCAAACGACTGTTCGATATAGTCTTTTCGCTGTCGGTATTAATTTTGTTCTTCCCCGTCTACTTAATTTTGACCTTACTGATTGCTTTCAGCTCAGAAGGGCCAATTTTTTATGTCCAGGAACGGGTAGGGAAAAATTACAAAGCGTTTAATTGTATTAAATTCCGAACAATGGTAAGTAATGCGGACGAAATCCTCATGCAAATGATGGAAACATCGCCCGAGTTGCGACAAGAATTTGAAAGCAGTTTTAAGCTAAAACAAGACCCCCGGATTACCAAAATTGGTCGATTTTTGCGAATCACTAGCTTAGACGAATTTCCCCAGTTCTGGAACGTTTTAAAAGGGGACATGAGTGTAGTCGGTCCCCGACCCTTGGTAGCAGAAGAACTGCCAAAATACGGTTGTCACATTGATGAGATTTTAACAATCCGTCCAGGAATTACTGGTTTGTGGCAGGTGTCTGGCCGTAATGACATTCCCTACCCCCGGCGAGTTCAAATAGACCTGCATTATGCTAGATTTAGGAATTTCTGGCTTGATTTATGGATCATCTTGAAAACTGTTGATGTGGTCATTCTGCCCAAAAATAACGGGGCATACTGAGTAATTAGTTAGGGTTGGTTCTGTGGGGCAGTTAATGCCCCTAAGTAGCAATTCTTCCCCTAAGACTAAAAGATTGTTCATCTTTCTTGATATAGTTATCTATAATTTATGCCTTTTACTTAACTCGGACTTCTTTAAGTTTTCGTCTGTGGTTAGTATTGCCCTGATCCAGATTTTTGCAAGAAGTCTAATTTCAAATACCTATTTTATTCAGTCTTCACAAAACCAGAGATAATATATGAAGTTTTGACAAAAAAACAACGTACACACTTGATCTATCTAGTAAAAAAAAGAATATATATAATTAAACAATCTTGAGTATCTAAGGTTGGGCTTACCTGTGAAATTATTTGTTATTCAGTATATTTATTTACGAAAAAAGTATCTTAACAATAAAAACTCGTAGGTTTCCCATTAGGCAATTCGGCAATTAGCTGCTAGGTTGTATCAGATGTGGCTGTAGCTTTTTAATCAAAGACAATAAGGGATAATTGAGCATGACGCAACAGAAACGAGCGTTGATTACTGGTATTACTGGTCAAGATGGTTCATATCTAAGTGAGTTTCTGTTAGAACAAGGTTATGAGGTTCATGGCATTATTCGCCGGACTTCTACCTTCAACACAGACCGCATCGATCACATTTATGAAGACCCCCATAAAGAGGGAGTGAAGTTGTTTCTTCACTACGGTGACTTGACGGATGGTACTACCTTGCGACGCATTTTAGAAGAAGTCAAGCCAGTAGAAATTTATAACCTGGGCGCTCAATCCCATGTCAGAGTCAGCTTTGATTCACCAGAATACACGGTGGATGCTGTCGGAATGGGGACTTTGCGTCTGTTAGAAGCAATTCGGGACTATCAACACCGTACCGGAATTCAGGTGCGATTTTACCAGGCGGGTTCTTCAGAAATGTACGGTTTAGTACAAGCAGTACCTCAAACTGAGACAACGCCCTTTTATCCCCGCAGTCCCTATGCTTGTGCGAAAGTTTACGCCCACTGGCAAACGATAAATTATCGTGAGTCTTATAATTTGTTTGCTTGTAACGGCATACTTTTTAACCACGAGTCACCAAGGCGGGGTGAAACCTTTGTAACCCGGAAAATTACTAGAGCCGTGGCTAGTATCGTGGCTGGTAAGCAGAAAAAAATTTATATGGGTAATCTAGACGCCAAGCGAGATTGGGGCTATGCCAAGGATTACGTCAAAGCAATGTGGTTGATGTTGCAGAAAGACCAGCCAGACGATTACGTAATTTCTACTGGTGAAACCCACTCAGTGCGGGAGTTTTTGGAACTGGCATTTAGTTATGTGAATCTCAATTGGCAAGATTATGTAGAGTTTGATGAGCGTTACCTTCGTCCATCTGAGGTAGAGTTATTGATTGGCGATTCTACCAAAGCACGCCAGAAGTTGGGCTGGAAACCATCAATAACCTTTGAAGAATTAGTTTCCTTAATGGTGGAAGCAGATTTACAAGCATTGGGCCATACTTCACCCAATGGAAATGGTTCGCAATTTCCAGCTGATATTGCAACTATTCGTCAACAACTAGGCGCTTTGCACTTCTGATTCGCACCACAGAGGATAAAAATATGACCGCCTTAGAATTAAAAAATAAACGTATTCTTGTCACTGGTGGGTCGGGTTTTCTAGGTCGTCAGGTGATAGATCAACTGTGTAAAGCAGGGGCTGATCGTGAAAAGATTACAATACCGCGATCGCGCGATTGCGATCTGCGTGTTTGGGAAAATTGCCAACGTGCAGTTGACCAGCAAGACGTAATTATCCACCTAGCAGCTCATGTTGGGGGTATTGGTCTGAACCGCGAAAAACCCGCTGAGTTGTTCTACGATAACTTGATCATGGGTACGCAGCTAATTCACGCTGCCTATCAAGCTGGAGTAGAAAAATTTGTTTGTGTTGGCACAATCTGCGCCTATCCTAAATTTACCCCGGTGCCATTCAAAGAAGATGATCTTTGGAATGGCTACCCAGAGGAAACCAACGCCCCCTACGGAATTGCTAAAAAAGCGCTTTTAGTCCAGTTGCAATCTTACCGCCAGCAGTACGATTTTAATGGCATTTATTTATTGCCAGTGAATTTATATGGCCCAGAAGATAACTTTGATCCTGGAAGTTCTCATGTTATTCCAGCGTTAATTCGCAAAGTTCACGAAGCCCAAATTAAAACAGAAAAGCAACTCCCAGTTTGGGGTGATGGCAGTCCCACCCGCGAGTTTTTGTATTCAGAAGATGCAGCGCGAGGGATTGTTATGGGAACTCAGTTCTATAACGGATTGGAACCAGTTAACTTGGGAACGGGCTATGAAATCTCCATCCTTGATTTAATAACTCTAATCTGCGAATTGATGGAGTTTAAGGGTGAAATTGTCTGGCAAACTGACAAGCCTAATGGTCAACCCCGCCGCTGTTTAGATACTGAACGGGCAAAGCAAGCCTTTAATTTCACGGCTCAGGTGGGCTTTGAGCAAGGGTTAAAGAATACCATTGAGTGGTATCGTCAACACGCTGCATAACTATGTACTAGTAAATGTAGAGTGATACAAGCTGGGTGATGCCCAGCTTATTTTTTTGACTATTTTTATGGACAAAGTTAATCATCAACTAAATAAAGTAGAATTACGCCGCACTCTACTCAAAACACGTCAATCAATGTCTGTTCGAGAGTGGAGAGAAAAAAGCGATCGCATTTGCTCCCATTTACAAACCTCTGCTTTGTTTACCCAAGCAAAAACAATACTCGCTTATTTCAGCTTTCGCCAAGAACCCGATCTCAGTCCACTATTTGCAAATACCAAATACCGTTGGGGATTTCCTCGCTGCGTTGATAAAAAATCCCTATGTTGGCATATTTGGACACCTAACGATTCTGTTCAAAGTGGCGCTTATGGCATTGCTGAACCACATTCCGATGCTCCAATCTTAGATGCTGCCGAAGTAGATTTGATTCTTGTCCCCAGTGTTGCTTGCGACTATCAAGGATATCGTTTGGGTTATGGCGGCGGATATTACGATCGCTTGCTCAGTTTACCGCAGTGGTACACAAAGCCAACTATCGGGATTATCTTTGATTTTGCCTATTTTTCCCAAATACCGATTGAACCTTGGGATAAACCACTACAAGCTGTTTCTACGGAAACCGGATTGACTCAGAAACGCTGAAGGATTCAGGATGATGAAGACACCGTAGCAAGAGCAGCAATTTTGGCTTAAAAAATGAATCGTTTGCAATTAACTCGTGTGCGGAAAATGTGGGTCAAAATGGGTGAGCATCCACCAAATATTTGAGCAAGTGCAAAATATTGAAAGCAAGTTGTAGCGTTATAAAGAAAGTTGTAATAAATATTTAGAGAATTGGGAAAGTTATTAATCAAATGCTGAACTTCAAAAAATCACGATCGCAAATTCTGCTAATGTATGCGCTATTGGGAGCGATCGCACTGGTGATGCTCTTTCCTTTACTGTGGCTAATTAGTACAGCCTTAAAATCGCCTACGGAAAATATTTTTCAGTCGCCGCCACAGTTATTGCCTAGTCAACCAACACTAAATAACTTCTTTAGTGTTTGGAACTCTCTGCCTTTTGGGCAATACCTGTATAACAGTACTTTGGTGTCAGTGCTGACTGTGGGCTTAAATCTGCTGTTTTGCGCTTTAGCTGCCTATCCGTTGGCAAGATTGTCATTTGTAGGGCGAGACTGGATTTTTGTGGCGGTTGTCTCTACGATTATGATTCCCTTTCAAATCGTGATGATTCCCCTCTATATTTTGACAGTCCAGTTGGGTTTGAGAAATACTTATTTAGGAATAATTTTTCCGAGTTTAGCTTCTGCCTTTGGCATTTTTCTGTTGCGTCAAGCTTTTATGAGTGTCCCCAAAGAGATAGAAGAAGCCGCTCGGATGGATGGTAGTTCGGAGTTAGGTTTGTGGTGGCATATTATGTTACCAGCAGTTCGCCCAGCATTAGTAACTTTAGCTATTTTTGTATTCATTGGTGCTTGGAGTGACTTTTTGTGGCCTTTAATTGTTATCCAAGACGAAAATTTATATACTCTCCCCTTGGGTGTAGCAAAGCTAGCAGGCACGTTTTCCCTTGACTGGCGGTTGGTAGCTGCTGGCTCAGTGATTGCGATCGCCCCAGTATTATTACTATTTTTGTTTTTGCAACGTTACATTGTACCCACAGAAACTGGTAGCGGGGTCAAGGGTTGACGAAGAATTCTCCAAGTCAGAACAAGAAAGTGGTAGATGTAGCTTTAGCTTCCCGCAGGGTGGGAGATGAGGAAGAAATAATTAATGCCCAATGCCCAATGCCCCAATTCAATAAGCCCCAGTCTTTTTTAAGACTACCCAGATAGTTTTAACAATCAAACTCAGGTCGTAAGTTACAGACCATTTGCGTTGATACTCTATATCCATCTTGACAATAGTTTCAAAGTCTGTAAGTACTCGAACGTCCATTAGCCTGCCATTCTCCGGTAATGCCTGGTTTAACTCGCAATCTATCCCAGTGGTGTGGATCGTAATTGCTGACTTCATCAGGAGTGGGTGGACGAGTACCAACTAAACTCATGTCCCCTACCAGAACATTCCAAAATTGGGGAAATTCGTCCAAGCTAGTACGCCGCAAGAATTTCCCCACACGAGTAATGCGAGGATCGTCAATAGATTTAAAGATGTGACCTTTGGCTTGGTTTTCAACCAAATGCTTGAATTTATCGGCATTGACGATCATGGAACGGAATTTCCAAATGCGGAAAGTTTTTCCGTTCAAACCACAGCGAATTTGGGAATAAAAGATTGGATTTGGGTCATGTATAAAGGTAACAATTGCTATAACAATTGCTACCATAAATGTAATAATCAGCCCCACAATGGCTCCAACAATGTCAATTAACCGTTTTCTCACGCTTAAAGTTGACGGGTGTAAAGGCTGTTGAGAGCAATTAACTGAATAAAGATAAAGATGATTCACAAGCGCTAACTTATCTACAACAGGAATTTTTGCATCAGGAGTGTAGACATGAACATAATTTTTAGTCGATTTTTAGTGCTTTTGTTGCTACCACTGGGTGTTAACATACACAAAAATCAAGCAAGATAAAAACTGAAAACCCAAAGTTTACAGAATCTTTTAATTAAGGTGGAAATTTGTAAAATTACAGTATTTCCTACCATCAAACTAAAAAAGTTAGTGTTATTGGTACACATACAAAATATTACAGTGTTGAGGGCATAAAGCCCATCAGGATGTGCCCAACTCAGGAAGACACATCCGTGATGCACTAATTTTAATGATTAACCTCTAAAGCGAAATTTACAGTATATGGTTCCTCCAGTGATTGCTGATTACTAGCCTTGATTGCATCTAAATAGCGACGCAAAGACAACAGTTGTTGGGAGTTAGGACGATAAGTGAGACTTCCTTGCTTTTCAAAAAGTGGTGCTGTAGCGATCGCCTGATAGTCAGGATTTTCTTGCGAACTCTGAGTGAGCCAAGTCGAATCTGTAACTGAAGGTATCAAACCGGAAGGTAGTTCACCTTCTAAAAAAGCTAGTAGGCGTTGCTGACAAGTGCGAGTATTGATCCCGCGACCCTCAAATAGCTGAAGAACTTCACCGAAAGATAAAGGTCGGTCTGGTAGGAGCCGCAGCAATTCTGTAAATAGGAAATAATCAGTGTATTGTTGCCTGGGTATATCTAATATCTGGGGATGCAGAGGCAGCATTGCCAAACCATAAGCAACCCGACTGCAATTGGGAGCGCCGTTTTCGCCTAGATATAAATCTTGAATAATCTTAGCGCTGGGGAGTTTTTGCCGTAGCCAGCGGTTTACCGTCCCCACACAAGCCACCCCACCAGTCAGGATAGCTTGATTAATGGATTCTGTGGGGATGCCACGAGCTACCAACAACTTGTTGAGTTCTCGGTTTAAGCGACGCACAAAGGGGATAAATACCTGGCTTTCTAAGTCTCGCCGCTGCAAAATCCACTGCTGATCGGCCAATTCTAGAGTAAAAGAGTCTTGGTGTTGCAAAATCAGCTTTAGAGCTAGTGCGGCGTCTAATACCGCCTGTCCCAGTAGAGAACTCTCTAGACGCTGCTGGAGACGAATCCGAGCGGTGATATCTGGTTCTCCAACTCTGGGTAATTCTAATTCTTCCAACCCTAAGCTCTGCCAACGCATTTGGTCTAAACCGGGAATTGACGGTTGCCATTGCCAAGGATTACTTGTAATATTTTTGCGAGAGCTTGGTGTTTCTGGGCGTGATTGCCTAGATTTAGGTGGCAATAGCAGCTGGCAAATAATATCTTGTTCAATCCCCTTGCCAGCGTATGCAAAACTGTGGAGCATGAAATCATTGTATGTCAATTGCAGCAATGTTTCTGGGACATCGACCAGCAACATTTCTGTGGCAGTTGTCCCAATGTTAATCACAAGGGTATTGCCAACAATGGGATGTTCGCTAGTTTTTGCCGGATGAGAACCTTGATGTTGGCTTAATTTTATTTGCTCACCGTTAGCAGCATCGAGTTCTGGGAGTAGACTAGCGATCGCTTCTTCTACAAAAAAGACTTGCTGCGGATGTTGGATGAGTTTACTGGTGAGTAAAGCTTCCCGCACGTTGAAGCGGTATTGTTCCGAACAACTAGCTGGACAAGTGCAAATTACACCAGCAATATTATTGATAATCTGCGGAAAATCTTGTTCGCTGATCCCCACAGCAGCAGCCATTAAACTAGGGGTGGTACTCGTTTTTTCGGATTTGAGGGTTAATAGTAGCTTAGAGAGCGATCGCACAACCCAAATCAAAGGGCCTGCTGAAAATTCATTTAATTGCAAAACAGGTTCCCATTTCTGTCGTTCACTCTTGTAGGGAATACCTACTTGTAAATAAGGCTTCAACTGCGCCGAGTAGAGATTATTTGTCGTCCTATCTGCTGTTGATCTCGGTGTTGCAGGAGTTGTGGTCGAGCGATCGGGCACTTTATCTTGGGCAACAGCAGCAGGTGCTGTCTGTTCATGTGTTTCGATACTTTCGTTTTCTCCCTGGGGTACAGAAGCTGTAGGCAGATAAACCTCTGTTGGTAAACGAAATGATTGCTGGAAGGAAGCTGTTTCCGGCAGATTTTCTGCTGACCAGTAGATAGGATGTACAACAAAAGTCGAGCGATTTAATAATGCGGCAGAAATTCCTGTTGTACCTAAATCAATTCCTAAGTACCAGACTGATTCTAGAACATTGAGCGATTCTGGATTGTTGATGGAGTTGGAAATTGGAGGTAATGAACTTTCTTGAATAGGAGTTGTGACTTCCTTTTTTTGTTCAGCTTCTACCTGGGGAGCTGCCAAACTGGAGAAAGCAGAAGTTGAGGTATTTTCTGATACTGAGAGATTTTCAGAGAAAGTTGTGGGGATTGTATCTTGACTGTTATCAACAACTAGTTCCGAGAAAGTATCAAAGTTAGTAGCTGGCTGCGACTCAGAATTTAGCTGCTGATCAAAATTAGCCAAATCTCGATCTAATTGCTGCAACTGTTCTTCATCTAAAGAAATATCAGGTACAGATGGAGCCTGGTTTGACTCAATAGAAAGCAAGTTTTCTTGGGGCGAAGCAGCAATGTAGTTATCTGAAGACGTTTCTGGCTGCTCATCGTTAATTAATACTTCTGGTGCGTCCGCTACGCGTAGCTTGCTCTCCTGTAGGGGTACGGTAGTCTGTGCCAACGCAATTTCTTCAACTGCTACTTGTGGAGTAACTATTTCTGTAGTTGTGGCATCCTCCACAAAGGATGATACTTCTAGCAGTTGCTGCTCACTACCAGTATCAGGCAATAGGTCAGTTAGGGTATTAATTGTATCATCACTAGTTGGCTGAGTAGCAAGTTGCGCGGGAAAACTGTCTGTTTGTGGCAGAGAATTACTAGGAGGTGAGTTTAGGTCAGTATCCTCTTCAAAAAATAATTCTTCCTGTGGTTCTGATGATGAATCTGTGGTTTCTACTAAAGTCTCTTGAGATGAAAGACCTATATCTGGCGTTACAACCGCAGAATCCACGCTTGGAGGATCAGGGATGTTCAACGTTGATGGAGCGGCTATGGTACTAGATAAGTCATTTGTGGGAACATCGAGGTTTAGATTATTAATATCACCAGTACCAAACAAACTGGCGTAAAGTTGGTCTACTTCATCGCCAATTAACGCAGAAATATCTTGCGATAATTCAGTCTGGGTTGCAGAAGGCTCAGACGAGTCTAAGCCAAGCTGCAACAGCACTGTATCTAGATCCTCTGTAAGGGTAGTTTCCTGTTGCTCAGAATTAATTGTGAGTGAAGATGAAGTTTCTGGCTGTGTAAGCTCCAAGGGTTGGGGTGCAATTCCAGTAGTGATCTCAGCTTGGTCAGCCAATGATGGTGTATCAGATTCGACCTCAAGGAAAGATGACTGGAAACTAGGAGATTGCTGTTGCAAATGCTGGGTCAAATTGTTGAGAAAGCCGGCCATTAACTGTTCGCCTTGCATTCCCTTGCTATGCATCCTTGCCAGTGCTTGCGAAAGGGACTCGTAATAGGTATTAATGTTGCGCTGTAGCGCCTCAAAGACTACATTCACAGTCCCATCTAGGGATAATAGGCATTGATCCAACTCCCTGGCCAGATGTGTTAACCTCTCTACACGGTCTGGTAATTCCAATGAAGGTTGAGTTGCAGAGGATGCTGGTTCTGAGTTTGCGTGATTAATTGCTTCTGAAGAACTAGCGGAATTTTCCCAGGTCTGTGCTAGCAGTGGCGCTAAAGTTGGCACAAGGCGGCTCATGAGTACCTGTAAAAACTCGGTAATCATTTGATCCTGGTTTGTCAACTGTTGCGCTAAGGAGTAATTTTGCAATCGCCTTTGCTCTAACTGCCGAATTTCCTGTATTAGAGTAGCTCGCTCTTGCAAGAGCAATTCTAATTCCGATCGCAATGGCTGTATCAAGCTCGAAAATTCACTTTTTAATTGTCCTGCCCCAACAGTACTATGTTCCTGATGGGGTTCAAGCTGCGGTAATGGATACTGGTTATTACCTTGAACAATAAATTTTGTTAATAAAGACGAACGCGGTTCTTCAGAAGACTGGTTTAGGATACCGTTCTCTAATGCTTCTTTATCTTGTAGCCTAAGCAAGAAGTTGCGAATTCGTTCTAACACTTCTTTCGGCTCTTGCGCCTGACCAGATAGAAATCTAGACACGCGTTTGCCACCGCTGGCAAGTAAGTTGTCAATGTCTGCGATCAGCTTTTGAATTTCATCTGCACTAGAAGTCACTTTTTTTACCTTACCTAAAAACGTATGTTAATTAATGTAACAATCACTTTACAATCACCTTACCCCTATGGTTTTGTTGCTACGCACAGCGTCAAGGAGAAGTTTTGAGTGGCAAAAGCCGCTGCTTGAAATTGTGACTGCCATTATGTTATTGATTACTGAGAGTAGTGGCAATCTTAAGTCAGCGTTTGTGTGAGAAGCTTAGTTTTACAGATCATTAAATTGCCTATTTTTGAAAATCGCTAAAATACCTGAGCAATAATTTACTCCCTTTAGTATCATTAATGTTGTTTGCCTATATTTTGAACTAACTAATTTTGCAGTGCAGCTAGCCCCTAAGCAATACAACCGCAGGCTATAAACTACTTTTTGCAAAACTTTTATCCCGTTTACACTTATAGGTAAAGATTGTCTAAAAAAAACGTTCTTGTCGCTTTCTTATGTAGCATAGTTTAGTTTTCTCTTTGAAAGGGATCTGTGCCTTGATGGCTTAGGCTGAAAATGGCGCTCTTGTTTGTTGTGTGTATATAGCAGCTGGAATAAAAATGTCGTAATGGAAGACCGATATAGCTTGCAAGCACAGGCTAATTCCTGGATGATCTCCTCGGCTCCCTTTTTTCAAGGGTTGCCAGAAGCTGCTGTGGAATCAGCCCTCATCCATCTTGCTACCCGCACTCACCCAGCTAATCAGGTGATTCTGCTGGAAAATGACTGGGGCGGTTCTGTGTATTTTATTTTGGACGGATGGGTAAAAATTCGTACCTACAATTTGGAAGGAAAAGAAGTAACGCTGAATATTATTGGCAAAGGGGAATTGTTTGGTGAAATGGCAGCGCTAGATGAAGTGCCTCGATCTACAGATGTGATTACCTTGGCCCCAACGGTAATTGGTAGTATGCCTGCTCAGGATTTTGTCAAGCTACTTCAGGTAGAACCCTTGGCGGGAGTTCGATTGGCGCAACTAATGGCACGACGTTTGCGGCAAGTCAATCGCCGATTACGGTTGCGGGAATCTGATAGCCAGTCACGGGTGGCAGATACGTTGCTATTTTTGGCAGAAGGACAGGGAAAAAAAGGGCAAACAGGAACCGAAATCCCCAATTTACCTCATCGGGAATTGAGTAGTTTGAGCGGACTGGCGCGGGAAACTGTGACACGAGTGTTGACAAGGCTAGAAAAAAAAGGCTTGATTAAACGGGATCAAGACACTATTTGTATTCCCGATTTGTCAGCCTTAGAAAGAATGATAGTTTAAAAACTTGTCAAATATCAGATATGAGTATTTTAGATTCTCTGCCAAATGAGCCGGAGAAAGATTTATCCCCTGAGTCTCCAACTACCCACAATCATTGGTTAGATAAAGAACAGCAGTTAATGCCTCCTCAAATCAAGGCTGCTGCACCCTTGAGGATGGTGGAGACGGCGTTTTTAGCCAGTACCGCTAGCTTGCTTTGGTTTATTAATTTCTACTTTCCCTTGGGGCCAGTTTTGCGGATATTTTTTCCAGTGCCGATCGCTCTAGTTTATTTACGTTGGGGCAGGCGTGCGGCATGGATGGCAGCACTTACTTCCGGGTTACTGCTGACGGTACTAATGGGGCCAACCCGCAGTTTGCTGTTTGTCATGCCCTACGGGTTCATGGGCGTGCTTTTAGGAGCGACGTGGTATCGTCGTCGTGTTCCCTGGATTGTTTCTATCACCTTGGGTACGCTGTTAGGTACTTTGGGAGTCTTTTTTCGGCTGTGGTTGCTATCTGTTTTATCAGGTGAAGACCTATGGATTTATGTGATTACCCAGGTGACTGAGTTCATAGAGTGGGTATTTTTGAAGCTGAGTTGGTTGGTGAGTCCCAGTGTGTTTTTGATTCAAGTGGGAGCGATCGCTTTAATTGTACTCAACAACTTTATTTATCTTTTTGTGGTACACCTAGCATCATGGTTTCTTTTTGACCGCCTGGGCAATCCTATTCCCCGTCCACCACGCTGGGTACAAGTCCTCATGGATTATGAAGGATAGTCATTATTGATTTGTCATTTGTCATTTGTCATTTGTCATTGGTTAAATGATGAGTCCTAACTCATAACCAATGCCCCATGCCCAATTACCCATGCCCAATTCCCAATGCCCAATGCCCAATTCCCAAATTCGTATTTATACGCAAAAAGAACAGGGTGAACAATGGCTGCGACGGTATCGTGGCTGTCTACCCGTATTTGCCTGCGTTTTAGGATTTACCGAAACTGGTTTAATTCCAGGGATTTCAGCAGCTGGTCGAACTCCAGAGGATCGGAAATATACTGCTTGTGCCGATGCCGAGTTTTTGTACTATGGCCCAGAACATAAGCCCCAATATCCCCTACCACCATTAGCAGCTGGGGCTTCGCCTGTGCTGATTTCTCGCGCTGTCTTTGAGTCACTAAAGATACCAGTTCATTTGTTTAATGCTGGTTTACCCCAACCTCCTGCTTTGCCAGTAATTGATTTGGGTGGCTCTCCTGCTCGATGTTTAAGTGGTGGTGCTGCTATGGAAATCACAACCGTACACCACTTGTTTCAACAAGGGCTACTTTGGGGAGAACGCCTTGCTGCCAATATGCAACATAAATATGTGATTCTCGGTGAGTGCGTTGTTGGAGGTACTACAACTGCCCTAGCAATTTTAACTGGTTTGGGTATAGAAGCTGACGGAAAAGTTAACAGTAGCCACCCTATTTGTAACCACGCGCAAAAGTGGGCATTAGTGCAAGCTGGGCTGGAGAAGATGAAGGGGAGCAGGGAGCAGGGGGCAGGGGGCAGGGGGCAGGGGGCAGGGAGCAGGGAGCAGGGGGAAATAAACTTCAAATCTTCAATCCAAAATTCTGTAGATCCTTTAAAACTAGCTGCCGCCGTGGGTGATCCCATGCAAGTGGTGGTAGCTGGGATGGCGATCGCTGCTAGTCACAGTTGTGGTGTTATGCTTGCGGGTGGGACGCAAATGTTAGCAGTTTATGCGCTAATGAGTGCGATCGCTCAAACTTACGCCTTATCATGGCAACCAGAAGCAGTTGTTGTAGGCACAACTCGCTGGGTGGCAGAAGACCCTACTGGCGCTACAGTTGACTTAGCCCTCAGCTTAGGAAAAGGCAGCTTAACTCAGAGTGGAGGAACCCCTCCCCTATTAGCAACTCATCTCAGCTTTGCTGAATCTCGTTATCCCCAACTCAGAGCTTATGAGCAGGGCTTTGTGAAAGAAGGTATGGGCGCTGGAGCCGCTTGTATAGCCGCCCATCTTAGCCAAGATTGGCAGCAACAACAACTTTTGGCAGCCATTGAAGCCCAACTTGAACGGCTAAGTACAGCATCTGATTAATTCGTTGGCTAGTTAATTAAGAGCGTTGACCGGTGACAATATATGCTACCCTCTGACCAATATTAGTGGCGTGATCTGCCATGCGTTCTAAACAACGAATTGCCAGTGCCAGCAGTACTATTGGCTCGACTATACCAGGCACATCTCGTTGTTGGGCTAAAGTTTGATAAACGCGATCGTAAGCATCGTCTACAGTATCATCTAAGTGCTTTAAACGACGACCACTGGCTTCATCTAAATCTCCCAAAGCCTTCAAGCTAGTTGCTAGCATCGACTGCGCGTGAAGGGACATAGCTTCAATGTCGGGCATTGACGAATGAGGCGCGTAAGGAAAAATTTTAATCGCAATCTCAGCTAAATCCTCAGCATAATCGCCAATGCGCTCTAAGTCTCGCACCAGCTGCATAAAGGCACTCAAGCAGCGCAAATCTTCAGCCGTAGGTGCTTGCAGCGTCATAATCGCCGTACAGTCTGATTCGATTTGACGATAAAAACGATCAATCTTTTTATCTAATCGAGGAAGTTCCTCAGCTGCTGTTAAGTTACGAGCAAATAACGCTTGGTGGCTGAGGCGAAATGATTGTTCTACCAAAGCACCCATGCGTAAAATATCCCGTTCTAAGCGCCTAATGGCACGTGCGAGTTGAGGTTTTTGAGGATTAGGACTGTAATGGACAGCTTTCACGCTTGTTGTCTCAAAGGTGAAGATAATATTAACTATAGTCTTGGCTTAAGGAGTTTGCCATAACTTCAAAAAATTGGAGTTGCATCCACGCACCACCAGTTCCTGGATGGTTCATAGCTTTGATTGAACCACCGTGGGCGAGAATAATTTGCTCAACGATCGCTAAACCTAAACCATTGCCAACGATCGCCCCTATGGAGTTACCATCTTGTGGGGAATGGGTTCGCGCCTTATCTCCCCGATAAAATCGCTCAAAAACGTGGGGTAAATCTGCCTCAGAAAACCCAACTCCAGAATCAATAAGATTTATTTCCAAGATTGGGGAAGCAGCATCATTATCCTTTGTTGATAAGATTTTTGCTTCAACATGAATACTTGTACAAGGAGGACTGTACTTAATGCTATTGTCGAGCAAGTTGAGAAAAACTTGGTAAATACGGGCTTGATCTGCCTTAATCCAAAGATTGTCTGGGCCAGAATAAGAAAGAGACAGATGTTGGCGCACTGCCAAGGGTTCTAGTGTTTCCCAAACGGATGTAATTAGCGATCGCAATTCTACAGCTTTGGTTTGCAATTGCATGGTTGGGTTTGCTTCCATTTGGGTGAGGTCTAGCCAGCTTTGCACTAAGTTAATCAGCCGATCAACTTCTTGCATTAAGCGGTTAACCCAACGATTTAGAGGTGGTTCCAAGCGAGTTTGTAAAGTTTCCGCAACCAAGCGAATCGAAGTCAAGGGCGTTCTGAGTTCATGCGCTAAATCAGAAAAAGAGCGATCGCGTACTTGATTTATATCTAATAGGGGTTGACGATTTTCTAAAAATACTCCTACTTCTCCATTGGGTAAAGGCAAGCTAGATGCCCGCAAAGCCAAAGATTTTAGTGTTGGCATCTCTGCCGTATCATCACAAGATGGATGAAATATCCACTCGCCCGTCTGTGGTTTTTGAAAATCACGAGTTTGCTCAATTAAATGGTCAAGTTCGTAAGACCTTACCAACTCTAGTAACAAGCGCACCTGTTCTGGTTGCCACCTTTGCAGATACAAAATTTCCTGCGCCTGCTGATTGCACCACAGCAGTTGATTTTCCTCATCCACCTGCAAATATCCCACCGGTGCAAAATCTAGTAGGTCTTGGTAAGTTTGCAACGACTGCTGCAAATCTTGCCGTTGCTGCTTCACTTTCGCTATTTCCTGCCTCAACCCAGGAATCAGCAGCAGTCCCATCTTGTAAGAATGCGAGGTTAACGGTCGGAGTAAGCGCCCCAGGTAGCGGTTAAGTTGAACCTGTTGCCAAACCCAAAACCCAATGCCTACCGCTAAACCTAGAAAAAATCCCAATAAAAGCATTTGAGTTGTTAGTTTTTTGCTGACTACTAAAAACTAACAACTATCCAAACTAATTATCCAAACCTATAGCCAAAACCTCTTACAGTCACAAGATATTCGGGATGACTGGGGTCTTGCTCTAATTTTTCGCGCAACCACCGAATGTGAACGTCTACGGTTTTACTATCGCCAACGAAATCTGGCCCCCAAACCTGATCTAGCAGTTGTTCCCGTGACCATACCCGGCGGGCGTAACTCATAAACAATTCCAACAAGCGAAACTCTTTAGGAGAAAGATTCACCTCTTGATCACGAACGAGTACACGACATTCTTGGGGATTCAAGGTGATATCCTTGAATTTTAATACTGGTATTTGTGGTAAATTACTTAGGCGTTGGCGGCGGAGTAAAGCACGACAACGAGCCACTAACTCGCGCATACTAAAAGGTTTGGTCAGGTAGTCATCTGCTCCCACTTCTAACCCCAAAACGCGGTCAGTTTCACTACCCTTAGCACTAAGCATCAAAATAGGTACTGGGTTTCCTTGATGACGCAGCAAACGGCAAATATCTAGGCCATTGATTTGAGGCAGCATCAAATCGAGAATAAGCAGATCGAACGGAAGTTCCCCTGAGTTGGTTTCAAAACTTTTGAGATACTCTATAGCAGATCGTCCATCGGGTGCAGTTGTAACGCCGTAACCTTCCTCTTCCAAGGCTACAGCTAGCATTTCCTGGATTAATTCTTCATCTTCTACTACTAGAATACGGCTGGTTTGTCCAATGTCCGTTCTAGCAGAATATTTGGTCGATTCACTGGTATACATTGATATCACAAAAGTCTGGGACTGTGCTTGTATCAATTAGGATGATTGAACCTATTATCTCGCCTTAATGCAACTGCGCTTCACTAAGATTGATTCTTTTAGATTTTCTTTACAAAAAGTAACATATACCACTACCACAGTTACCCTGTGACCCAATTACATGAAGGGTTGTCTTGACAAAAGTAGATTGAGTTGGGTATATTTACTTTAGTACAAAAGTACTACACTGACTCAAAAGAAAAGTTATAGGGCTTTTTGTTTGTATACAATACACTCCAAACTCTCTCTAGCTTTAAATCTTACTGGGGGTTAGGTCACTATTAGACTCAACTGTAAAACACTATATACCTGAAAAACATAAGGGCATATATGTGGAAAACTCGTACTACCTAAGTGTCCTATGCTGATGATTTCCGTATTTACACCGCGTTAAAGATGTTGATTTTAAAGCTACTCTGATGTCTGCATAGGGTAGTCATTGGTATGGCTTGCTACCCAATAAATCATTTGCCTATTGAAGGGAGTTGGAAGATGACTACAGTTGGAGTCAAGGACAGCAAACAACAACTAATGCAAGCATTTCAACAAATTATCATCCAAAGAAAAAAGCTGGAATCTAAAATAGCAACCAAACAAGAGGAAGCAGAAAAGGCAAAAAGTCAAGAAATTCTGCAAGCAGCTTCTGCATATACGGTTGATAGCATTGTCAAAGGTTTAGCTGATTTACAATTGGAGTTTGGCAGTATTCTCAATGCATTATCTGAAAAACTAGCTCAGGAAAATTCTAAGTTAGATGAATTGAACCGAGCTATAGAAATTGAAACTCAACGATTACAAGAGCTTCAACAAATCAGAGTTGTGGCGGATACTCTAGACATTTTAAGTCAAGAACATCAAGAAAAATTAAAAACCCTAGAACAAGATACTATCAGCAAAAGAGAAACACTAGATAAAGAAATTACAATCAGGCGGAAAGAATGGCAAAAAGAGCAAGCAGAGTATGAAGAGAAACTCCAAGCATATAACGATTTATTAGCCAAAGATCGTCAGCAAGAACAAGAAGAATCTCAGTATAAGTTAGAAACTACTCGTAAACTCAATACAGATAGCTACGAAGCCATAAAGCGCCAACAACAAAGGGAAATCCAAGAAAATTATCAAAAGAAAGAGAAAAATTGGGCAGAACGAGAAAAGATATCAGCTGAACGTCAACCACTTTTTGCAGACTATGAACAAAAGGTAACTACATTTCCTAGCGAACTCGAAGAAGCCGTTAAGAAAGCTAGGGAAGAAGCAATTAAGGAAACAAGCCAAAAAGCTAAAATTGAAGCTGATTTATTTGAAAAAGAATGGGAATCTAACAAACAGAGTTATGAACTAAAAATTCAATCTCTGGAAGAAACAATTAAGAAACAGTCTGAGCAAATAGAAGGTATTGCTGCTCAATTGCAAACTGCATTAAAACAATCACAAGACTTAGCCATGAGGGCTTTTGGTAGTTCTAACTCTAAATAGTTATGAGTTTGGTGGGTGCATTTTAATCATTTTTAATTCCTGAAGAGGAGGTTTGTTGTGGTGGTGAAAAAGCCGACTGATAAGAATACTAAAGTAGAAATCCTTCAGGCGTATGAGGAGTTAGCTAAAGAAAAAGCAGCACTGAAATTACAACTCGAACAAGTTGCCAAAGAAAACCAGCCTGGAACTAAAGAACAGCCTAAATTAGAACAAAAAACACCTATGAATCAGCTTTCTAGTGTCCAACAGAAAATGAACAATACAATTGAAAGCTTGGCGAAGATTCAATTAGGTTTTGGCAGTGCTGCTAATGAACTATCGGAACATTTAACCACAAAAGCCTCTAAATTAGAAGAAATTAGGCGGACTTTAGAAGAAGAAATTCAACAATTAACACAACTGCACAATTTAGAAATTTCTGATGATATTTTGGATACTCTCATCCAAGCCTATGAGGATAATATTAAAATTTATCAGGAAGAATATAGCCAGCGTTCTGAAGTTTTGTTCCAAGAAATATTAGAGCAAAAGAATACTTGGGGAAAAGAACAAGAGGAACAGCAAAGAGCGATAAAAGAACGGGATGAAAACTTGCATAAAACTCGGCAACGCGATGCATCAGAGTATAAGTATAATTTAGAACTCCAGCGACAATTACAAAGTGACGAATACGAACAAGAGCAGAAAGCACTATATAAACAACTGGAAGAGTTACTACAAGAAACAGAAAAACAGTGGGCTGAACGAGAGAAAGCAATTTCTGAGAGAGAGAAACAATTTGAAGAATTAAAAGCGAAGGTAGAAGCTTTTCCAAAAGATAAAGAAGCAGCTATAAAAAAAGCTACAGAAGAAGGCAAAGGCATCGCCCACTACCAAGCTAAAGTAAAATCAGATTTATATTCTAAAGAAGTGGAAGGGCAAAAACGTTTCTATGAACAAAGGCTACAATCTCTAGAACAAACTATTACTAATCAAGAGACGCGAATTCAAAATCTTTCTAAACAACTTGAATCTGCCCTAAAACAAGTTCAGGATTTGGCAGTTAAAGCTATTGAAGGTACTTCAAATGTTAATTCATATCAGGCAATCAAAGAAATAGCTTTAGAACAAGCAAAGACTCAAGTGAAAAACAAATAAGCTAATTTATTTTTGATGAAAATTGTAGAGACTTAATTTAATTGAAGTCTCTACAAACAATTATAAAGCTCTTTATTCAGTTTTCTTTGGTTTTTTGATGTCTAAGGGAGGTTGTGGTTTCTTCTTCTTTGTTCCGGTAGCTAGTGTTTGCTTAAATGCTTGATTAGAATTTGGCTCTTGACTAGACATAATACTAAATTTTAAAATTTACTACAATATTATCTACATCACGGGTATGGTTGATTACAGAAATATATCATAGAAAATTTAAGTTTAACTAGAAAAGCTTAGTAAATAATGTTACATCTGAAGGAACCTTAACTTTTAACAGGATAATTATAAATCTTAATATATGAGTCAGCGATCGCTTAGTGGCTGGACAAAATAGGTAATGTAACATTATATCCGGGAATACTGATCATACGGCTTAATGCTTAACTTTGCGTAAAATAGTGGCGAATTTAGGGTTGAAATTTAAACGCATAGGCGCTTCTCTACGAGACGCTACGCGAACGCCTTCCCGCAGGGTACGGCCGCAGAGGTATGCAAAGAATTAATTAAATGTTGTACTAAGTATCTAGGTTTTCCAAAAACATGGCAAGATTTACAGCTAATGATGGTAGTGCTTGGATGAAAGATCAGGAGCAACTCGAAGATATAAAACTTTTGATACATTACAAAGCAGGCGAAAGAGATTTTTGTAATTTGAAATTGCATAATCTAATGCTTGCAAAAATAGGAAACACTTATTTAAATTACAACGAACCAGCAGATTTTAGGAATGAAAACCTAACAGCAATTAACCTCAGCAGTTCAGATTTAAATAATGCAAAATTAGAAAATGTCAATCTAACTTGTGCAAACTTAAGTGGAGCAAATCTGAATAATGGGCAACTAGAAGGAGCAATCCTAAGTGGGGCAAAGTTAGAAGGAGCAATTCTAAGTAATGCAAATCTAAAAAATGCAACCTTTTGCGGTGTTGATCTAACTAACGCTGTACTATTAGGTGCGAATTGGCAAGGTGTAATCATTGATGAAAATACAAAACTTGATCATAAAAATAAGTTAATTTGGCAAATTGTCAATTAAGGTGCAGCCGGTAGAAATCTTAGCGGAGTTGATTTAACAGAAGCTAACCTTCAGAGCGCTAATTTAGTGAGAGCTAACTTAAAAGGAGCTAAACTATATAAAGCAAGCTTAAACAATTCAATTCTAGATAGTGCAGACTTGACTGAAGCTGATCTACAACAAGCAAAATTAGTTAATACAAAATTCAGAGAAGCTAACCTTTATGGAGCTGTGTTGTATGAATCAAAATTAAGAGGTTCTAATTGGCGTAAGGCAGACTTACGAAAAACTAATTTTGATAAAACTAGCTTGAATAGTGCCAGTAGTTTACAAGAAGCATATTACGATGAAGAAACTATATTTCCTAAAGGTTTCAATCCACAATATAAAGGAATGGTTGATGTAACCAAAGATTATAATAAATATGTTAAGTTTGTAAAAAAATTATCGACTTTAGAAAAAAGAAAAAAAGAGAAATCACCTCCACCTCGTCCTGGGCAAGAAGAGTTTAAAAAAGCACTAATAGAAATTTATGGAGTCAAGTGTATAATTAGTGGATGCGATATTGAAGAAGCTATTGAAGCAGCCCATATTATTCCTTATAGAAATCAAGATTCTCATAATATTGCAAATGGGCTACTACTGCGAGTTGATTTACATAGACTTTTCGATAAATACTTACTAACAATTCATCCAAAAACGAGTAAGGTTTTAATAGCCCCAGAATTAATGAATAGCTATAAGGATATTCTAGGAAAGACAATAGAAACTCGTCTATGTGGTGAGGATGCTATTAATCACAAATGCGTTCTTGACGATCATTACCAAAAATTTCGTTCTATCCAACCTACATTTATCAGTATTTAACCAAACTTGATATTACTGCGCTAATGCCTCACGCATCCACTGCCTAAATGCTCGTCGTGCTGTACTAGATCCTTCTGTGAGGCTGAATTGCAAAAACTGCAATATTCCTTCAATCACAGGCAAATTACCAAATGTGGGGCTAGTTTGCATCTCAATGTATTCTGCTTGATGTAAGCAACTCGTGCAGCGCGATGTTCTCCAAGTTCCTCTAGAATTGCTTCAAACTCTGCCCAACTGATCTCGCGCAATGTCAAGCATTGCCCTGGTTGAAGGTCGATCTGGCGCAGTTGCAATGTAACAACCATCTAAACCTCCGTACCGTTCACTATGTAGCTAAAATAAATAGCCGGACTGGTTAAGAGAGCCACTACTGTACTCATTACTCCGAGTACAGTAGTGAAGTGTTCCACCAAAGACAGAAAAGATCAAGCAAAGGTAGAAAAATCTAGATTCGGTGGAATATCCTGAATTCGCCCTGGCCCGATCGCTCGTAATGCTTCTTTGAGTAAAATATCCCCAGTATACAAGGCACGTCCGACAATCACACCAGTCACGCCTTGAGGTTCTAACGCCAACAAACTCAACAAATCGGTGACAGAACTTACCCCGCCAGAGGCAATTATCGGGATGGAAATTACTGCTGCAAGTTCTCGCAAAGCTTCTAAATTGGGGCCGATAAGCGTACCATCTCGGTGGATATCTGTGTAAATGATGGCGGCTGCACCTAATTCTTGCATTTGTACAGCTAGTTGGGTTGCTAAAACTTCTGAGGTTTCTAACCAACCGCGAGTTGCTACGCGTCCGTTACGGGCATCAATGCCAATAATAATCTGTCCCGGAAATTCTTGGCAGAGTTCTTTTACTAGCTGGGGTTGTTCTACGGCGATAGTGCCGAGAATCGCCCACTGTATGCCTAGATTGAATACTTGTTGCACACTGGTGCGATCGCGCAATCCTCCACCAATTTCAATGGGCACTGACACCGCATGAGCGATCGCCTCAATTGCCCCCAGATTTACTACTTTACCTGCTTTAGCACCATCTAAATCAACTATATGTAATCTAGTAGCACCTTGATCTACCCACTGTTTGGCAACATCAGCAGGATTATCGCTAAAAACTTGTGAGCGATGGTAGTCTCCCTGATACAGTCGCACACAGCGACCTTCTAGTAAATCAATTGCTGGAATTACATCCATTTACTTTTTCCTCTAAACTCAATGCAATCAAATACTAGCTATATAGCGATTCTCGACAAGCGTGAAGTACAATTTTGACCTCTCTCCAAACCTCTCTCCTAAAAGGAGAGAGGTTTTGAATTGTTCCCCCTTCCCGCCTTCGGGAAGGGGGTTAGGGGGTTAGGTCTATTTGCACACCTGCACCTCACCGGATTGAAAATGGCTATAGCTGAATTTACTATTTTTCATTTTCCATTTTTAATTGCCTTACAGCTTGTCCAAAACCCAACACAAGCAAGATATTAGAAAGTGTCAAAAATACTTCTGCACCACCGTGCAACCAATCTATATTGGCTAAAGACTCGCCATAATGCAATTGGGCATAAATTCCGGCGGGGATGGTGATGGCAACAAAGACGAGAGTGCCATAAAATCCATACAGCGCTAAACGCGGCATTTGTGGACTGCGGCTGAGAAACCACAAGAAACCCAAATAGGGAAACAGTGAAAGTGCAAACAGGGTTTCTTTAGAAATCATTGCTCTGATTTGATAGGTTTTGATTCAACAGTGTTAACAGACTTAGTAGAACGCCAAATCAAAAACGCAGCTGCCCAAAGTGTAAAATTACCAACTAAGGTCATGGTAGCTTGAAGCGTTACCAGCCATTCCAGAGATTCGGCGTTGTCGAAATAATGCCAGGTACAGGCACACATGGCGCTGACCAAAGCTGGTAACATGGCAAGGGACAATCCCCACCAATTGCGATTATTAGTGAGTTCGCCGTAAATCCAGATTAACCAAATGGCGACAATCCACTCAATAACGCTAGAAATATGAATAATCCAGGTGGGAATCGATAGGGCGTGCATAGAGTGGGGAGTGGGGAATGGGGAGTGGGGAGTGGGGAGTTAGGAGTTAGGAGTTAGGAGTTTTCACATCTTTTATATAGTTACGTTAAAAAAGTTGTTAATCTAAAATCCAAAATCTAAAATGGTCAAGATGCGGGCGTTATTGTCTGGGTATTACGGTAAAGGTAACGGTGGTGACGAGGCTTTGTTGGCAACGCTTTTGCAAATGTTACCATCTCACGTAACGCCTGTGGTGCTTTCGGGGAATCCAAAGGAAACCCGTGATCGCTACAATGTAGAAACTTGCGATCGCATGGCTCCTTTAGCTGTACTGCAAGCTTTACGCTCTTGTGATGCTTTGATTTGGGGCGGCGGCAGTCTCATTCAAGATGTTACCAGTACTATCAGCCCATTTTATTATGGCGGACTGATGGCATTGGCCCAGAAAATGGGTTTGAAAACTATTGCTTGGGCGCAGGGTATTGGCCCGTTAATACGTCCGCAAACTCGTTGGCTGGCACGGCAAACCTTTGGTAATTGTACCAAAATCAGTGTCCGCGATCGCGCCAGTGCTGCTTTATTATCTGATTGGCAAATTCCTTGCATTATAGCTCCTGACCCGGTTTGGGCGTTGGAGTCGAAACCAGTAGCAAGACTTTGGGATTTACCTGCGCCGAGAGTTGCGGTAACGTTGCGATCGCATCCTCAGCTTACAGAAACACGCCTAGCAAACTTAACTCGTGCTTTGGTTGACTTTCAAAAAGCTACACAGGCTTTTATTTTACTACTACCGTTTCAAAAAAGTGAAGATTTAAGTATTGCCGAAGCTATTCAACCACATCTTAAAGATGTCAGCAAGATTTTATGTCTGGAAGATCCGCAACTTTTGAAAGGTGTGTTTCGCGGTGTGGAGATGGCGATTGGGATGCGGCTGCACAGCTTGATTATGGCTGCGGCTGAAGGTTGTCGCTGCTTTGCTCTCAGTTATGACCCTAAGGTAAATCGCCTCATGGAAGATTTGGAAATGCCTGGATGGGATTTAGCAAATTTACCAGATGATCCCAATTTGATCAGTCTGACTTGGATGGAGCATTACGCTAATGGCGATTCGTTATCATCGGAGAAAATACAATCTTTGGTGGATGGTGCTTTAATGCACTGCGAATTATTGAGTGAAGCTTTGAGTTAAGTTTTTGTCTAGATATGAACAGGGAATGATATGACACAGATATCCCAGCCAAGACGCACCCGCATTTTACCAGCATCAACCTTAGTCTCTGAAGAAGTACACCAGCGCCAGAAACAACGTGATGCTCTTGCTATGCGGTGTCGTGCTGTTTTCGAGCGCTTACGTCCAACTCTGATCGAAACGTATTATAACTGGCATATTGCTATCGACCCTGAAACAGAACGGTATCTCATTGACCCAACACTCTTGGGAATAATGCAAAAAATTCATGATGCTTATGGCAACACTAACGAAGTAAAACTTACTATATTCCGACTCAACGATACAGGAACCTGCGGCAGGTTATGATTTCAGGTTCGTTTGGGGATAATGGCGAACTATTAACCCAAGTTGCGGGTAATAAAATGCCGGATTGTGCGTAGAGATTCAATAGGGAAGAAAGGCATCAAAAATTTACGATGGCGATGTAGAAGCAACCATCAGTGATAGATAAATCATTTGTATTAATATTAACTTGTT
>JBBSOX010000016.1:0-91938 GCA_038259325.1 Chroococcales cyanobacterium | reverse complement strand
GTCAGATGGTTGTGTAGCGCCGGCTTTTCAGCGCTTCAAAACCACACGTTCGAGACACTCTAAAAAGCGCCGTCTCTACATGAGATAAATCGCGTCTCTACATGAGGGCTTTCTGGCTTAACCGTATTGGGATAAAACTGGTCACTTGTATATACACCGTAGACCCCACGCTGAGAGAGGCTTTGAAACCTTTATTTTTTCGTTCACAAACATCAAGCTATTAACATGACGCATATCGGGATATAATTTTTTGAGGCGTGATCGCGTTTGTAATTTTAACTTTATGAGTCATCCTTCTTGCATCACGATCCTGCTGATTGATGATTACGCCGAAGCTCGGCTGGAATTATGCCACTTTTTGCAGCAGGACAGTCTGTATACCTATCGCATTTTGGAGTTTGAGAAGACAACGCAAGCCTTGGAATGGTGTCAACAGGAGATACCAGATATTATTTTGTTGGGTTTTATGTTGCCTGACGAGGATAGGCTGAAGTTTATTCAGCAATTTCGGGAATGCCATAGCAATACCCAAACTGCTGTGATTATGCTGACAGGACAAGGGGATGAAATTATCGCTGTCCGGGCGATGAAAATAGCGATCGCTATTCAACAGGCGAGTGCCTATGAGCAAGCACAGGCAGAACTTGCAAAACGCCAAAAAACAGAAGCAGCTTTAAAAGCCAGCGAAGAGAAACTCAAACTCACCCTGAACTTTGCTGATATTGGCTATTGGGAATGGAACCCAATCACCAATCAAATATTTGCCGAGAATGCAAGTCACTGGATTTTTTCTGAGCCGAGTGGTGCGAACCTAACTTATGAACAATGGCTCAATCAGATACATCCAGATGATCGGGAATGGGTTGAGCAGGAATTTAGGCAGGCGATCGCAACACAGACTGATTATGTTGTAGAATATCGGGTTGCCTGCCAAGATGGCAGCATTCGCTGGGTATCGATAAAAGGACGGGGACTTTACGACGAAAGCGGACAACTGCTGCGGATGCTGGGCGTGCTAATCGACATCACAGAACGCAAGCTCTTAGAGGAGGAGCGGCGGCACGCAGAGATACCGCGAATTGAATTACATCTTCTGGAGCAGATTCTTGAAGTAGTCTTAGCAGGTTATTGGCACTGGGATATTCCAGGCAATCAGCAGTACTTGAGCTTAACCTTCAAGCAGATGTTCGGCTATGAAGATCATGAGTTGCCAAATACACCAGAGAGCTGGCAACGCCTGATTTTTCCAGAGGATTTACCAGGTGTTTTGGAAATTTTCGAGCAACATGTCCAAAGTCGTGGAAAAATCCCTTATTACAATGAGGTGAGATATCGACATAAGGATGGTTCTACCGTTTGGGTCATTTGTTCCGGTCGTGTAATTTCGTGGGATCAAGACGGCAATCCCCTTCGGATGATTGGTTGTCACATTGACATAACACAACGCAAACAAGTAGAAGCACAACTGCGGCAGACGAATGAGCAACTTGCTAAGGCCAACGTCGAACTTGCGCGTGCCACTCGCCTCAAAGACGAATTTCTAGCAAACATGAGCCATGAACTGCGAACACCTCTCAATGCCATTTTGGGTATGTCAGAGGGCTTACAGGAAAGTGTGTTTGGCTCCATTAATGAAAGACAAGCAAAAGCGATCGCTACTATTGAGCGCAGTGGCAGACATTTGCTAGAACTAATCAACGACATTCTAGACTTGTCTAAAATCGAATCTGGCAAACTGGAACTGCAATTGAGTGATGTTTCTGTCAGGAGCCTCTGTGATGCTAGTCTTGCCTTTGTCAAACAGATGGCTTTGAAAAAAAATATTCGTCTTAGTATTCATGTTTCTGAGAATATTGACAGCATCCAAGTAGATGATCGCCGCCTGCGTCAAGTACTTATCAACCTGCTGAGTAATGCTGTAAAGTTCACGCCAGAAGGGGGATCTGTAACGCTAGAAGTCAGGCTGGAAGGGGCAGGGGAAGCAGGGGGAGTAAATTTTGCCTTGGCTCCTTTGTCCACCTCATGTTTCCCAAAGCTCTGTTTCCATGTGACTGATACCGGCATCGGTATCGCCGCCGAAGAAATCGGCAAGCTGTTTCAGCCTTTCATCCAGCTTGACAGCAGTCTTAACCGCCAATACAGTGGCACTGGTCTAGGTTTGGCACTGGTAAAACAGATTGTTACGCTACATGGAGGAACAGCCTCAGTTAGCAGTGAAGTTGGCAGGGGAAGTTGTTTTACCGTCCGCATTCCTCACCATAAAAGCGATTATCTGTCAATAAAGCAGGTAACTACTTCATTGCCCAGCTATTGCTTAAATGCTGAGAATGCTCAAGTTTTGATTGTTGAAGATTCTATTGCCGCAGCTGACCAAATTACTCGCTACTTGAGCGAAATGGGAATGCAAGCCATCATTTATCCCAAAGGTGAAGGAGCTGTAGAAGAAGTGCTACGCGTTCAGCCTGCTCTCGTTATCCTGGATCTGCAACTACCGAATTTATCGGGTTGGGATGTGCTAAATCAACTCAAGAGCAACCCAAAAACCAAAGATATTCCAGCAATCATTATTTCAGTTGTGGATGAACGTAGCAAAGGACTGGCTCAGGGAGCGTTTGAATATCTGGTTAAACCCATTACTCGCGCTCAACTTCAAGCAGCTATAAATAAACTGCAACCTTCTGCCCGTTCCAAGTCGCTAAATTTGGTATTGCCAAAAGCCCCTCTGAAACCACCTTTGATTTTGCTAGCAGAAGATAATCAAGCAAATATTGATACTATGTCCGGCTATCTTGAAGCTAGAGGGTATCATCTCATTCTGGCAAACAATGGACAACAAGCTATTAACCTTGTTCGAGTTCAACGCCCCGACTTAATTGTGATGGACATTCAAATGCCGAGAATGGATGGGTTGGAAGCGATACGGCTCATCCGTGATGATCGAAAATTTGTGGATATTCCGATAATTGCACTAACAGCCCTAGCTATGCCAGGCGATCGCGAAACTTGTTTGGCGGCCGGAGCTAACCAATATTTGACTAAACCCATAAAACTTAAACAGCTTGTAGTCACAATTCAACAACTTTTAAAAAGGTAGCGGAAATTCTCGATGGATAGTCAACCCTCTATTTTAGTAATCGATGATGAACCCGATAACTTTGATGTTGTTGAAACCTTGCTAGATGGTGAAAACTACCAGGTATACTACGCTCCTAGTGGTCAACAAGCTCTAAATCGCCTCAATAGTTTTCAACCCGATCTGATTTTGCTCGATGTCATGATGCCTGATCTAGATGGGATGGAAGTCTGCCAGCGCATCAAAGCCGATCCAAAATGGCAAGCGGTTCCGATTATCATGGTGACAGCATTAACTGCTAAAGAAGATTTAGCTCTATGTCTGGCAACGGGTGCAGATGACTTCATTAGTAAACCCGTCAACGGTGTGGAATTACGAGCTAGAGTTCATTCCATGCTGCGGATTAAGCAGCAGTATGACAGTATGCAAGTATTACTGAAACTGCGAGAAGACATGGTAAATATGATTGTGCACGATCTGCGAAATCCACTTACCAGTATTGTCTTAGGGACAGAAATTCTTCGGTTGCCAGATTTGTCACCTGAACAGCAGCAAGGAAAAATCGATCAAATTTTACTTGCTGGACAACAACTACAATCGTTGATTGATAGCTTGCTGATCATGGCAAAGCTGGAATCTGGGAAAATGGTTCTCAACTACACAGAAGTAGATATTTGTGTGCTGTGTATATCAGCTTTAGCAGATATTAAGGCGATCGCTGCCCAAAAAAACCTGACCCTGATATGTGAATTACCCGAACCTGGTGACATTATTACAGTAGATGCAGTTATCTTTCGCCGAGTGCTGGATAATTTACTCTCCAATGCCGTTAAGTTCTCACCGTCTAACTCTCAAGTAACCCTACGGGGAGAATATTTGGCAGCAGGTGGTGCTAAAGTGCAAGTCGCTGATTCCGGTTCGGGAGTCCCTGAAGACTTACGAGAAATGATTTTCGAGAAGTATGAAATTGGCACTCGGATGCCAGATGTTTCGCAAATTGGTTTAGGATTGGCTTTCTGCAAAATGGCGATCGAGGCACATTCCGGTACGATTACCATTGAAGATAATCATCCAAATGGTAGTATCTTTACTGTATTACTCAAAAATAAATTAGGGAATAGGGAATAGGGAATAGGGAAGAAGCCTCTTTGAGTTATACTGATTTTTTTAACAATCAAATATGAGGGCTAAATAATAGCCAGAAACCCGATAAATCCGGGGGCTTGAAAAAGTCCATCTGACCAGACTAAGTTTTTAACTGAACTACGTGAAATATAATAGTGAAATAATATGTTGTCGGAGAACTGACAGAAGTCTTTGCTAGCAAAACCTGCCTATAAAAACTCAAGTTTAATATTAATAAACGTAGATTAAATACACTTTAATCCTGGTGCTTTTGGAGTTTGGAATTATACTTACACAGTGGAAAAATATTTTAATAAAATCTCTATTATTTTCTTTAATTTTTTATGCACTTAATCTTTTATATTAACAAATGCTTTGTCGCTTTGCCTACACAAAAATTTTCAAATTAGAATTTTTATTTACTGCATAGCACAGGTATTATCTGCTCAATTGATATGACAGTTTCAGGTGCGGAATGTAAATTAGATGATTATCAAATTTATGAAGAAAAAAAAAGTATGGTTATTAACGATACTGGTTGTAGCAGTAGTAATCAATATCATCACAGGACATAGTAATTCTCTAAAAGCTGCTTCATCTGTAGGTAAAGACACGCTAACGATGATTACTTCCCCAGATTATCCACCTTATGAATTTTATGATACTAAAGGAGGCGATCGCCAAATCGTTGGCTTTGATATAGATATTGCTAAAACCCTTGCTGAAAAACTAGGGTTTAAACTTCAGATAATGGAATCCGATTTTAATGGATTAATTCCTGCACTCCAAGCAAATCGCGCTGACTTTGTAATGGCTGGGATGACTCCGACTCCAGAACGCCAGAAAAATATTGACTTTTCAATTATTTATTACGAAGCCAAAGATACCATAGTCGCTCCTAAAGGTAGCAACTTGAAGCAGCCCCAAGATTTATCAGGAAAAAAAGTTGGGGTACAACTAGGAACGATACAAGAACAAAATGCCCAGAAAATTGCTAAAAAATTTGCGGGTATTCAGCTAAAGCAACTCAACAGAGTGCCGGAAGTAGTTCAGGAAATTAAATCTGGACGAATTGACGCAGCAATTATTGAGGATACCGTCGCTAAAGGATTCGCCCAAGCTAACCCAGATTTAGAGTTTAATATTATTCCCTCAGAGGAAGCAAGTGGATCAGCGATCGCTTTTCCCAAAGGTTCTTCTTTAGTAGAACCGTTTAACAAAGTCCTTCAACAAATGAAAGACAATGGCACATTGGCTAAACTAGTAACCAAGTGGTTTTCACAGACTACTACCGCCAATGCTGCATCCTCAACTCCTGCCAAAGGCGGATTGAATCTCGACTTCACCAGAATCCTTCCAGATATTCCCTTTATTCTTCGGGGAATCCCGTTAACTTTGTTGTTTACCCTATTATCTGTAACCTTGGGGTTAATCTGGGGAACAATCCTGTCTCTATTAAAAATTCTCGGCATCAAGCCGCTTACCTGGGTTGCTAACGCCTACACCTCTGTTTTCCGAGGTACACCTTTGTTATTACAGTTGGCGTTGGTTTACTACGCAACACCCCAGCTTACAGGCTATGACATTTCCGCATTGCAGGCTGGAGTGTTAACTTTTACCCTGAATTCTGGCGCTTATATGTCGGAAACCATTAGAGGTGGGATTCAGGCGGTGGATAAAGGGCAAAGTGAAGCGGCGATGTCTATGGGTGTTCCCTATTGGTTGATGATGTGGGATGTGATTTTGCCCCAAGCATTGAAGAACATTCTCCCCGCATTAGTGAATGAAACTATTGGATTGCTCAAAGATTCGGCGCTAGTGTCAACGATTGGAGTGGTGGAAATATTACGCAGCGCTCAAATCGTTGGTGCAAATAAGTATATTTATTTTGAACCACTGCTATTTGCAGGGTTAATCTACTATGTTTTGGTAATGGGTATGACTTTGGGTGCATCCGCTTTAGAAAGGAGGTTACGGGAAAGTGAGTAATGTAATCATTCGCACGGAATTCTTATGTAAATCCTTTGGTAAACTTGACGTACTCAAAGATATTTCCACCGAATTTTATCAGGGAGAAGTGGTTGCCATCCTAGGCCCTTCTGGATCAGGGAAATCTACTCTTTTGCGATGCATAAACTTGCTAGAACAACCCACCAGAGGAAGAATCTATTTTCATGAGCAAGAAATCACCAAGCCTAAAGCAAATATTGCTAAGGTACGCCAGCATTTGGTGATGGTATTTCAACATTTTAATTTGTTTCCCCACATGAATGTGCTGCAAAATGTTACCTACGCACCCATAAAGGTGAAAGGAATTAACAAGCAAAAAGCAGAAGAACATGGCTTAGAATTGCTTGAATCGGTAGGTTTAGAGTCAAAAGTGTCTGTGTACCCATCCAAACTATCTGGGGGACAGAAACAGCGAGTAGCGATCGCTCGGGCATTAGCAATGGAACCAGAGATGATTTTGTTTGATGAACCCACCTCTGCACTAGATCCAGAAATGGTCAAAGATGTGCTGGAAGTGATGAAAGCTTTAGCGCTATCTGGTATGACAATGGCGATCGTTACTCATGAAATGGGGTTTGCAAGAGAAGTTGCTAATCGGATTATGTTCCTCGACCAGGGAATTTTAGCAGAAGATACTACTCCTAGTGAGTTTTTCCAAAATCCTCAGTGCGATCGCGCCAAGCAGTTCTTGGAAAAAATGCTTTAGAACATCAGGAATTTGCCGCTTTTTTGTATTCTTGAACTTACGCATTGACAAAAAATACTAAACATAAATCAATTGAAAAACCACATCTTTCGTAAGGGCACAGCAATGCTCATACGTGTCAACTTAACGTAAAAGCCATGTCCCGCAAGGAACTAAAGTTCCAAGAATAATAGCGAAAGTCATCTAAAGATGACTCAAGAATCCGAAAAATCCTTAGTCTACTTTAGTAGACTTTAGCTAAAAGCCAAAGAACTTTAGTTCGAGGCGGGCGAGTCAAGCTTTCAGTTAAGCTACTTTTAGCTTAAGTTGACACCAATGAGCAATGCTGTGCCCCTACAGCATGGTCTATTTCCGTAGTTTACCGCCGTAGGCATCGCAGGATAATTAAGAAAACTCTGAAACAACGTGTTTTCGTTAAAACTCACATCATGATGTATTGTAAAGTGCGTAAGTCCTAATGTTAATGCGTTCCTCTGAAACGGTATTATCCCTACTTTCTCAACCGAAAGCGCACTGGCATTCTATCAGGCGGATAAATCAAAAGGTTCTGCTGTAACTGTTCCAGAGATGACCGACCGTTGACCAACTCCCAGTCAAAGTAGTAAAGCAGTAATGCCAGCATCATCGTTGCTTCCAGCATTGACAAATGCTCTCCCAAGCAACGATGGGAACCTGAGCCAAAGTCTATCATTGGAACTACACTACTTTCTTTACCCTTCTCTAACCAACGCTCTGGCAGAAATTCATCGGGATGAGAATATACTTCTGGATCTCGCCCAGCAGCAAGCATTGACCAGAATATTTTCGTGCCACGAGGAATAACCGTACCCTCGATAACAGTGTCACGTTGAGCCTCCAATGAAGTCGAGCCAGAAGCGACTGAATAAAGGCGCAAAGTTTCCTTGAAAATAGCGCGGATGTAATTCAATTCCTTAAGGCTTTCTGCATTAATACTGCCTTGATTTTCCCAAGCTTGGTCAACAACGGCCTGTGCCTGCTGAAAAACCCTTGGATTTAAGGTCAACTCTGCTATTGCAAAAGATAAAGTATGGGCGGTGGTATCAGTACCAGCTATTAAAAGTTCAATAACTTCTGCTACTAGTGTCTCCCGATTGTATTTTGGTTCTTTGGCAGCTATTTTCACCAACATTGATTCCTGGAACAAAGGACTTACCTGTGGTAAATCGGTCTGATTTTGTTCTCTCATCTGTAAAGCTAAGTCTACACGGGGAGTAATAAACTCCTCTAAATATCGCCTTGCTGCCCAATAATCTCGTGAGTTCTGAGTTGGCAGATATTTCATCCATATCTTCTCGCCAGTAGCTACCCGTAAGAACCGATAGCCGACAATAGACATCGCCTCGTACACCTTGAGAACATCAAGGGGTTGTCCTTCATGACTAGCAATGTTTTTATCCACGGGAATGCCCAGTACAAGAGAGGAAATCACCCTCATTGTTAGTTCTACAAACAGAGGATCTACCTGAACTTCTGGTGAAGCAGCTGACTGAATTTTTTCAATTACTTGTTCGCAAGCTTGGCTAATCACTTCCACATATTTAGAGAGACCGCTAGAACTGAATTCAGGGTTCCAAGCCTTGCGTCTGTACTGCCACTCACTTCCGTTTTGACCTAAAAGAATGGGCCCACTAATGTCGTTCCAAGCTTTGCTCGCTCGCTGTGACCTAATTAGGCTACCGTCTCTCATTCCATTAACAATGGTGTCTTCGATAACTTTTGGCTTACTCAAAACGAGAACTGGCTGTCCAGTCCAGTAAACATACATTGGCCCTAGCTGCTGGCTCCAATCAAACAATAATTGGAAGAATTTCTTCTCTTTCACTGCTGCTAATACTTGAGGAATATTTCCTAATAGCCAGTGTCTCTTAGGAGAGGGAAGGGACTGTAGAGATTTGTAAGTGTTCTTTTGTTTCCACCACCGCCAACCTAATATTCCTGCTGTGCTAGTAATGCCTAAGGCTGTAACTAAATATGGAAATGAGTCAGAAAAAGCAATTTGAGCGGCAATCTCTTGGAACATAAATCCGCCTTTGTCCAACAAAACTTAGGTTATTCAGATACTACCGTATTGTTTCCAGATTGGTTTACCGAGGTTCTGAGTTGAGTAGTTTCTAAAGAAAATCTAAAGGTAGCAAATAGCGATCGCCTGAAAACAGGATAATGCAGCTGAACTGTCCAATCCTTCCCATTCAATCTATAACTATGGCATCTACACCTAAAATCCTCGCCTTTGCCGGCAGCACCCGGATTGATTCTTACAACAAAAAATTGGTAAAAATCGCGGCGGCTGGCGCTAAGGCAGCAGGCGCAGAAGTGACTTATATAGACCTCCGCGATTTGCCTTTACCTCTATTTGATGAAGATTTGGAAGCTCAACAAGGACAGGGCAAACGCCCGCACTTTTAAGGACTTGATGATTTCTCATCAAGGATTGCTGATTGCTTCGCCGGAATATAACAGTTCACTCACAGCAGTTTTGAAGAACGCCATTGACTGGGCATCCCGTCCATCCCCAAATGAAGCACCGTTGGCTGCTTTTGCAGGTAAGGTTGCTACAATTATGAGCGCTTCCCCTGGCGCTCTTCTCTACGAGACGCTGCGCGAAGGTGGTTTGCGGGGTTTGGTTCACTTGCGCTCTATTTTGGGAAACATCAAAGTTTTGGTACTTCCCGACCAAATAGCAGTATCCAAAGCTTACGAAGCTTTTAATGGTGATGGCACTTTAAAAGATCCTAAACAGCAAGAATCTATTGAACAGTTAGGCGATGGTTTAACAAAGATATTGCTGAAGCTTAATTAAATTATTCAATTTGATATTAGATAACGAATACCTATTATCAATACAAAGATACCATACAGCTTTTTCATCAACTCGCTGCTAATAAACGGCTGATTTACAAACAATGCCCCGAAGAAGTTACCCACGATTAAACCAACTGCAATAATCAGGGCATATCTGATATTAAGATTACCGTTGTGATGGTAAACTAAGGCTGCTAAAATGCCAATTGGCAAAATTTGAGCAGCCACAGAAGTACCTGTAGCTAACTTCTGATCCAAACCAATTAGTAATACCATTGCCGGAACCATAATTGCGCCGCCACCAATACCAAACATACCGCCAGCAACGCCAGCAACTAAACCGATTAACAACAGTTGGATCAAGATATTAGACATAAGAAATGGTCGCTAGATTGTGAATTATAAATTAATTTTCTGGGAAAAGATTGATTTAAGTAGCATTCCATGCACACCTTTTTGGGGACTGTTCACAACTTGAGTAATGTGAAAATTCACAGCTAAACTACATAATATATAAGCATCTTCTGGTGACAAATTGGTGAAATCTTCTAGAAAATCAATCATGTTTTTTAAAGCCAATTCTAAAGCTTCATCTAGGGTTTGAGCAAAGCCCATTGTGATGATATGAGTTGGAGTTTCAGCAATTGGTGTTGTCAGTTGTAAATCCTTGCGAAGCTTGAGGGTAATTCTACCGTTCATGGAAGTTTCAATGGCGGTGACATTTACTTCACCATCTCCCTGTGCAGAATGTCCATCACCGATAGAAAATAATGCACCTGGTACGAAAATTGGCAAAAATAAACGAGAACCAGCTTGTAATTCCCGATTGTCAATATTACCACCGTAAGCACCTGGTGGCACAGAAGTTCGAGAGGTTTCTGGGGTAGCGACACCAAGAATTCCAAAAAACGGTTTGAGGGGAATTTTTATGCCAGCACCCGCCGGAAATTCAGCGATATTGTTTACTAAATCTAGAGAAATAAATCTCAAAGCAGGTTGAGGAAACTGATGTGGTAAAGCTCCCCAACCTGAACGAATGGCATTGAAGCCGACGGGTAAACTAGGTGCGATCGCATCTAATTGTACTTCTAAAACATCCCCTGGTTCGGCATCGCGCACATAAATTGGCCCTGTGAGTAAATGCGGCCCTCCAGCAATTTTGCGTTCTGGTAGAAGATTTTGGCAGATGTCAAGAAATTCTGGTGTGACAAATTCAGGTGGTGCTTTGTCATAAACGTAGTAACCAGTGTAAGTTTCCACATCAACTGTATCACCGGAATCAATAATGAGTGCTGGTTCTAGTTGGTGGGAAAAACCACCTAAATGCACAGTTTCTTTGGTAGCTCTTAAAATATAATGAGTCACGTTGCTTCGCTCCAAATTAAAAATTTAAAATACCCATCAATAAATTTACTTGCTTTGTATCATAAGTCTGTTTCGGTCATATCATATCTGGCTAATCACTTATCCAAAAAACTATTTGTGTCAGAGCGTCACCTTTAATTAAGTATTTAAGCTTTTTTTCAATTTCCGTCAAGCCTCAGATAAAAGGATGCCTACTAATACTCGTACCAAATCTTCTAAACCTTCAGGAACACGATAAAGTTTAATGTCTTCTGTAATTAGCTTTTGTTGTCTATTGAGTGTACCAAATTTCCAGTCATCTCCATTAGTCACTGCGCCAAATAAAATTGATGATTGTTCATCTAGAGACTGATCCAGAGCTATTAATTCTACTGCTAGCTGTGTAAACCCTCTCCTAATATCTGATTGTTTTGCTTCAATCACCAATAGAGAGTTAGATTTATGTAAATAATAATCTAAAGTCCCTTTGAGCTTTTCATCCACATTAATTGGATACTCACTATATAGTTGAGCTTTTGTCTGATCGCAAATTTCAGCAAGGATAGGAGCAATCATAAATTCTCTGATTGATATCTCAGCCGTTGGGTTAAAAAGCTTTATATTACGCTGCAAGTAATTTTGCAAAAATTCTAAATAGCTAATATCACCAAAGTATCTTGGTAATTCTAGCTCTGTGCGATCGTAGCTGTACTCAAACTCAGCAACTATATCTATTGTTGGGTTAGGCAACAAAAAGTATTGACTAAAAGTGTAACTTTGCTCAGGTTTTAAAATTCTATATTTGCTCATAAATTTTATCGAGAATGAACTATACAAAAGATATTAAGAATTACGAATTACAAATTACGAATTGGTATTATTATCTCAACAATTTGATAAACTCCAACTTTGGGGATAGCAAATGAAAATAATTTGAGCAGGGAATTTGGAGGGGATCGCAGAGTGGCTGATGATGAACGCATAGTCAATACACAACAGATTTATCCAAAAGATTTTTCATGGAAATTATGGCCTGTCCTGCCACTCTACCCTTATGGCAGGCGGCAGACAATCCGCAAAGAAGTGGTTAAGGACACAATCTGGAATTTTGACCAGATTCAGGGCATTTTCTACGTTGTTGTACCGATTCGCATGACTGTTGTTAAGCTCGAAACTGGGGGTCTTCTTGTTTATGCGCCTGTTGCACCAACCCCAGAGTGTGTAAGGCTTGTGAATGAATTGGTGGCGGAACACGGTAACGTTAAGTACATTATTCTGCCAACTATCTCCGGCATAGAACACAAAGTCTTCGTCGGCCCTTTTGCCAGATACTTTCCGACTGCACAGGTGTTTGTGGCTCCCCATCAGTGGAGTTTCCCGCTAAATCTCCCCCTTAGCTGGCTTGGCTTACCTGCAAAACGAACTCAAGTACTTCCAGAAGATAGTAGCAAAACACCCTTTGCTGACGAGTTTGATTATGCAATGCTAGGCCCCATCGAGCTTGGCCCTGGTCGGTTTGCGGAAGTTGCTTTTTTTCACAAGCGATCGCATACTCTTTTAGTAACAGATTCTGTGCTTTCTATCCCAGAAGATCCACCTGCGATCGCACTTTTAGATCCATATCCCTTACTATTCCATGCCAAGGATGATGCTACTGATATTATTGCAGACATTCAAGTAAATCGCCGTAAGGGATGGGGGCGCATCTCTTTGTTTGCTTTGTACTTTCAACCAAACGCACTAAATATCCGCCAATGGAGTCAGGTGTTGCAAGATGCCTTGAAAGCACCAGAACGCTCAAGGAAAGCTTATTTTGGATTGTATCCCTTTAAATGGCATTCAGATTGGCAGCGATCGTTTGATGCTCTGCGAGGTGATGGGCGTTTGTTTGTCGCCCCAATTTTACAGACGCTGATTCTCAACCGCGCACCGAAAGAAACCATCGATTGGGCTGATAAAGTTGCAAGTTGGGATTTCCAGTGGATTATTCCCTGCCACTTTGATTCACCGATTAAAGCCGAACCGCATCAGTTTCGCCAAGCTTTCTCTTTTTTGGAAAAGCAGCCTGCTGTCAGTGCGGGTTTGTTCAGCAGTAGCAGCTATCCCTTGCCAGAGGAGGATTTTAAACTACTGAAAGAAATCGATACAGGTTTAAATAAGTTTGGCATTGTGCCATCAGCAAAAGAGAAAGTGTAGGAGAAAGAATATATAGCGTTCTTTTTTGGATGCAGGGCGTACAGCTAGCTGTGCTACCAGTTGTTCACAAATTATTAAGTCGGGCTATATCCACCGCAGAATATGGGGTAGTGTTACGGAAGCTGTCACCAGGGGCAAAGTCGTGCAGAAGCTTTATTTAGACTAGCTTTCAAAATAGACACTTGTACCACGCGCTCAATGAATGAAACTTTACTTTGCCCTAATGCCAAACAGAACTTGGCAAACTACACCATCGGCGAAGTGTTCATCTAGTGGAGCATGAGGTTTTAACGAAGAGTTGATTGCCTCGGCGCTGCATCCTTACTCACAGAATCTCGTTATTGCAACCAAAGGAGGCATTAACAAACCTGCACCCGATAACATTCAAGCAGATGGCAGACCAGAGAACTTACGGCGTGGGTGTGAAGCTAGTTTACAACGGTTGAAAGTTGAGCGAATTGACCTATATCATCTACACCGCCCAGATCCAAAAGTGCCATTTGCAGAATCTGTAGGAATGCTGGCGACTTTAAGGCAAGAAGGGAAAATCCGTCATGTTGGTTTATCTAACGTGACAATTGAACAAATCGATGCGGCTCGCCGAATTGTACCAATAGCGTCAGTGGAGAATCGGTTGAGTATCGTAGAGCGTAGTGGAGAAGATGTACTAGATTACTGCACAAAACACTCAATTGCTTTCATTCCTTATGGCTCGCTTGGCGCACACCCTCTCAAACGCGGTGCGCCGCTTGCACAGGCAGAAGGAACACTTGCAGATATTGCTAAACATCATGGTGTTAAACCGAATCAGATTGCTTTGGCATGGATGCTGCATCGTGCACCTAATATCATTCTCATTCCAGGAACGACGACAACTGCCCATCTTGAGGAAAACATAGCTGCCGCATCCATCAAGCTTACAGTTGACGAGATAGAAGCACTTAACCAAATTTAGCTAGCAATGCATTTAGTTTATGGTTACGAAATTACCTGAACACTCCAGAGCACATTAGTGGGAAGTTTTCACTTTAATACTGATGTACTACTTTGCCCTTAGTGATAGCTTCCGTAACACTACCCCAATATAGACAAACAAGCAAGAGGTAAACAGTAGAAGCCTATGCCACAGGCAATCTTATGTATACCACTTGTTACAATTGAAAAACAAGCAAGAAGTAAACAGTAAAAGCCTATGCCACAGGCAATCCTTAACCAAATCCTCAATCAGCTTAATATCTTAGAGCCTGAGGAACTACAGCAGCTGAATCAGGCTATCCAGAGATATCTTGTTGAACAAGAACAAGTTACTCAACGGACAACATTTCACGAAGCACTGTTAACTTCTGGGTTAGTAAAACAACTCAAGCAACCAGTTTACAATCAGCAAACTGAACAGCGACTTATTCAGGTAGAGGGTAAGCCTGTTTCTGAAACAATTATTGAGGAACGCTGCTAGATGGCAGCTTATTATTTAGATAGCAGTGCGCTGGTCAAACGCTACGTCAGTGAGATAGGTTCAGCATGGGTTTTGAGTTTATTTGACCCGCTACTGAAAAACGATGTACTGATTGCTGCCATTACGAGCGTTGAAATTATCGCTGCAATTACACGGCGATCGCGTGGTGGAAGTATCATTGCTACTGATGCGATCGCAGTATGTAATCAGTTCAAAAGTGATCTACAGTCTGAATACCAAGTCATCGAAATCACAGAGAGTATCATCAACTCTGCAATGGTATTAGCTCAAGTATATGGATTACGAGGCTACGATGCAGTTCAGCTAGGGGCTGGCTGTGCGATAAACTCCCTCTGCATAGCTAACAGTTTACCTCTGGTGACATTTGTATCTGCTGATTCCGAATTGAATGCAGCCGCAGCAAGTGAAGGTCTACTTGTTGAAAACCCCAACAACTACCCCTAACGTTTGATTCCCTTAAACCGTTCTTTTGCCGCCTGAAACGCTTCTTGCATCACCAACTGAATTTTTTCGGGATCGGGTTTCTTACCTCCCATTAAATCACCAAAGTAAACGCACGCTGCTTCCCCTAATGCCCAGGTGTAGGCAGCTGCCCAAGAGGCTGCGATCGCACTGCCAAAACCTGGTATAAATTTAATTAACTCTCGTGCAATTGCCTGTGCTAAAAAACCACCTGCGATCGCACTCACAACGCCTCCTGCCTGAGATGGTGTAACTGTTTGCCCGTATAATTTACCCAACAGACCCACCATTGATACTTGCAATGCAGTGAGTACGGGCATTGTAGCAAATGGCAGAGGTACAGCCGCAAGAGTGGCAGACATAATCGAAAATGGCAAAATATAACGGCGTGCAGCATCTCGGTAAAGATTACCAAGTTGCTTGCCAGCTTCTTCTTGATCCAATAGCTGATAAATCGCCTGCGCTTCTGCTTCTGGGAGTAGTTCTGCTAAGGAATCTCGCAGTGCTTCTAAGCCATAAAATACCGGATTATAGCCATCTTCTTCTAAGGTAAAGTCAATGAGTACAGAGCGGTCAGTTATTCCTGTAAAGGCTTGCTGCATTGCGGCAAATGCGCGGTTGACTTCTTGATAATCTGGTGGATAGGCGGGATGATCGACGGTATCGAGAGGATAAACCTCATGCAAGCAAGTAACTACCAGCAAACAGGGAATATTTGGATACTGCTGGCGCAACTGTTGAGCAATTTGTCGTAGCGTGTCAGTTGCAAAATCATTGACTTTGACGGTGAGAAGGAGGATTCTGGCGGAACGAGTCTCCTTTTTTAAATCGCTAACTAATTCCTGGATAATTGTTTGAGTATCTTGTTTGACATCACCCAGCCCTACTGTATCAGTAAAAATCAGTAACGGCAGGTCATTGGAAGGATAGGCATAGCGCTGGGTGTGTTGCGTGTGAGGACGAAATCCCTGACCGACAATTTCGGCAGAAACTCCCGTCAATCCCCGGACAATTGAACTTTTTCCAGCTTGGGGTTTACCAATCAGCAGCGCTTCAGTAGTTGGCAGTTCGGCTCGAACTTTCTCTAAAATCTCTGCAACTTGAGTTTCACTCACACTAAACCATCCAACAACCGTCTGTGCCACTTGTTCTACGGGTAGGAGTTGCGTTAGATGTGTTGTTGCTTTGTTCCAGACACCACCAATGCGGTTTGTCCAGGAATTATCGACCGACTTAGTAGTTGCTCCCTTGATCGGTTCACTCAATTGCTGAGAATCAGTTGACGGTGAGTCAGCATCACGTTGTTCAGTCATTTCTATCCAAACGTAGAAGACCCTTTTACTCATCTTATAGCGATTCTCAAAGGGATAACCAGTATCATTAGTAGTGTATAAACTTAGGCGATCGCGTTTTGAAGGTAGCGATGTTTCCCAATCCTAAACGAACCATTGCTGTAGAAAAACGTAGCAAGGGAAATAATTGTTTCGGCTGACAATGCGATTGTTTCGACTGACAATGCCATTGTTCCGGTTTATAATGCGATTGTTTCGGCTTACAATGCCATTATTTCGCCTGACAATGCCATTGTTTTGGCTTACAATGCCATTGTTTCGCCTGACAATGCAATTGTTCCGGCTTACAATGTTAATACAAAACTAAAGTTATGGATAGATCAGGGAAGCTTACCTATAGCAGCTATAAGCTTGGTTCAATCAAATCAGCGATTGCCTTCACCAATATATCTGGATCTACCGATTTAGAAATATGCATTTGAAATCCTGCTGCTAGTTTGTGAGGCGATGACCAATGACTACTTTATTAAATCGACGATCGCTTTCACCAATGCATCTGGATCTACTGGTTTAGAAATATGCATTTGAAATCCTGCTGCTAATGCTTGCTGCTGATTCATTTCGCCTGCATAAGCCGTCAGAGCGATCGCTGGTACGTTTCCTCCTTGCCCTGGCGATCGCGATCGCACTTCCCGCATCAGCATATAACCGTCTGTCTTTGGCATTCCAATATCGCTAATTAAAACATCTGGTATCGATTCAGATAGCGCTTGTAATGCTTCCTGTGCTGAAGATACGGCGGTTACTTCTACACCGTAGTCTTGCAAAATAAAGGTAACTAAGTCGCGGATATCTGGTTCATCGTCCACCACTAAAATTTTAGTGCCTGAGAGGAATGGGGAATCAAACTCACAAGGTGAAGGCTCATTTTCCTCAGTCCTCACCTGTTCACTTCTCACCAAAAGCGGTAACTCAACAGTGAAAGTGGTTCCCAATTCTTCTCCGGGACTTTCGGCTTGTACATTTCCGCCATGCATTTCTACAACCTTACGCACGATCGCTAATCCTAAACCTAGCCCACCAAATGTCCGGGTAATTGTGCTATCAGCTTGGCGAAAGTAATCGAACACATAAGGCAAAAAGTCTGGGCTAATTCCCTTACCTGTATCACTGACCTGAATTTGAGCTTGATTACCAACTTCCATCAGTCGAATTTCTACCCGTCCGCCTGCTGGTGTAAATTTTACCGCATTGGAAAGTAAATTCCACACAACTTGCCCAAGCCGATTTGGGTCGCCCATGACTTGTCCTAAGGTGGGAGCAAATATCGTCTGAATTTGAATTGACTTAGCTTGTGCTGCTAGTTGTACTGTTTCTAGTGCGGCTTCAACTACCATTACCAAGTTCACTGGACAGATATTCAAGTTTAATTTGCCTTGGAGGATGTGAGACACATCCAACAAATCTTCAATTAGCTGGGTTTGTAACTTGGCGTTGCGTTCAATGGTTTCTAAGGCGTGGTTAGTGGTTTTTTCATCGAAATTACGAGTCCGCAACATTTTCGACCAACCCAGAATGGAGTTGAGTGGGGTTCGCAGTTCATGGGAGAGAACCGCCAGAAATTCATCTTTGAGTGTGTTGGCGATTTCTGCTTCTTTGCGTGCTTTCATTTCTCGTTCGAGGAGGCGATCGCATTTTTTCTCAACTGATTTGCGCTCAGTAATGTCCAGTACAAAAGCAACACCATTATTCTTGGAGTCGTTCAACAAGGCTACCCCCAAAACAATTGGGACTCGTTTCCCGTCGCGCTGGAGATACTCCTTCTCATAAATTCTGGAAACTCCAGTGGTTTGCACTTCCAAAAGAGCGCGATCGTCTAAATCTTTATATTCAATAGGAGTAAGTTCTCTCCAATTAATTCTACCCAAGGTGGCAAATTCATCACGAGTGTAGCCAGCTAGATGGAGAAAGGCATCATTGGCATCAATAATAAAGCCATCTACATTCCAAAAAGCGACTCCGATCAAGTTAGATTCAAACAAACGCCGAAAACGCGCTTCACTTTCACGTAATGTTTTTTCTGCCCGTTTGTGTTCGGTAATATCACGAGAAACAGTAATTACGCCTTCAATAGTTTGGCCAAAATTGCGTAACGGTGTGAGAATGTATTCATAATAATGCACCCCATCAGCAGTCACATATTGACATTCATCCTTGATTGGCTGACCAGTTTTCATCACAGCTTGTCGTTGATTATCTACCTGTTCTATAAGGTCTGCGGGTATATCCAGGTCTTGCAAAGTTTTTCCGACAAGATCCTGGGGCTTAAAGCCTAATATCGTAGCTGCATCATGACTGACATACTGATAACGGCCTCTGCGATTAAAGATATAAATGTGATCAACTGAGGCGGTGAGGATGGCATTTAAAATATTTGCCTGTTCTTGCACTTGGTTTGTGAGTTCACGAGTGCTTTCTTCTGCCTGTTTGCAGACAGTAGTTTCCATACAAACGCCGATCATTCGCACCGCTTGTTTGCGATCGTCATAGATAAATTTTCCCTTGGCAGAAATCCAATGAACACTTTGGTCTGCTCGAACTATCCGAAATTCATCGTTATAGTCAGTCTTTTGTTCTAAAGCCTGGGTAATAACTTGCATTACAGATTGTCTGTCTTCAGGATGAACACATTTCAGAAAACCTTCATAGCTGCCATCAAAACTACCTGGAAGCAGACCAAAAAGCATTTCATGAGTTTCAGACCAGATGACATGATTGGTAAGAATATTCCAATCCCACAAGCCCATCTGGGAAGCATCCAGAGCTAACCTGAGCCGTTCTTCATTCTCCCTCAGAGAGGCTTCTACCTGCTGTCGCTCTGCAATTTCTTGTTGGAGTTGCTCTAACGTGACTGCTACAATATCTGTTGGCACATTAAAAGCTGTGGACTTCACGTGTTCAAGATGCCGCTTGATATCATATTCAACAGCTTGAATATGGGGATATTGTAGTGCAAGTGCCAGTCTTTTTTCTAACTCTATTACTTGCTCTTCAAGTGCCGCTTGCCTTTGCTGATAAAATGTTTCTGATTGCTCTAACTCAGCTACACGTTGCCGCAGAGCTACTAATTCCTCAGTGACTTTAAAATTAATTTTATCAACATTTGACATCTTGCACATCGTTTTTAACTAAACAATACCGATTTGAAGAGTAGGCATCCCCTAGCTTTAACAGTATGGATTTTTAATCTCAAAAATGTAATCCATCAAAAGGTGTATAGGGTTTTACTCAAAAGACATCTTCTGAGATTAAGAGCGATGTCTGACGACAAAACCCTTTCCATCCAGTGGTGATTTAGTAACAAATTATCTCTTCAAACGCATAAAAGCTGCACCAATAAATAATGCCACAACCTGCCCCCAGAAGACAACACCCGATTGGTTTACGCCAACAGGAGGAATATTTAAACTGCCGATGCCATAAAATAATTGTTGCACAAACCACCAAAATAGATAGAAAAAAGCTGGAAGTTCGATTGGGATATACAAGATTATTAGCGGCAAAATTGTGTCAATTTTAGCTTTAGGAAACTTCATAATATATGCTCCTAAAACAGCTGCGATCGCACCATTCGCCCCAATCAATGGTACTGTCAAACTTGGTTCAGCTAGAATTTGCACACAAGAAGCGATCGCGCCAGCAGCCAGATAAAATCCTAGATAACGCCTATGTCCCAGAATATTCTCAACAGTCTTCCCAAAAACCCATAAAAATAACAGATTTCCCAATATCTGACTAAAGCTGCCATGTAAAAACATTGCAACAAATAGTGAAAATGTTCGCCAAATTACAATTATCCAAGCAGGAGAGATATTGTAAACGAATGCATTTGTAATTGCCCCACTAATCTGGGCTGGAACTACACCCCAAACATTGATAAAATAACCTAATTCACCACTAAATTCTAGTTTAAGCTCCCATAAAAATACGGCAACATTAATGCCAATCAACCAGTAATTAATAATCGGTTTATTCCGACAACGAATATTATCACTAATAGGAATCATATTAATTAGTCATTAGTCATTGGGCATTGGGCATTGGGCATTGGGCATTGGGCATTGGGCATTAGTCATTAGTCATTAGTCATTAGTTATTCTCCCCCTGCCTCCCCTGCTCCCCCTGCTCTCTGCTCCCCACTCCCTACTCCCCACTCCCCACTCCCCACTCCCCCTATCCCCCTAAACGTGTGGCAAGATTGAAATCAGATCGCATCGCACTTAACTAGGAAACGAGATGCTGGGAAACACACTTGTAGGAAGATACCAAATTATTAGTAACTTGGGAGGTGGGGGTTTTGGTGAAACTTTTGTGGCTTGTGATACACAATTACCCGGTTCACCTCCATGTGTCGTTAAGAAACTTAAACCCCAGGCAAGCGATCCGGTAACTTTGGAGACAGCTAGGCGTTTATTTGATACAGAAGCACAAGTTCTGTATAAATTAGGAACTCACGATCGCATTCCCCAACTTTTAGCTTACTTTGAGGAGAACGCCGAATTTTATCTCGTACAGGAATTGATCGAAGGTCATGACCTGAGTCAAGAATTAATTCCAGGTAAAATTCTCAGTCAAGAGCAAGTAATTTCACTTTTACAAGAACTTTTGGCAATCTTAGAATTTGTTCATCAACAGAATGTAATCCACCGTGATGTCAATCCGCGAAATATCCTCAGACGCCACCCAGATGGCAAGCTAATCTTAATTGATTTTGGTGCAGTTAAACAAATTACTACCCAGGTGATTCTTCCCGAAGGCTTAACTAAAGGTACTGTTGCTATAGGTACACCTGGATATATTCCTAGTGAACAAGCTCATGGTACGCCAAAATTAAGCAGTGATATCTATGCTGTGGGAATAATTGCTATTCAAGCTCTAACTGGATTATCAGCAGAGGAAATAGTAAAAGATGCCGATACTAATGAAATTATCTGGCACAATCAAGCCACGGTAACGCCAGAATTGGCTCAATTTTTAGATAGGATGGTGTGCTACGATTTTCGGCAACGCTATCCTTCGGCAACGGTAGCAATACAAGCACTGAAAGAGTTAACACAACCACCCAACCAGACAATTGCGTTAACTCCTATTTCTCCACCAAAAAATATAAACAAACCTCAATTTCAACCTAAAAAAGGTATATTGGGTAAAATTTTATTAACAATATTTTTAATTGGGGTCAGCGGAGTAGCATCAATATTCATTTTAAACCACATTAATTCAAATAACGCCATAGAATTATCCAAGCAAGGAAACACTCTTTTTGATTTGCAACGCTATCAAGACGCATTAGAAGTATATGAAAAAGCCGTTAATATTAGACCAGATTATGCTCAAGGATGGAATGGTCAAGGCAAAGCGCTGGCTAAATTAAAAAAATACAAAGATGCGTTAGCGGCGTATGATAGAGCAATTCAAAATCAGCCAGATTATTTTGAAGCTTGGAGTGGACGAGGCTTTGTATTGGGAAATTTACAACGATATCAAGAAGCCATCGCCTCTTTTGACAAAGCCTTACAATTAAATAATGAAAGCTCGGAAGTCTGGAATGCGAAGGGTGAAGCTTTTAGTAATTTAAACCAATATGACCAGGCAATTAAATCTTATGAAAAAGCGATTGAATTTAAACCAGATAATTACGAAGCTTGGTATAAGAAAGGATTAGCCTTACAAAATTCTAACCAATACGAAGATGCGATCGCAGCATACGAAAAAGTCGTCGAGTTAAAACCAGATTACGAGCAAGCCTGGTATAATTGGGGAAATTCTCTAGTCAATTTACGACGCTACCGAGACGCATTTCCAGCTTATGATAAAGCTGTACAATACAAGTCAAATTACTATCAAGCCTGGTTTTCCAGAGGTAATGTACTGCTCAATTTACAACGTTATCCAGAGGCGGTTGAATCTTTTAATCAAGTAATTAAATACAATCCTGGTAACTATCAAGCATGGTATAATCTGGGCTGGTCGCTGCATCAAACCCAACGCTATGAAGAAGCAATAAAAGCTTATAACAAAGCAGCAACAATTAAGCCAAAAGACTATCAATTGTGGTACAATCTAGGTAATTCACAATACAATTTGCAAAAATACGAAGATGCGATCGCGTCTTATAAAAAGGCAGTTGGTTATAAACCAGACCATTCTGAAAGCTGGTATAGCAGAGGCAATGCTCTACTAAATTTGAATCGGTTTGAAGATGCGATCGCGTCTTACGATCAAGCAATAAAATACAAGCCTAATTACCAACAAGCAATAGACGCTCGCAATCAAGCCCAAATTCAGCTGCAATCCGAGAAACCAAAGCCTATAATCGTGCCAATTATCCCAGTTCCGAATCCTACCAATCCACCGCAGACGACGCCGTAGCAGTTGTTGGTTCTGGGCAAAGAACCTCGTGTACAGTTTGCAATAATTCTTGAGTTGTATAGGGCTTAGAAATAAATTTGTTGACAGTTGTATCTTTGGTAATTTTATTGCTACCTACTACACCGCTAACAGCAATAATCTTGACTAATGGATTCATTTTTTGCAATGTGCGAATGGTAGTTACACCATCCATCAACGGCATCATCATATCTACCAAAACTAGACTGATTTTATCTTGGTAGTTAGCATACAGTGCGATCGCTTCAATACCATCACAGGCAGTCACTACTTTGTAGTTATAACTTTCTAATGAAGTTTGAGTAGTTTCGAGAATTTTAGCTTCATCATCCACTACTAAAATTAATTCTTCGTTTCCAGATGGCAAATGGAGATTTTCGGTTAGCGACGTTACTATTGGCTTTACTGCTGGCAATAACAATTTAAATTCAGTTCCTTTTCCGATTTCGCTATGCACGTTAATAAAACCACCGTGGCTTTTGATGATTCCTCTCACGGTTGAAAGACCCAAACCTGTACTTTTACCAACCTCTTTAGTAGTGAAAAACGGCTCAAATATTCTATCTAAGATTTCTGGCTGCATCCCAATTCCTGTATCCGCAACAGTAATTACAATGTAGGGGCCGACATTAGCCTCCAGATTCATCCAGGCATATTGTTCATCAATTAACAGATTTTTGGCAGAAACACTGAGAGTACCACCATTGGGCATAGCATCACGAGCATTAACTATGAGATTCATCAGTAGCTGATGCAAGTGTGTGCCATCTCCAATTACAGCCCAAAGGTCTGACTGAATATTTAGAGAAAATTCTATGGATTTGGGAAATGTACTATGAACAATCTGCTCAATTTCTGAGAACAGATTGCCAAATAGCACAATTGTACGCTTACCATCAACCCCGCGTGCAAACTGTAGCGCTTGTTTAACTAAAGCCGATCCACGTTTAGTATTGACTTCTATCATCCTAAACATTTGCTGACTCCATTCATCAGAATTAGGGTCTTTTAGCTGTAGTAGTTGTGCTGCCGACAAAATTGGTGTCAGTATATTGTTTAAGTCATGGGCAATGCCGCCAGCAAGTGTACCCAAACTTTCTAAACGCTGAGTGCGGAGAAATTGGCTTTCAAGTTGTTTTTTTTCTGTAATGTCAGTGTTAACTGTCAGAATTGATTTAGGTTGTCCATCTTGATCGCGCATTAAAGTCCAGCGACTAGCAACAAGAATTTTTTTGTCTTGTTTGGTAACTTGCTCTAACTCACCTTGCCAGTAGCCATGTTCAGTAAGACTTTTCTGGACATTGTGTAGTTGTGGTAATAGATCCGGTCGATACAAAAGTTGATTAATATTTTTACCAATTACTTCTGTTGCCTGCCATCCGTATAAATGTTCCGCCCCTTGGTTCCAAAAGCTGATTTGATTGTCGAAATCTCTAACGAGAATTGCATCTGTAGTGATATCTAGCAAAGCAGCTTGTTCGCGGATTTTTTGTTCTGCTTGCTTGCGCTCACAAATTTCCTTTTCTAATCGCTGATTTTGCCCTTGCAGTGTCTTAGTTAAGTTTCGCAGCTTGAGATGAAGTTCAATCCGGGCCAAAACCTCTTCGTGTTCTAGTGGTTTGGTAACATAATCGACTGCTCCCAAACTCAAGCCCTTGACCTTATCCACGGTTTCCGTGAGTGCGGTCATGAAAATAATGGGAATATCTTGTGTTAATGGATTCGCTTTCAAACGGCGACAAGTTTCAAAACCGTCCATTACTGGCATTAGTATGTCCAACAGAATCATGTCAGGTGGGGCATATTCAGCGCCGGCGATCGCACTTTCGCCATCTTCGGCAACCAAAACAGTAAATCCTGCATCAGCTAAAAACTCAAGCAACATTTCTAAATTCGCCGGGTTGTCATCAACAATTAAGATGACGCCTTTATCATTAAAATCAATATCCATAGATCAAATCCTGACGGAATTGTGAGTTACTAGCACCATGATTTATTTATCAACAGAAGTAAAAACATTTTTTAAGGGGACGCATAGTCTGAGAAAAATATGTCCTGATCAAATCCCCTAATTTTAGTTAGGGGCATTTCCCTGTTCCCTCTTAACTTCTTAACTGACTTCATGTTAGTTTGACAATCCCTTCTATTTCTAAACTTTGGAGTATTTTATACTCGTGTCGTAACCTGGATACTTCTTCTATGGTCGGATACCCAGATTTAAGAGTTTTAATAATCACCGATGTTTGCTCTGATTCTCGTAGAGCACGATACACACAGGTAGTAGTACCGTCATAAAGGAGTTCAATGAGCTTGTAACCTGCAATGGTAATACTCATATTTGATTTCTATTTGTGAAAGATGCTTAGGCACTAAGCTGATAGATTCCCAATTAATGCTAAGTTCTACTTCTGTCAAATTTAAAGAGTATCATTAATTGTTTACATCTGTTTTGCCTATATACCTGAGTTATGTAAATTAAAGTTAAATACAATAACTTAATTTTAGCTATTTTGCAGTAATTAAAGCTAAGTGATTGCGTTTATGCTCTTGCTTTAAATGAAAGCGCCAATAGTGCTTCCAATCACCACTCCCGTAAAGTGAGCAAAGACGTAAAACAGCTTCAGCACCTTCAAGGCTAAGGCTCCATCTAGCTCTTTTCACGCGATGCGGAAAAGGAAATTGGTTCGTGATAAACCATCACGAACCAATTCTCTAAACTTAAGATTATTTGCGCTCTCTAATGCCCCAATGGAACTATACTGCCAAGCCACAGGTGTGATAATTCTGGATCTTATAGCGGTTCTCGTTTACGTGAGTTACACCCGTAGGGGCACGGCATGTTCCCATTGGTGTCAACTTAAGCTAAAAGTAGCTTCACTGTTAGGTTCCTCGCCCGCCTCGAACTAAAGTTCTAGGCTAATAGCTAAACTCTACTAAAGTAGACTAAAGATTTTTCGGATTATTTAGTGATCTTTAGATGACTTTCGCTATTAGCAAGGAACTTCAGTTCCTTCCGGGACATGGCTTTTACGTTAAGTTGACACGTATGGGCATGTTCCCTACATCTTGCGAGAAATGTTGTACCGCATCTGAGTGGGAACCGCTATATTTAATCCATATTCCTAACTACCGAATATTCACCTCTTGCAGGTAGTTTGTTCGCTGAAGATATTCAATCCTAGTAGCTGAGTTTTTAGAGACAAATGAATTTGTTATTTTTGCAGAAGCTATCTTTTGATTGTTAGCTACAAAACGTTGCTTTTGAGTATACTCATTCAATTTGATTTGAGCTTGAGCATAAACTAGAGTATCGTTGGGAATATTTCGGAGAAATTTTATAGCCTGATCAAAATCACCAACAAATGCTTTTTTATAGGCTTTCTGTAAAAAGTAAGCTGCTCTGATCTGCCGCTTGCGATTGTACTCAGCTAACTTGTCTTGAACTAAAGCACCCGCACGACTTTCTTTAGGAATTTGCCGCAAATATTGTAATGCAGTAGAAAAATCTTTTATCTGGGCGGTTTCATAAGCTTTTGCTAATAAATCTTGCGTCTGTAGTTCAATATTTATAGAAGCTTGCTGAACTAGTGTATCTGTTTTAGATTGCCAATATAAAATATTTGGAATTTTAGCAACAGCATCAAGAACATCTGACCATTTACTCTCTTGAAAAGCTGTTTGAGCTATTTGGTATTGCTGTGCAGCTACTTGCCATTGCTCTTGCCATTTTTCAATTGTGGCTTGCGCTTCTGGATAAACATTACTGTGGGAAGGAATTGATTTAACTAGTGCGATCGCTTCTTGTAAATCCCCTGCTTGATATTCTTTTGTAGCTTTAGATAAAGTTTCTGTTTCTGAATATGCAGGTGCAGCATTAATTAAAGAATATACACCAAATCCCATCAATAAAGAATTAGCTGCCAGCCCTACTTTCATTCCTGTTAATAACGGGGATGATTTTCCAGATGTAAAATTTTGAGAATTATTATCTTCAACCGCCGCTTCTAGAGGAAATTGAGTATCTGCTTCTAATATTTCTGATGGCTGAGGCTCCCATATTATTTGTTTGAGTACCCGCAGTACCTCACCCGCAGACTGAAAGCGGTTTTGGTAATCGTAGCGGATCATTTGGCTGAGAACAGCAGCTAGATAATCGTTAACTGGCGTGGTTTCAGAACGCCAAATAATTTCATTAGTATAAGGATCAGTTTTTAATTGTAGTGGTTCTAACCCAGTTAAAGCCTGGATGGCAATCATACCCAAAGCATAAATATCACTGTTGGGCTGTGTTTGACCAATAAATTGCTCTGGCGGTATATATCCTAATGAAGTGACGGGAATTCTATAAATGGGCAATTCCGCACCTATGCCAAAATCGATAGACTGGATTGAGCCAAAGTCAATCAGAACCAACTTGCCATCGCTATTACGTCTAATCAAGTTTTCTGGTTTGATATCACAATGGATCACGCCTTGAGAATGAACAAATTCCAGAATACTTAAGACATCTATCAGAAATTCTACAACTTCGCTTTCACTCCACACAGACCCCCACTGTTGAGCAATGGGTAATTCCGCAGCCAGCGCATGTCCTTCAATGCGCTCTTGAACTAAATAAAATCGCTGATTTTCTTCAAAGCAGGCGATAAATTCAGGAATTTGGTCATGGCTTCCCAGAAGCTTGAGGGTTTCAGTTTCAGTCAGAAACAGTAACCTCAGCATCTCCAAGTCCAAGTAGCCGGATTCAGAATTGCTAACTTTAATCTGCTTAACAACGCATTTGGGATTCTGTGGATAATCTACGTCTACAGCAATATATGTTTGTCCAAACACCCCTGCACCCAGGCTTTGGACAATTTGGTAACGCCCTTGTAGTAATTTACCGATTATGTGGTAGCTCATGACCTGGTTACTCAGTAAGTCTTTTTAATTAGTTTTTCTAAGGTTTCCTCCTGTTTCCGGAATATTTTAGAAATAAATTACTAAAATTTTGATACTGGAATACAAGTTTAATTTTTAAGTATTTTTTCGTAGTTTCAGCTTATTTAATGTACTTTTAACTGCCAATGTAGCTGGCTCATTCTCTAGTCCAATTCTTGTTCCTCATGCTAGAGCAAACATCGGCTCGTGACGTAATTCTTCATGGTCATTTAAGTCTTCGCATCGCATGAATAAGCCGTATATTCGTTGGAGTTGATAATCTTTCTTGATAAATATATAGATTAATTATATGATCGTGTAACCTTAATTCCCCAATTCCCCATTTTTTAAACGGAATAAAGGATACCGTTATAGTTTTGATATAATTTCTCAACAAAGTGGTATTGTTAGATCAACTGAAATCTGCTTTTTCAAGGTCACTTGCGTGCCAAGAGAGGGACTGGGCACTGGGAAGCAGAGGAGAATAATCAATGCCCAATGCCCAATGCCCAATAAGCAGTTTCAGTCACCAGGTGTTACATCTGTAAATGGTGGTGTTCATGAGGATTGATAGTTTACTTAAGGTTTACAAACGAAAATCAATACGCGTTTTACCTTTAATACTCAGCTTGATACTGGTTTTGTTTGTCGGAAGCCGCACTATGGCTGTACCAACAAAATCCACAGAGATATTATGGGATACATACGGTGTGCCGCATATTTACGGCAAAGATAACCAGAGTGCATTTTATGCCTTTGGTTGGGCCCAAATGCAAAGTCATGGAGATTTACTTTTGCGTCTCTATGGTCAAGCACGAGGACGCGCGGCGGAATATTGGGGAGAGGAATATCTAGAATCAGATCGTTGGGTACAGACTGCGGGAGTACCAGAACGCGCTAGTACTTGGTACAAAGCTCAGAATCCAACTTTTCGTAGTTATCTTGATGCTTTTGCTGCTGGGATCAATGCTTATGCAAAACAAAATCCGAAGTTAATTGACGATCAAGTTGAGATAGTGCTACCAGTCAAGGCAGAAGATGTCATGGCTCACTTACATCGGGTACTCAACTTCACCTTTGTAGTTAATCCAGAGCAAGTATTAGACCTGAGCAAAGAAAAGTTGCAAGCAGGATCTAATGGTTGGGCGATCGCACCAAGTCATTCTGCCGATGGGAATGCTATGTTGCTAGCAAACCCACATCTACCTTGGTCAGATTTATTTTTGTGGTATGAAGCCCAAATCACCGCACCCGGAATAGATGCTTATGGGGCAACACTTGTAGGTATTCCCGTATTAGCGATCGCCTTTAACAACAACTTAGGTTGGACTCACACCGTTAATACCTATGATGGTTGGGATGTTTATGAACTCACACTGGCAGGTAATGGATACCAGTTTGATGACAAAGTTCGTAACTTTCAGACAAAAAGCCTCTCCTTAAAGGTGAAGCAGAAAGATGGCTCCTTGCAAGAGCAACCATTAGTAGTGAAAAGTTCCGTCCACGGGCCTGTGGTAGCTGAGAAAAACGGTAAAGCCGTGGCGCTGAGAGTTGCAGGTCTTGACCGACCAGGTGTACTCCAGCAGTGGTGGGATATGGCACGATCAAAAAACCTTGCCCAGTTTGAAAAGACACTCCAGCGTTTACAATTATCGATGTTTACGGTGATGTATGCGGATCGAGAAGGGCATATTATGCACCTATTCAACGGTCAAGTTCCAGTGCGGTCTAGTGGTGATTTTGAATACTGGGAAGGCATAATCCCAGGAAATACATCTAAAACCTTGTGGACAAAAATTCATCCTTACAAAGATTTACCGCGCATAGTTGACCCGAAGAGTGGCTGGTTGCAAAATACAAACGATCCACCGTGGACAACTACATTTCCAGCCGCTATTAAAGCAGATAATTACCCGCCTTACATGGCACCTCGTTTCATGGATTTCCGCTCCCAAAGTTCTGTAAGAATGTTGGCTGAGGATGACAAAATCTCTTTTGATGAAATGGTTGCATACAAGCACTCTACCCGCATGGAACTGGCTGATCGGATTTTGGATGATTTAATTCCGGCTGCACGCAAATATGGTCAGGACTTAGGGCAAAAAGCAGCCGATGTCTTAGAAGCGTGGGATCGGCAAGCCAATGCAGATAGTCGCGGGGCCGTATTATTTGCCTTTTGGGTACAACAGATGGACTTAGATAAGGCGTTTAGTAAACCCTGGAATGAAAATTCTCCACGCACCACGCCCGATGGTTTAGCTAATCCTGAAAGTGCAGTTGCAACTCTGCAAGCAGTCGCAGCAGAGGTAGAAAAGACTTATGGGGCATTTGATGTACCGTGGGGCCAGGTTTTTCGGCTAAGGTTAGGTGATGTGGATTTGCCTGCTAATGGTGGGGATGGCAGCCTGGGAATTTTTCGGGTACTGAATTTTGCTCCCGGAGAAAATGGGCAGTTCCAACCCGTTGCAGGTGATTCCTATGTGGCTGCAATTGAATTTTCTAACCCTGTACGAGCAATGGCACTCACCAGTTACGGTAACGCCTCTCAACCCGGATCACCGCACATTAAGGATCAGTTACAGATGTTCGCTAACAAAAAGTTGCGGACTGTGTGGCGCGATCGCTCAGATATTCTCGCCCATCTAGAAGAACGTAAAATATTCTGAGGTCAATTTTTAGCGCTTGCGATGTCTGCGACGGGCTACGCCCAAAAACTTCTCATAAGACATAGGAGTGAAAATGAATGTAGAGACGTTGCATTGCAACGTCTCTACAAGGGTTTCAGGTAACGCATAATTAATTTATGGAGATGTCTAATAATTGAGTGTTTGTAAATTTTTTCAAATACTATTAACATCCTTGTTTTTTTCGTTTAAGGAAGATAACTTAATTCGCCGACTTTCACGTGAAAGTGGTGCTAAAACTGGGGCTTGAGTTTGAGAATTGCTTTCTTTAAAGCTTTCCACTACCTTAGAAATTTGTGCAATTGTCGGTGCTTCAAATACGCTACGCAAAGGTAACTCCACACGCAAGGTATCGCGCACTCTAGAGACAAGCACAGTTGCTAGTAATGAATGACCGCCTAATTCAAAGAAATTATCATAAATTCCTACCTGCTTAAGTCCCAAAACCTCAGCAAAAATTTTCACCAACACTTGTTCAGCAGGAGTCCGAGGTGCGATGTAATTTTCAGATAATTGGGGCTGAATTGCATCATAGAATCTTCTTAAAGCGCGGCGATTGACTTTACCATTAGCTGTTAGAGGTAAAGACTCCAATACTACAAAAGCTGATGGCATCATGTACTCAGGCAGTTTTTGTGCTATGTAAGTCTGCAATTGCGGCACTAATTTACGCGCAGCTTTGGCTTGTAGGGGATTATTGGCGTAAGATTGCCACGGATGAGAGTAAGTCGTGTTATGTGGAAAACTACTTCTCTTACCTATTCTATCGTGCCGTACAAAAACCACATCATAGAGTTCTTGAATATTTGAATATGACCAGGTAATATCAACTTCGTAAGGTACATCCAGTGTATACAAATCTTCTGGCTCTACTCCTAAATTTTCAATTTCTTGCAAAGCTTTACGCATTTGACCTACAGTTTTAGAATCTTCTATATCTGATAACCATTCTGCTGTTTTAACTGCTGCCATCACTCGCGCATTAGGTATATTGTTAATACATAATATTTCTGGTTTATTCTCAATTAATAACTGACGCACTGCTGACACTGTTAAATTATCTTCAGACCAGTTCAGCACTGAAGATAATTCAGTATTATTAATAATTGTATTATCAATATGAAGAATCACATTATACCGAAACTGAGTTAATTCATTGCGTTCGCGTCCCCGCAGCAGTTGAATTTGTACATGGCTAACCTGGGGAAAGGATTGCTTTATTGCACTAAAAAAATCTGGGTCAATCACCAACTCTGTTTCTTGGAAAATTTGCATTTGAACCAGTTGCTGCAATTCGGAACGAGTTAGGGAAGATTCAGCTTGCTCCAGTTGCACTGATGCATGGAAAGCTTGCAAAAGTGGCAAACTACGTACATCTCCTATGAAGATAAAGCCACCCGGAGCAGTTGCCCTTACAGCACCTTCTAATACACTAGTCAGATAATCAATAGTAGGGAAATATTGTACAACTGAGTTCAGAATTACTGCATCAAAAGCTGCTGTTTCTACTTTCTCGAAGTCAGTAGCCATTTGCTGATACAGCGTTACTTGGGGCATTTCTTGCTTTTGTAACTGCTGCTGAATGTAGTTAAGTGAAACTGGGGAAAAGTCTGTTGCACAGTATTTAGCGCAGTGAGGCGCAATTCTGAACAGAATTAAACCTGTTCCACAACCAATTTCTAACACTCGCTTGGGTTGCAAAGCCAAAATTTGCGCCACTTGGTTATTCACCCACTCATGCATCTGCTCTGCTGGAATAGGCTGATTTGTATAACTACTGTTCCAGCCGACAAAATTAGATGTTACATCTGAATCAGCAGCAGGCTGATTATAAGTTTCGTTGTAGAGCATCTGCCATTGCAAAACTTGCTCATTCTGCAATTGCATTAATTGCACATTCTCCTGCTCACTACTATATTCAGCTTTTGTTACCACATAAGCTAATAGGCGCTTTTCTTCTTCATCCTCATGAATTATTACTACACTTTGCTGTACTGCTTGATGCTGACTCAGCACTGCTTCAATTTCGCCCAACTCAATGCGGTAGCCACGAATTTTAACTTGCTCGTCGAGGCGACCTAAAAATTCAATGTTGCCATCTACTCGATAGCGAACTAAATCACCCGTTTTATAAAGTCGGGTTTCTAACTTATTAGCAAAAGAATGAGAAATGAAGCATTCAGCAGTTAAGTCAGGACGGTTGAAATAACCTCGTGCCAATCCATCACCACTTATATATAATTCTCCTGGAACACCAATAGGTACTAGTTGTAAATGTTTATCTAATATGTAAACTTGGGTGTTAGCGATCGCACCACCAATTACAGGTGCTAAATTATCTTTATCCTTAACAGAAATATGACCAGAAGTTGTAACAACTGTGTTCTCAGTTGGACCATAATTATTATATACTTGGAAGCAGTGGTAAGCTAAGGGATATTGCTTTAGTTTGTCTCCACCTGTGAGTAATATTCGTAAAGCTGCATCTTGAGGAAAATCTAATAATAAAAACTTCTCTGCTATAGGTGTTGGTAAGAAGGAAATTGTTATTTCTTGTGAAATTAACCAATCTCGCAGATATTCAGGCGATCGCCTAATTTCATCATCTACAATATAGATAGTTGCTCCAGCACTAAGGTAAGGCCAAATTTCCCAACCACAAGCGTCAAAAGCAACCCCGGCTATTTGCGTTACTCGGTCAAGAGGTGAAACTGTAAAGGCTTTTTGATGCCAAAATACTAGATTTAATAATCCTCTATGTTCAATTTGTACGCCTTTAGGTTTTCCTGTTGAGCCAGAGGTATAAATGACATAAGCAAGATTATGTATTGCAACTTCGCTAGGAAGATTATCTTCAATTTCTTGAGCAATAATTTTGCAATCTTTATCTAAACATATTATATTTGAATTATATTTTTCTAAACGTTCAAGGCATCGCTCATTAGTTAATAAAACTGAGACTTTAGCATCTTCAAGTATAAAGTTTAAACGTTCAGATGGATAGCTTGGATCTAGAGGCACATAAGCTCCACCTGCTTTCAAAATGCCCAACATCCCGATTACCATATCAAAAGATCGTTCTACACAAAGCCCTACTAAAACTTCGGCTTTAACTCCTAATTTTTTTAAATAATGTGCAAGTTGGTTGCTGCGTGTATTTAACTCTTTATAGCTGAGTTTATCATCGCCAAATACTAGCGCAGTCGCATCAGGATTCTGTTCTGCAATGCTCTCAAATAAATGATGTATACACTTATCTTGAGGATAATCTAACTGAGTATTATTCCATCTAACTAATAAATTATCTAACTCAGATGCGGTTAAAAGTGGTAATTGTGCAATTCGTTGTTCTGGATTTGCAACTATACCTTCCAGTAATGTTTGGAAATGTCCTAACATCCGGGTAATAGTTGTGTCATCAAATAAATCAGTGCTGTAAATTACAAAACCACTAATTCCTTCTGAGCTATCTACCCATAACCCATTTTGAGTATTTGGCTCCCACAGGTGAAACTCCAAGTCAAAGCGTGTTGTTTCCGTATCAAATGGTAGTGGGGTTAAAGTTAAATCAGTTAACTCTAATGCTGGCATAGGTGCATTTTGCAGGGCAAAAACCACTTGAAACAACGGGTTTTGATTCAAATTACGCTCTGGGTGCAGTTCCTCTACGAGTTTTTCAAAAGGCAAATCTTGATGAGCATAAGCCCCTAAAGCTACTTCTTTGACTCGACTCAATAATTCCCGAAAAGTTGGGTTTCCTGATAAGTCGGTACGCAGTACTAAACTATTGACAAAAAAACCAATTAATCCCTCAATTTCACTACGGTTGCGATTGGCAATAGGTGAACCAATAGCAATATCTTCTTGTTGTGTATAGCGGTAAAGTAAAACTTGGAATGCTGCTAGTAGGGTTATAAACAAAGTTACCCCTTCTTGCTGTCCGAGAGCTAAAAGTGCTTTGCTCAAACTTTTCGATAATTGCAAAGGTTGCCTTGCACCCTGATAAGTTTGAACAGCTGGTCTTGGTCTATCGGTTGGCAGATTTAGTATACAAATGCCGTCTAATTGCTTCTGCCAGTAACTCAGTTGCTTTTCTAATACTTCCCCTTGCAACCATTGGCGTTGCCAATATGCAAAGTCTGCATATTGGATTGTAAGTTTTGGCAGAGGAGAAGGTTGATTGTTAGCAAAGGCTGTGTAAAGTGTTGCTATCTCTTGAATCAACACTCCAATAGACCAACCATCAGAGACAATGTGGTGCATATTCAGCAGCAGAATGTATTCTGTCTCATCCAACCGCAGCAGTTTTAGTTGTAGCAACGAATCAGTTGATAAATTGAAAGGACGTTGAGCTTCTTGGGTAGTGAATTGTCGTACTTGTATTTCTCGTTCGGCTTGTAGCAGTTGCCGTAAATCTATTATTGGTAAAGGTATTGTTAGTGTCGAATTAATTACCTGAACTGGTTGCCCTGACTGGATAACAAAAGTGGTGCGTAAAGCTTCGTGTCGCCGCACAATTTCGTTAAAACTTTGCTCTAGCGCGGCTTTATTGAGCGAACCTGTTAAATGTAGCGCTACTGGAATGTTATAGAAAGGATTATTAGGGATTAATTGGTCAAGAAACCACAGCCGTTGTTGAGCAAAGGAGAGGGGAAGATTTCCTGACCGCGAAATAGGTACAAGAGGTCTAAAGCTGTGGTTATTAGTACGATTAGTTGCTTTTAAAAAATCAATAATTTCTGCTTTACGCTCTTGGATTTCTGCACGTAGTTCTGCTGTAATAATTCCTTCAGGCGCGTTACAACGAAAATTTTCACCATCAATAAAAATTTGAATATCTAAGCTGCGAAGATAAGATAAAAACTCAACCGTATTCAAAATTACACCCCTTCGCAACAGTTGTTACTTACTAGTAATTAATCTCATTTTTTATCACACTTGTAACAACGGATAAATCATTCCTGGGGGTGAAAGTTTCATAACTGTAACTATGGTATGGCAATCCTCTTTGTTTTTTGAATTTATTTATGTAGGTGGGGAGTAGGCAAGAAGCCCTTTCGAGTTGTAAGCTTTCTAAAAATCAAATAGAAGTCTTGTCTTTAGCTAAGGGACCCCAAAGTAAAAAATATCCAATATTTAAGGTGCTTCAGCCAGATAAAACCTGGAAATACCAAGGAATTATTTGTACTGACGCACCCTATTCACAGGAAATTCGGGATAGTTTAATTTTTGGAGTTCCCTAATTATAGATAGCTAATTCACTCCTTCTAGACAAACGGTGAAACTTTTGTTAGTCCACCCTGCCTGGAACTTTGCTTAAAGGCTAGTTTTTATCTAGTCTTGTCTTCAATAATTCCGTCTTTGTTGATGATAACGACTTCTGACGATGGGTTGCTGGAGGTACGGGTATCGTTATCGTTAACTTCCTTCTTGGCAGATTCTGCCGCATTTTTGGCAGATGACTTAATATCATGGGCTGAATCTTTGGCAGATTCAGTAACATTCTGAGCAGAGGATTTAACTGAATCACTTGCACTCTTAGCCGACGATTTGAGGGATTCAGTCGCATTCTGAGCAGAGGATTTAACTGAATCACTTGCACTCTTAGCCGACGATTTGAGGGATTCGGCAGCACTTTTTACAGATGGTTCGACTGCCTTCGCTGTTCCTTTGACAGTTGAGCGAACATCCTTAGTAGCACCTTCAATTTCCTTAGCTACAGCTTTGGCAGAAGGCTTAATTTCATCAGTAGCGCTTTTAATAGAGTTAGCAGCCCTTTCTACAGAAGGTTGAACACCTTCGATTGTATGCTGAACTGACCCTTTTACGTCTCTAATCGTAGGTTTGATTTCTTCGGATACGTTCTTAACTGCGTCTACTACAGAAGGTTTAGCCTCTTTAACCGTCTCATTGACTGATTCAGCTATCCCTTTAATAGAAGGCTTGGACTCTTCAACTGTTTGCTTGACGGCTTCTGCTGTCCCTTTGATAGATGGCTTGACTTCTTCAATCGTTTCCTTGGTTGCTGTGCCTATGTCTTCTATAGAATGCTTAACGCCCTCTGCTACAGAGTTAGCTGCATCCCCTAAATTATCTACAGCGCGGTTAACTGTATCAGCAGTTCCCTTACCAATGATGGCACCTGCAACTGAGCCTGCTACAGCACCGATAATGCCTCCAGAGCGAGCGCCTAGTACGCCACCAATCGCGGCTCCAGCTACCCTAGCACTAATGCCTGAATCTGATGAAGAGTCTGATGTTTCTTCTGAGTTGGATTCAGAATTTTCTTCAACTTGATTTAAAGGCAATTTTTCCTCACTTTCACTTTTAACAATCCTTTCCTCACGAACGAAACGATTGGTATCAGTTTGATTCAAAGGTTGCTTGTTGTCATTCATAATACTTTATAGTTCAATTAACTTCATTCTTAAGCTAACTATTAATCTTAATAATTACCCCTAGCGCAAGGAGTATACATCTACTCATTAATGGTGAACCTGAGTGCAGGTGCAATATTATGAGCAAGTGATTATAATGTCACATAATTTTGTAGGGGTGCAAAAACGCTGATTATTCAGACGCTCTCTACGAGACGCTAAAAGCGAACGCGGACTCGCTAACGCTGCGCTATCCGCTTTTTTGGTCAGAATACCCAACTGAATCCTGACTCCTGAATTCTGTTCGATAAATCATTCTTGCGAGTGAAACTTGGATGATTCTAACTATGGTATGAAGCTAAAAGCAGTTAACAAGATATCGCAAGGTTTAGGCTCATGATATTCATGCCTCATAATTTTCTACTTGTATGGCTGGTTCAACTGCTGTCTGTTGGGGTACTTGGTGGGGGAATCTACATTCTCTATGAGTGGTACGAACGAGAACTTGTAGGAACATCCTACTTAGTAGCTGGACTAGTAATAGTTCTGTGGACTTTTGGCGGCCGTTTTATCAGTTTGCCACTGCTGCGCCGTCCTGGAACGGAGGAACCCAAGTTTATGCGGAGCAAAACCGTGCAGCGCTTGCCACGTCCAGATGGGAGCGTGTTGCAAGTAGAGTTCTTTGGGCCTGAAGATGGTCAACCAATTATTTTGTCACACGGTTGGGGGCCAAACAGTACTATATGGTATTATGCCAAGCGACAATTGAGCGATCGCTTCCGAGTAATTGTTTGGGATCTACCAGGGTTAGGAAAATCCTCTAAACCGAAAAACAATGATCACTCTATAGAAAAATATGCCCGTGACTTGGAAGCTGTAATTGCCATAGCAGGGGATAAACCTGTTATCTTGTTGGGACACAGCATGGGTGGCATGATTAACCTGACATTCTGTCGCCTGTTTCCAGAACAATTAGGAAGTCGGGTAGCTGGCTTAATTCTTGTGGATACTACTTACACCAATCCAGTTAAAACTTGCATCTTTAGCAATCTGGTAGGTAAATTGCAGAAACCACTACTTGAACCTGTGTTGTACTTGACTATCGTGTTGTGGCCAATTTTTTGGTTGATAACTTGGCTCTCGTATTTCAATGGTTCGCTGTACATCACCGTCGAACTATCTGGATTTACGGGTACTGAAACACGCGGTCAACTAAGTTTTGCAGGTCTATTATCAGCATTGGGTTCACCTGGTGTTCTGGCTCGTGGCACACTGGCAATGTTCAATTTTGACGAAACAGAAACACTTGCAACTATTAACGTTCCTGTGTTGGTAATGTGTGGGGATTCAGATATAGCGACAAAACCTGTGGCGAGCGATCGCATGAAAGCAGAATTACCTTACTCTGAAAGAGTCACCCTAAAACCAGGTGGACACATGGCATTGATGGAACAAAACGAACAATTTGCCGAAGCAGTCAGCACGTTTTGCGCTGGCTGCTTATAGCTGGGATCACTACCTGAAGCTTATTTAAAGGCTAGATGTACTTAGTACCCTTTGATTACTTCCAAAGTAGAGTTCGCCCAATTCTTCCAAAAAAACATCGGTCTGCGATTCTGGATTACGGAAGTAGGGATGGATGGGAAGGAGTTCAGCACGAGGGCGGGTTTCCGGTGAAGACAGAATTTGCTCAAGGGAAGATAGGTAGTTTTCAGCAGTAGATTCCCAAGTGTACTTCTTCAGCACCCGTTGCTGACCAGCTTGGGCAAAATACTCCCACTCCTGAGCATCACATAGCAACCGCTCCAAGCCCCGTGCAATATCAGCAGGATCTTCTGGGTCAACGAGTACGCCATATTCCTGATCTCCCTGTCGCAAGCTCTCGCTAGGGCCACCGTTCTTGGTTGCTACCACTGGTAAACCTGCAACTGCTGCTTCTAAGGGAGCAAGTCCAAAGGGTTCATAGAGTGCGGTCAGCGCAAACACCGAGCGGCGTTTAACCATAAACCGATAGGTTGCAGCTAGTGTCTCTTGATTCTGATCTGGCAAGCCAAAGGCACTGATCTTGCCCCACAAGTTATTTTCTTCCACTACCTCGCGGATGGGGGCTAAGACCGCATCTTCAATGAAGTCATTGTCAGCCGGCTCATTTAACGGCTCGTCTAAGCCACCTGTAAGTAGCACCAGATTAGCCCGTTGCTGAAGCGTTTGACTCATTGCAAAAGCTTGCACTAGTCCCAATAAGTTCTTCTTGGGAGCTAATCGACTAGCTGTGAGAATAGCAGGTAAATCTCGACGCGAATCAGCGATGTCTCGTACCAATCGCTTCTGAATAAACTCGTAAGTAACTTCCTCATTTTGCGATCGCGCTTGGGCACCGAAGATGGAGGAGTCTGCTCCCGGTGGAATCACCGCAAAGCATTTGTCGTTGTCTACATCCACTGCACCACTATAGACTCGATGAGAATACTGTTCAAAGCGTTCTTGTCGTGTACTAGTGATATTAACGGCCGAGCGATTCATGCTCAGGCGTTCGGCTAAAATACGATATTTAAAATGAAATTGCTCATCTATCTCTGGCAGATTTTCTGGGGTGACTTCCAGTTTGTCCATCTTTTGAGCGCCGAGAGAATGAGCAGTAAAGGTAAAAGGTATGCCTGTCTCCTCTTCAATTAGAACGCCACATATTCCCCCATCGCCATAGTGAGCAGTCATAGCATCAGGTAAGCCACCTTCTTGTTGATAAAATTTCAAGATGTTGGGAACCCAATCAGCAACCAGATGAGGCCACAATAACTCTTTAGGGAGAAATTCTTTTGGCCCAGCTGGTAAGCGGATAATGCGGACGTTATCGACCCCTGGATATGTCTCAAATGTTTCAGCAAACTCTGGCCACTCCGGGTGAATAATTTGACGGGTAAGAATATCAACTTTATGACCCATTTGAGCTATGGCTATGGCGACTTGCTTAACGTAGATCAGCTGACCCCCAAAATCTGGGTGTTTCGTGATGTGACTATTGGCTGAATCAAAATTGCCTTGAGGGTTGAGAAATCCAATATGCATCGCCCACTTCCTAATACAGGTTGATTTCTACGAGAAATTTTTACATCAAATTAAGTCAAAGGGCTTTGATTCATTCCCTTTAACTTAAACCCAGCCAATCCGCATATTTTCCCAATGTTTAAGTTAATCGCTACTACAGTTCCCGCACGTATACCGGATGACATAAATGGTAAGGTGATATTTCTCCTTAAAATTCAACGTCTTCTCGCTCTTGTCTTGTAGTTTCAGTTTTATCTGCACCTTTTGCTGCCCAAAACATTGTATCAATACACTTAGCAAATTGTTCAATAGTTGGTGCTTCAAATAAATTGCGTACAGTTACATCTATTTGAAAGGTATCTCGGATGCGGGAAATTAACTGAGTTGCCAGTAGAGAATGACCGCCCAATTCAAAGAAATTTTCATAGACACCTACCTGCTCTTTTCCCAGGATTTTAGCCCAAAGTTCTGCAAGTAACTTTTCAACTTGCGATCGCGGTGCCACATAATCATATCTATCAAAAGTTACTATATCTGGTCTAGGTAAAGCACGACGGTCTACTTTACCATTAGCTGTTAATGGTATTGATTCCATTACCACATAGGCTGTTGGCACCATGTATTCTGGTAACTTTTCTTTCAAAAAATCGCGTAGCGTAGATGCAAACCTTGATACTTTTGCTACATTAAGAACAATATAAGCTACCAAATACTTATTATCAGGTATGTCCTCATCAGCAATAACCACTGTTTCTCTCACTGCTGGATGTTGACTCAAAACCGCTTCAATCTCGGATAATTCAATGCGAAAGCCACGAATTTTTACTTGATTGTCAATGCGACCTAAAAATTCAATGTTGCCATCTGGTAAATAGCGGGCTAAATCACCCGTTTTATAAATACGTGTTTTTAAATTATTACTAAAATGATTTGTAATAAAGTGTTCAGCAGTTAATTCAGTATGATTGAGATATTCTCGTGCCAGACCATCACCAGCAATATATAATTCGCCAATAACACCAATGGGCAAAGGTTGTAAATGGTTATCTAATATATAAGTTTGTGTATTATTTATCGGGCAACCAATGGGAACAAATGTAGCTGAGTCTGGTAATTCTTGAATATGATAATAAGATGAAAATGTTGTATTTTCTGTAGGCCCGTAAACATGAATTAAATTATTTGGCGCACCATACTTAAATATTTTTTTAACCCATCTTATATTAACAACCTCGCCACCAAATAATAAATATCGCAATGAAGCAAAAGCTTGCGGAACATCTCTAGCAATCTGTTGAAATAAAGCTGTTGTCAAAAACAAGACGCTAATCTCTTTTTGTTGTAGCTGTAACGCAAGTTCATGAGGCGAAAGGATTACATCTTTGCTAACACCTACAAGTTGAGCGCCGTTAAGTAACGCTCCCCAAATCTCGAATGTTGCTGCATCAAAAGAAGTGTTTGAGGCTTGGGCGATTTTATCTGAGGGTGACAATTTGATATAATTTGTATTGCACACTAGCCGATTTACGGCTTTGTGAGTTATAGCTACACCCTTGGGTTTTCCTGTAGAGCCAGAAGTGTAAATAACATAAGCTAAATTATTAGATATAACACCGATTTCAAGGTTATTTTTGTTTTCTTGAGTAATAATTTCCCAGTCTTTATCTATGCAAACAATTGGATTCAAGAAGCATTCAAAAGACTTGAGTAAGTTTTCTTGTGTTAGCAGTATTGAAACCTGTGCATCTTCCAGCATAAACTTTAGGCGTTCTTGAGGATAGCTGGAATCTAAAGGAAGATATGCTCCTCCTGCTTTCAGAATGCCTAATAAACAAACTATCATTTCTATAGACTGTGAAATGCAAATACCTACTAAGATTTCTGAACCTACCCCGATTTTTTGTAAATATCTTGCTAGTTTATTGCTACGTGTATTCAACTCTTGATAAGTAATTTGCTCATTGCCAAAGATTAATGCTATAGAATCAGGATGATGCTGTACCTGTTCTTCAAACAATTGATGGATACACTTATCATAAGGATAATCTGTTTTAGTATTATTCCACTCCACTAATACCTGATGTAGCTCTGCTTCATTTAATAACGGTAAATTTTCAATGCGTTGTTCTGGATTGGCAACAATGCTCGACAACAGAGTTTTAAAATGCTCCAGCATCCGGGTAATGGTAGCTTTCTCAAACACATCTGTGTTGTAAACTATTACGCCACGAATTCCTTCAGAATACTCCCAGTTTGTACCCCATAAGCTTCTAAAATCGTCAGAACATTTCCATAAGTGTAGTTCTAAATCAAAGCGAGTTTTTTTAAAGTCAATATTCACCAAGCTAGGCATTAATCCAGGCAATTCTAGTGCCGACATTGGCGCATTTTGGAAACTAAACACTACTTGAAATAACGGATGATGACTCAAGTTTCGCTCTGGATGCAGTTCTTCAACTAACTTGTCAAATGGCAAATCCTGCTGACTATAAGCTCCTAGCGTTACCTCTCGGACTCTGCCTAAAAGTTCTCGAAAACTTGGGTTTCCAGATAAATTGCTGCGTAGTACTAAAGTATTAACAAAAAAACCAATTAATCCCTCAATTTCGCTGCGGTTACGGTTAGCAATTGGCGAACCTACCGCAATATATTCTTGATATGTGTAGCGGTAGAGTAAAGTTTTAAATGCTGCCAGCAGCGTCATAAAAAAGGTGACTCCTTCTTGCTGCGAAAGCTTTTCTAGTGCATCAGTTAGCTTTTTTGGTAACTCAAAAAATTGTGTTGCTCCTTGATAGCTTTGTATAGCGGACCTTGGTTTGTCGGTAGGCAAATGCAGCATAGAAATACCATTTAATTGCTGCTGCCAATAAGTTAACTGCGTTTGCAGGACTTCTCCTTGCAGCCATTCGCGTTGCCAGTGGGCAAAGTCGGCGTATTGAAGAGGCAATTTTAATAAAGGGGAAGGCTGGTTTTTTACAAAAGCTGTGTATAGCATTCCCAGTTCCCGAATCAGCACCCCAATAGACCAATCGTCGCAGATAATGTGGTGCATATTTAGTAATAAAATATGTTCTGTGTTGGAAAGTATAAGCAACTTCACTCGCACCAATGGCCCGGAGGATAAATCGAAGGGATGTTCTATCTCTGCGGTAATAATTCTCCTTGCTTCTACCTCTGTTTGATCATCTGGCAGTAGGCAGAGGTCTAATATAGAAATAGGTATTGTTAAACTTGGTTTAATAGCCTGTAGGGGTTGCCCATCCAACACTATAAATGTCGTGCGTAAGGTTTCATGACGACGCACGATTTCGTTAAAAGTCTTTTCCAGTGCCGTTAAGTTAAGCAAACCTTTTAAGCGAATTACTGTCGGCACATTATAAATAGAATTGTCAGGGATTAACTGATCGAGGAACCATAACCGCTGTTGGGCAAAAGATACTGGAAAGACGAAAACCTCTTCAGAAGACATATAACAATCCTAAATAATTCGTGAAAATCTCTCTTTATTCTCTCTGTGTTCTCTGTACCTCTGCAATTCGTTATAAAAAATTATTTTTCACAAATCGAGATAGGATTAGTATAGCTATGATTACAGCATAAAATTTGGCATCATATAATCTATTAAACTTTTTTAATTATAGGATTACTATTTGATTTTTGAACGGAATTAGGTATTGTAGAGGAGCCAGTGCGTTGCGGAGGTTCCCTCCGTTGTAGCAACTGGCGTTGTGTTAGAACGGAGTTCGTAACGCACTATTATCATGGGTTTGATGCCGTACTCTCCGTGCTAACACATCCTACGTATATTTTCAGAAATCAAACTGGATTCCTATATGAGAAATATCTCTCAAAAACTAAAATATCCTATTTTAGGATTAGTAAGTGCGATCGCACTACTGGTAATCTGGAGTTTTATTGAACCCCGCGTACTTAATATCGAAACCGAAACTGCAAAAATTCCCAACCTTCCTCCATCTTGGCAGGGTAAGCAAATCGGGCAAATCTCAGATTTCCAAATTGGATTATGGGGCGATAATCGCGGTACTGCTCGTCGCAGCGTGGCTAAATTGGTTGAGGAAAAACCTGCTGTAGTATTGATCACTGGCGACTTTATTTATAAGCCAGGCTCTAATATCAAACCAGAGATTGAAACAGCAGTAGATATAGTCCGTCCTCTGATCGAAGCGGACATACCTACCTATGCAGTGCTGGGCAATCATGACTACGGCATGAGTAGTAGGTCTGCATCACCTAAAACAGAACAAGCTGAACGTTTAAGAACGGCATTAGAATCAGCAGGTATTAAAGTATTGGATAATGAATCAGTTCAACTGCAACTGCCAGATAGTGACGATACTTTATATCTAGTTGGGATAGGTTCGCTATGGGCAAATCGGGATGATCCTGAGCAAGCTTTGAGCGATGTACCAGATAGCAGCCCTAGAATTACGATGATGCACAATCCAGACTCATTTGAGAAATTTCCTGCCAACTCAGCCCCTTTCGCGGTAGCGGGTCATACTCATGGAGGACAGTTACGAGTACCAGGTTTGCCACAATGGTCATGGTTGAGGTTTACGCAAAAAGATCAAGTTTACGCCGACGGCTGGGCAAAGGGTTTCGGCAAACCCGGGAATCAACTTTATGTTAATCCTGGTATTGGAATGAGTATTGCACCAATACGTTTATTCTGTCCGCCAGAATTAACTTTTTTTACTCTTCAGGCAGATTAATCTAGTTAATGAATATTCAATCTTTGTCAATTAATCTTACGTGAGCCTCCAACAATGGCACACCTGTGGGAAGGGCGAAAGAAACAAAGCAAAGCCAAAGGTGTGAAGAAGTTGGAATCTAGAAAAAAAAGGTAATTCTTTTACAGTACCAGTTAAGCCAGTGCATAATTTTGGGTAGGTCTTCTGGTTATGCTGCACCTTTAGAATATTGCAGTAAATTGTATTTTAACTCTAAAATATACAGAGGTTTGCATAAAATAAGTTTTAAGTTAAAAATAGTTGGATTTAATAAATAAGAGTATTAAGCAGTATGAGAGAAATTGTGACTTTTTTCTTTGGATTAGGATTTGTATTCAATGCTAGCTTATTCATTCCGCAAGCTATTAGAATTATCAAAACTAAAAGTGCTAATAATATCTCCTTAATAACTTTTGTAGGCTTTAATCTTATTCAACTTAATAGTGTTGTTTATGGATATTACCAAAATGATTTGATTTTAATGTATGGTAATTTAATTAGTTTTATTGGTTGTGGTACTGTAACAGCATTGGCAATCTATTATAGAAATAGTTAAATCTGCTATAGTATGAGTTATTTGAATTTTTTAAGAAATCAAATAACTCATACTATGAGCATTTAGCTTACAAGGTAGCTTGAACTCTCAAACCCTTTATATTGCACGCAACACCTTAGAAAACCTTGAAGGAATTTTTAGGACTTATTGTTTTTGCCAAGCCTCAGATAAAAAGGATTTAATACATCAACTGACCCTCGAAAATTGGCGAAGGTTTGTATATTGACCCTTATTTTAAAGTTTGTGCTTTCTCGATACAGGCTCTTAACTGTGTGGCGAGAACCTGGATATGGGGTTTTCTCAGCATAGTTAAGTGATTGCCAGGAATATGATGAATTTCTGTTCCTCCCACAGCTAACTGATCCCAACCTATACTCGGCTCTTCCTCGGCAATGTTTAACTGAATTGTTGTTCTGAAAAGATTAATTCGCTTAGGATAGACTTGCGGAACGTAGTTAAGAACGGCTTGGCTATTGGCATAAAAAACACGAAGCATAGGGATAATTGCTGACTCACTTAAAAGCTTTAACTTGGATTCTTCAGATATAAGGTTGACTGTGGCATCCTCCTTTTGGATGAAGTGCGAGAACAGATTTTTTCGGAGCGATCGCATCAGCGACTCCCAAAAGGAATATCGCATCAATTTCTGAAAATTAGGAAATTGAGACGTTAAACTTTTAATTCGGTTTTTAGTAGGAGCAGTAATTAGACACAAATAATCGAGGAAAAAGGGCCACATATATGGCGCTACTGTAGTAAAAAGAAACTTTAAAGTATTACTAAAAGAAGGTAGATTGCTCTTAATTGGTGCTACAGTGTCAAGCACAGCAAGTAAAGCTACTTCTTCTCCAGAATTTTGAAGTTGTTGAGCCATTTCAAAAGCAACCCATCCTCCGAAAGACCAACCTCCTAGAAAATAAGGCCCTTTCGGCTGTACTGAGCGCAATGCTTCTATGTAGTGAGTAGCCATATCCTCAATGCGATTTAGTGGAGTTTCTCCATCAATTCCAATTGGTTGTAGCCCATAGAATGGTTGATTATTGCCCAATTGATGAGCTAATTCATAATAAGGAAAGACAACTCCAAAGATTGGATGGACGCAGAAGAAAGCTGGATTTGAACCATTCGGTTGAATCGGAACCAAAGGAGACCATGCTAGAGAATCTGTTTTTGAAGATAGAGCAATTGCTAAACTTTCAATTGTTTGATTTAAAAACAGTTGAGATAAGGGTAAATCATGCTCAAATTGTTTGTTTATCTGGTCTAATAAACGTATAGCCAGTAGCGAATTACCTCCTAAATCAAAGAAGTTGTCATGAATACCTACATTCTCAATATTAAGGACTTCAGCCCAGATTTTTGCCAAGGTTGACTCAGTTGGAGTACGAGGAGCAATAAAGGTTTTATCTATTGAGCGGCTCAGAGGATCAACTGCTTTTAGTGCATAACGATCTACTTTGCCATTAGCCGTAAGCGGCAGAGAATCCAGAATTACAAAAGCTTTTGGGATCATGTATTCTGGTAATTTTTCTTTTAAAAATTTACGTAGTTCAATAATTGTTTGCTCTTGCGGTGACTGAGAAACAATATAAGCTACTAAATGCTTACTATCATATAGATTATCTTGAGCAATTACAACTGCTTTTTGTATATTTTTATGCTTAACTATAACTGTTTCAATCTCTGACAACTCAATGCGGAAGCCGCGAATTTTTACTTGATTATCAGCGCGACCTAAAAATTCAATATTACCATCTGGTCTATATCGAGCTAAATCGCCCGTCTTGTAAAGTCTTGCTCCTTTTTTATCATTAAAAGGATTGGGAATAAACTTTTTGGCAGTTAATTCAGGGCTGTTGAGGTAGCCTCGTGCTAACCCATCACCACCAATATATAATTCACCTAAAATTCCAATTGGTAAAGGTTGTAAATGCTGATCTAATATATAAATTTCAATGTTAGCAATTGGGCGGCCAATAGGCAGTTTTTCACTTATAGATTTAATTTCTGCAACAGTTGACCAAACGGTTGCTTCAGTAGGCCCGTAAGCGTTAAAAAGCCTACGGCTAGAACTCCACCAACGTTTTACTATATCCTCAGAGCATGGTTCGCCTGCACTAATAATAGTTTGTAATGCAGGTAATGATTCTGTAGGTAAAACTGCCAAAACCGCAGGTGGAAAGGTGACGTGAGTAATAGCTTTTTCGCGCAATAGTTGAAGCAAAGTTTTTCCAGGCAGAAGACATTCTTTGTTTGCTAAATAAAGAGTTGCTCCTATTTGTAATGCCATCACAATCTCAAAAATTGAGGCATCAAAGCTCAATGATGCAAATTGCAGAATACGGTGACTCGGCTGCAAGTTAAAAACCTCAATCTGATCTGCTGCTAAATTAGACAGTCCTCGGTGTTCGATTAAAACGCCTTTTGGCTGCCCTGTTGAGCCAGAGGTATAGATGACATAAGCTAAGTTTTCAAGTGTTACGCAACTGGTTGGGTTTTCTGGACTATTTTGTGTAATAGTTGCCCAATCTTTATCTATACTAATAATTGGATTGGAGTATTCTGTAAAAGGTTGAAGTAATTTTTCTTGTGTGAGCAATACTGAAACTCGTGCATCTTTCAATATGAAGTTAAGACGCTCTTGAGGATAGCTGGGATCTAAAGGTAAGTAGGCTCCACCAGCTTTGAGGACACCTAATAGCCCGATGATCATCTCTGGCGAACGCTCTACACAAATGCCAACTAAAGATTCGGTTTTTACACCTATTTTTTTGAGATAATGTGCAAGTTGGTTGCTGCGTATATTTAACTCTTTGTAGCTGAGTTTTTGATTACCAAATACTAGTGCGATCGCATCGGGAGTTTGCTTCACCTGCGCCTCAAATAACTGATGGAAACACTTGTTATCTGGGTAACTTCTCTTAGTATTATTCCAATCAATTAATAACTGCTGTCGTTCTTCTTTAGTGAGCAAAGGCAAATCTGAAAGACGCTGTTTTCGATTGTCAACAATACCTTCTAAAAGTATTTGGAAATGCCCCAGCATTCGCGTAATGGTGCTTTGATCAAATAAATCGGTGCTATACACCACTTCTCCTTTCAGAGTTTCCAAGTCATGCCACAAATGGAACTCTAAATCAAGCTTTGCAACTTTGTTGTCGAAGTCGAATAGCGAAAGCTTTAACCCAGGTAACTCTAGCGCTTCAATGGGAGTATTTTGCAGGCTAAATACAACCTGAAATAAGGGATGGCGGCTTAAATCTCGCTCTGGGTGAAGTTCCTCCACCAGCTTTTCAAAAGGCAAATCCTGATGGGTGTATGCTCCTAAAGTTACCTCTCGCACTCGATTTAATAATTCTCGAAACGTTGGGTTTCCTGATAAATCTGTACGTAGCACTAGACTATTGACAAAAAAACCAATTAACCCTTCTAGTTCGCTACGGTTGCGATTAGCAATAGGTGAACCTACTGCAATATCTTCTTGCTGCGTGTAGCGATAGAGCAAAGTCTGAAACGCTGCCAGCATTGTCATGAATAAGGTTACATCTTCTTGGTGGCTAAGTGCTTCTAGCGCTTGAGTTAAGGAGTGCGGTAGTTCTAAAAATTGTTTTGCACCCCTGTAGGTTGGAACTGCTGGTCTTAGCCGGTCTGTCGGGAGATTCAGAACCGAAATGCCGTCTAATTGCTTTCGCCAATAAGCTAACTGCGTTTGTAAAGGCGAACAGCCGTTTGCCCCTAAGCTTTGTAGCCACTCCCGTTGCCATTGGGCAAAATCTGCATACTGAATGGGTAGCTCTGGCAAGGGTGTAGACATCAGACATTGCTGATCTTCTACAAAGGTTTTGTATAATACCCCCAGTTCTCTAATTAACACTCCAATTGACCAACCATCGGCAACAATGTGATGTAGATTTAGCAGCAGCACATATTCTGCTTCATCTAGTTGTAGCAACTTCACTCGCAGCAATGGCCCAGTGGTGAGATTGAAAGGATGTTGAGCCTCTGCGGTTGCGATTCGCCTCATTTGTGTCTCACGCTCTTGGTCGAAATTGCGTATATCTATTAGGGGAAAAGGTATGGTTAAGCTCGGTGCGTTATTGCAGCTTTCCGCAAGAATCGCCTGCATTGGTTGCTGCTCTACCATAACAAACGTAGTGCGTAAGGTTTCGTGGCGACGGACAAGTTCGTTGAATGTCTGCTTTAAGGCAGTGAAGTTGAGGGAACCTTTCAGGCGAAGTGCTGTTGACACATTGTAAAATGGATTACCTGGTGCTAATTGATCGAGAAACCACAATCGCTGCTGGGCAAAAGAAGTGGGGAAGACGAAAACCTCTATTTCTTCAGAAAAATTAAGTTCTTCATCAGCCGTGAGGTTATTAAAAATATACTGGCTCATAATAATATCTTGCCGAAAAAATAGTATGAAAAGAGGGCTGATATAGTCAATTTATTAAGAAGAATTCAGAACTCAGGTGGTCGCCGAGCGCAGTCGAGGTGAGTCAGAATGAGCGTATGAATTCTGTACAAGTGGGTGACGAATATTGGTTAAAACCGTACAACTCTTAGAGACGCTACCGCGAACGTCCCCCTGCGCTAACGCCCGAAGTCAAGCGAAAAAAATTAAAATATTCTCACCTTAAAACTCTATCCCTTTATGGGTATAAGTGGCCAGACAGAATTAATTACAAAAAATTAGACCTGAAACCTTTACCCAGCCCATAATTGATGTGTAAATATTTTTGTCCGGTTACTTAGTATTCACCAATTCTGTATTCTGACTTCTTCCACAACGATAACGCATTCGCTCTGCGTATTCACTCTAGACAATTGGGGGGGCAGGGGAGACGGGATGACTCAAGTATGGTTACACTACCGACATAGTAATAACTGTTAGTGGAATGCCGAGCGATGTATAGAAATGTTAAACGATTTACTGCTATTTTTCTGTTGGTTTTTCTGTTGATTGTTTCTATAAACTTTGCAGTAATTGCTCAAGATAGTTCAGATGGCCCTTCTGGGAATTTTGCATCGCCTCAGGTATGTTCAGTACCTCCTGGTCTAAAAACTCAACAAGTCATTGCCGACAATGGTCGTAATCAAGTTAAAATGGGCGATCGCATCAGGGTAAAAGTTGAAGGGTTATCAGCAGCGACCAGAAATGCAGCAGTTAATGCCACCAATTCATTTGATCCTCGACAATTAGTCTTGTACCTGGATGGCTATGAACTAGAAGATGTCCACGGAGAACCAGTCATCGTCATGGTTCCGGGTAAAGATCAAAAGAAAATTGTTGATGATAACTGGTTAGCCTTTCGACTTGAACGTACCGACTCGTCTCAAGCTGCATGGAATGCGCTGCTTGGTAGAGCAAGCAGATACAGTATTAACGTGATAGCAGGAGTGGGCTGTCCAAAGAAGCTGGCAATTCCGGTCAGCAATCCTTTATCACCTCCTCAATTAAAAATAGTTCTGTTTTCGTGGCGATTTTGGCTGTGTCTGCTTCTACTTGCGGCTATTGTATTAATGTTCATTAGGTATTGCCGAAACACTCTTCGTAGCCCTGGAATAGAAGGGGTTTATTGTAAAAAAGAGGTGATTGGTGGGCAGGAACGGTTGATCACAGAAAAGGTTAATCTTGAAAACGAATATCGGAAAACCCGAATTACTCAATTTTTTCTTGGTAGAAAAAAGTTGAACAGAAATCCGTTCAGTCTCTCGATATCTCAACTTGCATTTTGGACATTTCTAATTTTTGGTTCCTATCTGATTATCTACGGCATAACAGGAGATTATACTAATATTTTGACTGAACAATCACTAATATTATTGGGAATCAATTCCATCACTGCGTTTGGTAGTTCGTTAATTGATGGGCACGGTCATGAGAAAGATAAGAAAGGTAGTCAACGCGTTTCTGAAGGTTTTTTCTACGATATCTTATCGGATATTAATGGAGTCAACTTTCATCGGTTCCAAACATTTATTTGGACTGTTGCGATCGGATTATTCTTTATTTGGGAAGTCATTAAAAATCTGGCAATGCCAGAATTTGATGAAACACTTCTGACACTACAAGGAATCAGTGCCGCAACATATCTTGGGCTTAGAGGGCAAGAGCATCATGGTATGACAAAAGAGCTAGAATCTACATTCAGAGAAGATAACTCATTTGAACAACCGCTTCCACCACAACAAGACAATCCACCGGAAAGCGATTTATAGATTCCTGGTGGCTAAATCCTAGAGTTATCTGGCGATCGCACTGGCACTACGTTAATAGAGGCAATAATTTTAATCAGCTAGATTTGCAATCATACTTTGTATGGTAGTTCACCACGCACTTTCAGATTTCATCGACTGCGATTTTGCTCTCAGCAACTCATCTGCTAATTATTGGTATGAAGGGCGTTGTCTCCAAAGTGGCTATCGCCTCAGATTACCCCGCACCCCAATGTCCGAAGCGATCGCCTACGGGCTGATGCAACAGCTTGCCAACAATGACTATTATTCTCGTGAAGGCAAGATGTATGGAATACTATTGGTTGAACTGGCTAATGGCGAACAAAGGGTACTCAAAGCCTTTTCTGGTCTTTTGAATGGTTGCAGTTTGCTTGAAGGCTGGGTTCCACCAATTCCAGGACGAGACGAGGTTGCTTTGGAGGAAGCCCGGACTTTGGCGCAGTTGGACGCGATTAAGCAGGAAATCCTAAACCTGAAGCAACTAACCGAACGCCAGCAGTACAAAACCCTATTTGATGAGTTTGAGCAACAATTGCAAGCAATGAGCGATCGCCATCGCCATTGCAAACATCAACGACAAGAAAAACGTCAGCAAATCTGCAATACTCTCACTCCAGAAGCACTGACGATTGCCCTTGAACAACTCGACGAAGAAAGCCGTCAACAGGGAATTGAACGGCGACAACTTAAATGCCAGCAAAATGCGGTATTACAGCCCCTCCAGCAGTTAATTGCAGCGACGGATGCACGAATTAGCGAACTGAAGCAACAGCGTAAAGCACTGTCCCGTCAATTACAAGCTCAGATGCACGCTACCTACAGCCTGACTAATTTTTCTGGGCGATCGCTATCATTACAGCAATTGATGCCAGGAGGCTCCCCCACTGGCACAGGAGACTGTTGTGCCCCAAAACTACTCCATTATGCGGCAACACATAATCTAAAACCATTGGCAATGGCAGAATTTTGGTGGGGTGCATCTTCCGTAAATCAGGATAAAATCCAGGGGGAATTTTATGGAGCATGTACCGAGCGATGTCAGCCATTGATGGGATTTTTGCTCTCAGGCTTGAAACCTATTTCAATTTCAATCCCTAATAAAGATTTTCACACAACTAGCCCACTTTTCCCTACCCAAGCGGAGATCCCTATTATTTATGAAGACGAATGGCTGATTGCTGTAAACAAACCTCCTGGATTACTTTCAGTACCTGGGCGTTATAGCGATCGCCAAGATAGTGTCTTGAGTCGCTTACGTCATCTGTTACCGGATGGGATGGCGCTGGCAACTGTGCATCGCCTAGATCAAGAAACTTCTGGAATTTTGTTGTTAGCGCGCGATCGTCAAACCCATCGGCAACTCAGCCAGCAGTTTCAGCAACGTCAGATTCACAAGGTTTATGAAGCCATACTTTCCGGTGCTGTGACAGTTGACCAAGGTACAATTGAACTACCACTGTGGGGAGATCCTGAAAATCGCCCTTATCAAAAAGTCGATTGGCAGCGCGGTAAACCCAGCTTGACACACTTCCAGGTAATAGCAAGAGAACAAGATTATACCCGCGTAGAATTTACACCGCTAACAGGGCGCACCCATCAATTAAGGGTTCATGCGGCTGATGCACAAGGACTTGGGGTAACTATTTTAGGCGATCGTCTTTATGGATGCTGTGCAGTTACCAGCCGATTACATCTCCACGCCAGAGAACTTCGCTTCGAGCATCCGCAGTTAGAAAAAACCCTGCATTTACAAGCAATTACACCTTTTTGACGCTCAACGAAGAGGACTTGGGGACAAGGGAAAAGACTTGTTGCAAGTACTCATCCCATTTCACGAAATAATTGATACAAATCCCTTTTTTTGCCTCCCCTGCTCCCTGCCCCCTGCCCCTGCCCCCGCCTTCTCTCTAAACATCCTCTTAGCGTTAATCTCTATAAAGGTGGAGCTGGCAGTGGCTTTGCTGGAACTGCAAAAGGTGAGCGTCCGCCCTGTCCCACTTCAAACTGATTCATCATATCGTGGTCTTCGTGAACCGTATTGTGGCAGTGTGACATATATTTACCTGTATTGGGACTAAACTTGCCAATGACTCGTACAGTCTCGTTTTCCCCAACATAGAAGACATCTTTCCTCCCACGCTCGTAAGGGAAAGGTGGTTTACCATTACGGTCAAGCATTAGGCAATCAATTAGGTGAAGGTGGATAGGATGAAACGCACGACCTGATGGGTTAGACAATTTCCAGATTTCAACATCGCCTAATCGAGGATTAGCATCAATTCGCGTCTTATCCCAGGCTTTGCCATTGATCACCCACAGACCATTAGAGCGCTCATACTTAAATTCTCTGGTTCGTACTGCTGAAGATTCTGGGATAGGCTGGATTGTACGTAACCTGGAGGGAATAGAGCTATTATCTGGTTCACGCCGCACAACATCAAAGCGCATAATTTGATTCGTACCGTCGTAATTCGTGTTGTTAGGAAGTCCGAGATTTCGCAGCACTACCTGAGAGCCGACTGGGTATTTAGAAAAGTCAATAATCACTTCGTAACGTTCTCCCGTCGCCAACCGGAAATTTTTGACTCTAACTGGTGCGCTCATTAATCCGCCATCAGTGCCAATCATAATAAAATCATCGCCGTTGCTCAGGGCAAGATTGTAAGAGCGCGAAGTTGAACCATTCAAAATTCGGAAACGGTACTTATGGGTACTTACTTCCATGCGTGGCCAAGGCGCACCATTGACCAAAATGACATCACCATATTGACTTATTCTACCTTGGGTATTAAAGACTAACTTGCCAGTTTTAGTAAACTGCTTATCTTGGATAAGCAGTGGTACGTCGTATTTACCCTTGGGTAAAGGTAGTCCAAGCTCAAAGTCATCTTGAACAAGGTACATGCCTGCCAAACCCATATAAACATTACGTGCAGTATTATGAATGCCGTGGTCGTGATACCATAACGTAGCCGCACGTTTGTTTGGATAAATGTAATCCTTGTAGAAACCCGGTGGTGTCAAATCTTCAGCATAGCCATCGTACTGCGGTAACGATGCCATTCCATGCAAGTGAGTTGATGTTGGTGTATCGACACTGTTATTGATAAAGCGAACAACTGATCGTCGCCCTTGACGTTGCTTAATTGTGGGGCCAGGAGCAATACCGTTATACCCCCATATCTGCGTTGTTAGCCCAGGCAAAATATTAACCAGAGCTTTTTTCATTGTAATCTGGTAATAATCTGTGGTCGCATCACTCCGCACTGGTTTAAGTACTGGCGGTATGGGAAGTTTGACAGTAAAACGAGTAGGCTGAGGACTACCAGCAGTAGCTGCTTGTCCACGAGATAGGAAACTTAGGGGAAGTAGCAAAGAACCACCTGTAAGCGCTCCTAGCTTCAGGGCTTCTCGTCTAGTTATTTTTATCACTTTAATTTCTTTATTGGTGTATTGTGAAATTAGCCTGAATGACTCTACTAATCGGTAGATTTGAAAAATGGTGAAATATTCAGATTTACTTACTGTACAGACACATCATCTTGTGTATTAAAGTCAATAGGTCGTTTCAGATTTTTACAAACCATTTTTTATCAGTTGCATAGTATTTTTTGATTAATGTAAATTTTTGTTTGTTTGTTAAATTTACAAATATATGCACGAAAAGTCAATCAGTTAGTAATTAAAATCAAAAGAAAAGCCATATTACTTATACATAAAAGCGATCGCCTTTATAGATGCTGTGCAGTTACCAGTTGGTTACATCTGCACGCCAGGGAACTTTGCTTCGAGCATCCGCAGTTAGAAAAAACCCTGCATTTGCAAGCAATTAGCCCTTTTGATAATATTAGAATAACCAGCAACTGCTCTATAGCAATCCTGAATCAAATAGGATTTTTATAGCAATAATGAATTCCAATAATTGAGCTTGCTTTTCAAAAAATAGGAGTTCAACTAATTAAAGAAAAACACAAAATTCCCTTGTTCAACAATACCTTCGCTAAAAACAGAGGTAATCTAAACTTTTGCCGAAATAGCCCAACACAAGAGCGTGCAATACTTTTAGGCAAAACATGAAACCCCAGTCCAAACGGACACAACAGTATAAATTCCTTCCACACTCAAGTGAGCTTTTTATGTAGAAATATTTAGATTAAATCGCTTTACTTTAGTATTGTCGTAAATTATATACAGCAGTTTGCAAGTAAGTGAGCTATAAAACGTAGGACTCAAAATCACATATACAGAGTTTCTGCCTTCTGCTTCAAAACTTGTAAATTTGTACTTCATGCAAACCAAAACTGCTGTATGTAATTACCCTTAGGGTTTGTGAAATCAAAGTCTGAGCATTGGTACCAATAGCTTGTTAGTTTTCATACTTAGTAAGATAGACAGGCTAAAAATCCAAATATGGAATTTGTGATTTTCAGCGTGTCTTATTTCAATAATAAGACCGACCCAGCCTTAGATGCGGTCAATAATACCGGGCGAACCGCAGCCTTTACGATCTTCGGGGACTTTTCACCATCGGTTGAAGCAGTCGATCCGACCAAATCTTACGATCCGCTGGATGGCTCTAATATCTCTAATATCGATTGTTTGTGAATTTTACTACAGGGACGTTCTTGAGAGCGTCCCTTCTTTTGATAGCAGGTATCAGGTATAGCTAAGTGCTGAGTGCTTTTAAGCCCGTGATGAGTAAAAACCCAGTTGTTTCAAGACTTTGAGCAATCAACACTGTCCTAATCTGTGTGACTACGGCTATAATCTTACGATTGAAGTCATGATGTTATTCTGCTTACGATAAAGTTTACACAAAGGCAATTAACAAGAAACAGTCTATCGCCGTGTAGATAACAGCTATGCTGAAGGACACGCACAATTACAAGTAACTGAAGTGCGTAGGCGTAGCCAGCCGTAAGCATCGCTTCAACTAAGGGATATCTATCGTCTGTTACCCCCAGATGGTGATATCTATACCGTCAAAACCACATCTTAGAGCGCATCTGTATCCATCTTCTAGGTAATGATACTGGGTGTATCTTGCGTCACCAGTTCATCCCAGAATCTTACAGCGTCAAAACCTTTCGCTCTGGATATTCTAACGCTCCTTGCAAAGAGAAAGAAGAAAAAGAACATGCCCAAGTACAATAGACCACAACCCCCCGTATTCGATCGAGTTGAAGACGAACGTTTGCACCGTAAGCAACGTTTAGCCGCTGCTTTTCGCCTGTTTGGTAAGTTTGGATTTAGCGAGGGAATCGCAGGACATATTACAGCTCGCGACCCGGAGTTTACAGACCATTTCTGGGTCAATCCATTAGGAACATACTTTGGCCATATCCGAGTTTCTGACCTGCTCTTAGTTAACAGAGAAGGTGAGGTAGTTAAAGGCGATGCTGAAGTGAATCAAGCCGCTTTCGCCATCCATTCTCATATTCATGAAGCTCGACCTGATGTAATCGCGGCGGCTCACGCCCATTCACTTTATGGTAAAGCTTGGTCTAGTTTGGGGCGTCTCCTCGACCCATTGACTCAAGATTCTTGTGCTTTTTATGAAGACCATGCACTATTTGATGACTTCACAGGTGTGGTTTTAGAAAATTTTGAAGGTCAGCGACTGGCGCAAGCCTTGGGGTCAAAGAAAGCTATAATCTTGCGTAACCACAGCATTTTAACTGTGGGACATACAGTAGATGAAGCTGCTTTTTGGTACATTAGCTTAGAGCGATCGTGCCAAGGCCAACTACTGGCAGAAGCTGCGGGTAGACCCACTACTATCAAACACGAAACAGCCCGTTTAACACAAACTCAAGTGGGGTCACATACAAATGGGTGGTTAAGCTTCCAGCCACTTTACGACAGGATTGTACGTGAAGAACCTGATTTGCTAAATTAGTGTAGTGCTGTGTTTTGCGCTTTCAATCACCTCGGTTTCAAATTACTATAAACAATAACTGGCACTAACTCACGGTTTAATAGTTTATCCCAACTTAACCACCTAAAAAATTAAGTCACCTGTAAACAATATTTCAATGGGTACAATAGCGATTTATTAGTGATTAGAGTAGGGGCAATTCATGAATTGCCCCTATGATGTTTTGGATAAATTAGATCCCAATACTGTTCAATTAAGGGCTAATTAGACCTCTTGCAAAAGTCAAAAAATCAGGAATGTCATTTTGAGCGGAACGCAGAGGAGAGAAGAATTTCACCAGATGTTTCGCTCCGCTCAAGATGACAATTTAAGCATTTATGCAAGAGGTCTATTATACAAAGTTGTGGGTTTTCGAGACGCGATAAATCGCCGTCTCTACAAGTGTTTTGGTCTTATCTGAACTGTATTGAATTAGATCCAATCTTCTATTCAAATTTTTTGTAAATACTCAGGTGGCACGTGATCCACTAACCAAACACCATTAGCAGAACAATAGAAGATAAAACCCGCCTGATGCATTGCCGCAGCATGGACAGCAAAAACTACTGCTTTTCCATATCTTGCACCAACAGTTTGTGCTGTGGCAATATCCTTTGATAAATGGACATGATGGCGTGACATTTTGTAAAGTCCTGTTTGCAGAATCGACTCTACAGATTTACGCCCCGTGCCGTGATAAAGCTCATCTGGGGGAACAACAGATTCTAATTGTAAATCGACTTTTATGCTATGTCCTTGGTTCGCACGAATCAGAGTACCTGTAGAATCAAACGAAAAGCGTTGTTTGTCGTTAAATTCAACTACTGCCTCTAATTCTTGACGGCTAATCGGAAACTTGTTTTTAGCACAAGCGGTAAGTAGTTCATCAACAGCAACCCAGCCACTGAGAGCAAGTTTAATTCCAATTGCATCAGGTGTGTGTCGCAGATATTTGCTGATTTTTACGAGACGAGAATCACTCATTTGATTGTGATTGGCGTTTTCGTACTACAGTTATATAGTTACAATACTACACCAAACTTTTAATTGATGCTTTTACTTTGGGTAAATTGACAGAACTTGTCTTCCCATCATGGCTAATGCCGCTCCAACCATGACAATGAGTGTCACTTTCCCACCAGGAACGAGTAGTTGATTTCTGCTATCTGAGTTTTCTTGTTCTTGACGTTGCTTCCAACTCATTAACACCGGAATAATTCCACCTAGAACTGAGATACTAAATGTTCCAGTGTAATCTAGGGCAGTAAAAAAGATACTGGGATTGAGCGTTCCCAGAGTCATTGGCGGGAAAAGAACCAGCGAATACAGGGGTAGGCGACTAGAAAATTTGCCCTGTGCCACTAGGAAAATATCTTTCAACAAATCCAGCAATCCGTAGACAAATCCAATGAATGAAGTAGCGATCGCAAACTCTGAAAAAATGGATATTAGCACTCCTAACCATTCCCCCGCACCACCGGCTCGGAGAACTTGCAATGGATCAAAAATAGTTCTACCGACAGATGCGCCATGTAGCATATCGCGATTGACGCTTCCTAAAATTACAGCATTCCATGCCAAGAACATAATTAGAGGAATCACTGAGCCAATAAAGATGGACTGACGAATTTTGCGGGCATCCCCTTCGAGTTGCGTCACAACTAACGGCACAACGTTTTGGAAAAATAGCGCCACAGACATCACTGAAATGGCACTACCAAGGGCACTCCAGTTTTGAAATAACAGTTGGGTACTCTGAATCTGTCCTCCTGCCAAAAACAATAATCCTAAAAAGGAGACAATGACAATTGCCACAAAAGCGCTGTTTAATTTCTCAATAAACTTTTCTCGCCCAAGATACATAATGCCACCGAATAAGAGCGTGAATGTCGTTGTACCCACCCAGGTAGGCAATATCTGCACACTCCAAATTTTTGCCGTCGCAGAACCTAAAATCTCTCCGCCTTTGGTGATGTATGCCACCAACAGAGCATAGTGCATGAATAAATATACACCCCCTGCAAGTCGCGCTCCCACCTTCCCCAAGATTTTTTCCACAACTCCCAAAAAACCTAAACTGGGATGCCCTTCTGTTCGCATCGTGTTTAAAGTCACCTCTGCAACCAATAACCCTGAAACTAAAGCGTATAGCCAAACAGCAATCAGCCCAGATGTGGATGGCACAACACCAGACGGCAGGGTAACGGCTGGTAAGGCCAGAATCCCAGCCCCAACAGTGGTTCCAGCAATTAATGCAGTACTTCCCAATACGCTACCCGGTTGATGATTGAGCTTTTTTCCATCAAATTCAAGATGAGAAAACAACCGAGTGACTTGCTCTGAATCTTTTAGAACAGTCTTTATGGAAACCATACTGAATAACCGTACTTAAATCAGAAAGACAATATTAACATATGTAAATATTATTGACAAAACCCCCGATTTTATGGTTTTTCAAGCACATGTTCGTGGTCAATAAGCGATTGTAGAGACGGCGATTTATCGCGTCTTTGTCTTTTTTACGTGTCAGTCTTTTAGACGCGATAAATCGCGTCTCTACATGAGGGGCTTGTATTTTTTTGGCAGAAGAAAAATAAATTCTTTCCTCCTGCCTTCTGCCTTTCTTCGTCAACCTTTATACCTGATTATTCTCTGCCTATATCTAACTGTACTTCCAATCCATCATTGTCATCCCCAGACTGAGCCGGCGCTAAGAAAACAGAAGTGTCTGGTTGTGATAATGATTCATTAAACTGGATTCTGACTGGAGTTTTATTACCCCCTCTATTATTGTTAGAGATACTTGCTGGATTAGTTTGCTCAAAAAAGCTTCTAAAGTCTTCTTGGGCTGATCTATTATCAATTCCAACTAGAGAATCACCAGTTAATCTATATTGTCCTGGATTTGAGCTTGATGCTGGTGCTTGTGCGTATACTTGGCTTCCTAAGCTTGCAAAGGCTGCTGTAATTCCCAAAAAAGCAATAGTTTTGGCGTTCATTTGTTTTGTCCAAATTCTCTTTAATATTGCTTGTCTTTATTCTCTGGGCAAATTATTTTAATTAACTCTATCGTTAGGTTCTACTACAATAATTTTATTGCGTATACACTTAGAACGTCAATGATTCTAACTCTGTCTAAAGATACTTCTACTGTCTTCGTATTGTTTAGATCTGTACAAGTTTAACGATAAAGTTGTGTAGTTTAGTTTTCAAGCGATCGCAGTTAAGTTTGTTAAGATATGCTCCTTGTAGTGGCAATCATTGTCTGACAACAAGCTGCTTGTCTACAAGATGCTCCCCAGGAGTACGCATCTAGCTAGATTCCTTTTGCTCGAATTCTGATTGCTCAAAGTCAGTTAGAGAATTTGCCTATTTTTTGCTCATTAGTCTATTAATTCTCCTGTTTGTCGTAATATTTGTTCATAAAGACTGCGGCTCACCCAATATTGAGCAGTATTAATCATGGCATCTAATAGAGGTTGCACTTGTGTAATTATCTTTCTATTTTTTGCTAATAAGAGAATACCTAGAGTTCCAATTGCTTGTAATCCTAAACTTTGAGCTACTTGGCGTGCTTCACGTTCATCTAACCAAATTTGCCGTTCTTTAGTTTCTAGTGCTAAGGCAATTGCTTCGCGTTCACCGTTATCTAATTCTGACGGTATATTAAGTGTTATTGTTGAAACTGAGACCACTTGTAGCCATCTGTCAGCAACCGCTTGCAATACAAATTCTGATCCTGGAAAACCTGCAACTACGCCGACAGAAAGGGCAATATTGAAATGGTCAAAGCCTTTTATTTGACGGTAGGAATTTTTCCCTGTCACCAACAGGATTGGTTTGCTGTAGCCTTGCGATCGTAGTTGCCGACACAAGCTCATGCCATAATACAAAGTCTCTACACGCCGGAAAATTACCGTAATTCAAAGATTATGGTGTGAGCTTTTTGCTGCTCAAGGTGAAAATACCGTATCTAGGACTGAATAACAACGCCAAAATAAACAATCCTGATACTACTAAAACGATCGCAGGGCCAGAGGGCAAGTTATAAAAGTAGCTGAGGTACATACCGCTAATACTAGAAACTACGCCAATTCCCGCACCCAAAATCATTACATAATTGAGACGTTTGACTAATAAATAGGCGGTGGCTCCCGGTGTAATCAAAAGTGATAAAACTAAAATTACACCGACAGCTTTCATGCTGGCGACTATTGTTAAAGCTATTAGCACCATAAGTCCAAAGTTCAGCCGATTGACGGGCAAACCTGCGGCTTGAGCGCCTAAAGGGTCAAAGGTGTAAAATAAAAGTTCTTTATATAACAAAACAACAACTATTAAAACAATAGCGGCAATAATAGCAGTATCCCGCACTTCATCAATGGTAACACCGAGAATGTTACCGAAAAGGAAGTGGTTTAGATCGATTTTGTTATCTTTTTGAATAACAGTAATTAAGGTAATACCAAGGGCGAAAAATGCCGAAAAAACTATGCCCATTGCCGCATCTTCTTTGATAGGCGATCGCACTCTAATCCAGGCGATCGCCATTGTACTGATCACTCCGGCAATAAATGCCCCAACATATATATTTGCTCCTACCATAAAAGCGATCGCTAGTCCTGGCAAAACTGAGTGACTGATAGCGTCACCCAGCAATGCTAGTCGTTGCACCATCAAGTAGCTGCCTACAACTGCACACAACATCCCAACTAAAATCGCAATCACGAGCGATCTCTGCATAAAACCGTATTGCAACGGTTCAATTAATACTTGTAACATATTTTGTCATTTGTCATTTGTTATTTGTCATTCGCTACCAATGACATTTTATGCAGCGTCAGAAAAGTACATTACTTTACCACTATAAGCAAGTTGGAGATTTTCTTGTGTAAGTACTTGTTGCCGTGAACCTGCGGCGATTAATTCACGATTTAGTAATATTAAATCATCAAAGTGGGTGATTGATTCGCCTAAGTCGTGGTTAACTACTAGCACGATTTTATTATCGGCGGCGAGTTCATGAAACACTTCAAAAACCACTGACTGGGTTTTTTGATCAATGCCTACTAGAGGTTCATCAAAGCAGAAGATTTCTGCTTGCTGTGTTAAAGCACGGGCTAAAAATACTCGTTGTTGTTGTCCTCCTGATAATTGTCCAATGGGGCGATCGCAATATTCGCTCATCCCAACTCTTTCTATGGCATTTTTTGCTACCTGGCGACTAACTGTCGAGAAGCTACGCAACCAGCCTGTTTTCTTTACCCGTCCCATCATCACTACATCCCAGACGGTGGCGGGGTAAGTCCAGTCAATTTGGCTACGTTGTGGTACATAGGCAACTTTTTCTAATTGTTGCATTAAAGGTTTGCCTTGGCATAGCACCGTACCACTACTGGCGGGAACCAAGCCTAACATTGCTTTCATCAGCGTACTTTTGCCAGCACCGTTGGGGCCAAAAATACCCGTCAGTTTTCCCGGTTTGATGATACAGTTAACGTCCCTTAAAGCTTCTTGTGTTCGGTAATGTACCCCTAGATGAGCAATGCTAATTGCTGCTGTAGAACTCATATCAAAAGCTTTAATAGTTTTTGCAGATATTTCCTCTATTTTTGTCTGGGATACGCGATATTTTGCCGGAAAAGAGAGGTTTATCATAATCTGGTTTAAATATTTATTTCTTGAGCTTACTATAAAAATGAGAGAAATATGAAAAAATCTATAATTAGATGTAATATCCAAGATCAATGAAACTAATACTAGAGATAGACGCCAGTAATCCTTACGGCAAAGCAATAATCAGCAAGATGAAGGGAAAAATGATTTTCCGGCTTTTGGGAATACTTTTGCCTTTGGCTTTATTCAGTTGTACACAGAAAGACTCTAACCCCAACACTATCAACGGAGATAAGCCGCGAGTGGTTGCAACTAGCACCATCATTGCTGATTTGACACAAGAGGTTGCAGGAGACGAAATTCAACTAAGTGCAATCCTGAAACCGGGTACTGATCCCCATGTTTACGAACCAGTACCAGCAGACAGCAGAGTTTTAGAAGAAGCTGACTTGATTTTGTATAACGGCTACAACCTAGAACCGGGGCTGATTAAATTAATGAATGCTTCTGGTGGTAAGGCGCAAAAATTAGCTGTGGGGGAGGCTGTCAAATCTTTGCAGCTTGATAAAGGCAAAGGAGAAGTTGTGCCAGATCCGCACGTTTGGGGTAGTGCAGAAAATGCGATCGCAATGACGAATGCGATTCGGGATGGTTTGATTGAGTTATCACCTGAAGACAGAGAAAAATTTACTCAAAACGCATCGCAACTAAATAATGAATTAAAACAATTGCATAGTTGGATTAATCAACAGATTCAAACTATCCCCGAACCTCGGCGTCAACTAGTGACAACCCACGATGCATTTCAATATTATGGACGTGCTTATGGAATTGCGATCGCAGGTACTTTAATTGGCATTAGTACCGAAGAACAACCAAGCGCTCAAACAGTCCAACGATTGGTAGAGTCAATTAAAAAAATCGGCGTTTCTGCAATTTTTGCTGAGACTACAATTAACCCAGCTTTAATTAAAACTGTTGCCCAAGAAGCAGGGGTAAAATTAGCACCAAATCAACTCTATTCTGATTCAATTGGCGCTAAGGGAAGTCCAGGAGATTCTTACATCAAAATGATGGAAGCGAATACGCGTACAATTGTAGAAGCATTGGGAGGGAAATATACCCCATTTCAACTAAAGAAGTAAATTCATCAGAGTAAATATCTAACCTAAGACGTGTTCTTACTAAAGTCTCTCCAGAGAAAGAACCCTTTGTATCCTCGATTTTCTAAAATGATATTTAGTAAAGCTACATTTTTCAATATCTGAAAAAGCTATGACTGATAAAAATCAAGAAAATCGAATTAATCAACCAGTAAGTGAGGATACACATTTGCGCGAAGAACCAAATGTCAACGAAAGAAACTTAACAGCAAATCCAGGAGATAAAATCGCTGATGAGCCTCAATCTGTTGAAGAAAAGGCTAAACAGGTAGCTGTGGACAATGTACCAGATATTACAGGTGACAATATTACAGTCCCGACTTACTTCGTTGTAGATGAACCCGACGGCGAAAAGAAAGCACTTCACCACGTTAAAGATGCTGAAGAGATTTCTGACATGATTCGGGAAGCACGAGTTGACGAAAATGGAAATCGAGTTTGGTGGTAGCCTTTCATTGAAGAAACACGGGGTTATTAACTGCTAGCTTATTTGCTTCCATTGGAACCTCGCACCACTCTACATCGATTCCTTGGATAGATGATGCATTTGCATGTGAACATACTGGGAGAAACTGGCGCGATCGCAAGTTTTGGGATAATAAACACAGTCCTATGTTCTGAATGGATATTGCTTAAGCTCATCCCACCCAATTTGGCAAAACAGGCTAACAGTCTGGGAATTAGATCAAAATAGATATGTAGCCTGTTGTTTGTCCAACCTTGAATCAACCTAACTTCGTGCGGAATCTGCAAGAAACTCATTTAAATCGTGCCCGCGCTAGTCTCAGACAAGCGCTGTCTTGGTATGGATATCTTCGTAAGTCAGGACAGCTTTCATCCAACCCGGAATTGGCAGGTTTGTTGAAACCAGAATTGGAAGCTTTGAACTCCACACTCAACAAGCTGGATTCTAACGTCATTAGAATTGCCGCTTTTGGTTTGGTGAGTCGAGGTAAATCGGCAGTTTTAAATGCCTTGCTAGGAGAAAAGATTTTGCAAACTGGGCCCCTAAACGGTGTCACTCAATGGCCCCGTTCCGTCCGTTGGCAGCCAGGGGGTAAGGTAGTTGTAGAGTTAATTGATACCCCTGGATTAGATGAAATTGAGGGTGAGTCACGGGCAGACATGGCGCGAGGAGTTGTACATCAGGCTGATTTAATTTTGTTTATCGTGTCTGGTGATATCACGCGCACTGAGTATCAAGCACTGCTGGAATTACGTAAAGCTCAAAAACCCCTAATTTTAGTATTTAACAAAATAGACCTTTACCCAGATACAGACCAAGGAGCGATTTACCAAAATTTGCAACAATTAGGTGCCGGACATCCTCAAGCGAAACCTTTACTACCAGATGAAATTGTCATGGTGGCGGCAGAACCAGCACCAATGGAGGTGCGGGTTGAGTGGCCTGATGGGCGTGTCAGTTATGAGTGGGAGACACCGCCACCGCAAGTAGACGAACTCAAAGAGACAATTCTAAATATTCTCAATCGGGAAGGGCGATCGCTTCTGGCTTTAAATGCACTCATTCAAGCACGGGATGCAGAAGCTGCGATCGCTCAAAAAACCATCGACTTACGCGAACAAGAAGCTGAAGATATCATTTGGCAATTTACCAAATACAAAGCTTTGGCAGTAATGCTCAATCCCATCGCCTTCTTAGATATTCTTGGCGGAACTGTTGCTGATTTGGCTTTGATTCGTGCCCTAGCTAGATTGTATGGTTTGCCGATGACTAGCTACGAAGCCGGGAAAATTTTAAAAACGATTTTATTTAGTTCTGGTGGCTTGCTACTGGGGGAATTAGGTAGCAGTTTGCTTTTAGGTTTAAGTAAAAGTACTGCTGCGATAACTAGCGGTGACAATCCCAGCAATATTACTGCCTTTGCTGGCAGTGCGATCGCTCAAGCTGGTATTGCTGGTTATGGTGCATACTCCATTGGCAAAGCCGCTCAGGTGTATCTCGAAAAAGGCTGCACTTGGGGACAGTTGGGCGCTAGCAGCGTCATTCAAGAAATTCTCTCTCAAGTTGACAAAAATACAATTCTGTATCGCTTGCGACAAGAGTTAGGCATAAAGTATTGAGAATAAATAAAAATTGTTTCTCTTTTGTTGCCGTTTATAAGTGTTTTTGAACTTCTATCAAACTCTTCTGACAATTGACTGATATTCCGAATTTGGGATGCAAGACTAAGAACATGACAAGAGGGTAATTCCTACTCAAATTTGCTAAAAAGATGGCGGTGTTTACCACCACCTCTTGTGGGAAGCCTATCTAAACTGGAAATATGAGCCAGCCCAGTGTTGTTGCTACAACAAAGAGGGACTGGCGTTAGCGACGCAGGAGCGTCACCCCGTGTGTGAGCTTTTTGGGTCATTGAAAGCTCACAGTTAATATCTATCTCTGTAAATTAAAGGTAAAAGGATCATGACAACTACCCTCAACTCATTTGATGCTGGGGCAACAAATCTTGAAGAAGCCATTATTGAAGCCATTACCGAAGCCCGGACAACTTGTGAGCTAAATGGCAGTGATTCTGCTGGTTGTGCCGTAGCTTGGGATATTGTGGAAGAATTACAAGCTGAAAAAGCCGATCAACAGCAAGCAAAATCAAAGAAAACCTCTTTGGATAATTACTGCGATCGCCATCCAGATTCCGTAGAGTGTCTAATCTACGACGTTTAATAAGAGAGAATTCAGGAGTCAGGAGTCAGAATTCAGTATGAATTGGAGTCTGAGTACAGATGAATATGTGGGTTAAAGTTCCCCACTAATTGATTCTGAATTCTGCATTCTTCTTTAACTTTTTCGTAAATCAGTTGTTGCTGATTGCGTTATTTGCTTAATTGCTTCTAAATCAAGTGGTGGTGTTTCACTTTCCATTCCCAACCACAAAAGATATTCGATATTCCCAGCTGGGCCAGTGATCGGCGACCAAGTTAAGCCTTTATATTTCCATCCTAATTCGTGGGCTGCTTGCAACACCTGGAAAATGGCATCAGCTTGGTCGTTTGGATCTCGCACAACACCTTTTTTACCCACACGGGATCTGCCGACTTCAAACTGTGGCTTGACTAATAATACAGCTTCTCGGTTAGCTTGAGTTAGTTGCCACAAAGCAGGCAGAATCTTCGTTAAAGAAATAAACGATACATCGACCACCGCCAAATCAGGAATCGGGTCATTTTCGCCATATAACTCATCTGGTCGTAGTTGCCGTAAGTTGGTGCGTTCCCGCAAAATCACCCGCGAATCATTTCGCAACCGCCAATCAACTTGTCCGTAACCAACATCAATACCGTAAACTTGTTTTGCTCCAGCTTGTAAAAGACAATCAGTAAAACCACCAGTAGAAATCCCACCATCTAAACAAATACGCTCTGCTATGGGAATGGCAAATACTGATAAAGCTTTGGAGAGTTTTTCACCGCCTCTAGAAACAAAAGGCGATCGCTCTTTAATATTTATTTGAGCTGCAATATCAACTTCAGTACCAGGTTTATCAACTAACTGCTGATTAACAGTAACTTCCCCCGCCTGAATTAACCTTTGTGCTAAGGCGCGAGAAGAACATAAATTTAACTCTACTAATAATGTATCGAGTCGCTGTTTAGCCAATTAACTAGACTCTCCTGGTAAGATTAAAGCCAAAGCACGATTGATAATTTCTTCTCGGTTAACCAGCTTTTCTAATTCTTGGGCTTCATAACGACCTTCTTCTACTTCGAGCGTTGCTTCATTACTGGCATTTAAATAGGCTTCTGCTAAGATTTCTAACAATTCTTCTGGTGTGAGATAATAGCCTCCAGTTTTGCGCCGCTTATTTTCCCGCTGAATTTCCAGAACCGAATTCCGAATAGAGACTTCCCAAGAGCGAGTCGTGCGATTTTCAGCTTGTTGTTTAATCAAATGCAACAGCAAAATCACTGCATAGCTACGAATCGTCTTGATTATGTCATTTCGGCTCATTTCTGTTAATTCTTCAACTATAATCAATGCTCCTTGAACATCGCCCTTAACAAGCAAGTCTTTCAGAGTTAATAATTCTTCCATAATTAGCGCCTCAAACATCGGCAACTTCTATTGTGGCTTATGGCGGTTCTAGTTCAGAAAACATAAGCTAATGCGTTTCATCTAAGAGCGATCGCTACTTAATATATTATTCTTTGGAAATACACAACTAAAGATAATTAAGATACAGCAAAATCCGTGTATTGTCGTAGTTCCGCAGGATGAAAACCCAAGACAATATCTTCGCGCAAAATACCAGCTTCTAACAATGCCTCTGCTACTGGCTGGCAAGTACCATCATATTGAATCCACACTTTATCATTAATAATATCTATATGTACCACCGAACCATGTACGCGGCGCACGCCATCCCAACCGATATGTAACACTTCGTAGTGATCTCGCTCCGAGTCAATGACTGCTTCTGTCTCTATTTGACCGTTAGCAGGTTTGTGACTAGCATAGTCAAATATCAACTGACGAATAATTTCACGATACCGAGCTAGCTTATCCATCTGATAATCCTTTCTAGTTGCTCGTCAAAAACAATCAGGTTTATTCCTATACTATTAAGAATTAGCTGACCAAGCGTTCGGAAAATATACCTTCATAAACCCGCTTGGGAAGTGCTAAATAAAGTTGGCGTTTCGGTTGTAGTTCTTTAAGCACGCTGCGATAAATTTCATACTGTCCTACAGCTTCCTGGAGATCATTCACGGGAGAAGGACTTAGAAAACTTTTGATTTCAACAGCTATTTTTTGATCGTCTCTCTCAGCAGCAATGGTAACTCTTTCTGCTCCAATATCTACGTAAAGTTCTCTACCCCCGTATGCAAGGTATAAGGGATCGTTGGTTATTGTCCAACCATCTGCTATAAGTGCTTTAATGACTGCGGCGTGGTAGATGTCTCTGGCTGGCATTAGTCGAAAGATAGTTCCAAAAACACAGCTTTAATCTAGCAAAATTATTTTTACAGAGGCGCGATGTTAGCATCTGGCGGCGAAAACTTAATTCAAAGCCTGGTAGGGTTCATAAAAAAGCGATCGCTCTTTTCCCAACACAGACAAAAGTGCGATCGCTATTTATATTTATGTCGGGGCAGACACCTTGCCCACCTAAAATCTAAATATCCTGTTCGCTCAACTCGCGTGTGATGTGATCAAAAGGTTCATCCACAAAAGCAGTATTAGCCACACCTGCTGCTGCTACTTGCTCCTTAATCAGATCCTTGAGAATCTGGATACCGCGAACCGTAGGCCCAATAGGCACTCCTAAAGAATTGTAAGTTTCCCGTAGCCCTTGTAGCACACGCTCATCCAATACATTCGTGTTTCCAGCAACCAGCGCATAGGTGGCATAGCGCAGATAGTAGTCCATATCCCGCAGACAAGCTGCATAACGACGAGTTGTATAAGCATTTCCACCGGGGCGAATCAATTCTGGCAGTTCTTCAAATAACTTTAAACCAGCTTGCTTGACAAGTGCAGCTGCATTAGAGTTGATCGCCGCCGCCGCTTGTACTCGTGCTGTACCACTGTCAAAGTAAGACTTCAGGCTATCGATCGCATTCCGGTCAAAATACCGACCAGTTAAGTCATAATTCTTAATTAAACTTGTTACCGCATCGCGCATTCCTTCTTCTCCCAATCATTGCTATTTATGGTTTGATATTTATTTGGCTGCACTTATGCACCAGTAAATTTTTGTGCTATTAAAAATAGATTCGGCACAAAAACAATTTATCCACTATCTATGGATTCTATGCCAAAGTTGACCCCTATATGATGAACTTTCCAGTTTTGTACAGATGATCCCTGAAAGGTTAATATAACCTGATAATCCAGATATCTGTAGCACAAACTACAAAATCAGCTAATGTCTAGTATTTAAGATATTTCTGGTGTGTCACGGTCTGATTGAGATCAGCAGGGTTAGGATGCAATGTAAGATTCTGGTTGACTTTAGGAAATTGGTAGAGAAGGAGTAACAATGACGACACCCCAAGAACTCTTGAAGAAAATTCAAGATGAAAAAATTCAACTGATTGATCTCAAATTCATCGATACAGTAGGGACTTGGCAGCACCTCACACTGTACCAGAACCAAATCGATGAGACTGCATTCACTGATGGCGTAGCTTTTGACGGTTCCAGCATTCGGGGTTGGAAAGCGATCAACGAATCAGACATGACAATGGTACTCGACCCCAACACTGCTTGGATCGACCCATTCATGGAAGTGCCAACACTAAGTATAATTTGTAGTATTAAAGACCCCCGCACGGGTGAACCGTACAACCGTTGCCCACGCGTCATTGCCCAAAAAGCAATAGATTACCTGGTTTCTAGTGGCATTGGTGATACAGCCTTCTTTGGCCCGGAAGCTGAGTTCTTTATTTTTGATAGTGCTAGGTTTGCCCAAAATGCTAACGAAGGCTACTACTTCTTAGACTCCGAAGAAGGTGCTTGGAATTCCGGTAAAGCTGGTACAGATGCAAAACCCAACTTGGGTTACAAACCACGCTTCAAAGAAGGTTACTTCCCAGTCTCACCGACGGATTCTTTCCAAGATATCCGTACAGAGATGCTGTTGACAATGGCAGAATTAGGTGTGCCCATTGAAAAGCATCACCACGAAGTTGCTACTGGTGGTCAGTGCGAACTAGGTTTCCGTTTTGGTAAATTGATCGAAGCGGCTGACTGGTTGATGACTTACAAATATGTCATCAAGAACGTTGCCAAGAAATATGGCAAAACTGTCACCTTCATGCCAAAACCGATTTTTGGCGATAACGGTTCAGGAATGCACTGTCACCAGTCCATCTGGAGAGATGGCAAACCTCTGTTTGCAGGTGATAAGTATGCTGATTTGAGTGAAATGGCGTTGTACTACATTGGTGGTCTTCTCAAACACGCACCAGCGCTGTTGGCAATTACCAACCCCAGCACCAACTCATACAAGCGCCTAGTACCTGGTTATGAAGCACCAGTGAACTTAGCTTACTCTGAAGGAAACCGTTCTGCTTCTATCCGTATTCCTCTATCTGGTAAGAACCCCAAAGCTAAACGTTTGGAATTCCGTTGTCCAGATGCTACATCTAATCCCTACTTAGCATTTGCTGCAATGCTTTGTGCTGGTATCGATGGCATCAAGAACAAAATCCATCCTGGTGAACCCTTAGATAAGAATATCTATGAACTTTCTCCAGAGGAGCTTGCAAAGGTTCCCTCAACTCCAAGTTCTTTAGAACTGGCATTGCAAGCGTTAGAAAACGATCACGCTTTCTTGACCGAATCAGGCGTTTTCACGGAAGACTTTATCGAAAATTGGATTGACTACAAGCTTAACGAAGCCAAGCAGTTGCAGCTGCGTCCTCATCCCTACGAGTTTTACCTCTACTACGATGCTTAATTAAGTACCGTATCTATCTAAATATATAAGTTTCGCCACCCTAGAGGGTGGCTTTTTTTCAAAGTTGTCGGTTGAAATATTCACTCAAAAAATCAACCTTAAAACTCTTCAGACTTAGCTCATGGAAGCATGACTAGACCCATAAATCATTCGACTGTTGGCATCTACCTTCCCTTGAATCGGGTTCCAGTAGTGGGATACTTCTTCAGGAAGACCAAGTTCTTGTGCAGCCCGCATCAGCATTGATTGTTGGCGATTCTTAACTTGCTGATGTTCACGCACCATTAATGCACGAGATTTATCTGCAATAGACATAACCATAGTCCTCTCTATTTTGTGAATATATAATTTATTTGTTCCTCACAAAACTACTATAGCAAAAATTCTGTAACATAGGCTACTTTTTACAAAAATTTATATTTGTTTTTCCTGACAATAGTAGGTATTTTTTCCCAAAGCTGGAAAAATCTTTCCTAATCTACCTTTGATGGCTAAAACCATCTGGCTTCAGATTTGTCTCACCTGAGAGCTTTAGCTTTCCAACAGTAGATAATTTTTTTCGTTACAATTATTTACATATAAGTAAGAAATCAAAACTTGAGCTATTTTTATGCCTGAAAGTTTAACTAAGCTGACTTATCAAACCTTTCAGCAGAGCAAAAATTACTTTGGTCTGGCTCACAAAATATTAAGTTCACGGTTGAGGAACCTGGTGTATCCGACACTTGAACAAAAGACCAAACCCATCCCCAATGAGGTTTTACTCAAACTTCAACAGAGATTGAATGAGTTGCTGGAAACAGACTGGCAAGATACCCAAAAAGGCGTCTATCCAGAAAGTTTATTGTTTGACAACCCTTGGGATGACTTTTTCCGCTACTATCCCTTGATATGCCTAGATTTACCTCAAATCTGGGAGCGGGTTAAACAACAGAATTATCAAGATTTTTCACCCGAAATTGACACAGATGGTTATCCCAGCTACTACGTCCAGAACTTCCATCACCAAAGCAATGGCTACTTGAGTGACTTGTCAGCCAATTTATATGACTTACAAGTAGAAATTCTTTTTGGTGGGGCAGCTGATGCGATGCGGCGGCGGATTCTTGCTCCTCTCAAGCAAGGGGTGAAAGCAATTGATTCGGTTACACCACGGCAAGCCCGTATTTTGGATGTAGCTTGTGGAACTGGGCGGACTCTAAAGTTGATTCGGGCAGCCTTGCCTCAAGCATCTCTGTTTGGCACAGATTTGTCACCAGCTTATTTGCGTAAAGCGAATGAACTACTATCCCAAATTCCAGGAGAACTGCCGCAACTTTTACAAGCCAATGCTGAAGAGTTACCCTATTTAGATAACTATTTTCATGCTGTAACTTCTGTTTTTCTCTTCCATGAGTTACCAGCAGCTGTACGTCAGACAGCTATTGAGCAATGTTTCCGGGTAACAAAACCAGGAGGAGTCTTTATTATCTGTGACTCAATTCAGTTGAGTGATTCACCTGAGTTGGAATATATGATGGATTCTTTCCCCGAAACTTTCCATGAACCCTATTACAGGCATTACACCACTGATAACTTGCTAGAACGTCTACAGAAAGTAGGCTTTGAGAATATTGAGATGCAAGTCCATTTTATGAGCAAGTATTTCATTGCTCATAAGCCAGCATAAAACCTTCTCAAACATTTTCTTTAAATAAACTTTACCTAAAAAGGGCAAATGCAAAATTTTGCATCTGCCCTTGGGTGTAGAATAATTAAGAGGACTAAGAGGAGCTAGCAGATCCTTCTTAATATTTATTTCATTGCGAGCCATCTGCGAGGAGAAAGAAGCAGGGTGCAAGAGTAGGTCAGCCCTTTGGGGAAGTCAAAAGTTAAAAATAGTAAGATTCGCTGCCAAGTGCAATAAACCTATACTACTTGTGCGAATCCATGTTCTAGATAAACTCAGATGCAACGAAAAAGATTTTGTGCTTCGGCAAATGACGCCAAACAAACGCCGGAGCGAAGATCAATTATTTCCTGATTATAGATAGCCAGCTACTCAATGTATAAGAAAACCTATTTGGGAATAAAGTGAAGTTGCCTTAAGACTGTTTTCTCAACAAGCAAGATGTTTGAATTAGATGTGCTTTAGATTAACTGATAGCTTAAGTAACATCTATTTCTAAAACAGTTGAGGATTGAGGCGCAAAGCTTGCCACCCAATATGAGCAACAGTTATATGGCTTTTGAGGAGTTGGTGATGCTGTTGATCAAGGCACTGAATTTAATTTGCGTTTTGATCGCCAGGATTGACGCCAACTAACTATATATACAAAGCTTGCAGTTGAAATACTAAGCGATCGCTGAAGATTTTCGTGTGTCAACTGTATATATATCTGCCAGAAAAGCTGTGTAAACGATGTTAGCACAACACTGTGTTTTCTGGTAATTTGTTTCCTTTGCAAAAAAAGACATTACCCTACGGTAGTTAAACCACAACATAGATAGATATTTTCGGATTTTTACGTTACTTCTCTACGCCCACTACCGCGATGACGTGGCGCATCATCTGAAGCTTGTTCAGATGCTGCCGAGAGCCACTGTTCCGAAGCAGGCGTGGAAAGCGGCCCATAGGATAAGTGATTGACCATTACTTGGCAGTTAGAAGCTAAGGGGCCGAACACCAGACTCGAGACTAAAAGTGAAATGGCAGCACGCATAGCAGATGTCTATTTTGGAACTCTCCACTTCACTGATACTTAGCTTTTTGATTAATATCCGGACAATTCATCAAAAAGTATTGTGTTTTACTGAAAATAAACTCTTCTTATCCTTCGTTTAAATCTTCGACTAATAACCAATTACCAAAGTGGTTCTGACGACCCCATAATGTAATTAATTGTTCGTGAGGATAAGCGCGTAATTTCTCGTTGATATGCGATCGCAAAGTCACAAGCTGCCAATTTTGCCCTTGATATGCGGCTGGTGCTGTGACAGTGAATCTATATTCCTGCTCGTCCAAGCGATGGAAAATGCCTTTGAAACAGTTACTTTCCCGAATTAAAGCCTTACCAAAAGTAGAATCAGAGTACTCATTCCACGATGGGCAAGGGCAATCACCACTGGCTGGATAGGCTTGTGGGTTATTTAAGTAATACAGTTGCCAGTGCAGCCAATCCGAATGATTGGGTGGAAGATTAAATAAAGGAATAATTGCTGCTTTTGAGCGATTGTCTTCCAATAATGCCGTTTGCAGTGCCCTAACAGATAAATCCCTCGGCTGGCAGTTTAACTCAACACACAACGCCGCTGCCATGCCCGCTGCTTGACCAATGCCCATAACCACAGGTTGTAATCTGGTAGCCCCATTAGCAATGTGGGAGACAGAAATATTTTTTTCACAAACCAAGAAGCCATCTGTTGTGGCTGGAATTAAAGAATTGTAGGGAATTGTAAAAGGAGTTCCAGTCCAGCGTCCCCCCCATTGGATAGATTTAGGTTGCAGTGGGAATTGAACACCAGGATAATGATGGTCATTGGCGTAGTTACCAACTGCGATTGCATCTCTACGAGAGGCTCCGCCAAGGGCGAACGCATCATTAAATATAGATGCTACTCTCCCCCCAGCGATCGGCAAAATATCCTGTTCTCGGACAGTAGTTAGCCCCACTAAGCGGCGGCTTTCCCGGTAATAGGGATGCAGTGCAAAAGCTGTAGGGGTGTGAGGAAATACTTTTTCTGCTAAACCATAGCGACGATCAAGCTGATTTTGGATAAAATGGGCAAAATTTTGGCTGTGCCAGCGAGATTCTTGGATGAATTCACCTCTGGTTACATCTGACTCTATCAACCGCCCTAATCCTTCGCCGTAGTCATTGCCACAGATTGGCCAATTAATCATGAATCGGCTACCAGGCAAACGTCCATAATTTAAAAATGTCTCTCCTCCATAGCCATCCCAAGCACCTGTAAACTGGGATGGATTATAGTTAGGCGCAGCTGGAATTTCTGGGGCGAGCGTTTCACCAAAGTCTTGCATAATCACTACATAAGTGGGCGCTTGCACCGGATATCTTTCAGTTAAAGAGTTAAAAGACACTGGGGCGCTGGGTTCTCCCCACTCAGATTGCAATTCCCAGCCCCAGCGGTGAGGTATCTCACCTAAAGCTAATAAATCTCCCAATTCTGTACCGTCGAGAATAATCTTGGCTGTGACAGCAAAATCAGCAAAGCGCACACCAGTAATAGAATCACTTTGCCGGAACACCTCTATTGGTACTTGTCCAGAAATCCAGTGCAAATTTGGCAATTCCTGCACCCAATCTGCAAAAATCTCTGCCCCAATCCGAGGATCATAACTAAAAAAGCTTACCCAGTTGTTATCTAATCCACCTGGCTGTCGTTGTCGTAATTCCTGCAAAAATGCACCCCATAACCCGGTTTGAAAGGCTTTTAATTCGTTGCCATCGGGTGCAGATACTCCAGCTGAAGTTAGCATTCCCCCCAACCAAGGAAATTCACTCACCAGAATCGTTTTGACTCCCCGTCGTGCCGCTTGGATAGCTGCCGCAGTGCCTCCGGTTCCCCCACCGACAACTAAAACATCAGCTGTGTATGTCTGATTAATCATTGCTCAACCTCACTGGAGTTTTGACATATTCTCCCCAGATAGCTTGGCATCAAACAAGATAAATTATTTTATTTTTCAGATACTGAGTATTAAATTACTTGAGGGGGGGGAAGAGGGTTAGAGACGCGATGAATCGCGTCTGTACAAGAGTGGGGAATTAAAGACGCGATGAATCGCGTCTGTACAAGAGTTAGGAGTTTGTTTGGTTAAGCGCGTGCTAGTAAAGGGGCAGCAGCTAGTAAAGTTTTGGTATAAGGGTGCTGAGGATTAGCAAAAATAGTTTTTGTAAGACCGAGTTCGACAATTTTACCGCCATTCATCACGGCAATACGATCGCACAAAAACCTCGCTAACCAAAGATCATGCGTAATGAACAGATAAGTTAACTCAAACTCTTCCTTCAATTGCAACATCAAATCCAGCACTTGCGACTGCACGCTAGCGTCTAACATACTCACTGGTTCATCGCAGATTAAAAGTTTAGGATGAGTAATCAAAGCACGAGCGATCGCAACTCTTTGCTGTTGTCCACCAGACAAATCTGATGGATAACGCTCATAATACACTTTTGGCGGTGTTAACCCAACTTTCTCTAGCATCCACAAAACCTGTTCTTTTGCCTTAACGGAATCGGCTAGATTGTGGATAAACAAAGGATCAGCGATACTTTGTCCCACTGTCATCGCTGGATTGAGACAAGCATGGGGATCTTGAAAAACCATTTGGATTTGTCGCCGTGAGGAGCGAATTTCTTGACGCGACAGTTTAGTTAAATCCTGTCCTAAGAACTCAACTTTGCCACTAGTGGGACGAATTAGTTGCAAAATTGTTCGTGATAGAGTACTTTTACCACAACCTGATTCCCCGACTAAGCCGAAAATTTCTCCGGGATAAAGATCCAGGTTTATACCATCTACGGCTTTAATTGTCTGCCCTTGTGTGTTAAACAGCCGTTCGATAAAGTTAGGTTCTATGGTGTAGTGTTGCTTGAGTTCTGTAACACTCAAAATTGGGGATTTATCATTAATAATTGGTAATTGCTTTTCTTCTCCACTCCCCACTCCCCATTCCCCACTCCCTATTTCATTTACTGCTTGAATGTGTAAAGCTGCTTTTAAGAGCGATCGCGTGTATTCATGTTGGGGTTGCCTAAATACGGTTTCTGTAGAACCCATCTCAACCATCTTGCCGTTGTACATGACGCCAATGCGATCGCAATACTCAGCCACCATTGCTAAATCGTGAGAAATCAGCAACAATCCCATGTTTTCTTCACCGCACAGGCGAGTTAATTCTTTCAATATTTGTGCGGAGACGGTGACATCTAAACTGGTGGTAGGTTCATCGGCAACAATCAACTTGGGGTTGAGGAGTAAAGCTAAAGCGATCGCTACCCGTTGGCGCATTCCACCGCTAAACTCATGAGGATATTGATTCCAGCGACTAGCTGGAATATTTACCTTTGCCAAGGTAGCAAGTGCTTTTTTTTTGGCTTCTGGCGTTGATAATTCTGGTGAGTGCGCCTGAAGGGTTTCGATACAATGCTTACCAATCGTCATCAGCGGATCGAGGCGTGTCATGGGATCTTGAAAAATTAAGGCGATCGTTTCTCCCCGAAATTTCCGCAACTGGTTAGGCATCAAGTCAAATACCGACTGTCCTTGAAATGTCACCTGTCCTTCAATACGACTAGAGGCTGGTAGTAAACGCATTACTGCCCGTCCTATAGTTGACTTACCACAACCCGATTCTCCCACCAATCCCATTCTTTCACCTGGTTGCAAGGTAAAAGATACATCATCAACCGCCCAGGTTGCTTCTTCGCCACTGCGCGCAGGATAGGCAACTCGCAGATTTTCGATACAGAATAAGGCTTCACTCATAATTAGTTATCAGCCCTGAGCTACCAGCTTTTATAATTTCAAATTTAAGATAGTCTATCAGATTAGTAATGAACCTCCGTTGTGTGAACATCTTTATTGTCTTAGCGTAGGCGTAACCTCTCGTAAAGAAGGCATCGCCTCTACAAGAGAAACATTAAAGTTGGATTAACCTGATGTATCTATTGGCAATCAAGCCAAAGAGAGCTATGATATCCGCCAATCTTCTATCATACTGATTTATACCGCTTGCCTCAACTTTTATCCGTTCATGTAGGAGACAAGCGAACAGTTTACTATTGAGCTAATTAATGTTCATGATCTTGATGATGATCATTTAGACCTTGCTCAGTTTCTAGTAGCCGTGAAATAAGTACGTCTGCTTTTCTACTAATAACAGACCTAACTTTATCAACAGCAACTACTTCACTGATTTTGACAACCATTTCCCAAAGAATATCCTCCTCTGTATCTTTGTTGTAAGTTCTATGTTTAAACGACAACAAATCATCCCAAACTCCAATAACTGTGGCGAAATACCACTTGTCTCGTACTAGTATCCAAATTTCTTGTTCTAAGTAAGTCTGTAGAAGAGGTTTCACAATGAGTTAGATAATCGAAAATATTGTGCTACATATTAAGTAAGTAGTAACAGGGAAGACAACAGTTAAAATACTGATATGTTTTAGTGTAAATTATATGAACCTATTTTAAGAACTAGTAAATAAACTCTATGCAAACTGAGGTTTAGCCAATAGCTAAGTTGCTAATTTTGTTATTTTGGTAAATACTACCTGTATAAAATACAATTTCATGATTTAGTATTGAGTGTTACAGACTTAAATATCTACTACAGCATTATCACTGAATCGTATCGACACCATTCCTAAACTAGTAATTTAGGTGACGCATAAGGGTGCGATCGCTACGACATTTGTCCTCAACCCCAAACCCCCTTTCCAAGGCTTGCTCTAATTTCCTCCTTACAATGAGGGTTAGGGAGGATCAAAACTTAACTGAACTGTCTTGGAATATAGTGGTGATGCCAATTGTCGCAATAAAGCTTTAGCTGATTAATTCACCCATTTGCGGGAGGTAATTAGCAAGCTAAGAAGTGTACTTTATTTATAATCAGACCAACAAAAATGGTTTGAAACAACATTCACGCCACAAATGTATCAATCATGCTAAACCTGATATTCACCGAATGTATAAAAATAAAACCCTTGGTGGTTGCAACAGCTTTTTTCTTCGCTATACAGACTTCTGCCAATGCTGAACAACCACTTTCTAGTTTGACTTCAGCGCAAGCTCAACGTTTATCCCGTGACTTGGTTCCATATAATTCTCAAGATTTTTTTAGGCAAGGAAAAAATTCATTTGAGAGAGAAATTAAAATTCTTCGGCAAAGGCGATTGCGCTCAACTAAACCTGTTCTTAAGATTGATTTAGTACGGCAGATAAAAATACCCCATACTCAGCAAAACCCTAATATCTTAACTAAGTAAGAATCATTATGCGTTTATGAAACCTTCGCATCTCCATAACAGAGTTTTTGTATTTCAATAAACTTTGCAAGACAAATTTATAATTTCAATCGTCTAGTAAACTCATCAAAGCTTGAACTTCAACGTCTTGCGGCTCTGATAATTGACATTGTAGTTTTAGTAATTCATCTTTTAATGCTTCTGCTACATGGAGCATTTTGGATTCTTGTGCAATTTTTAGCTGATTTTCTTTAATCTTAATTTGTTTGAGCAAGTTATTTTTAACATGAATTGAATTGTAATCTTGAGCAATCATAGCTTTATATTTTTTATCAATCTATGGAGGGGAGTTAAACTTACTAGTACAATGAGCGCGTAAATAAACATACCATTTTAAATGGCGCAAAAGCTTAGAATACAATTATTTTGACTGTTGACACTTCGACTCCTTTCGACTGCGCTCAAGGCAAGTCGCTCAGTGTTAACTTTTGACTTCCGCGGCTCGACTGAGCTTCGCCGAACGTCCTTGCGGTACTACCTATGTATTATTCCACACTTTGACATTTTTTTTAATGTCTGGTGATTTAATATTCGTTACTCGTAGTGTTTACGTGTACAACGGGCTTAATACACCATGCCCGTATTTTTAGAGGCTTTTACAAAAATGGAAATCATGATAGATATAAGATTGGTTGAATTCAGGGGAATTTAGATAAAACATATAGGAGTCACGCATGAGTACCGGAAAAATGTAGACGCATACTCCTGCAAAGAAGCAAGCAGAGCGTCTGTCTGCGACACGCTGCGCGTCAGCGTCCCGCAGGGAACGTAGCAAGCTACCGCAGAGGCAGAGAAAATACGGTAAATAGTATGAACTTAAAGTTTATCAGAAAAGACATTTTTATCTTTGTAAAAATTATATCTACAGTGCTTATAACAAGCGCGATTGGATTGGAATCGTGGAATATTTATGCAGTAATAACTAATAGTAATGTACCAAGTATCCTTAATCCCATTTTTTGGATTGAGCGTTTTGCCATGACGACCCATTTTATCGAAGGGATTATAGCAGGTTTTTATGCACCTTCAATAAAAAAGATGCCAATAAAATATGCTACTTATACTTTTTTTGTAGGCACAATTGGATTGTTAGAACTATTTGATCAACAAGATGACTCTTGACGGCTCTACATCTTTAAGGGATGGATTTTTGGATTAGGGCGGTTGGTAGGGTGCATTAATGCATCTTACGCAAGAAAGTTGTAGGTTATAAGATACATTGCTACTAAGCAAAAGTCACCTGTGCGGATTTAGCAATGTAAGCTACTGGTGAATCTGACAGGCAGAAGGGAGTATAGTTTGTATAGTTAGCTTTTTGCTGAAATTTTAGTTTGACACTAAGGAAATTAAAAAATGTCTACAGATACTCACATAGTTGCTTACGTTCAAGAAAGTGAATTTGATACTGTTTTAACTGAAAGTGAAGAGAAAGTTGTTGTTGTTGATTTTACTGCTACTTGGTGCGGCCCCTGTCGCCTGATCAGTCCGTTAATGGATCAACTTGCCGAGGAATACAAAGGCCGCGCCAAAGTCGTTAAGGTAGATGTTGACAGCAACAAGCCAATTTTCAAAAGATTCGGTCTTCGCAGTATTCCAGCAGTTTTAATCTTTAAAGATGGTGATTTAGCAGAAACTATCGTAGGAGTTTCGCCTTACGAGCAGTTTAGCGAAGCTGTTCAGAAGCTTCTTGAGGTTGTTTCAACCACTGATTCGTAAGCCATAATTAAAAAGGGTTGATACCCGATGCCTAATAACGGCAATGATGTTTCAGGTGGAGTTTAAATTCTCTGAAGTTCCGAGCCTTAGAAACCTACCCTCGGACTTCTCACCACTTGAAATATGATTATGAATTATAACTTTTTAAACCTTTTCTTTTCGCCTATAATGTGCTTGTAATAAGCCAGTAGAATATTGTTTTGAGGTAATTAGCTCCAATTTTTCTTCAGGGCTAGGCGGTGGGAAAAGCTGTATACCGCCACCTAAAATAATTGGAATAGTTGAGATAATATATTCGTCAATCAAGCTGTGCTGAACAAACGAATTGATTAATGCTCCGCCACCAACTAACCAGATGTTTTTATAACCTTGAGCCTCTATATTTGCTAAAGCTGGCTTCACTGGGTCAGAAACAAACAAAACGTCTTCACGATCAGATTGGAGATGGCGTTGGGTAAAAACAAAGGATTTCTTCCCCGGATAAGGCCATTCATCAAAACCAAGCCCTACTTGATAAGTATTGCTACCTAACACGATCGCATCAATCGATTCGTAGAAAGCAGTGTAACCGTAGTCTTCACCTTCTATGTCAAGGGGCGATAGCCAATCAATTTCTCCATCGCTGCGAGCAATGTAGCCATCTAAACTAGCTGCAATGTAGAGTGTAACTTTCGTCATTGTGCTTCTGAATTTGGTAGTTTTTACCCAATTACTTACGTTTTTTGATTGTGCGATTTAAAGCGACCTGCAATAAATTCTCGCTTAGATAAATGTTTTGTACCGCGTTTGGTGACTCGCTCTCGCCACATCTGGAAACTAGATTTTTTCATTTCGCGCCTCATTAGGGCAATTACCTGTTTCTCCAGCAGTCCAAACTGAGCCTCAATGGCATCAAAAGATGTTCTATCTTCCCATGCCATTTCAATAATGCGATCGATGGTTTGTGAATCGAGATCAGGTAGCTTCATTCTTTTACTAGCAATTGATAAATTAGAGCTATATATATTTTACTTTTCGTTTTGAAGAACCGTTGTGTCTGCTGCACCCAGTTGCAGAGCATACAAGTTAGCATATACACCTTGCTGATTGATGAGTTCGGCGTGAGTACCTTGCTCTACAATTTCTCCCTGCTGAATTACTAATACTTGATCTGCCTGGGTAACTGTACTGAGACGGTGGGCAATTACGAAACTGGTACGACCTTGCAGCAAACGAGCGATCGCAATTTGTACTAGCGCTTCTGTACGCGTGTCAATGCTGCTGGTGGCTTCATCAAGAATCAGAATTCGGGGGTTAATCAACACCGCACGAGCAATACTGATCAGTTGTCGCTGTCCCTGGCTCAAGGGCGCTCCCCGTTCACCCAATTGAGTTGTATAGCCCTGTGGCAGTGAGGTAATGAAATCATGCACGTTTGCCAACTGTGCAGCCTCTTCGATCTCAGCTTGGGTAGCATGGGCACAGCCAAAGGCAATGTTTTCGGCGACGGTGCCGCTAAACAGAATATTGTCTTGCAAAACGATGCCAATTTGTCGCCGCAGACTTGCTTGAGTAACGCTACGCACATCAATATTATCAATTCTCACTGCACCGCCAGATACATCGTAGAAACGCAAAATCAAGTTAATAATAGTACTTTTTCCCGAACCGGTCGGCCCTACCAATGCAATCATCTGCCCTGGATAGGCGTGCAAATTCACCCCTTTGAGAACCAGTTGATCTGGGTTGTAGCCAAACTTGACATTATCGAATGTCACTTCTCCCTGAATAGGCGGCATTTCTGTGGCATCGGGTGCATCGTTGAGTTGTGACGGTTCATCTAGCAATAGAAAGATTCGCTCTAATCCGGCGAAGGCAGATTGAGCTTGGGTGTAAAACTGGCTGAGAATTTGGATCGGGCGGAAGAACTGCTGGACGTAAAGTAAAAATGATGTCACCACACCGACTGTTGCAGCCCCTGTTACCGCGAGATAACCTCCATAAGCCAGCACGCCTGCGGTTGCCAGTGTGTTCAAAAAATCGATAGAGGGCAAAAAGGCTGAAGTAATTGCTACAGCTTCGACGTTAGCATCACGATTCGCGGCGTTAAGAACGTCGAATTCTTCGATATTCATCTGTACACGATTAAATGCCTGTGCTTCTCGAACGCTGCCAATATCTTCTTCTAACTTGGCGGAAAGTTCCCCAATGGTCTGTCGGGTAACGCGAAACCTAGCTCTTGCCCAACGAGCAAACAAGCTGGTGGTAAAAATCATCAGTGGCACAACCAGGTTACTCAACAAACCAAGTTGTAAGTTGATTGAGAGCATCGCAATGATTATACCGACCAAACTAAAAGTGTTGCCTAGCATTTGGGCGATCGTCAGTCCAAATGCCTGATTGACGGTATTGACATCATTCAGCAGGCGGCTCATTAAATCGCCAGCTTCGCTACGATCAAAGAAGCTGAGGGGCAAACTTTGGATTTTAATAAAAATATCTTGCCTCAGTTGAGCCAGCAATCGCTGCATAATCCAGCCGACTCGAATAATTTGACCCCGGATTGCCAAGACGCCAACTCCGTAATTCAGCGCTAGTAGTCCTAATAACAGCAACAGTCCTTGCAAATTCCCTTGTGCAATTAGGTGATCAATCGACCAACCGAGGAAAAATGGCCCAATTGTCTGGGTTACGGCACCAATAAATACTAATGTCAGGGCGATGGGAATATCTTTGCGATAACGTAGCAGATATTGTAAAAAACGTTGTAGGGTGGAGAGTTGCTGACTCGCTTGATCCTCAGATGCAACAACGGGAACTGTGGCTCTCATAGCAATTTTGGATTTTAGATTTTGGACTTCGACTTACTTCGACTTCGCTCAGTACAAGTCGCTCAGTCGAACGATTTTGGATTAAAAGTCTTTGCCTTGATTACCTGGCTGTAATAAAAATCTTACCCAAGACTATTTATTTTGGTTTGGGATCATTTTTTCTTTCGCCTTTACTTGAGATTCCAAAATCACACCGTAGAGTGGGCTGGTTTGCATTAATTCGTCGTGTGTACCTTGTGCCACCAATCGTCCTTTATCCATGAGAAAAATGCGATCGGCATTTTTAACGGTGCTAATGCGTTGAGCTACTACAAAAGTTGTACAAGCTTTTTGGCGCATTAAGCCATCTAGTTCGGCTTGAATCTGGGCAGCAGTTTTGGCGTCCACAGCCGAGGTGCTATCGTCCAAAATCAGAATGCTGTAATCGGTGAGTAAGGTACGAGCGATCGCAATTCGTTGTTTTTGCCCACCAGACAAGCCCACGCCCCGTTCACCCACAATCGTCTCGTAGCCATCGGGTAGATTACTGATAAAATCGTGCATTTGGGCAGTTTTGGCAACCTCAATCACCTCCTCTAGGGTTGCATCGGGTTTTGCGTAGGCAATATTTTCGCGGATTGTGCCAGAGAAGAGGGTGGTTTCTTGAAATACAATCCCAATCCGCGATCTGAGGCTTTTGAGAGTGAAACTTTTTACATCTCGTCCGTCAATGCGAACTGCTCCCTTTGTGACATCGTAAAAGCGGGGAAGCAAATTCATAATTGTGCTTTTCCCGGAACCAGTCATCCCTAAAACGGCGATTAGCTCTTTGGGCTTTGTTTCAAAGGAAACTCCTTTGAGAGTTTCGGTTGTCGCTCCCGGATAGCGAAAGCAAACATTTTCAAAGGTGATTCTACCAACACAGGTGTCAAATGGGACAGCGCCGGGGCGATCGCGAATTTCTACTTCTGCATCTACAACTTCGTAGACACGTTCGGCGGAAGCAGCTGATTGAGCGATCGCAGGTGCAGCAAATCCAATTAACAAAATCGGTTGGAGAATCAACGCTAGGTAGGAGTTAAACGCTACTAGTTCGCCAATGGAGAACCGATTCCCAATCACCTGCCCTCCCCCGTAGGCGAAAACTGCCAATGTTACCAAATTACTCAGCAAAAAGATAAACGGAAAGGTATTGCGGATGGCGCTAATGGTCTTCATGTTTGCCTTCACTAAGGCATCATTCATGGTGGTGTAACGCGACCTTTCGGTTGATTCCCGTACAAATGCTTTCACCACCCGGATTCCTAGCAAGTTCTCTTGCAATACTGCATTGAGGTCACTTAGTTGCTCTTGTACTTGCCGAAAAAGTTTGTTGTTTCTGGTGACAAGTTGTAACATCAACCATGTATTTAGGGGCACTACCGTTAGCGTAATCAGTGCTAGTTCCCAGTTCATCAGCAGTAAAATCACCGAAACACTCACTAACGTTACAAGTGAAGCAATGACCTGAATCAGGCTAGTGCCAACAAAGGTACGGATTTGCTCTATGTCGCTGGTGACACGGGTTAACAGTTGGGAAGTCTGCGCCTGGTCATGATAACTGAAACTGAGATTTTGAATTTTGCTGAAAATTCTGTTTCGCAGGTCGTATGCTACACCTTGAGACGCTGCTTCTGCTAAATAGCTTTGTCCAAAGTTAAATACACCACGAGCGATCGCGGCAAGTACTAGCCAAGCGGCGCTATATAGCACAACTTGGAGGTTTTTTTGCGTGATTCCCTGATCAATTGCCCACCGAAATAGTTGTGGAGTAACTGCGTTTGCGATCGTCAACAACAACAGACTTACCAATGCTCCCAGCGAAGTCCATCGGTAAGTGCTTAAACTCTTAAGCACGCGCTGGATTGACTGTATCGACGAAGTTTCCTGGAGTTCTGGTTGCTGAACCACTGGTATTCACCCCTGTATCTTTGGAAAATTATCTCGTATTTTGATGGTAAAAAACCAATTGCCTAGTTGATAACCTGTCGTTCATCTAACTTGCACATTTTTTTGTATTGACAGTTGACTGCTGACCGTTGACTGTTAACTGTCAGCAGTCAACAACCTCATGATTTATTGTGTAATTTAAAGGCTAATAGCTTAGTGTGGGATCTATAGCAATCCTAAATCATTCCTGAAAAAATTTATTCCCTACTCCCTACTCCCTATTCCCTACCTCCACGACTAATTTCACAATCTCATTTAGGATTGCAATATTCATGGTGACAATTTCAAATTTTGGGACAATGGTATGAGAAAATACCTTTTTGACAAGCGTTGCGGCTAATCCATTTCAATACCGAAGAACAAGAATAATGGCTCAAAATTTTCATAGCGATTCCCAACTTACCTCGGATAGGTCAACTGCTATCAATCGCATAGCCAAGCCAAGTTCTGAGTTCTACGCTATTTTTTCTAAAGAAGAAGTTTTAGAGATTATTCATGCATTAGAAGTCAGGCGAGAAATACCTCTAAAGTATTCTTATAAAGGTAGAGGTGCAAAAATCTGGGACGATTTTTATCGAAAATATATTATTCCTACATGGTATCGAACATCGAATGTAGAAATTGAACTTTTAAAAAATAACTTTAAATACCTCAATAGTAATATTCAAGATGGCGACAAAGTAAATATTGTAGACGTAGGTGCAGGAAACTCGTATCCCGTTAAAAATTTTATTAAAAGACTCAATAAGTTGGAAAAAGTTAATAAATATATTGCCTTAGATATTAGTGAAGAATTGCTCCATGTATCAAAAAGTAATTTTAGAAAGTGGTTTCCTGCCATAGAATTTATCAGTTCCACTATTGACATAGAAAATAATTGTGTACCCAAAAGTTTATTTCAAAATAAAGCTAATCTTGAAATTGATGAAAAAGCAAAAATATTTTTCCATTTAGGTGTTACCATCGGGAATCATCAAAATAGAGACGAAGTATTCAAAAACTTTAAAAATAGCATGGGGAAAAATGATTTTCTGGTATTCACTAATGAAATTGGCTCTAATTCTACATGGGATGGAAACGTGAGAGGTGGCTGCAAGTATCACGTAGAAGAAATATATGGATGGGTTAAAAGCAAGATTGGGATTAAATCTGAAGATTGTGAATTGGTCAGAAAGTATGATTTAAAAACAGACAGTATAGTTGCTAATATCAAACTCCGTCATAATCACACTATAAATTTCGATAAAATGGGGATAGATAAGAAGATTGAAATATCTGAAGGTGAAGAGATTACTATTTGGCGGCATCATAAGTATGAAATCTCTAAGCTTTTGCAAGAACTAGAGCGTTCTGGACTACAACTTATTCACTATAGTATTGACAAATACAAATCACATATTATGGCGATTTGTAAGGTTGCCAGCAACTAACTTTTTTAACGAACTTTGGGGGTTTAAGTAAAGAGCTTCTATCAAGCAGCGCGTTTTGTAACGGGGTCTAAATTCCCGACACAAAACAGGGAGTAGGGAGTAGGGAGTAGGGAGTAGGGAGTAGGGAGTAGGGAGTAGGGAGTAGGGATAGAAAAACATTAAAAACTTTAGTTGTGGGTCATTGCCCACTGTTAGGAAAAGATTTGTGCTCTTATTGCTTGCAATGAGGCACAATGCGTCCAAATTTTCAATCCCACGCCTCAAGGCGTGGGTTCCCTACTCCCTACTCCCTCTCCCCTACTCCCTCTGAAAAAAATCCTGATACATGTAGATTTCTCGCAAGGGCATGGCAATGCCCATTGGTGTCAACTTAACGTAAGAGTCATGTCCCGCAAGGAACTTCAGTTCCTTGCTAATAGCGAAAGTCATCTAAAGATGACTAAATAATCCGAAAAATCCTTAGTCTACTTTAGTAGACTTTAGCTATTAGCCCTGAAATTTATTTCTGGGCGGGCGAGTCAGCCAACAGTTAAGCTATTTCTAGCTTAAGTTGACACGTATGGGCAATGCCATGCCCTTACCAAGGTATTTGTATCATTATTAAAGTGAAATGATATAAGTTTTATTAAATGTACATCAAACGTGGTCTAGGCTGAGGAACTGGACGCCCTAAATCCTTAGCCGTTTCTATCCATTCATGCATAACTAATTCTACATTATGCAGAGCTTCTTGATAAGTATCACCGTCGGCAGCACAGCCTAATAATTCTGGTACTTCAGCAATAAAGGCTTGATCTAATTCACTCCAGTAAAGAATAATTTCATACCGAAACATCATTTTTACTTCCTAAGTTATACTTTTTAATCACTGCACGAACTTGTTTAACTTGATAGCTTTTGGCTTTTCCTCTTTTATGTTGCAGATTCAATATTTCCTCAACATTGGCTTTGATAAAAATACGATGATCGCCACGAATCCGTTCATTAAAGCCTAGTGTATATAAGAGTTGCCACAGTTGGGCGAAAGGGATGTCTGTATCAGAAGTCCCAGAGAGGATCTTTTCTAAGAGTTTGTCTTGCTGACTCACGTTTTTATGGCTGTCTTAATATTTCTATAGTCTCATATTTATTTAAAATCAGGGTATATGTGAGTGTTTATCCAAATTTAGAAGTGATATAGGCAACTACAGAGGGCAAACCGTTCAGATTGCTCATATCATTATGCTGAGGTATAAATCCATCTCAGTTAACATTGATATTGAGTAAAAAATATTACACGAATATGAAGAACCAAATTCTAGCCATAGCTGCCTTTTTAAGCACGATTAGTTTGGCAACAAGCGTACAAGCAGCAAATTCTGAACATATTAAACAGTTATTGGCAACCAAACAATGTCAAAACTGCGATTTAACCAATGCAGGTTTAGTGATGGCTGACTTATCAGGTGCTAATTTGAGCGGTGCTAATCTCACAAATGCTAACCTCAGTCGGGCAAACTTGAGCGGCGCAGATTTGCGGGGTGCAAACTTGAGTGGCGCAAGCTTATTTGGTGTTAACCTGAGCGAAGCTAAATTTAGTGGAGCAAATTTGGCGGGTGCTGATTTGAGAAATAGTTATTTAGCAAATGCAGAACTGACTGGTGCTTACTTAAATGGGACAAACTTCCAAGGTGCGGTTGCTATACCATCACAAATTGCTCCACCAGAAGAATTTTATGCTTTGGGTGTAGCAGAAGCGCAAAAAGGCAACCAACAGCAAGCAATTAGTTATTTTAATCAAGCGATCGCTATTAAACCAGAATATGCGGGTGCTTATCTAGCTCGTGGTGTCGCCCGTTACCAAATACTAGATAGACAAGGTGCATTCCAAGATGCCCAAGTTGCAGAAAAATTGTTTACATCCCAAAACAACAGTCTGGGAACGCAAACAGTCCAAGCTTTTATTAAAGAACTGCAAACACCCGTCAATGAGAAGGTAAGTACTGGTAGCCCCAGTTTTGTTGACTTTTTGGGAAGTCTAAGCTCAGTCTTGCTCCAGTTCTTCCCTTTTTAAGGGGGAAAGTTAAAACAACACAGGGATAATAACAAATGACAAATGACCAATGACAAATAACAAATGACTTTATCTCAAGAATTATGGGCTGCAAATCAAGACTTAGCCCAAGCTTGCCTAGAGCATCCTTTCGTTCAGGGCATTGGCGATGGTACTCTTGAGCGAGTGAAATTTGCTTACTACGTAGGGCAAGATGCTTTTTTTTTAGAAGCTTTTGCCCGTGCGTACAGTATCGCCGCAGCTAAAGCACCAGATTGGTTAGGTTTCACCACATTTCATAACCTAGTTAGTGGAGTTTTAGAAGAACTGCGGTTGCATAGTAGCTATGCTTCTGAGTGGGGAGTCAATTTGCGTTCTGTGGAACCAGGAGCCGCCACCCGCCGCTATACTGACTTTTTGTTAGCAACTGCTTGGGGTGGAGATGTCGGCTTAACCGCTGCGGCGATGTCTCCTTGTATGCGTTTGTATGCCTTTTTGGGAGAAAAATTAGCTGGTAATGGTATTCCGAATCATCAATATGCAGACTGGATTCGTACTTACAGCAGTGCAGATTTTCAACCACTAACACAACAATTAGAAAATTTGGTTGACAATTATGCCGCTACCAATTCTGTCGTGCATTCAACCTATCGTTATGCTATGTTTTGCGAACGTGACTTTTTTCAGGCTGCGTGGATTTTGGAGTAGTTTGCTTAATTAAGTCAGCGCGATCGCTTGTTTGTATGTAATAGTCTTTGACCTCTCTCCTAAGAGGAGAGAGGCTTTGAATCTTACTCCCCTTCCCTTATAGGGAAGGGGTTGGGGGTTAGGTCTTTATTCGACTCAATACTGAAGCGCTATAGAGTCTAACCAAAATTTACTTGCTTGCTTAAAAAATCTCGGAAGCTGGAATGATAAAGACTGTAATGCATTTCTCCATCAATTTCCTGGAGTGTTAAAAACTCACGCCAATTTTCTAGAACTTCTTCAACATCGTATTCATCAGCATCAATTGTACTAGCAATGCTTTCTGCCGATACGACTGATGAAACTTGCGCTAACTTTTTCAGTACAGATGATTTCAATTCCCTCTCAAGACTTGGCGCATTAGGGGGAATCATCTTGTGCAAATGCTGCTGATAATACGCTTCTAAAGCAGGGGGGAGTTGTCCCGTTACGATCGCTTCTCTCAAAGATGCTGTGCGATCGCTCTCAGAGAGAGCATATAATATCTCACTGAGATACATGAAGTTGTTTTCGCTTTTGGCTATTAGCTGTGCTGTGAGTTCTTCGTTATTGTTGACATACTGCCAAATGTATGCTTGGATATCTTTGTGGTTTTCTTGTGGGTATGCTGCTAAGTCAAGAATTTGAAAAGGTGTTTCTATCAACAAACCGGATTGTTTTCGCAGGTATGGGTGGCGGGTAAGAAGGAAATACACCCCACGCGGCAGATATCTGGGAAGATAAAAGAGATTTGAGCCTTTTGTTTGGTCGGTGTGGTTAACAGCATCTAAGGCATCGATAGCAATAATAAACTTTTGCTGAGGTTCTAGTTTATCGCTGACTTGCTGAAGCAGGGAATGTAGAGACGTAAAATTTTGCGTCTCTATTTGTGTGCTGATAGTAGTAATAAATTCCTCAGCGCGATTTTTGCCTGGGAGTTGGGCGTTGTAATAGAGAACTTGGGGATTTTCTGTGACGTATTTGGCGAGGATGGCACTTTTGCCGCTACCGGGTGCGCCAATTATGGTAAAGTAACCGCGATCGCAACGCTGAATAAAGTTGGATATTGCGGTGAAGACGAAGGCGCGACCAACAAAGTTTTGACTTTTTTTGAGAATGACTTGTTGAAACTCTGTTGGATAAGAGGGGGAATTGATTGGCGTTGGCGGTCGAGGTGAAGTGTTCATACTTTTTAAACATTCTCCAACCGCAAAAAATGCACTCTCCCTGAAAATTCCCCTGCCACAACAGTCACCCCATGCGGTGCAATAGCGCAGCAAGGAAATGGAGCCTCTCCTGTAAAAGTGGCAATTTCTTCTCCAGTTTCTAGATTCCAGACTTTGAGTGTGTTGTCACCTGAAGCAGAAATCACCCGCTTGCCATCGGGGGTAATGGCTACTGCTGTTACCCAGCTGCTATGACCCTGGAAAGTCCGCTCATCTTTGCCAGTTTCTAGATTCCAGAGTTTGAGTGTCTTGTCAAATGAACCAGAAATCACCCGCTTGCCATCGGGGGTAATGGCTACTGCATTTACCACGCTGCTATGACCCTGGAAAGTCCGCTCAT
>JBBSOX010000015.1:0-92008 GCA_038259325.1 Chroococcales cyanobacterium | reverse complement strand
ACCTGACTTTTCACGGCATCTGGAAAACCTCTCTCTAAATCTCTCTCCTAAAAGGAGAGAGACTTTGATTTCCCCCTTGCCGCATCGGGAAGGGGGTTAGGTTTTTCGTGGACTTTTCCACATAACGTGAAAAGTCAGGTCTACAACGGGCTATCACACTCGAATGCGAGACAGGAGTAGCCTCGCCTTAGCTTCTCTGCGTTCCCTGCGAAACGCTTGCGCCCAGCTTGCTTCCCCGTAGGAGTACGCTGTGGATGCTGCAAATAAGTTCAATTAACGATTGTTTATAGAGATACGCTCTTGGAAGTGAATATGCACAAATCCACAAAATTGTGCATATTCTATCTTAAGTAAAGCTTATATAAGCTATAAAGAAAGCTTATAAATTTATAGCTGAGAAAGTATTGCTTATTTGTAACGAACTTGTTATGTTTCTTTACATATAGAAATATAAACTACGCCAATGCGTTAAACCACTGTTGATCAAGGCTTTCTAAATAACTATGCAGTTGAGCCTGCAATGTGCTTTGCCGAGTATCCAAACAGAATCGCTACGCCTTTGGTAAAGCGATGTCTACACTAAGACTGCTGAGTGCCTTTGTTAACAGCTAAACGCATTTCCCTTCCGTCTTTGCACATTTGATTTTCACATTCGATAGAACTGTAATTTTCTTTTGGGAATTTTTGCTATGTCTTTTACCATCCAGTCGGCTCAAAGTATTTTTCCCGGCACTCTAGTTGCTGATATTGTTCCAAATGTTGTCGAATCATTTTCTCAGCTCAATGCTGAAGATCAACTAGCATTACTCTGGTTTGCCTATACCGAGATGGGTAGAAGTATTACGGTTGCCGCTCCAGGAGCAGCCAATATGATCCTCGCACAAGGCTTACTCGAACAAATCAAGCAGATGCCTTTTGAGGCTCAAACGCAAGTTATGTACGATTTGGCTAACCGTGCAGACACTCCCCTGTGTCGTTCCTATGCATCCTTCACCGTGAATATCAAATTGGGCTTCTGGTATCAGTTAGGAGAATGGATGGCCCAGGGAATTGTTGCTCCTATCCCAGAAGGCTACAAACTTTCTCCTAAAGCTGCTGATGTGTTGCAAGCCATCCGCAATGCTGATTCAGGTCAACAAATCACAATTCTACGTAATACCGTAGTAAGCATGGGATTTGACCCGAACGCTCCCGGTAGTTACAAAAAAGTCTCAGAGCCAGTGGCTCCTCCTATTGCAGCAGCATTTCGGACTAAAGTTACCATTGAAGGCGTCAACAACTCTACGGTGTTGGGCTATATCAACAACATGAATGCCAATGACTTTGATGCTGCGGTTGCTCTGTTTCGCTCTGAAGGTGCTTTGCAACCCCCCTTTGAAAGACCAATTGTTGGTCAAGAGGCAATCCGCGCTTATATGCGTGAAGAATGCCAGGGATTAAAGATGATCCCAGAGCGTGGTATATCGGAGCCAGTAGAGGATGGCTATACCCAGATTAAAGTCACCGGCAAAGTTCAAACCCCTTGGTTCGGTGCCAGTGTAGGGATGAATATTGCATGGCGGTTTTTGCTAGATCCCCAAGACAAAATCTTCTTCGTAGGGATTGACTTGCTTGCTTCTCCTAAAGAACTACTCAACCTAGTACGTAAATAGAGCGTTAGATTAGTCACTACTTAAGCGTGGATAAGTCAAGGAGTGTCGCCACCTCGCCACGCTTAAGCAAAGGAAACTTCTCAGGATAATAACTTCATTAGCACCTTCCTTCTCTAATGGTTGTTAAAAGCCAATACAGTTTAGATAAGACCAAAACACTTGTCTTGACGGCGATTTATTGCGTCTCTCATTAAAAATCCAAAATTTAAAAATCAGTCTTTTTTCAAGGCAATTTCAAGTCTACTTTTTTTACTTGTTAATATTTAAATAACAATACCTCTTTAGAGAGAGTAACAACTTCTTCCATCTACTGATAGTAATAGATTATCAATGAGTTTTTTCAATTTATCTGAGCCGCTCCTCCGTGAAAAACAGCAAGAGCTAGATTTTCAAGATATTCAAGGTCTACTGTGTCTAAACTACCAAATTGGAAATTTCATCCTCTTCTCAAAGTTTTATACTCGCGTTGATCAAGCATTTATTCTCTGGGGACTCATTTCATCTGGGATTTTTGTAACCGCCCAGTTTCTAACCATTAGCTGGAGTAGTCAGGCGATTTTGTGGTCAGTGCTTACCTTATTCGGTGCGATCGGCATGGTAAGTTTAACTTGGTTTTGGGCAACTGTAGAACAGCTACGCTGGGTTGTTTATAGCTGGGGGATCTTAATCCTAGCGGGTTTAATCCTGACTGATCTAAGCATTTTTTTGGGATGGGGAGAGGTCTTGATCCGTCTGTGTCCACTATGGTTAGGATTAAGCGCTATCGGATACTTTTGCACCGGGGTAGGAATGCGTTCACGCACATTTCTTCTGATGGGGTTTATTCATTTGCTGGGAATCATAGTTTTACCCTACTGCGGTGTCATGCAGTTTCTCTCAACGGGGCTAATTATGACCGTTAGTTTACTGTTACTATCGGAATTACAGTGGGATATGCAATCTTCAAGTGACTACAACCAATTAACACCACAACAAAAGCAATTTAACCAAGAACAGTCCCAACGACGGCAAATGAACAGCTAAAGTTATACAGAATTAAAATATTACTTTAGATAAGCTTGAACAATATAGCTCTCTCTATTGGCTAGCTAGTATTTCTACCTTAGAGGAGGAGTTTTTCACTCAACTGTTAGCTATTGTAATAAATGAAAACAGACAAAACTGTATGGGTGTTATGCCGCTGTGACCCATTATCGAACATCGAAGGAGAGCGATCGCAGATGTTTGAACAGTGTAAATTAAATGCGTTGACGGTGTGGAGTTTTTGTCGCTTCCTCCACTTTATTAGCACCAAGGGAAGGTTAAATTCTTCATCAGAGCGGTCTGAGGTGGTAAACGTCTTGTGTTTTTTACATTACAACTTAATTTTGACAATCCAATCTCCTTAATTGATTTTGAATTAAGGAGATTTTGACTATCACCGCTAGGGCAATTATCTGTTATTTGGCGTTTGTGTGTCAAAATATTCACGCCAACGACTAATTTGACCATCCCTAAAATCTACAACAATTACGTCATCAGCTTTATTACGACGACCTGTCGCCTTTTCGGTATCTTCGTAGTACCACTCTACTGCTGCCTGATTTGCTGCAATAATAATCCGTTGGATGACTATTTTGACATCTGAATACTGTTGTTTAAAATGAATAACTCCTTCTCGAATTCTTTCTTGCCCCCGCCAGCATTGACCAGGCACGATTAGTTCCCCATCAACCGTAAACAATTGTGCAAGGGCATCGACATCTTGAGCAACCCATGCATCTTTAACTTTTTCTATTAATATCTGGATATCTTCTTGGTTCATAGACTGACTGGCAAATAAAGGTGCGCTGAAAGTTAAGCTAACAAATATAGTTCCTAACACTAGCCATTGAGATAACCAAAGCATCTGGATTTCTCTACCTTATAAAGTATCAAGCTATAGAGCATTTGTACCATTTAACCAGATACTTTTTCTATTGCGATCGCTCTTGTGAAAAGTTAGGTTTTTATTGGATGCAGAATGTCTGTAGCGTTGATGTTAATTTTACAACCAAAACTGGCGATCGCCTTGCATCCGGCTAGGACGAATACCTTGCAAACGCAGATAAGCCATGCGGTCAGATCCGTATAATGGCATAGGTAAGCGAGGTTCTTTTAAAGCTCCATGATGCAATAACGTAAGTTTTAGAGTAGTTTCTAAAACACTTTCAATTGAGATTTGGTGTCCTTTCTCATGAATTGTTAAACGTATAGGACGAGCTAAACCAACTTTATCAGGAACTTTAGTTGTTACCAGAATTGCTTCACGAGATGACAAACGAAGTCCTAAGCCTTGGGAGGGTGCTATGACAGCTTTTTGCTTTAAGTTATACAGTCGAGGAACACCAGACTTTTTACATTCCACCAAAATAAACTTAGCTCCTATTGCCTTAGCTCTATCTACTAAATAATCAGCTTCATTCCCAACAAAGGAACCATCACGATAAATTAAGACTGTTTTATTTGCTAATTCAGCAGCAGGTAATAATCGCTCCAATAGTTTAGGTGGTATTTCTTCACCATCAATTAAATCATCTTCTAGTTGATAACGAACAAACTCCCCTTGCTTGCCATAGAGACGTATACTAGCACAGGCATTTCTTGTACCTGCTTGCCTTTTTTTGGAAATTCTAGAAACATCCAAGCCAATATAATAATCAGCATCTTTTAAGTCTTCAGCTAGAACGAAAGGCAAATTGCCTAACTTTGCTAGAATTCCTGGAATTACCTGATTCAAGATATACTGATAATTTCCAGGTTTATTCAAAGTATCTTCATAAATCATTTGGCTAGCAATTTGACGACGGAGCAATAAAGAGTATATTTGATGGTAAAAACTTCCCTCATTTGTATCATCCTCATGACGATCGCTTTGAGGTAAAAAAGTTACAACAATGTCGTGTGGTATCTCAATTAATTCATTAACTTTCTTCTCAACTTCTGCTCTTGCCTCAGTCTTAGTCAGATTATTCAGTGACAAAGGTTGCTTAGTAATAACTTCACTTTTAAATCCATATAGTTCCAGACGCTGCTTAAGTAAATTTAGAAACGGATCTACTTTTAAATCACAAAGCTTTAGTGCTGCAATGTGAATAACTTTGGATTTATCTTTAAAATCAGGGTGACGGCGATAAACTCCACCTTTTTTAAGACCATTTAGAACATCACTTCTTTTGGTTATAAAGTTATTACCAAAAAGTAGAGGAGTTTCCTCTATAGGAAATTCAGGTTTCCAGAATAAATTTGGATGTTGAATGCTATTGATACTACGTTCTAGTTGAATTCCATAAGTACTTAAAGCGTCTGCTGCTATTTTTTTATAAGATGTCAACAGATTTGTTCTGTCTTGATGCGAAATTTTAGTAGCCTTAAGTAGCTTTCCGTATTCAACTTCAAATTGATCGGCTGTGGCAGATGTAACACAGGGACGTAAAGCTGCCATAGCATAGTGAAACTGTTTTGTATCTTTACCGAACTGTACAGCAACAACAGGTTGATCGTCTGGGGCATCTCGTAGTGCTTGTTTACTAGTTGAACCAGTAGCTTTTGCTAATAGTTCATCTCTATGCTCCTCGATAGTTCCAATAATACCGACAATTGTTGCGTTACTACCTCGTTCAATTTCTTGAACTTTTAAACCAATTAAAAGCTGTTCTGAATTTTGTCGTTGAGGATGTTTTTCGTAGAAATCAGCCAAATTATCACGAAACACAATGCTACTGCACACTGTCAAACTAAGAGCAGGCTGTAACTCACCTTGTAATTCGATCGTTTCTGACCAAAAATCTGGTTCTCTTGTGACTATAACTCCATTATCAGACAGAACAACTGGAGAATCAAATTTAGTTTTATTCAAAATCTGAATAGATAACAGAGAATGAATAAAAGGTGTGGGTTGAGGCTGGCGTACTGCTTGGAAACCGAATAAGCGTTCCTTAAAATCTTCTACTTCATTTTGAATGTTTTTTAGTGCCTCTTGTAATTCTTCTTTACTAGGTAAATCTTTATGAGATGCTGACAAAACCCAAAAATAAGGCTTGTACCAGATGACAACAGTCTCAGGTAATTTTCGACTAAAATGATAGCTCAATCGGTTGCCATCTTTTTTATCAATTTCAGGTGTTAGCCGAAAACACATCAACTTAAGTTGTAAAGTTTTGATTGGGAAAACTTCACTAAAAGAGGTACAAATTTGGGAAGATTCAATAGTAATAGTCATGCCGAAACCTCCAATGAATTAAATTGGCAAATCGATGTGAATTGACAATTTCGACAGGGTACTCCAGGATTAGCAGGAAATATTTCAGCAAATGCAGATGGATTTTGCTTGTAATAACGCAATTCTTTTTGATGCTCTTGTGCTATTTGAGCTAATTTAGCTTGGATTGCCTTGAGTTGAATATCTGTAGCAGTAATAGGCTCAGACCATTTGCTAGTTTCTAAGTTATAAAATGAGGCAACAGCTTTTTGTCCAGGGAACATATAAGTAGCCGCCAACAGGTAGACAAATGCTTGTCGTCTATCAAAATTAGATGTGCCTGTTTTGAAATCTAAAATGTGCAGCCTGCTGTCTGATTCAGTAAAAATGCAATCAATAGCTACAAATAAGTTAAAGAAATAATTACCTTGCTGAATCAGAATTAGTTTTGGAATTCCCTCATCACCTCGACTAAGATTAAGGATGTTCTTTCCAGAGAGAATAGGCTCCTGATAGTAATTTGTCAAAATTTTAATAATTCGCTGCTTAACTTCGACAGGCTCTTGGTCTAATTTCAGCTTCTCTGCTACTATCTGTACACCATTTGAATGCTTCAAAAGTTGAATATTTTGGTGAAATTCGTAAATACCTTTCTGTGCCTGCAAACCGATATGTTGAGGAATAGTGTCTTGCTCCAACAATGGTTTAACTAATAATTCTTTTTTTCGCGCTCTGGAAAAACCTCGTTTCATATCACAGTGCCAATATTCTTGTCCAACAGATGAAGCAAACTGTGACCAAATGTTAAAACTCACATAGGGTCGCCACACCATAATTTATATCCTTGTTAGCTATGTTGATTTTTTATTCAACTACACCCTAACGTGTATTGATTTTTTAGTCAACACTCTGTTATCATGTTTAGTTAAGTAGGAAAAAAAGTGAATCAAAGTTTTGGTCAGCTTATCCGTGAAGCCCGCAAAGATAAGGGATTTAGTCAGCGTGAGCTAGCAAAACTACTAGGGCTAGATTTCACTTATCTGTCTAAATTAGAGAATGATCGTGCGGACTATCCTCCAAAAGAAGATGTCATCCGTTCTCTGGCACGGCATCTGGATTTAAATGAGGAAGAGTTAATTTTTTCGGCTGGTCGTATTCCCCAGCGTGACGAGGATTTTCTCAAGCAACATTACAAGACAATGCCTGCTTTGTTTCGTCGAATGCAGGAGAATCCTGATTTTGCTAAAAGAGTTTTTCGAGAAGCTACACAACCAGAAAATGAGGAGAAGCAAGGTTGAGTATCATTAAGCAGTATCGCTATATTCTTGATAGCGAAATTGAGGCTAGGGCTAATAATATTCTCAAGCGTATGCAGGAAACACCCAAATATATTCCCAAGTGGCCTTTAGATGCAACTCGTGTGGCAGAGTTTCTGGGATTGGATGTTGTTTGGGATAGGATACCGCCCGATGCTGAGGGACAAATAGCAGCAAGGATTTTGCCGTTGGAGCATTTAATTGAAATCAATGAAGATATTTTGGAACTTCCCAAAGGGTTTGAAGAATCAACGCTAGCTCATGAACTGGGACATTGGGAGCTACATATTGACCAGAATACTGCTAGCCAGTTTGAACAACTGATAAAGCAGGGTGGTAAAGGTGAAATAGATATGCAACCTTTTTTGTGCCGTGCTGTTAGTGGTCAACTGCAAAAAATGGAGTTGCAAGCTCAACGTTTTGCGAGTTATTTACTGATGCCTCATTCTATTTTAGAACAAATGGCAACAGAACGTGATTTAACAAAATGGTCTCACCTTTATGCAATGCAAAAGGATTTAGGTGTAACAATAACTAATCTTAAAGTTCGCCTAGTACGGCTAAATTGGATTATTCTTCCTCCAGGTGACAAGACAATTTATTTGGGTAAGGCTGCGCCTATTCGGAAAAAATAAAGATTGAAATAAAGTGCGATCGCACTTCATTATCTCATCATGCGATGTCTACGACGGGCTACGCCTATGCACCACACACAGCATTACACTAAAAAGTAAGATGCTCAGAATAACCTATGAAAGCCACGACAACCACTTTCCCTTTTACACTCAAATTGAAAATTGACTTGACTGATGAGCAATTTTTCCAAATGTGTCAGAAAAATAGTAATTATAGATTTGAGCGCACAGCATCAGGGGAAATATTAATTATGTCACCGACAGGTAGTGATACTGGCAGACGTAATGTTAAAATTACCACTCAATTAGATATTTGGAACTCTGAGAGTAATTTAGGCGAAGTTTTTGACTCTTCAACCGGTTTCACCCTACCCAATGGTGCAGAACGTTCTCCTGATGCTTCTTGGGTAAAAATTGAACGGTGGAATGCTTTAACCCCGGAACAACAAGAAAAATTTGCCCCAATTTGTCCTGATTTTGTAGTAGAGTTGCGTTCTCGTACTGATTCTTTGAAAGAATTGCAAGAGAAAATGCAGGAGTATATCGAAAATGGTGCTCAATTAGGCTGGCTAATCGACCGAAAAAACAAGCGAGTAGAAATTTATCGTCCAGGTAAAGATGTAGAGATATTAGATAATCCTGCTAGTTTATCAGGAGAAAATATACTACCTGGATTTGTGTTGCATTTACAGCAGATTATGTAGTTTTATCGATGACGATAATTAACACAGATCAACATACATACTCATAGGGGCGCACAGATGTAGCCGTGCGCCCTTATCCAGTAACTCATTCAAATGAGAATCGCTATAAAGAAGTCAGAAGGTAGTAAATTAGATCGGGTTTTGACTACTGAATAAACCACTAATTAAGCAAAGGCAAAAATTGGCGAATTAACCCAATTGTCACTGCTGGCAACTCCAACTGCGGTGTTAAGCCCACATCTTCCAACTGTTGAAAAAATCGGATCGCTTGGGGATTCATTTCGGCAAGGCGGCGACCAATTGAGGGCCCTGTAAACTCTGACCTTCGTCCCCAAATAATGGCGGTGGGAGTGGTCAGTTGTTGAATGTAAAGGGATAAATCAAAGCATAAATCGCCACGGACAAAGGATAGTGCTGCATACTCAGCATTAGGCTGTTGGGCAGATTGTAAATAAGCATCTACAATTTCTTGGTACACTCGATTAGACTGAGCAAATTGGCGTTGTTCTAAGAAGCTGCGAATACCCCCACTGGTGGCTACACCAGTGCTGTAAAGTAAACGGTCAACAAGGGGAACGCTGACTAACTGGGCAAAAAAACTACGCGAGTAGTCTTCGCCAAAGTCGGAAAGTCCGGCGGGGGTGGTGAGAATTAAAGACTTGAATAAATCAGGATGATCTGCTGCTACTCGAATTGTAAAGGCTGCGGTCAAAGAAGAAGCGATCGCTGTTACTGGTCCAGTACAAGTCTGCTCGAAAAACTCCCGAATCGTGGTTAAATAATCTTCAATCTTATAACTCTGTGCTGGATGCTCAGACCTACCCCAACCGATTAAATCTGGCGCAATGACCCGATATTCGGCTGCAAAAGCCGGATAAACTTTCGACCACTCATAGGCAGAAGATCCACCACCAAAGCCGTGTAGGAACACCAAAGTTTCTCGATCTTCTTTGGCAGTTACATTGTCCTGCCAAAGTGACCCAGTAGCAGTATAATAAACCATTCTACCTAATGAGGTAGTTATAGAGCGTTGCTCAAATCCTAGTGGTTGAAACATAAGTATTTTTTGTTGACTGTAGTAATTCTTTGGCACGAGTAACAGAATAAACCGATAGACATGTGAATACGGAGAGAGCATAGGATAACTTATCCGCATCACGGCATCTTCTTTGTTTACCCCAGAATACTTACCTATTTAGTTCAAACTCCTCACTCATTGTTATTATCGGTGAACCAATCGCTTTAGGACTTCTTGCTACCGTCAGATTAAGTAGATATAAAATTATTGGATTACTTATAAAGATTTGGTGATTTTTTTACTAATAAAAAGTTATTTAACGTTGTAATTACTGTTTTATAAGGGTTTATCGTAGTAGCGAGTGTCACTCAAGCATGAATCAAACATAAGTTTTTATGGTAGTCTATCAAAAAACTCATAAATAATTTTGAGCATCAATAACAGTCAAAATGCTCATTTTGAAAAGCTATTAATTCTAGTTCTACATGTAGAAACAGTAGCTTTTGATGTATTACTAAATCTGATTATTCTTTAAGTAATTTTAAGGCGGGATGTTATGGTAAAGCAGGCTACTCTTCAATCACATAAGCTCACAACGACGATTGAAGACGCTAAATTTGCGCTTGCCAAGCTTAATATTCAAAATGAAATTAAAGCTTCAGCTTGTGGGGATCAAGCCGAGTCAACTATTGATGCTGCCAGAGTCACTGTACCTACTTGTATTTGTTTAGACTTAGAAGACTTGAAGTGTTTTGAAACAGTAGAGTGCCAGTATGAACGCTGGGGAGTAATTTTTCACAATTCTATAGCAATACAGCCATCAAATCCAGCATTTCCAACCTATTCAGGGCTTATTGTCTTAATGGCAGCACCCAAAAGCGGATTTTTGGAAGCTACTTTCTTGCGCCCGGTTAACTCGGTTAGCGCCTTTGTCACCAGTTCGCAACGGCTAGTGCTTTCTGCCTACGATCGCGATCGCCAACTCATCGCTCAAACTGCACTACCAAGCTCCAATCTTGCCAATTCAGACTCGGCAATTTCCCCCAATACATTATTATCTATAACTGGAAATAATATCTACAGCGTTACCTTCTGTGCTTTTGATGGCCAATTCACCCTTGACAACTTTCGTTTTTGTCTTTAAAAAGCCTTTATGCCCTTGCTCTGAGACATTTAAAATGTTATCTTGATTTCCGCCGTGCTGTACAACGCACGGCGGAAGTCAAAAGTCAAAAGTTTTGTATATCTAGGTAAATACTGTGGCACAGGCTTCGTCTTCTTGGCAGCAATTGATCAACCAGATCCCCAACTGGAACTGGTCGCATCCATTGTTCAAGACAAAGGGAGCCACGAAGCAGCAAACATTTAAGCGTTTCTCTGGACCTGGGGGCTTTCTTGGGTTCTTGACAATCGTCTTCGCCATGTTGTTGTGGAACTGGATGCTGCTGTTGGCTCTCTTAATCGGCGTTGGGATAATGGTACTGGTTTACTCAATGCAGGAGTGGGACTGGCAATTACACTGGTCTAAGATACATAAGTTCTTAAACAGTTCAAATCGTCGGTTAGCCTTAGCAGTGGTTAGTGGGGGTCTTGCTACTGTCAGCACTTACATGGCCGCTGCAATTTGGGTTGACTCTCACAGTTCCTGGATTGCTGCTGGTGCGATCGTGCAAGGCATGGGAACACTGTTAACTTTAATTTTATTAGTCTGGCAAATTGTCAACTTCTATGGAAATCGAGAAGAAGACCACCTCGATAAGTTGTTGGTAAATTTAACAGAAAAAGATCCATTGAAGCGGTTGATTGCCCTACGTCAACTAACTAAATTCATCAGCCGCAAGCGAGTAGATTCTTCAGTCCAGCAAGATGTTGTTGAATGCTTGCAACTCCTACTCAGTCGTGAGGAGGAAGTTGCGATCAGAGAGGCAGCTTTTAAGATTTTACAAGCCTGCGATGGCCTACAAATGCTACCCCCCAAAACAGCATCAACTTTCATCCCCGTATCAGCAAAAGTCAAACACCACGTTTATTAGTCATTAGTCATTAGTCATCTCCGAAAAAGAATGTAGAGACGTAGCAGTGCTACGTCTCTACAAGGGTTCTGGGTAACGCATATTTAATTTCTGGAGATGTCTATTAGTCATTGGTTAAATGATGAGTCTTAATTAATTTCCAATGCCCCATGCCCCATGCCCCATGCCCCATACTTATTTTCGAGACAATCGTCCATTGCGAACTTGCACTACCGGATGATTGCATCGCCGCACCAACTGTTCATCGTGGGTGGTAACAATTACTGTAGCCCCAAAGGAATTTAACTTCTGGAGAATCTGGATCACTTGCCAGGAATTATCTGGATCAAGATTTCCAGTAGGCTCATCCGCTAACAGCAGCGGTGGCGTACCAACGATCGCACGGGCAATACTCACCCGCTGTTGCTCTCCTCCAGACAGTTGATCTGGAAAGCAGTCAGCTTTACTCAGTAAACCCACCAGTTTCAGGGTTGGTTCTAAGCGTCGTTGAATTTCTTTACGGGTATACCCTTGAGCTTGCAACACAAAAGTCACATTTTCTGCTACTGTTCGTTGGGTAATCAGTTTATAGTCTTGAAATACAATACCAATCTGTCGCCGCAATAATGACAAGCGATCGCCCCGTAAACCCGCTACATTACATCCATCAACAATTACTTCTCCCTGCGTCGGTAACTCCTGTCCATACAGCAGTTTCAAGAGCGTTGATTTACCAGAACCACTTGGCCCTGTTATAAACAGAAATTCTCCCTTTTTTACCTCAAGGTTCACATTCAACAAGGCGTGAGAACCATTAGTATAGGTCTTGCTTACAGATTGCAATTGCACCTTTACAGTAGTATTCCTACCGTGCTGTTGAGCCTCACTGTTCTCTTTATGAAGGGATTTGTCTTTCTTAACTTGAGTTGTTAATACTGGCATTGTTAAATTTTCCTCATCCCACAACCAAATAGCTTGGTAGCTCAGATTTGATATTCCTCTCAAAAATAAGGATTCCCAGGTTTAGCCTGGGAATTGAAAATTCAACAAAGACAATTTAAATTTTTTGAAGACTTTAATACTAACTAAGTAATAATACTCGGAATTGGGCATTGGGCATTAGGCATTGGGCATTGGACACGGGGACACTCTTACACAGAGATATAGGATTACTATTTGATTTTTGAACGGAATTAGTATTGTAGAGTGTGTTAGAACGGAGTTCGTAACGCACTATTATCAAGGGTTTGATGCGTTACGCTGTCGCTAACACATCCTACGTATATTTTCAGAAATCAAACCGGATTCCTATAGTATTTGATCTTTTTCTGCGCCACATCTCCTCATCCCCATGCCCTATGCCCCATGCCCTATGCCCCACTCTTAACTAATAGCACCCCTTGCTGTCAAACGATAAACAAACGCTTTTACCGCAAACGCTGGCAAAGCTAACATCCGTCGCCAACGCCAAGGTTCTTGGTAAAGCCGATACAACCATTCCAAATTATTATTTCCTAACCAGGCTGGAGCACGAGTTTTAGTTCCTGACCAAATATCAAAACTACCACCTACGCCAATCCAAATTGCTTGAGGACACAAATGGCGGTTTTCGGTAATCCATAACTCTTGACGTGGCACTCCCAAACCGACAAAAATTACTTGTGGTTGCAATTGAGCCAGAGTTTGTCGCAATTGTGCTTCTTCTTCTGGGGAATGGTAGCCTGAGTGAGTGCCTACTATACTCAAATCTGGAATTTGCTGCTGCCAATAATCTGCCGCAGTTGAGGCCACTCCAGGCGCTCCTCCATAGAAAAATACCTTTGCCCCTGTCTTCTGCTGCCCAATTTCTTGCAAAAGTTTTTCTGCTAATTCAATCCCCGGAAAACGCTGCACTTTTTGCCATAACAGCCATCGCAAATACAGAACAACCCCGGCTCCATCTGGAATTACTAGTTCAGCATTTTTAATCACCTGAGCTAGTAATTGATTCTGCTCTGCCTGCATAGTCATTTCTGCATTGAGCGTTACTACATGAGTTCCTCTGCCTGCGTGCAAGCATTCTAACAACCAGGCTGGATAGTTATCCATCACATGAACTGGTATTCCCAACACTGAAAATGCTTCTTGATTGCCTTTAGACATAGCCTATTCTGGATTAACCTCACACCAGATTTCCTTGAATGCTAAGTTTATCAAATTTTTTTATATTAGAACTTAAGTAAGAGAGATTCCCATTGCCCTGCAACAATAGAAAGCATAACTAATTAGTTTTGGGCGCTTGTACTTGGGCTGTTACAGTCCAAGTTTTATTGGTGTCACTGAGTATAAAATGCTCAACTCACAACTCTGGTTCCGGGAACAAAAGCCCCCACTATACTACTTGCAGTTAGTGTGGGAGTATGTCACGAAACTCGACTTTCTGATTAAGGTAGTGTAACGGGCTGAAGTTGGCTATGAGTAAAATTCGTATCGCTCTGATTGAAGATCATGACCTAACTCGTGTGGGTATTCGGACAGCACTACTGCAAAAGGATGACATTGATGTTGTAGGTGAAGCTGCCAATGCCGCTGATGGGTTAAAAATGTTAACAATGGTACAACCAGATATTGCCATTGTCGATATTGGTTTACCAGATAAGGATGGCATTGAACTGACACGGGAGGTAAAATCTACCATTAATGGGCAGCAGCTAGTAACAAAGGTGTTAATTTTGACGCTCCAGGATAACAAAGAAGCCGTGTTGGCAGCTTTTGCTGCTGGTGCAGACTCTTATTGTATGAAGGACATCAAATTCGATAATTTGCTGGAAGCAGTGCGAGTAACTTACAATGGCAACGCCTGGATCGATCCGGCGATCGCTCGGATTGTATTACAACAAGCACAACAAAATCCTCAAAAGTTGGAATCAGCTTTTGTAGATACCAAGACCATTGCCTCTAACCCTGATTATGTCGATAATCTGGAAGAAATTGAACCTTACAGCCTGACAGAAAGGGAGTTAGAAGTGCTACAGTTGATTGTCGAAGGTTGTAGTAATGCAGTAATTGCAGAAAGGCTTTACATCACTGTTGGCACTGTTAAAACTCACGTTCGCAATATTTTGAATAAGCTATGTGCCGATGATCGTACCCAAGCAGCAGTCCGCGCCTTGCGTTCTGGGTTAGTGGGATAAAGTTAAATTCAGTGAACAGTTATCAAGGTTTGAAACACTGATAACTGATAACTGTTGAAAATGATTACTTATTAATTTTTTGTTGATTCTCAGGTGGGATAAATCTTATATTATCTCGCCATTCAAATATGTAAAAACTAAAGTCAAATATGGCTGAAATCGGGGTGGAAAAACTTAAGCTCATGGTGGTAGATGATGAGCCAGATAACTTAGATTTACTCTACCGCACTTTTAGGCGAGATTTTCAGGTATATAAAGCTAATCATGCCTTTGGTGCTCTGGAAATCTTGGATCAATTTGGCGAAATGGCGGTGATTATTTCTGACCAAAGAATGCCAGAAATGAATGGCACCGAATTTTTGAGTCGTACCGTAGAGCGCTTTCCAGACACGATTCGGATTTTGTTAACTGGTTTTACCGATGTCGAAGATTTGGTGGATGCGATTAACTCCGGTCAGGTATTCAAGTATATTACCAAACCCTGGAATCCGGATCAGCTGAGAGCCTTAGTTGAGCAAGCCACTGATACATATCGCCTAGTTAAGAAGCGCACGCAAGAGTTGCGTCGGGCCCTACGGCGAGAATCTTTGTTTAATGCTGTAACAACGGCAATTCGAGAGTCTCTAGACTACGACAGTATGCTGCAAAAGATTGTAGCAACTCTTGGGCAAACATTTGAAGCTAGCAGTTGCTTGCTCAGACCAGTAGAGGGCGATCGCCTAACACAAGACCAGTTCTCATACCATGATCCTCAATCCGATGTATTAGATTGCTTCTTCGACCCCAGTGTTTTAATCGAAAAAGTGCTGGAAACCCGTCATTATCAACTTGCCCAAGATATATATAAGGATAATCCTTCTCACCATCTGGTAGTGCCACTTAGCTATCAGCAACATTTATTGGCTGTGCTAGTTCTCCACCAATGGGGACGCGATCGCCCCTGGCAAGACGAAGACATCCAACTGATTGCAGGTGTTGCTGAACAAGCAGCCTTAGCCCTCTCTCAAGCAAAACTCTACCAGCGCCTCCAAGAAAAACAACAACAGATTCACAATGAGTTGGAGGTAGCCCGCCAAATTCAATACAACTTACTACGCCAAACTTTACCTGATATTAAAGGTGTGAAGGTGCAAGCCTGCTGTTACCCAGCGCGGGAAGTAGGAGGCGATTTTTTTGAAGTTTTTGTCCATCCCAAAGGCGATTTGTGGTTGGCAGTGGGTGATGTCTCTGGCAAGGGCGTCCCAGCTGCTTTATTTATGGCTAGTATTATTTCAGTTTTACGTCGGGAATTATCTCAGGAAGCACCAGCCGAGCCAAATGTGGTCATGCAGAACCTCAACCACGCTCTCAGTGAAGACTTGATTAGCAACAATTATTTCATCACCCTTGTTTTAGCCTGTTATACCCCTACCACTAAGGAACTCGTCTACACTAACGCCGGTCATATCTATCCAATGTTATGGTCACGCCAAGGTGCTTTAGCCGACAATCCCAATTACCTCAAAGTTCGCAGCATTCCTTTGGGGATCTTGCCCACGTGGCAGGCACAGTCAGGTAGTTTGGTTCTCGCTGCTGGAGACACATTGTTACTAGCCAGCGATGGCATTACGGAAGCAACGGTATCAAATAATTGTGATTTAACAGTAAAAACCGGGTCTGGCGTTGACCCAGTTAACCGTTCTATGCTGAATCAAGATGGTCTTTGGCAACTCTTGCAACAAGAGCAACAACCGCTTTCGCTTAACCATTTACTAGCTCGTATTCAGGCAGATAATCACGTTCAAGAAGATGATCAAACTATACTTTCATTGGAGATTTTATAATTCATGAAAAGTGAGCTTCATGTACCAAGTGACTTGAGTTTTCTTAATATTGTCGAAACCTGGCTGCTGGGATGTTTGAAAATTCAGCTAGGAGAATCTGTGGATTGGTCAAGACAATCAAGCCGTTTGAGACTGGCTTTAGTAGAAGCCTACTCAAATGCAGTCCGTCATGCCCACAAGGACAAACCAAATCTAACGATTTTACTGCGTTTGGAAGTGAAAGACCGGGAGCTTGCCCTAGAAGTTTGGGACTACGGCGAAGGCTTTGATATGTCTAACTACTATGCTCCAAACCCTATGGAAAAACAAGAAGGTGGTTATGGTTGGCTAATTATGAATCGTCTTATGGATAAAGTAGACTACCAATTGCAGGTTAATGGTGCCAACTGTCTCAAGTTAGAAGCTACTTTACCCGAATTAGTCCAATAGACAAAAGTTACTATTTTTCAAGTCATGTGATTTATAGAAATTGTCGATACCTAGATTCTGTTTTGGGTATAATCAAACATTGCCTAAGCTATTATGGCGGTTCTCAGTTGAGTGACGTATAAGAACGCCACCCCGGCAAGCGAGGCTATGGTGTACATACAAGTTGAGTTGGTAATCAAATGGGCGGAAAAGAACAGAAAATTATTTTTAAAATCCTTGATTTTCCGTTAGGGCTATATTAATAAGCTGACACTATTGATAATCAACTTGCTAAACTCCAAACCTTACCTAATAAGGCTTATAGGATTTGTGTGTACGCCATAGGGCAAATTAGGAGGAGACTATAAATTTACCTCATTTGATTAGGAAAAACTATATACTTATTTACTAGTTTTCACGCCGTAAAGAGAGTAACTCTTCGGGAGAAGCTAAAAGCTTGATTTTAGTATAGGAAATTTGCCGTTGTTGGTTGAGGATAAATAGCCACAGGACATTCACGCTACACCACGAAGTTTGTGCTTTGCCTGTTACTTGGATTTGAATCGTATCATTTTCTAAAGTCTGGGCTATTCCTGTATTGGGGTAAGCTTTTATGTTTTGGGATTCTTGTTTTAAGTAGGCTGCGATCGCATCTGTTCCCACAATATCAGATTCAAATGGTGGACGCATCACACCATCTACGGCAAATAAGGCAGCAGTTGCCTCAAATTCTCCTGCATTTAAGGTTTCAAAATAATTTAGTACATTAGTTTCTGTAATTCCCTCAATCTGGAATTCTTTTTTCAACTGCCCTGGAGAGATAAATTCAGCAGATGTCATAAAATCACCTGTATCACACTAGCTGAATATTCATTTCAATATAAAAATAGGTAAAAAGAAAGCCACTGTTGACATAGATTACCACATTTATATAAATCTTCCTCACGATGGAAGTTTTGATTAGACACATCTCAAGTATGTCGGCGTAAATAATTAAAGCTTTGTAGTGAGCAGTTCTAGCCCTATTTTGTTGGCATAGCATCTCAAAGAGATGGCTGATACCAATTCACGAAAAAGCATAAATAAAACTTATGTGTGATATAAGCAACAAATATTAATAAAGTATTGACTACGTAATGTAGAATAAAAATGCCTTTATCTAGGCACAATCCAGATAAAAAAATGAATCAGTATTCCGTAACAAGCAGCAGTGTGGTGAAAGAAAAAGCCACCGAATTGGGCTTTCACAAAGTTGGAATTGCTGGTGTAGATAGCGTAAATGCCACAGAAGCGCAGAGGTTGCAAGCATGGATTGAACTGGGTTATCACGCCGATATGGAATGGATGACTAACCCAAAACGTCAGGATATTCACTTAGTGATGCCAGAAGCGCGATCGCTAGTGTGTGTGGCGCTAAATTACTACACACCACATCAACGTCCTAAAGGCGAGGAATACGCCAAAATTTCCCGTTATGGCTGGGGGAGGGATTATCACAAGGTGATGCATAAAAAACTCAAGCAGTTATCCACATGGCTAGAATCACTTGGTGAAGGTGTATTAGCTCGTTATTATGCAGACACTGGCCCAGTGCAAGATAAAGTATTGGCTCAACTTGCCGGAATTGGTTGGATTGCCAAGAATGGTAATGTAATTACACGCGAATATGGATCTTGGGTATTTTTGGGAGAAGTGTTAACCAATTTGGAATTAGAGAGCGATCGCCCGCATACAGAACACTGCGGTAGCTGTACTCGTTGTCTTCAGGCTTGTCCTACAGGTGCAATTACTCAGCCTTTTGTCGTGGATGCTAATCTCTGCATCGCTTATCACACCATTGAAAATCGGGAAGATAAATTACCAGAGACAGTAGCACCCCATTTGCAAGGCTGGGTTGCTGGTTGTGATATTTGCCAAGATGTTTGTCCTTGGAATCAACGTTTCGCCCAAACAACTGATATTGAAGAGTTTCAGCCTTATCCTGGGAATATTGCTCCCCAACTGCTAGAATTAGCCCAAATCTCAGATCAGGAGTGGAATAAACGATTTCCAGCATCTGCCTTGCGGCGGATTAAGCCAGAAATGTTACGACGCAACGCCCTAGCTAATCTTGACGCATCCAGGCGAAATAATGACCCCGAAAGTAATTATTTTTGATTTTGATGGCACTATTGCTGATACGGTAGATGCCCTTGTAAGTATTGCCAATCGTCTAGCTGTAGACTTTGGTTATAGACAAATAAGCCCAGAGCAATTAGCCCTCCTTAAAAACTTAACATCTAGGGAAATTATTAAATATTCAGGAGTTTCTCTATTTAAAATACCTTTTTTAGTTAAAAAAGTTAAAGGAGAATTAAAAAACAAAATTCCAGAACTAAAACCAATTCCTGGAATTAAAGAAGCATTAATGGAACTGCAAAATCAAGGATATAAACTGGGAATTATCACTTCTAATTCTAAAGAAAATGTTACACAATTCCTCACAATAAATGAATTAAATCACCTATTTGATTTTATCTACTCAGGGATTACAATTTTCGGTAAAACAACCATCATCAATAATGTATTAAGGCAAAATCAACTCAAACCTCAAGAAGTTATTTATGTCGGAGATGAAACCAGAGATATAGAAGCATCAAAGAAAGCAAATATCCAAGTAATTGCAGTGACTTGGGGCTTTAATTCACCGCAAGTACTAGCCAAGCAAAATCCAGATTATTTAATTCACCGTCCTAGCGAACTAATAGAAGTAATGAATGGGCGTTAATTAAAAAATAGTCAAAAATCGATAGTAAAAATATTAACTATTGACAAATGACTAAAACAGTAAGTAGGCAATGTCTTGCACTGGCGAAAACTTAAATTTAATTTTTGTGACATTGCCCACCATACAAAATAGCAAGATATCAAGAAAACTTAATTTTTCCGTTCACCCTTTTCCAAAGCTTGTTTTATTAGATCATCACTGACATTAGTTACACCCTCAGTCTTAGAATTCCCAACTTCCTTTGCCAAATCCATATAATCGTCAGGATTACCAGTTGACTGCGCTTGAGTTGTTGTCTCTTGTGGTTTAGAGGTTTTATATTGAGGTGCAGTGGCTGCTTCGGCTGCTGCTGCGCCTTCACCTGTGCGATCAACTTCACTAACGCTGAATTGTTGTGCAGTTGCATAATCAGCATCAAAATCGACGTTTGGCGCTTTTTCTTCACCACTAGCTATGCTATCGGCAGCTAATTGAGCATCATGGGTGGGAGCTTCATTAACATTGGGCTTTACTTCATCAGGCATAATTAAAATCCTTAAGTTAAATTTTTTATTGCTTACTTGATAGAGCATAGCAAAGTAATTAGTTATTTCTATGTTCCCTTCGGAGAGACTTTACCTCTATTAAAAGGTATATTCAAACTGCAATTTGCAAATAATATAACTCTTTCTCTCGATAGTAGAATCTGATGCTCAAATCTTGGTAAGCCTTAGTTTGATGTGTAAAATTTCTTTGGAAATAAAATTATGACTGCAAGTTACGATAAAACTATTTCTCAAGCCCAGAGCAATGAAACTCAAAAATTGGTAGATGCATTTAACAATTTAGATACTGATGCAAAATTAGCTTGGTTCTATTTGGTTTATAAAAAAATGGGTGATTCAATCACTCCTGCTGCTCCTGCTGCGGCTGAACCAGAGTTAGCACCACTTCTGCTAGGAGATTATTTTGAGTTATCAGATGAGCAGCAACTAGATATTATGCGGGATATAGTTAACCGCAAAGATACAGAATACTCCCGTGCTTATGGGGCGATCAAAGAAAACAATCAGCTGTTAGTTTGGTATGCTTGGGCGGTAGCTATGGGAGATAAGGTGGTTGATTTACCAGCTAGCTACCAGCCAACTAAGGCAATTAATGATCTGGTTTCCCAGATTGAAGGATTAGATTTTGACGAGCAAATTTCGGTGTTTCGGACAATAGCTGGTGAAGTGGGTCACACCGATGTTAAGCCGATTGAGACGCAAGCACAAACTGGTAAAACGTCAAGTTTGTAATCGGGACTAGCGGCTAAAAGTCGCGGCTACACAAATAAAGTCCGCCTACCCTTGGCCTGCCTGCAGGGTAGGCGGACTTTAATAACTTACGAGAGAGCTAACTGACTCAAATTAGATGGTGTGAGATTGGAGTGTACCACTTGACCATCACGGAACCAAACGATGCGCTGAGTTTGACGAGCAACTTCTGGTTCATGAGTTACCATAACAACAGTAATTCCACTAGCATTGAGTTCGCCAAAAATATCTAAGACTTCTTGGGTTGTGCGCGAATCAAGTGCGCCCGTAGGTTCATCAGCTAAGAGTACTATAGGACGATTAACGATCGCACGCGCGATCGCAACTCTTTGTTGTTGTCCACCAGATAGTTGAGTTGGTTTGTTGTTGAGGCGATTTGCTAAACCCACTCGTGTCAATGCTTCAGTGGCGCGATCGCTTCTTTCTTTTGGATTCACACCAGCATACAACATTGGCAGCATCACATTTTCTAATGCTGTAAGTTGGGGCAATAAATGAAATTGTTGGAACACAAATCCTAGCTTTTTGTTGCGGATATGTGCCAAAGATTTATCATCCATTTGCGCCACATCAATATTATCTAAGTAATAATGTCCGTCGGTGGGGCGGTCTAGACAGCCGATAATATTCATAGCTGTAGATTTACCAGAACCCGAAGGCCCCATAATTGAACAATATTCGCCCTGGTGGATAGTTAAATTCACATCATCGAGTGCTTTAACTTCTGTTTCACCACTGCCATAGACTTTATATATATTTTCTAAACGAATAATAGTTGATTTAGGGACGGGATTAGGAACTAGAGAATCGGTAACTGAAATAGTGTTTGCCATAAAAATTTAGTTATTAGTTATTAGTTATTAGTTCTTTCTTCCTTGTTTTTTATCCAACACCAACTCAAGACAATAAATAACAGTGTAGCAAAAATACTCAAAAGCAAAGATGCGTAAAACCGATGGGGGGAGCATCCCACTTTTTATTTAGCGAGCAAAGATTAATCCATTAAGATAAGCGCAACGGTGAGCAAGGACTTGAGGAACATTCTTAATATTCCATTGTGCGCCAGAAATTTTAGTTCGACGGTCAATCTGTTTAACAGTAGATTCAATCGCACCAGAACCAATAGAACAAATTTGTTCTATTGGTAATACTGTTGACAAAGATTCCCGACTTCTTTTACAAGTCGGGAATCTCAGCCTTGGAACGATGCCTACGGCGGGCAAAGCCTACGCACCTTACTAGCAAATAATACATAGTGTATATTTCATACAATTAGCATTATGTCAAGCCATTTACCCGATCAAAAAGTTTTAAGGCTTTGAGGTTCCTGTTTATGGCTGGATCATAATAGGCACTGCACCTTTTTCAGAACCAATAATTACCAACTTAGAATTATTAGATTGAGCTAGCTTTTCTGTGGCTTCAATCGCTCGTAATTGTAGCACTTGGTTACTAAGTCCACCTGAGAGGATTTTTTGGGAATCAGCTATACCTCGCGCTTCAATAAGCTTTCGTTGGGCTTCTTGACGCTCTTTCTCTAAAACAAATTTCATCTGCTGATTTTCTTGCTCTGTCTTGAGTTTGTTTTGAATTGCAGCTTGTAGAGTATCAGGCATTTTGACGTTTCGTAAAAGAGCTTCCTCAACGATGAAACCCAAAGCGGGTATCTCCTGAGTGAGTTGTTGGTCAATTTTTTGGGCGATTTCTTAGCGTTTGGTAGAGTAAATAGCGCTGGCTGGGTAGTTTGCCGTGATGGCGCGGACAGTAGAGCGGAATCTGGAAATCACCAGTTGTGTTTCATCAGTTCCAACTGTTTTATAGACTGTAGCTGCCTTTTGCGGATCGAGTTTGTACTGAAGACTGACATCAAGATTTAGGCTCAAACCTTCTTGAGATGTTGCATCTACATTTTCCTTTATATCTTTAATGCGAGTAGAAAAATTCAGCACTTTGCTAAAAGGGTTAAGCAAGTGGACACCAGGATTAAGAGTAGTTTCGGAAACCTCACCAAAGAAATTGACGACACCGACATTACCAGGTGGAACAATCACCAAAAGTCTAGAAAAAGAATTCAGTACTGCAATACTGCCAATCAATATCATAATTCCACGTATTGCTAAACGTGACCTTTCATCAGATATCCTACCTGTGTTGAGATAGACGAGAATTGCAATTAGGCTAGTTACAAGAGAGACTAGAAAGCCCATGAGTTTTTTTTGTGAGTTAAGAGGAATATACTAAATCACATAATTCCCAAACTCCTTTATGAAACTAATACCATTTCACGCAAGTTAGCGGTTTATGAATCTTTTTAGAGATTAAATAAAGATTTCCAACTTCTGAGAGAAGTCGGGAATCTCAGCCTTGGAGCGATCGCTAATAGAAAGTAATGTATAATGTAATGTATACATCATGTACAATTTAAATTGTGTCGAGTAAAATTCGTAAGCAGATTTATATTGAACCGCATCAAGAACATCTGCTAAAAGCGATCGCCCAACAAGCGGGTGTAAGTGAAGCAGAGATTATTCGCCAAGCTATTGACCTTCATCTTGGTGAAATAAGTGCACCCCAAACCAATCTTGCAATGTGGGAAGCCGAAAGAGAATTTATTGATCAAATCAAAACTCGACCTGCTCAACTTGGAGGTCGGGACTGGCAGCGTGAAGACCTCTATGAACGGTAGGATTTTACTTGATACCAACATTCTCGTTTACATATACGATCCACTAGATACCGCAAAACAGGAACGCGCAATCGCACTTACTGACCAATTGATTCGTTCTGGCAAGGCGGTAATTAGTACCCAGGTGTTGGGAGAGTTTTTTATGGCCACAACCCGGACTCGGCGATTATTGTTAACTCCGGCTGAGGCGCTGGTGCGAATGCGTAACTATTTAGCTGCTTGCCATGTCGTTGATATTACACGACTCATATCTTTAGAAGCAATTCGCGGCGTGGAAACCCACCACTTCGGGTTTTGGGACGCGCAAATTTGGGCAACGGCGCGACTCAACCAAATTGAAGAAGTTTACACTGAGGATTTTGCATCAGGTGCGACGGTTGAGGGCGTGCGGTTTACGAATCCTTTTATAGATTGAAAAAGATTCGCAACTTGTAAAAAAAAGTCGGGAATCTCAGCCTTGGTGATATTTACAAAAAAAATTGTTATTTTAGCAATATTTTCGGGAAAACTATTACTGTAGCTTCTCTTTTAAAACAAGATTGAAAAATAGTTATGGATTTAAATGGATTAATTTGGACTAAAAATGTAAAACCCTTAAATGGTGAAGATTGGGCTTATCACAGTATACCTACCATATATCCCGACTTAAAGATTTTCGCTTTACATTGGAGAAATTTTCAAGGTGGAGACGAAATAAATGCCAATACTCCACAAGAAGGTGAACTGATAATTTTAAGACAACGTAGCAAAGTAACGCACATTGTTAAAATGCTGAATAAACAGCTTTATCCTGATGGAAATACTGGAGAATTATTTAATATTTATCGTCTTGTCCAGGTGATTTGGATGACGGAGAATTGGGAGCGTTCTCCAGATACTAATAAAGTGTTTGATTGTGTTATTAAGTTCCCTCAAAATGGAAAAGCAATAAAATTGGAAAATATACACGTATTCCAAGAACATTGGGGCAAAAAAGAATTAGCATTTCAACACCATGTCCAGAGTGTATTAAATATTCATTAACAAAAAGCCCTACACTCTTAAATGTAGGGCTTTGATTTCAGACAAATAATTACTTGCCGTTACCGTTACCACCATTGCCATTACTTTGAATGACACGTTCGGCGAGTTTTTCTGGTACTTCCTGGAGATGGTCATATTCCCAATGGAAGAAACCAACGCCAAGAGTGAGCGATCGCAGTTCTACAATAAAGTTTTGCATCTCTGCTTGTGGCAAGTATGCAGAGACATTATCCCAGCCTTGCCAATCATTTCTCCCCTCATAGCCTAAAATTTGCCCTCGTCTACCACTCAAGAGTTGCAGAACTTTGGAGGTAAATTCGCTAGGTGTGGTAACGTCCACCCGCAGAATTGGTTCTAACAGGGTAGGTTCCGCTTGGGGTATCCCCGTTTGCATTGCCAATCGGGCAGCTTGTTTAAAGGCTTGTTCGGAACTATCAACGTTGTGGTATGAACCATTAGTCAGAGTTACCGCCAAATCCACCATTGGGAAGCCCAAAGGCCCATGTGTCAGAAATTCCCGCACGCCCATTTCCACCCCAGGAATGTACTGTTTAGGAACCACGCCGCCGACAATAGTTTCATTAAAGTTGAAACCTGTACCGCGTGGTAGGGGTTTGATGTCGAGAAAAACATCACCAAATTGTCCGTGACCACCGCTTTGGTGTTTGTAGCGTCCATGAACTGAAGCTACTGTTTTGCGGATGGTTTCTTTATAAGGCACTTGCGGCAAGTGGGTTGTCATCGGCAAGTTATATTTGCGGCGCAGTCTGTCTAGGGCGACTTGCAAATGAATCTCGCCTTGTCCCCACAAGATAACTTCGTGAGTATCGCCATGTTGCTCCCAAGCAAGTGAACAGTCCTCTTCTAATAACTTGGTGATGGCACTACTGAGTTTAACTTCATCGTTGCGCTTTTCTGGTGTAATGGCGAGGGCATACACTGGTTCCAACTCTACAGCTTTGGGTAACTTTATTGCCGACTGCTGTTCTGTGGAGATTGTATCGCCTGTCTTGATTCCTTCTAAACGGCTCAATGCAACAATTTCACCAGCACTAACTTGGTTAACTATCTGCTGTTGTTGTCCCATGAGGCGGTAAATTCCACCAGTGCGAATACCATTGAGGACAATGCCATCAGTTAATTTGCCCCGCCAAACACGCACTAGAGAAAGTTTGCCACCTTGGGGAGTGTAGTAAGTTTTTAATACCTGCGCTAGAGGTGTATCACCTTTTATGTTTTTTAAACGACGTTCTGCTGTGGCTTCTGGTTCGGGGGCTTCCCGTAACAAAGCTTCTAATAGAGGTCTAACACCATAATTTTGTTCTGCTACACCAAAGAAAACGGGCACTACCAAATCTGCCCCTAATTCCATTTTTAAATCTTTGAGGATTTCCTCTTGGGGTGGCTCAATGTCTTCTAAAAGTTCTTCGAGTAAATGGTCATCAAAATTTGCAAGGGCTTCGAGCATTTCTGCCCGTGCTATATGTTCTTCTTCTTTTAAACTTTCGGGGAAGGGGATGGGATCAGCAGGTGCGCCTGGATGATATTGATATGCTTGTTCACTCACCATATCGATAAAGCCGGTGAGTTGTTCCCCGTTCATGATGGGATATTGATGCGCTACTAGGGGACGGCTAGATACTGCTTTCAGGGCGTGCAACGTTTCTAAAACGTGAATATTTGCCCGATCCATCTTGTTGACGAAGACGAGGTGGGGAATTTCCCAATCGTCCAGGAATTTAAATAGAGGGGCAAGGGTGAGGACTCGTTCGCGGATGGGTTCGCAAACTACAATTGCCGCATCAACTCCGATTAAAGCATTGTATGTTTCTTGGGCAAATTCTACACTTCCCGGACAGTCAACAAAGGTGAAGCGAACGCCGTTATACTCAGTGCTAGCGGCGCTGACTTCTATACTCATGTGGCGATCGCGCGACTCGGCAGAACTATCTCCTACTGTATTGCTGTCCTTAACACTCCCTTTGCGAGAAATTGCCCCTGTGACAAATAACAAGCTTTCTAGTAAAGTGGTTTTTCCACTTAAATAAGGCCCGACAATTGCAACATTCCGCGAACCCGATTTTACTTTTTCGTTCATAAAACCTCCCTTGCGGTAAGTCTTTTATAACCGCATTATTCCGTAGATATCAAGGGATAAAAAATGGTTCTCTGGAGTCAAAATTACCCCTTCTTTAATTTGTTATTATGCTCCTTTTAATCGAAAGTTAAAAAAATTGTAGTCTGTCGTAAGATTTAGCTTAAGAAAAATGAAGTATCACAAATTTTCATAGCAAATCAAAAACTTTTGTAAAAAACTTTTTATGCAGTAAATTTAACTGAAAGTGTTGCGAGCCAGAAAATCAATGAGATTATCATTCTTTAAATATCGCATAGCAGGGTTAGTAAGTTTAACTTTGCTGATTATGAGTATTTCCTTCCCCTCTCTTGCTCTATCTCCTCCTGTCGCCACAAAGCTGGCACAGTCTAATCCTAAAACTGCTGTTGACTGGTTAAACCAAGGCTTACAGGCAATTCAGGCGGGAAGGGTACAAGATGCGATCGCAGCTTTTAAACAAGCAACTCAGTTAGATCCGGCATTAGCACCAGCGCATTATAATTTAGGGTTAGCATTCCGACAAACGGGACAATTACAACCCTCTGCGGATGCATTTTATCGAGCAACCCAAGCCGATCCTAAGTTTGCTCCAGCTTTTGCTAATTTAGGTGGTGCATTGTTAGAAGGGAATAATTTACAGTTAGCCAACGACTACTTGCAACGCTCGTTGGAACTTGATCCCAAACTCGGATTTGCCCATTATAACTTGGGGTTAGTACAAGAACAGCAACGAGATTGTGACCGAGCGATCGCATCTTTTAAAAAAGCCATAGAATATAGCAAAAATGCACCAGAGCCTCCTTATCATATGGGGATGTGTTATCTCCAGCAAGGTAAACTCGATCAAGCTAGAAATGCCTTTAATCAGGCAATAAAAATTAATCCGAAGTATCCCGAAGCTTACTACAATCTCGGTTCAATTTGGTTTGGGCAACGCAAATCACAAGAGGCATTAGAGGCTTTTAGAAAATCAGCCGAAGCTAACTCTAACTATCCCAACGCTTATTATGGTGCAGGGTTAGTTTTTATGCAATTACAGCAATATGCAGATGCAGTACAAGTATTGCAATTTGCTAGAGATTTATACAATGATCAGGGTAATCCCCAGTGGGCAAAAAATGCCGAACAATTGTTGCAACAGGCACAAAATTTAAATTACCAACCTCGCTGAGGCGCAAAAACTTAATATTGCATAACATAAAACTATTGGGTTGACTCGCTGGTGTTGTCTAAACTAGTCCCGATTGGAATGAATGTACATGCAAAAGCGCCAGAAAAGTCGATTTTTATTTAGCGATCGCTGGCTTGATCGGCACTCAATTGTTCGCAACATGGAAGCCTTTCAAGACTTAATTGTGATTGTTTTGTGTTTAGGTTTGTTCGCCGTCATGCTGATCCAATTGTGGGGGTTACTTATAGCCATCATGCAGCCACTGGATTATAAATATGTGACTGCAAAAATACTATTTGTGTTGATTTTAGTCGAGTTATTCCGACTATTAATGGTCTATTTGCAAGAACATAGTATCTCTGTAGGAGTGGCAGTTGAGGTAACAATTGTATCTCTATTGCGAGAGGTAGTAGTTCACGGAGCGCTGGAAATTTCTTGGGTTAATACGCTGGCAATTTGTGCTTTGTTATTTGTTCTGGGTGGACTACTCGTGGTTTGTGCGAAAACACCACACATGGATTGCATGAGCGCTAACACTAAATTTTGTCCGGTTGTGTATAGAGGAGGTAGAGAACGGCAAAATGATGAGTTGGAATTCCAGTATTCACGTCAATGTGATGAAAATCAACCGCTTGGATAAATTGTTATGACAATGGGGAGTGGGAGAGACGCGATTAATCGCGTCTGTACTGGCGAGTAGGGAAAAAGTATTTTCCTACTCTGCGCTCCTTTGCTTGAAGCTGTATCAGGAAATTGGATGCATCTAAAATCTAAAATCGTATAAGTTACTTTTGCAAGGTACTTCCGACGTATTGAAATATACTCTTTTTGGAAGATGAATCCCTCTTTTAGGGTGAGTATAAGTTAATTAGAAATTCTCAAAGAGGTTCAAGAAATGACTACAAATAAAGGTAACGGACAGTCTCAAGAACCAATTAGCGACTTGGAGTATGATTTTGTCACCGTGTTGCACAATAAGGCTGAAGCCGTTAAAGCTTACGATACCTACATCAAAGATGCAGAACAAGTAGGTTCTCAGCCTTGTGTAGAGTTGTTCCAAAAATTGCGTCAATCTGATATTGAACACGCACAAGAGATTCGCCAACATCTACAACAAGTGCTGCAACACGGTAAGATGTAACCCAGGTTTTAAGTGCGTAGACTACGCCTACGCCCTTGCTGATCACATTAGACGCAAGGAAAATTAGCTGTATCTCTTGCTGTGTGAGAATATTGTGCTGATTGATTTTTATTGTCAGATTGTAGACCCTGTATCACAGAGTACACCTTAACTGTCTTAACTGTCCTTGCGTCTTTGTCAAGATTTTGAGATATTAAATTGAAAGATTAATTCACATAGAAACTTATGACAACTGAGCAAGAGCTTCAAACTCTTTTTAATCAATTAGATCGCGATCAAGACGGCAAAGTCTCCATTAATGAACTTTATTTAAGTCCTGGCTTAAGTGCAATCATCATATCAGAAACAAATACCAATAGTCCCCAGGAGTTACTAGTACAGTATGATTCAGACAAAGACGGTAGTATTACCTTTGAAGAGTTAAAGGAAGCAGTTGATAAAGCAAATAATTTAAACTAGCAGTCAAAACATTAAAGCTACCTCCGCCCCCGACAACCCTACGTAAACCCTGCTATTTCAACACTGCGTTGACCGATAGCAGGGTTTTATAAGTTAAAAAAAGCAGATGGGAACAGCCATCTGCTTTAATAAAAGACTCGTTATCTTCTTTACTTGGAAACCAACTGATTAACTGGAGCAACCCCAGCCAAATCTAAAATGGGTGCGATCGCATCTTCTCGCTTCACCGCCATCATGTGGACACCCTGACACAATTGCCGTGCTATTTGCACTTGCTCGGCAGCAATTTGTATACCTTCCTCAAAAGGGTCTTTGGCTTTTGCCAATCTATCAATAATATGTTGGGGAATATTTACACCCGGAACACATCTATTAATAAACTGGGCATTTTTTGCCGATTTCAACAGAAAAATTCCTGCCAAAATCGGTTTTTTATAACCAGCGGCAATGGTGTCCATGAACTTTTCTAGTCGTTCAAAATCGGTAATCAATTGACTTTGAAAAAACTGCGCTCCGGCTTCGATTTTGCGTTCAAATCGACTTTGCAAACCCGACCAACTCTTACATTGCGGATCGACTGCTGCACCAACAAATAAATCTAACGCTCCATCAGTCAAAGGTTTCTCGTTGTAATCAATGCCTTGATTCATCTTCCGAATCAGTTGCAGCAGGCGCACAGCTTCTAAGTCAAACACCGCTTTAGCATCTGGATGATCACCTGCTTTTACTGGGTCGCCAGTCAAAGCTAAAATATTACGGATACCCAAAGCATGAGCGCCCATCAAATCAGCTTGTAAACCAATGCGGTTGCGATCGCGGCAAGCAATTTGACAAATCGGCTCTATACCGTTTTGTAACAAAATCACTGACGCCATTAACGAAGACATCCGTAATACTGCGCGGCTACCATCAGTAACATTGACAGCATGAACCCTTCCCTTAAGAGTCGCCGCCATTTGAATCATGTGCGCTGGATCTCCCCCTTTTGGCGGTGCTACCTCAGCGGTAACTAAAAATTCACCTGCTTGTACAGCTCTCTTGAAGGCTGTGTGGCTATGGGTGTGATGCATAAAATTAAGACTTTCAATTTCTTAAATGGTATAGCAAGTCACACCTAAAAGGGAAAACTTATAGAGGGAGAGAATAGCCTAAAGCAGCTTTTACTTGTGATAAAGTTTGATTTGCGATCGCTCTAGCTTTTTCCCCTCCATCCCGCAACACAGACTCTAAATAGCCTTTGTCCGCCGTTATAGACTGATATTTTTCTTGGATTGGTTTGAGAGACTCAATAATTGTGTCTGTTAACAATGGCTTGAATTGCCCCCACCCCATATCCTGACACTCAACCGCTACATCTTCCTTCGTTTTACCAGAAAGCAATGTATACAGGGTTAACAAATTATTACACTCTGGACGCGCTGGATCATCGAAAGTCAGCCCACGAATCGGATCAGTTTTACAACGCTTAATCTTGTATTGAATCTGTTCTGCTGAATCTAGCAAGCTAATTCGGCTTAACTCCGAAGGATCAGACTTCGACATTTTGCGTGTACCGTCCGCCAAACTCATCACCCTTGCCCCTTCCTTACGAATCAAAGGGTCTGGTAACTTCAGGACTGGCTGATCTGGTTTACCAAATTGGTGATTTAACCGGGCTGCAATATCCCGTGTCAATTCCAAGTGTTGCTTTTGGTCTTCACCCACTGGTACTTTATCAGCTTGGTAAAGCAAAATATCAGCTGCCATCAGCACAGGATAATCCAATAAACCTGCACTCACATTTTCTCCCTGTTTAACAGCCTTCTCCTTGAACTGGATCATGTCTTGCAGCCAGTTTAGAGGTGTAATGCAGTTGAGCAACCAGGTGAGTTCACTGTGGGCTGAAACGTGGGATTGGACAAAGATAGTGGAGTGATTTAAATCAAGACCACAAGCTAGATAAAGAGCAGCAAGAGTGTAGGTATCAGCTGCTAACTGGCTTGGGTCGTGTGGCACTGTAATCGCGTGCAAATCAGCCACAAAGAGGTAATTTTCGTATTCGCTCTGACCTTCTACCCAGTTGCGAATGGCTCCCAAATAGTTACCTAGATGGTAATTGCCGGTTGGTTGAACTCCAGAAAGAACACGTTGCTTGCCCATAAATTTCAACTTAGTTATCTCAAATCCGCGCTAGTAAAGTGGCGATGTCTGGCGACAAATTGCTTTCCGCCTACGCAAAACTCATTTAATTTTGACATTTTCCAGGTCAACTTGCTGTTACAGGATGAGAGATTTTAACTCAACTCCGATTGTTATAAAAAGTCTTCACTGCTTTTTTGCCAGCGCTTGTGTTTTAAACTACTTTTTATATTCCAAGCAAATTGTGGCAAGATATCCCTGTGGTATTAACGCAACAGTGGGCGTTCTGCTATCCACAAGCTTTACTGCGGCGAAGAAGTGGTGCATTTTTATTTTGAAGCTTAAGGATGTTAGAAAACTAATGAAGCAGTACTCTCATCTCACAATTATTTCTTACATAATAGGCCCTACTTTGATCGTAGTGAGTCATTTAGGATCATTACTCATTATTGTTACAGGCTTATCATGGGGCGCTGTCTTATGGGCCCTGTTGTTATATGTAATACGAATGCTTGCAACTACTGGTATCTATCATAGGCTACTCACCCACAAGAGCTACCAGGCTCCACCCTCAGTTCTATGCGTTGGAAGCATCGTGGCTGCTTCAGCCGGACAGATGGGGCCAAGTTGGTGGAAAGCTCACCACATGGAGCATCATCAATGCTCAGATCAGGAAAAAGATCCTCATTCTCCCTACATGCCTTTCAAGGGGATCAAAGGATTCTGGTGGTCTCAAGCTGGATGGCTATTCTCCCCACAGTTTTTCCCCTCCCAGCTTCCCAGCGATGTTGAGAGTAATGTGGTTTTGAAGATTATTGACCGTTTGCACTTCATTCCTACCCTTGCTCTTGCTGCGCTCTCATACTACATTGGTGGAGTTGAATATCTCGGCGCTTTTTTCCTCAGCACGACTGTCCTTTTCCACTGTGTCGCCACCGTCAACTCACTCAGCCATATCCTTGGCGAGCAACCGTTCACAACTAATGACTCCAGTCGGAACCATTGGCTCGTAGCATTTCTGACCTTGGGTGAAGGCTGGCATAATCTTCATCATGCATTCCAGTGGTCAGCCCGGCATGGCATAACCGTGCGAAAGGGTCAGGTTGCCTATCTTCCAGACCCAACATTTTGGTTCATCAAAATCCTTGAGTTCCTGAAGCTAGCGTCAAAGATTAGAGTGCCTTCTGAACCAGAACTTATGGCTCGCGCTATCAACCGCAACTGTCAAAACTCAGTTTTTAAGGCGAGGGCAAAGACATCCGTCTGAATATTCTGGTTGACAGATTACTCAGGGAAAAGTCTGTTACTTGCCGTTTCAAAGACTATTTATAAAGTAAACCTTAAATTGTAGAGTGCGTTAAAGCAGTGCGTAACCCACTTTACTTAAAATTTACTTTATAAATAGGCTCTCAGCCAGAAATTTTGAATGTTAAGCATGAACCATTAAAAATTGACCATTACCATTATATTCTCCATCGCAACTAGCAAAATTACGAATAAACCATATCAAATAAAATCTCCATATTCGGCGAAACTTGGCATAATCCATGCCATAGTTTAATGTTTTTATTGTTGCCTGGTTGTCGTCAAAATTTTGTAACCAGTTAGTTAGTGTTTTAGAGTAATTAGAGCCATTGAGATACCATCTTTGAATTGTTTTGAGGTCTTCTTTATGGCTAGGAACTGCATCGTAATTCCAGTACCGACCGTGTGGAAAAATATATTTGTGAGTGTAAACGCTAGACATATTGTTAGGGATGCGGACTGTAATGATGTGAATTAAAACTTTGCCATCATCCTTCAGAAACGAAGCTAATTTTTGAAAGGCTCCCGTTAAGTTACCAATATGACAAAAAACACCAATCGAGAGAATCTTATCAAACTTCGCCTCGAAATTTGCATTATTCAAATCACCTTCATATAAGGTAAACCGATCTGAACTGAGATAACTCTCAGGATCTTGCATTTTGTGGCGTATATATTCACATTGCTCGTGGCTCAAATTAAGACCTGTAAACTTGACATTGGGGAACTTAGAAAGAATGTAATTAGGAACACATCCCCACCCGCACCCAAAATCTAAAATATTGTCTCCATCCTTAATATCTAGCTTTTGAATCACATCATCAATCATGTGCATCTGGGATTGCTCAAGGTTTAATGCTCCTTTTTCCCACAATCCCATGCTGTACTTAGGATAAATAAGTTTCCAATCCCCCAACATAGTATTCAGCATGGCTTGAGGTAAGTCGTACTGAATTTTCATTAGTTCCCGTGATCCTTCGGCGAGATGATCAGTTTCTTTTAATACCCATTCATACGGTGCTAGTAGGGATGGGAAATACTGAAAGAAAATTGGCATACAGGTATCGAAAAGCGATTCTAGAACGGAATCAGGAACTTCTAATCCGTTAATATAAGCTTCCGCCACTGCCATCTGGACTGTGTTAACTACCTCAACCGCCCCACGAGTTGCTTGGTAAGCTAATGGACTTTTAATATTTATATCTCCCACGAGAGGGATATACTTTTCTATTTCTTGCAGCAGGGTACTAGTAGTCATAGCCATACTCCTAACAAGTATTAAAATAATGCTACATAAGTATAATAATTAAATTGTTTTAGTTTTTTAAAACCAAAACGTAAGAAGTTGTAACATACATTTATAAATATTTATCTCCAACACATCTAGCGCTACTTTAACTTGATAAAAGGTAAGCGTACTAAGGGAAAACGTCTTATAACTTGGCATTAACTGCGTTTATTTCCGATAATTGTTTGGTCTTAGGGTGTTATTAGCTCAACTTGTTTCCGTTTCTAGGGGCTAGTGGTTGCGATCGCCCTTCAAAAACCATATTTATTGTATGATTACCTTGTAGTATTCACCTTTCACCTAAACCCACCTGTCCTCCAATTAGCCCCAAAAATCCTGTTCCAAAGTGCTGAATCTCCAAAAAACCTGCTTGCTCTGGTGAGGTTTTGTAAATCCGAAATGTCTTCATAATTCCCAAGGTGGCAGCACTTTCTAGAGGGCCAACAAAGCTAATATCCCGGTCAAGAAAATAAGGTTGATTAGCCCAATAAGTCATCTGATTTGCATTCAAAAAATAGCAGCCTGCATGGGGATTGAGGGCACGACGAAAAGTAATTGGTGCATTCATAATTGTACCCTTGAGTTCCTGTTGCTCCTGCACATTTTGAAAGGGAGCAGTTACTCGCAAAGCTAAATCCCCATCAATGTAAGCTTTATGAACCAAACTGTAAGGGGAGACTTCATAACGATTTGGCTGGAGCAAATTTAAATCACCTGCTTGTTGAGTAAACCAGTTTAATTTTATAAAAAACCAAGGATCATAGATAATTAGATCATCTTCAAGGAAGCAGTAGTAATCATACTGACCGAGACAACTTTGCAGAATAGCTTGGCACTCAAATCCCAAAAGTAGAGGTTCTGCATTGCTAGAATGATGCCTATATAAATGGGATGGTAGGGGAAGCTGATTCAGAAGATGATTATCTTTGGTTGTACAAATGACAATATCTAATTCGTGAGATTGCGGCTGGTTAGCAGGGAAAGCCATTCGTTGAGCAATATTGATGATACTTTGAGATTTACCAAATAATTGGTGTAAGGCGGTAAGGGTATTAGTTAACGCCTGCAAGCGGGGTTGCGGGTCTTTGCGTTGGGAAGCATGACGACCCTCACTGCTAGGTTTGAAATAATGGGCAATGGTAAAAATAATTCGCATTTTAAATATTGCTCTCTGTTATTTGTCATTAGTTATTGACCAATAACTAATAATTAATATACTTATTACAAAAATCGTTTTTTTCAGGCTTTTATTTGCACCTTTGCTTGAGGCAAAAAATATTTATGCAAGAGGCTAATGACCAATGACTAATGACTAATTTTTGCCAAATCCTTTAGAACTTGGACGCTTTTTCAAACTATCAGAAGTTTTGCCAGCGAACATCCATTGCAAATGCTGTGGTAATAGTTTCGCCAAATCATAACGCTTCAGAATTGTCTCTCGCGCCTTCGCACGAATTGCTTTCATCTCCTGAGGATGATTCAGCGCCTCTTCAACCCGATTGGCAATATTTTGAGGAGAAAAGAAATCTACCAACAGTCCATTTACTCCATCCTGCACGACTTCCAATACTGGCGGAGTCTTAGACGCGATTAGTAAACATCCTGCTGCCATTACTTCTAACATTGACCAGGATAATACAAAGGGACGGGTTAAATAAATATGAGCAGAAGAAGCTTGCAAAACTTGAAGGTATTCATTATAAGGAAGCCTATCTGTAAAGTGCAGTCTCGATAAATCCAAAGATAGTTTTTCCAACATTAATTGTTTATAAGTCTGACCATCGGGGAGATTCTTCCCATAAGCAACTCGATCTTCTCCGACAACTACTACGTGGCATTTAGGTCGTTGCTGCTGAAGTAGCGCTACCGTTTCCATAAACTGCGGAAAACCTCTATAAGGTTCCATCCCCCGTCCTACATAAGTTACTAACTCTTCCACATGAGAAAGATCAAGATTTATTCTTGGTAAAACTAACTTTGCGCCTGGTTTGGGGACAAAATAATTAGTATCAACACCATCATGAATTACAGTGAGTTTGCTATGATATTCTTTGGGAAACTGCTGACGCTGCCAATAAGTTGGACAAAGACCGCGATCGCAGCTATATAAATCAGTCAAAATCGGCGTATTTTTCACCCTGATGCGGCATTCATCATCAGCATTCAACGGATCATTGGGATCGAAATCTGCATCTGAACTATGAGCATGATAAAACCACTCGAAATAACACAATAATTCTGCTTTAGGGAAAATATCTTTCATAAATAAAGTTGGCCCCCAACCAGAATGACCATAAACTATATCTGGAACGAAACCTTCGGCTTTTAATTTTTCTACTACACGATAGACAGCCTGAGCAGTAAGAACAGCATTTTCTAGATTGCGAACATAGTGGTGGGTTTGGGGAGCAGCTTCACGAGAAGGAGTATAAATAGCTTTATAAACGCCAGGTATTTCCCCTTCACGACGATTTGTCCCAAAGACGACTTTATGATTAGGATTTTTACCTAAAACTGTCGCTAGGTTGCGAAATTGCGACGGGAAATTGGGATGTAAAAATAAAATTTTCATTGGAATAATCTTGATTCATTTATTGCAACATAAAATAAATTAAGACAAGCTGTTTAAGATTATAAGATTATTTATCATGATTTGTAGCAAGTAAATTTAGATAAATGGTTGCCCGAAAATGCGAAAATAATCGCAAATTCGTGTTATGACCATGAAATTTATTGGCATTGATTTAGGCTGGAAATCTCAACCAAGTGGACTATGTTGCTTAGAATGGATAGATGGACAACTGCAATTACTTGATCTAGACCGCAAAGAAGCCATTGCAGACATCCTCACCTGGATTGATCAGAGCGTAAAACCAGAGGAACCAGCCATCATCGCCGTAGATGCACCTACCCTCATACCCAACGCTAGCGGGAGTCGTCTCCCCGACAAACTGAGCCATAAATACTTTGGTCAATATCATGCAGGATGCTACCCAGCTAATCAAAACCTACCCTTCGCAGAGCGCACTATCAACTTTGGCTTAGAATTAGAATCACGCGGTTTTGTACACGCACCCACTATTGAACCGCAAAAACTCAGCAGATATCAAATAGAAGTCTTTCCCCACCCAGCAATTGTTAACCTATTCAACTTAGAACGCATCCTCAAATACAAAAAAGGACGGCTCAATGAGCGTCGCCTAGAATTGATCAAACTCCAAAATTATCTTCTTGATATCCTCCCCTCCTTCTCTCCTCCTCTGCGCCCTCTGAGCCTCTGCGGTTCGTTTATTCCAGAAATCCCCACCACAGGCGTAGCCCTCAAAGCAACCGAAGATAAACTAGATAGCTTAATTTGCGCTTATGTTGCTGCATACTGGTGGTATTGGGGAGAACAACGTAATTTGGTATTAGGCGATCGCACTACGGGCTACATTGTCATTCCTCAAAGAATGTTACCCTAAAATTGTAATCTCGTAAGATTTAACTCAAAGAGGTTTTATGCAAGGAGTTAGTTCTAACTTGAGTTTAAAAGAGCTTTATGAAATTGATGATCATCTTTGGTTAGAGCAAACAATCAAGCTATTAAAAGCTAACCATTTAGAAGAATTAGATTTAGAAAACTTAATTGAGGAGCTAGAAAATTTGGTTCGTAGAGACAAAGCCAAGGTTGCTAGTTTATTAGAACAAATTATTAGACATCTTTTATTGCTGCAATTCTGGACAGAAGAGTTTCAAGATAACTCTGGACATTGGAAAGCAGAAATTAGGAATTTTAGGAACCAATTAAAACGTAATTTGACAACGAATTTATATCAATTTTTAGAAATAGAGTTAGCATCAATTTATTATTATGATGCATTAGGATATGTAATTGATAAAACTGAAGGAAAACTAGATAACTTACCCCAATCTTGTATTTACACCTTAGAACAGCTACTAGATATTAATTATCTACCTGAAAATGTTTGATATAAAAGGCGTTGCTAAACTTAAATCAGCAACGCCTAATATTGAGTATTCAACAATAACTCAGTACTCTTATTCTGCCCAAGCAATCAACCTTGGTTCATAAGGATTAGCTAAGTATTGATTCTTCGGCAATACACGCAAAGACAAGCCTTGCAAACCAGAAACAGTATAAGTGATATTACCCGTGTAAATACTCAATTGCTGTGCATCTTCACCTTGGTAATCCATCACCACTGGGACAGCGTTGACAATATCACCATTGGCATCGATCGCACCTTGATATAATTCCACCTGCACATCGTCATTTGTCAAAGTTGCCAAGTCAACCTTGGCTTTGACAGCAACGGTTTGGTTAACCTCAATGTCTGAAGCTGCCGACACATCAACATCTTTGATCCTGATGTTGAACCAGTGTTTGCCCAGTTTTTCTTTCCAAGCAGCTAGTTCTTTCGCTGGGGCATAGTTATCAACAGTCAGGGTATGATAGCGATCGCTGGCTGGGAAATAAGCCCTTTGTGCATATTCTCCTACCATCCGCGCTGTATTAAAGAACGGACAATTCAATCGAATTGCATCCTTCATTTTAGCAACCCACGGACGGGGCAAACCATCAGTATCCCGATGTTCATAAAATAGCGGTACAACTTCCTTCTCTAACAACTCGTAGAGAGCATTTGCTTCTACTTCATCTTGGTAGTTGGGATCGTCATAATTCTCTCCATGTCCAATCGCCCAACCAGTGCGGACGTAATCAGCTTCATCCCACCAGCCATCTAGTACACTTAAATTCGGCAAGCCATTCATTGCGGCTTTCATGCCACTAGTACCAGAGGCTTCCCGTGGACGACGCGGTGTATTTAACCAGATATCGCAACCCGCAACCATCAACCGGGCAATATGAATATCGTAATTGGGAACAAACACTACCTGTTTTTCTAAATGCTGTTCGCGGATAAAGTGATTAATCTCGCGGATCAGTTCTTTACCGGGAATATCCTTAGGATGTGCCTTACCAGCAATCACGAATTGCACTTTCCGGTCTTTGTTAGCTAGCAAAAGCCGCTTAATCCGATCCAAATCACGCATCCAGAGGGTGGCGCGTTTGTAGGTGGCAAAGCGACGGGCAAAGCCAATGGTGAAAGCGTAAGGATCTAAAACTTCTTGGGCTTGGACAATTTCTGAAGCCGAAGCGCCGCGATCGGTCAAATGCTTGACCAAATGCTCTCGCACATACAAAACCATATCTAAGCGGCAGCGTTCGTGATTGCGCCACAACTCCTCATCAGGAATGGCATCCATCCGCTCCCATAATGGGCTATCTGGTGGTGCTGATGACCAGTTTGGGCCGAGGTAGCGATCGTACAATTCTTGAGTCGATTTGGCCACACAACTCCGAGCATGGACACCGTTGGTAATTGCTGCGATCGGCACTTCTTCTACTGGCACTTTCTGCCATAAGCCCTGGAACATTTGCCGCGATACCACACCATGCAGTTGTGCGACGCCGTTAGAAAATGTTGCCATCTTCAGCGCCAGCACCGCCATACTGAAAGGCCCAGATAAATCGCCTGTATTCTCACGCCCCAATCCTAAAAATTGCTCTTTGGGCAACCCGAATATCTCTGCATAGTACCCCAGGTAGTGCAGCATTTTGTCGGGAGCGAACAAGTCAATTCCTGCCGGTACTGGCGTGTGGGTAGTAAAGATATTACTGGAAGCCACCACCTGTTTAGCTTGGGCATAATTCAGTCCTTCTTCCTGAATCAGCAAGCGGATGCGTTCTAAGGCAGAGAAGGCGGCGTGGCCTTCATTCATGTGGTAAGCGGTGACTTTCAGCCCCAAAGCTTTGAGCATTTGCACACCACCGATCCCCAGCATAATTTCCTGGTGGATACGCATATCGATGTCGCCACCGTACAGCTGATCTGTGATGTCACCGTCGTAAGTGTTGTTGGGTTCAATATTAGTATCCATCAAATACAGGGGAACCGTTCCCACCTGTACACGCCAAACTCTGGCATACACCTTGCGTCCTGGATAATCTACCGCAATTCGCAGTTCTGAACCATCGGCATTGCGCTCTAAATGCAAGGGCATATTGTAGAAATCGTTGAGCAGGTAGCGTTCTTGCTGCCAGCCATCGGCATTGAGATACTGAGCAAAGTAGCCTTGCTGGTAGAGTAAACCTACACCTACAAGCGGTAGCCCCAAGTCACTGGCAGATTTGAGGTGATCCCCCGCCAGAACGCCCAAACCCCCAGAATAGACTGGCAAACAATCTACAAGTCCAAATTCCGCCGAAAAATAGGCGTAGCATTCTTTTGGTTTCTGCTCCCGTTGTTTCTGATACCAGGTGCGCTCTTGCAAATAATCTTCTAACTGACGAGCAGATCGATCCATTTGCGCTAGGAAGCCTTCATCTTCGACAACTTCCAGAAGCCGCGATTGAGAGATAGTACCGAGCATCAACACCGGGTTATGATGGCTAGACTCCCAGAGGTCAGAGTCTAAGCGACGAAATAAATCTTTAGTGTCAACGTTCCAATCCCAGTGCAAGTTATATGCTAGCCGCCGCAGTGGTTCGAGTCGTGGCGGTAGTGAAGGGGATACGTTAAATGTGCGAATTGGCTGCATAGGTTGGCAAAACTCCAAGTTTAGCTATGGTTATTGTTTACTCTCTTTACCAATGTTGCCAATTCTTTATACAGTAGTTTGTGAAAAAGCGATGACTTTATTAAGCATTGAGAATTCTTTTTAACCTCGTTGCTAAAGTTTACACCAAGGTGTTTCTAATTCTATGCGTTAGCCTCAGCCATATACTTGGTATATTAAAATTTAATCATTTACTGCCATATCTCACTGAAAAAAATTTAGTTTTGAATAAATAATTTATATTTATTTTAGAATTGATTCCGGGGATCAATTCTAAGGTCTTGGCTAAAGGTGAAAATTCCTCATAGCTGCGTCAAACAACAGTGAAAATTTTAATTATTTTTTAATAAGTTGCCCTATCGTAGAGGCAGTGTCAGAGGAAAAACTTAATATCAATCTTCCGTTGAGGTTAACTTGAGGTGATGCGACTCTGATAGCGAAGCGTAAAGCGTGCGGCATAGCAACTTATAGAGCGAGTCTTGCCTACGGCACGATGCGCGAACGAGCGTCATAACCCGTTGTAGACATCGCCTACAATTGACTTCACCCAGCAGAAAATTGGATTATGTAAAAATAATACCAAGCAGTTAACTAGAAAAGTAATCAATAACTACTTGGTATATATTTTTTATGCTAAATCAGGAAAATAACTTACGAAGGTGCTATTTTACGCGCCTAATGAAGGCTGATCTTTAGTATTTTTTGTCATTGACAAAGCTACAGCTGCGGCATAAGCAATCTCCGCTGCCATTTGATAAGCAAGTTTGATACTAGATGAAGCGTCCTTGGCTTTAGGAGAGAGAGAAGCTTTTTTTCGGCGCGACTCTTGTTTGACATCACCCGCCACAATAGATCGCTGTAAAATGATCCAGGCATCTAGGTCTTCTGAGTCATAATTACTTTGAAGTTGCGATCGCAGTTGATCTTCGGCTACAACACTCAGATAGCCAGTAGTTAGAGCTTCTTGGACAATTTCTTTAATTAAAGCCATAATTTGAACCAAGTGTGTGGGTTAAAACCGATACCTCAATGTGAGAATTTGATATTTTTTTCTGGACTTCTCCTGGAAACTAAGCTACGTTTTAACTTTCTTTCTATAAAATTTATAACAAGTAGTGCCAAGCACGCATCACCCGCTTGGCTCACCCGAATGGGTGATTTACAAATTTTTATATACAAGTAATAGGGTAGAAGAGAATTTTTAGCTTTTTAACAAAAAGTGTCTCACAAGTATAGTAGATATCATTTTTAATTAGCAAAAAAACATAAAATTACTTGGACAAGCAACGGTAGAAATAAGGTGGAAATGGTAATTAACCGCTTAGATCATTTTAAAGTTTTCATTTCCCAGAAATTTTGTCTATGTGTATAAAATTATTTGAGAGTAGGATAGCTCTAGTAAAAAAGTTAACTATTTTCAGCATTATCATCAACAAGTAACTTGGAAATCAACTTATTCTTATTTACTAATATTGTTCCATTAAAAATAAAATGTGTTATCGTTAAAAACAATTGTTATTCAAAAGTATTCATGTTAATTATAAACATGAATTGGTTAGTCTGGAAATCATCTGTGTGCAACATGATTGGAGCAGCATACTCTAGAAATTCGTTGCAAGAAAGCCGTCATAGCAGTCGGGGAAGCGCTTACTTGTTTGCACCGATGGTTAACTTCAATGTGATGGCTGATGTGGGAGATAATCCACCCTAGTTAGTTTTATTTGGGCAAGAATACCCATAAAAATCTAACAATACTTACATTGTCATGCTAGGCAAAAATTTTATTTTATCTTTGAATATAGTCTAGTTAAATGTATTTTTTGTTGCAAAATAGCTTGTGGAACTGAGTTGTTTCAAAAGACTAAAACCGCCTGAGAGAAAGTAGCCTCAAGGTAAACAACTTTATTCCTATTTACGTAACAAGCTTTGCAAATTTGCCAAATAACCGAAACAGTAGCCTATTTAAACCAGCAAATTTACTCATCAGACAATTTAATAGTCTGGGGTTTGACCCTGCAATGCACTGAGATTGTTTTGTTAATTGATCTGGTGAAAAAGAAGCAAAATTTTTATGTGCTGTAACTGGTACAAAAGCTTCTAGTGACCCAAGGCAATTGTGCATATCAATTGAGTAATTCTATCGCACCTAAGTTAAAGAATTACTCACATAGTCAAAGCCATGTCTGGTTTTTTAATTTTTGGAAAACCATCTAAAAATATGGGTAAATTTTGGTAATACTTAGCCTTGCTAATGCATTAATAAGTACACAACTTGTTAAGATTGGCAGAAAATTAGGACAAAATCACAACAAATCAATCCTGTCAACAACAATTAATTGAAGAGATATGTAGCCATGCATAACGAGAAATATTTTTCCAAATTGCAGCGCGTGCAAGAACTTTTAGTAACTACTGTGTTAGGGGATATTCCTACACTTATTCTGGGGCCGAAGTTGCGTAATTTGGGATATCGTAGTATTTTTGCCCAGATGGGCAGCCCAGTTTATATTCAAAATGGTGTTGAATTTAACGGAACTTGTTGTATTGAGATAGGCAGTGGAGTATATATTTTTAAGGGTGTGCGGATGAATGCTAGAGGACACAAAAATAATAGAATTCATCTAGGAAATAGAGTCGCTATTGAGCGTAACGTTGATATAGGATCTTTGGAAAATACGTGTATACATATTGATGAAGATACCTTCATTGGCCCTAACGTGTCTATTGAGGGGCCAGGAGACATCAAAATTGGTAAACACTGCTTAATAGCTGCCTACTCAGGGATATATGCCAATAATCATAATTTTGCCGATCCGATGAAGCCGATTAAATACCAAGGTGTTACTCGCAAGGGAATTGTGATTGAAGATGACTGTTGGCTAGGGCATGGAGTAACAGTATTAGATGGCGTTACTATCGGTAAAGGCAGTGTTATTGGTGCAGGAGCAGTTGTCAATAAAGATATTCCTCCTTTCTCCGTTGCTGTAGGCATACCTGCACGAGTAATCAAAAACCGAATTGGCAAAGACTTAAGTATTACTTCAATCTGAGGAATTGGGCATGGGGCATGGGGCATGGGGCATGGGGCATGGGGCATAGTAACTATCCGCTGTTACCTTTTTTCGGAAACTTTTGCCGTTAGTTAGCGTCACAAGAGTAACCCCAGTCCCCAGTCTCCAGAGTCCTCTCAAAAAGGGACGAGATTTGGGTAATATAAAGGAGCTATCTTTTCTGCATGGCAGATCCTGAAAGAAAAGCTTTCTTTGTCTTACCCCTTGGAGATATTTCTATGGTGACTTTAAAAATCGCTGTTTATATTGTTGTTGCCTTCTTCGTAACTATCTTTGTCTTCGGATTTTTGTCAAACGATCCAGCTCGTAACCCCGGCCGTCGGGACTTAGAGTAAAAGGGCGATAAATCATCCGCGACTTTAAAAGGCGGAAGATACTAAATGCCACGGAAACTTACTAAACTTTCGCCTAGTAAGTTTCCTCCTCCAAGTGGCTTGCTACCGGTAGCAGAAGGCGACAGTCGGAAGGCAAAATGTATATTTAATGCTTCCGTCCGTCATTTGGCTGTTTGTTGGCCCGATTATGCTCAAATATGCTTCATCCAGTTCTGCCGCCCGATCCGCCTCCTATCCACGAATCTTTAAAACCTGTAAATCCCACCTCATCTGCTAGTCATACAAAGTTTCTTTCACTTGTAGAAACTGGAATGCAGGAAAAGACAGACAAATCCAAGCAGCCCAAGGATTTGGCTAAATTGGCAATTGCGGGTGACACCAAGAATGATCCGCCATTGCCAACTCCGATTAACTCAACTCAAGATGATTTGGTAGCTCCCAAAACTCTCTCTGTATCCCATCCACCAGAAACTTTCCCACCAGAAATTTCCCCGATCGCCAACTCTGGAAATGCTGCACTTTTGGGGCGATCGCTGGTTGTTGGTTATCCCAAGCAGGAGGTTAAAACCTCTAATTGCCAAGAGAAAGAAGACACAAAGACAAGTCCAAGTATCGGCGTTCGGTGCTCGGAACTTCTCCTCAAAGCGGCGTTACGCAAACGAGAGACGCAAAAAGAAGTTGGAGCGGAGGCTTCCGGGCTAGACGCAAAACGTGAACCTTCTGAAAAACTGGGTGAGCGATCGCCAACTTCCAATAGTGGTACAGAAAAACAAACCTTATTGGATGGTAGCTTTAGCTATAGAGTATCTCCAAGTCCCCTTGTCGCTCAATCTCCACGTCCTCTTGAAATTGCCCCAAGTGTCAACAGCAACAAGTTAGTCGCATCAAAGGCGGAAATTTTAGCTAAGAAGTTAACCCAGCAAAAACAGCAAAGTAATATTACTGCACCACAGTCTTCAGGAAGAGACAATATTTCTCTATCTGCTGCTGATCTTGCATCGAATTCTCAATCAACACAAAATTTTATAAAATTTAAGTCTCGTAACCCAACGAATCAACTATCAGCGCCCATCACTGTAGAATTCAAGTCCCAAGTTCAACAACAAACTCAAGCACCAACGCCGACACCAGAGGTAGATACCACCAATCAGCCACAAGCGCCCACTAACACGCCGCCAGTCCAACCGAGAATTGTAGAAGTCACTTCAGATCGGCAAGAGTATGACGAGCAACGGCGAATTATTACAGCTGTTGGGAATGTAGTTGTGCGATTTGATGGGGCGGTGGTGGATGCCGATCGCTTGCAAGTCAATTTGGACAACTTGATTGCTGCGGGAGAAGGCAATGTAACGTTAACACGGGGCGATCAAATACTGCGCGGACAACGTTTTACCTATAACTTTGTTCAAGATAGTGGGGAACTGGAGAATGGTAGAGGAGAAATTTACGTACCCTCAGCACAAACAGATTTTGCTTTTTCACCCACAGGTGTAACTGCTGGTGGAGTTCCACAACGTCCGCCTAGCGATCGCATTAGAGCCAATCAGCCCGTTTCCGGTGTGAGCAGCCCTGGAGGAATTAATGTGACAATTGGTGGACAGGCAGATGCTAGGAACATCCCGCCACCGAAAACAGGGGGTGCAGTCAATCGGCTCAGGTTTGAAGCTGATAACATCGACTTTTATCCGCAAGGCTGGCAAGCAAGGGATGTCCGCATCACCAATGATCCATTTTCGCCGCCAGAGCTAGAGTTACGCGCTGATACAGTAACTCTGACGCGAGAGACACCCTTAGTAGACCGCATCAGGACACAGGGGCAGCGTTTGGTATTGGATCAAACAGTATCTTTACCAATTCCGCTGAATGAGCGGACTATTGACCGTCGGGAGCGGGACGTTACACCTGCAATAGTCTCCCCTGGCTATGATGGAGAAGATCGGGGTGGTTTGTATATTGAGCGTGGCTTTCCAGTGATCGATACAGAGCAGACACGCTGGACGATCACACCTCAGTTGCTTTTACAGAGAGCTGTGCAAGAAGGCACGGGTGACTTAGGCGCATTGTTTGCTGTCAAGACAAAGATAAATTCTGTTTTGAGTCCACGAGCAGTAATTCAGGGGACTGGGGAGTTAACTAGTTTTGACTTGAACAAGCTGGAAGATAATTTGCGGGCGAGGCTAGGATTGCGCCAGATATTAGGGACTTCCCTTCCCCATATTTTGGATCTGGAGTATAGCTACCGCGATCGTTTCTACAACGGTACCCTTGGCTTTCAAACCGTCCAGAGCAGTCTTGGCGGCATTATTACCTCTCCTGCAATTCCTTTAGGCAAAAGTGGCATCAACCTCACCTATCAGGCAAGCGCTCGATATATCAATGCCAACACCGATCGCCAAGACTTGCTAGAACCAGTGCGGGAAAACGATCGCATTTCACTAGGTCGTTTACAAGGCAGTGCTGAACTCAGTAAAGGGATATTACTATGGCAGGGAAAACCATTACCACCCACTGCCACTGAGGGATTAAGATACACAGCTACCCCTGTAGTTCCTTACTTGCAAGCGATCGCTAGCCTCACAGGAACTTCCAGTTATTATACCAATGGTGATAACCAAAGCACCTTAATTGGTACAATTGGCTTACAAGGTCAAATTGGTCATTTTTCTCGACCTTTTTTCGACTATACCGCTTTTAATATTAGTTACTCTCAAGGCTTAAATAACGGATTATCACCCTTTTTGTTTGATCGCTCTGTTGATAACAAAGTATTGAGCGCTGGAATATCACAGCAAATCTACGGACCTTTTCGCTTAGGCTTTCAAACATCTGTTAACTTGGATACTGGTAAAGAAACTAGCACTGACTACATTTTGGAATATAGCCGTCGCACCTATGGCATCACCTTGCGTTACAATCCTGTGTTAGAGTTGGGCGGCTTCAGCTTCCGAATTAGTGATTTTAACTGGGGCGGCGGCACCGATCCATTTTCGGAAATTAAGCCAGTAGTGGGCGGCGTGGAACAGAATTATTAGTCAAAACTGCGAATGTTGCTACTTTTAGATCCCTCCTAAGCACCCTTTTAAAGCAGGGCTGTTTCATTCCCTAAAAGGCGCTGATTTACGAGCGTTTCAAGCAAAAAAACCAGGTTGCTAAAAAATCTGATTGGGAAAAAAATGGGTCATACCTGAGTATGGAGACTCAGATATGACAGAATGAATTACTATTACGGCTGGCAAACATCATTACTTGAGCTTACGAATAAGCTGTTGTAATCACTAGAAACGATAGCCTAATCCAGCTTGGAAGCTGACGGCATCAGCATCACTATTTCTGTAAGCGTCAATTCCCCATTTGGTATCGCCATAAGCAATGACATTATTGCTAACTTCTGATTCAATCCCAAGAGTGACTACAGGTGCATTCTGATTGCCCAATGGGGTTCTTTGACCTTCATCAGTTACAAAAGAATAACCACCACCGAAGTAAACGTTAGTATTTTTCGCAATGGGCGCATCGTAAGTCACTATGGGCATAATTGCGGCAGCATCACCACCATACAGCACAGAACCCCGCACTGAAACAGGCGCATTGGGAACGGCATAACGTCCTTGGATATTGCCACCAATTTGTGATTCATCATTTCCTTGTCCGCCACTGGTTGCACCAACCGCAACACCAGCACCGATGTAATTGCCGTTTGTACCCGCTGTTTGAGCAGAAGCAATTCCCGCCGAGAGGACAATAGAAGCAACAGCAAGTGCAGAGGCAGCTAATTTTGTAAGTTTCATAGGATTCTTCTCACTAGAGTTAGGAAAATCAATATTCTCTAGTACTAGAATCTCTTTTTTTACAAAATGTAACCTCGCACACCTGGCTCACCCAAGTGGCTGAATTATTTCTCATCCAATTGGGTGTACTAACTGAAATGGTTATTTCTTCAAAAAGCGCTGACGGAGACGAGATATAAAAATATTCACCTCTGGTATTTTCATCCATAAAGCGATCGCAGCAAACACCGCAATCCCTACGAAGCCAGATACACACAACTGCAACAGCAAAACCAGTAAACCCGTTTTACCTAACAACTGTTGAGTAGCAACCAAAGTCCCATAGCTGGCTACCCCAGCGACAACACTACCCGCAGTCAAACCCAGAATTGGCACACTCCACTCACGCCAAGGTAAACCATTGAGTTTGCGATCGAGCAACCATAACAGCATCAACAGGGAACTGCAATTTACACCCACTGTCGCTAACACCAAACCGGGAGCACCAAAAGGCCCAACTAAAATCCAATCGAGCACAGCATTGAGAAAGATATTAAAAGTACTAATACGAAAAGGTGTCTGCCCATCACCCAATGCATAAAATACCCGCACCAAGACATCACGCCCCAAATAAGCAAACATCCCAATCCCGTAAACAATTAGCAACTCGGAAACTAGCTGCGTAGCATCTTGCGTGAAAGCACCCCGCTCATATATTACCTGGACAATAGGTACAGATAGCACTACCATCAACGCTCCTAGAGGTAGCATGGTGACAGCACTAAGTAGGAGTCCCTGACGAATACGTAATTTGAGATCGTCCCAATTTTCTGGTTCGGCAAGTTTGGCAAATATCGGTAATAGAGGCAGCAAAATGATATTAGAAATAATCCCTAAGGGAGTTTGCACTAGCAAATTAGCATAGTTAAAGCCAGCAGCAGCACCAGGGATAGGACTTGCGAAGTAAAGCACAGTAGCAAAGTTAATTGGCATCATCCCGGAAGAAATTGTTGCCGGAGTCATGATTCTAATCACTTCTTGAACACCGGGGGATTTAAAATCAAACCGCAGGCGTAACGTACCTAATCCTAACCGCCACTGAACAATTAGCTGCACCAGCCATTGGAGAATTGCTCCTGCCAAAGTTCCCCAGGCTAATACCATACCACCGATTAAAGCGTATTCTGGCTTGATAATATCCTTGCCCACTTGCATCGTCATGAAAGCAATGCCGATAATAACGGTAATGCTAGATAACAGAGGACTGATGGAGAGCAACCAATATTGATTGGCTGCATTGAGAGTACCGAAGCCAATACCAATTAAACCGGCAAATAAAGCCATTGGTGCCATAATGCGGAGTTGTTGAATGGCGATCGCTCTGGTTGTCGGCTCCAAACCATAACCGACTAAATCAACGATCGCATCCGCAAATAAAACTTGAGCCACTGTCACCAGCAACAGTACTCCAGCCACCAGTGTTGTCACGGTTTCCACTAGGGGAGCCGCTTCTTCTCGCCGACGCTTGGCTAAAACGCTGACAACTGCACTGTGTAATGGCCCATTTACCCCACCGAGTAATATCAATAGAAAGCCAGGGATAACATAGGCGTAGCTATAGGCGGTAGCAGCTGCACCAACACCAAAAGCCGCAGCGATCGCTTGCTGCCGCACTAAACCGAAGACTTTACTAATTAATGTGGCTGCGGCAACAATGCCAGCAATTCCAGCGAAAGAACGAGAAGGTTTTTGGTCTTGTTGTGTCACGAATATTACCCGACAACTCTTGCAGAGTGCATATTTTAAAACATTTAACCTGAAATCCCGCAGTCTGTCAGGCAAATTTTGACAAATTAGCCATTAGTTTATGGTCTGATGGCAATCATTTTAAGTGTGATGCCTGCGGTGGTCACTGAGCGACTGGTGAGCGGCTTGCCCTGAGCGTAGCCGTTCGCGTAGCGTCCCGTAGGGAAGGGAGTCGAACCATTTCGTACCACTATTGTGGAAGCAAGCTACGCGCAGCTTCTGTGTAGCATTCCGCAGGGAACGTAGAGAAGTGCGGGCTACGCCTACGCTCAAAATTAAATTACTGAGATTGCTATAATAGTACGCATTTTAACTCTCATTTTCAGGTATATATCAGGTATATAGAAGAACTCTTGCACAAAGAGAACACAAGAAACATTACACCAAATCACGGGTTTATTGATTTCCGGGCAGTCAGAACGGCTCAAATGGGGTCAGATCGCTTTTCTATTTGTCTCGGCAACACTTGTGTACAAGCCAAAATTATTTTTTAATCCATTACGAGGATAAATTAAGAAAGGGGAACTATAACAATAACCAACTTCTGAGAAATAGCAGATTCTTTTAAAGATGGTTGGATACCTGTTGCACAAGCTCAACCAATAATTATATGGTCAAATTAAATGTTCCTCTAAAGCAGGAGAAGGAACAGAGTTTTTGATTGAAATTCCTAACGGAAATTAAGGCGGCTGCCCTAAAAAAGTAAACTTATCTAATGAAATATTTTTTAATACTTCTTTAGATAGATTCTACCAAATCCTTAATTGCTGATAATTATTTAGTGTTGACTGACCCTAGTATAATTGCACAAAAATTCAAATAGTTACTCCAAAAGAGGCTAAAATCATAGCTCTCCGTTTTTAGTAGTTACTTTTCTAGAGAATTGAAGAAGAATTCAGAAGTCAGAATTCAGCAACCTTGACGCGACTCGAAAGTACTCCCTACCGCTCCGCTATCGCAGACTCGCTCTAAGAGTTGCTATGCCGCAGGATTTACGCTACAAAGCACCGCTTTTTCGGTCAAAATACCCAACTGAATTCTGACTCCTGACTCCTGAATTCTGTTTCGATAAATAAAACACATATGCTCAAAAAATGTAGTTTAAAGCGCATACGTGCAATGGCGATTGTCATGTTGGCAGTTGCGATCGCAGGTGTTTTTCCTGTTGCAGCCCAGACAACCAACAAGGCCACGAAAGACCGCCTCGATCTCGTTGAGCGAACCGACGATGCACAGACGCCTGACGCAGCAAGCGACCTCGGCGGCACGTCCTGGCAGCTCGTGAAGTTCCAGGGCAGCGATGACAAGACATTGATTCCCGACGACAAGACGAAGTATACGATCATCTTCAATGCCGAAGGTGGTGTAAATGTGCGATTCGACTGCAACCGGGGACGCGGCACCTGGAAATCGCCCGAACCCAATCAGCTTCAGTTTGGTCCTCTCGCACTCACACGCGTCAAGTGCCCGCCAGAATCTTTCTACGATCGCATTGCCAAGGACTGGGCGTTTGTGCGATCGTACATGATCAAGAATGGTCATCTCTTCCTGTCGCTAATGGCAGACGGCGGCATCTACGAATTTGAGCCGATGAGCGGATCGCAGCCAGCAGCACCCAAATAATCAATCCCATTTCATTGAAAGCGAGTAGATTTTTATTTACAACCCAAACTATCTCGCGTTGGCACACCTGTAACCGGATTTACCCCATTGGCTCTTTCACACATTAGCGATACTTGATAACGGTCAATCAAAGCGTCGGTAAAATCAGCACCTGTAATTTCGGCATCAAAAAAACGGCTACGGGTCAAAGTGGCTTCTGTAAAAATGGCATTTTTCAGGTTAGCACCATCCATAGTCACGCGATCGACTAAAGCGCCTGTTAGATTCGCATCTTCCAAATTTGCCTTTAACAAAACTCCTTTAGTGAGAATTGCGTTAGTTAAATTCGCTCCTTGAAAATTCGTCCCTCGCATTTCTGCTGCTACAAAAGTTACACCTGCCAAATCAGCATGAGAAAAGTCACGATTTTCTAAATTTATATTGTTGTAGTTGATTGTGTTTATTTGAGCAAAAGCTGGTTTGGGATTAAGTATTATCCACAAAAATGCTAGTATCAAAATCGCAATCAAACCAAAAAAGCGCAGTAAAATCTTTTTCATAACTTTATTATTTGTCATTAGTCCTTTGTCTTTTGTCCTCTGTTATTTAACAATGACTAATGACTAATGACTCTTACCTATTTCCAATCTTTACCAATACGAATTGTCAGATCAGATTCTAAATCACCAATTGCCGCTACCTCAATTTGACCCAAGCCTAAGACTTTTTGTAAATCAACTCCAACTCGTCGGTTGCCTTTTTGGACAACAATCTGAGTTTGACGTTGGGTATCTGGCCAATCAGGCACTTTGTAAATATTAGTAAAGCCTTTCTGTTTGAGATAAGCAATAACTTTTTCAGTTAGCTGAGGTTGATTAGAGGCATTTTGAATAGCAATTTTGAGGTTAGGAACCTGACGCATATCTGGTTTAAGACCAGGTACATTTACCCCAACATAATCATTCAACAGGCTCTGTTGTCCAGTCATATTTAGCCAATAGCTATCAGGGTCTTTACTAAAGCGGCTAAACGTACCAGGCAACACGGTCATTTGGAAATTATCCCGATCCAAGTTGAGGCCGAAATTTACCAACGCCATCATTTCTTCCATCTTCAGGTTGGTATCAAAGTATTTTCGCATCAAGCGAGTTAATTGAGGCAACCTGGGTAAGACGGTAGGACTCTTTAAGCGTTGCAACAATGCTGCTGTTAGTGCTTGCTGACGCTGCACTCTTGGCAAATCTCCCAAACCTGTTTCGCGGAAACGGGCAAACTGTTCTGCTTGTTCGCCGTTGAGGGTTTGCCAACCACTGACTAAATTAATCGACAGCTGACTGCTGGAGTCTTTATATTCCATTGATTGGGGAACAAAGACTTCTACTCCGCCTAACTGATCGACTAACTGCCGTAAGCCACTGGTAGAAATACGGATGTAGCGATGGATTGGGGCATTGTTTAAGGTACGGCTAACTACCCGTGCTGCCAAGACTGGGCCGCCTTGGGCATTGGCATCAGATACCTTAGTTAATCCCTTTTCTCCCTTTTCGGGGATAGCAATCATCGTATCTCTGGGAATGGAAAGTACCCGTACAGATTTTTCACTAGGGTTAAGCCGTACTAGCAGCATGGAGTCGCTTTTCCCAGCAAAGCTTTCTGGTGAACCATCAACAGTACCACTAACTGGTTCAATCCCCATGATTAAAATATTCATCGGTCGTGAAAGCTGGTACTGAGAGAGTTTGCTCCATAACTCCCCTGGTAGTGGTATTTTTACCTCGTCTTTAGCAGTTCCTAAATCTTCATCTGTTTGATCTAGATTGCTCCACAACGGAGTCCAAAGGGCTAATGTTGATACCAGCAACCCAGATAAGGTAATGCCGATGACAACCGTCATAATCCACAACAGCCATCGAGGCATGGTCAAGCCTAGTCTCTCGTAAAGCTGATTGGGAATTGCACCTACAGATTCGACAACGCTACGGTTGGGATTCGCTAGGGGACTTAGTTCGACATCCTCCTCCTCTGAATCCGCTACTGGTGCAGGTGTTACTTGATTTTCTGTTCGTTGAAGTTGCTGCGATCGCACCTCAGTTTCAAATTCTACTACTTGCTGAGATGTCACTGGATTTTCCGACCATTCGACTTGTTTTATCACAATTATCTCCCCACTCAACCACTCCCTAAAGGTATGTTAATCCAAGCTACAAATATTGCCAGTGGAAAAGCTCACTGTAAACTTGTAATGTTCTTCGGTAGGCGTGTATGACAACATGAATACTTTATTGTTCCCCGTGATCCTTGCTGGTGGTAAAGGTGAACGTTTTTGGCCTCTGAGCCGCAAAGACCGACCCAAGCAATTTTTAAGTCTTGATGGTAGCTCTAGAAGTTTATTACAAGCAACCGCCGATCGCTTGTTAGCACTTGCGGGCGGATGGGATTCCTTGTGGGTGATTACTTCTAGTCAGATAGCTGAAGGGGTAAGACAACAATTACCTGATCTACCAGTTAAAAACTTACTAATTGAGTCGGAAGGCAGAGACACTGCCGCAGCCGTTGCTTGGACAAGTTTAGAAATCAAACAGCGCTATGGAGAAGACGCTGTTATTGGCTTTTTCCCTGCTGACCACTGGATTGCTGATCAAGAGGCGTTTGCACACACATTAAGCGCGGCTACGCAACTAGCAGCAAGCACAGCAGCGATCGTTACACTGGGGATCAAGCCTACTTTTCCATCAACCGGTTACGGCTACATTGAACAAGGTGAAAAGATAGGTAGCTTTAATGAGTTGCCAGCTTATCACGTCAATCGTTTTACTGAAAAGCCCAACCGCGAAACGGCAGAAACTTTTTTATCTACGGGACGTTTTAGCTGGAATAGTGGAATGTTCGTTTTTCGGGCAGGGTTTGTTCTCAAGTAACTACATACCCATGCACCAGAAATTATAGAACCTTTAGAACAACATGGCCCTGATATCTATCCCCAGTTGCCTAAGAAGAGTATAGACTATGCGCTAATGGAAAAGACAACTCTAGCATACGTTTTGCCAGTTGATTTTGGTTGGGATGATTTAGGAGATTGGAATGCGATCGAACGCTTACTGAAAACAGAGGAGAATCCAAATGTGGAACTGGCTACTCACGTAGGGCTAGATACACAGGGGGCAATTATTTATGCCTCAAATCCAGAGGATGTAGTTGTTACTATTGGTTTAGAGGACGTGGTGATTGTGCGCGATCGCAATGTCACCCTCGTTGTTAAAAAAGAACGTACCCAGGAAATCAAGCAGATCCTCAAAATTCTCCAAAGCGATTCCCGATTTACCGACCTGCTATAAAAGTTAAAACCCTTGGCAGAGGCTAAAAAGCCTATTTTCCTATTATAACTTGACTTTGGGAATTGGGGATTGGGGATTGGGCATTGGGCATTGGGCATTGGTTATAGATTCTTCTTCCTCTGCTTCCCCTGCCTCCCCCTGCCTCCCCTGCTCCCCACTCCCCACTCCCCACTCCCCATTCCCCATTCCCCAACATGTTCCTCACCCAAACTGTTCCCCGTCAACGAGAAATTCTTGAAGTATTCCTTCGCAATGGCTGGGACTATATGCGAAGGTTACTCACTGGTGGCAAAGCTGATGAACCTCAGCTACCTACACCTGCGGTTTTAAAAAATATCCTGGTAGACTTGGGGCCAGTTTACGTTAAGCTTGGTCAGCTACTTTCTACCCGTCCAGATTTACTGAGCGCCTCCTATATTGAGGAACTATCAACTCTACAAGACGAAGTACCACCAGTGCCTTGGTCAGAGGTAGAAATAATCCTCCGTAAAGAATTAAAACGTCCACTAGCAGAAACCTTCAGCACAGTTAACCCGATCCCAGTAGCGGCGGGATCAATTGCTCAGACACATCGCGCTACATTAGCAGATGGTCGAGAGGTTGCTTTGAAAGTGCAACGTCCGGGAATTGATCTGACTATTGCCCAAGATATTGCTTTAATTCAAGGTATTGCCGATTTAGTAGCGCGGACTGAATTTGGGCAAACCTACGAAATCAAATCCATCGCTGAAGAATTTACCAAAGCTCTAGAAGCAGAGTTGGATTTTACACGGGAAGCGGGTTTTACAGACCAGCTGCGGCGCAACTTATCTAAAAGTCGCTGGTATGATCCCACACAAATAGTAGTTGCGGAAATTAACTGGGAATTGACCACAGAAAAATTACTGGTGATGGAATGGCTGGATGGAGTGCCGTTCCTGGCGGCGGATTTGGATAATGACCCCAATGTTAAAGATCCTGCCGAAAAGCGTAAAGAAATAACTACTTTGTTATTTCGGGTATTTTTCCAGCAACTATATATTGATGGCTTTTTTCACGCTGATCCCCATCCAGGAAACTTGTTTTATCTCAAAGATAGTCGTGTTGCCCTCTTAGACTGTGGCATGGTGGGAAGACTTGATCCCCGCACACAGCAGATATTAACAGAAATGTTGTTAGCGATCGTTGATTTAGATGCTCAAAGGTGCGCTCAGTTAACTTTGCAACTCTCAGATTCTGCTCAACCAGTAATTTTGTCGCGGTTAGAAAATGATTACGATCGCATGTTGCGAAAGTATCACAATGTCAGCCTCACAGAAATAAACTTTAGTCAGATAATTTATGAAGTTTTACAAGTTGCCCGTAATAATAAAATTAGATTACCTAGCAATATGGGTTTGTATGCCAAAACCCTAGCGAATTTAGAAGGTGTAGCGCGGACATTCAACCCAGAGCTTAACTTTTTTGATGAAGTCAAACCATTAATTACAGACTTGTTTCGTCGGCAATTACTGGGCGATAATCCAGTGCCATCGCTATTACGGACAATCTTAGATATTAAAAGTCTGTCTCTCCAATCTCCTCGCCAAATTGAACTGTTATTAGACCGAGTTACCTCAGAAACCTTACAGTGGAATCTATCGCTGCGGGGTTTAGATGGCGTGCGGCGCACTATGGACGATGCGGCTAACCGACTATCTTTTAGTATATTAGTGGGTTCGCTGATTATGGGTGCAGCAATTATTTCCACCAGAGCGCAGACAACACAGTTATCTTTTTTAAGCACCACCCTGTTTGCTGTCGCTAGTTTATTGGGTTTGTGGTTAATTATTAGTACATTGCGATCGGGACGTTTACGCTAAAGTCTATGTGTTGTGCTTGAATAATGCCCGCCATAGGAAATCATGATATGTCACTGGCGAAAGTCCCTGCTTTTGTATTTGGAATCACAGATAAATAGCGCTAAACACGAATGATTTAAGGACTTCCAACTAAAAAAATATTCCCTTGCTACTGTTAACTGTGAACCATCAACGGTCAACAGTCAACAGTCAACGACCTCAAGCGGAATAATTTATTTTTTGGAGTTCCCTTATGTGTGTTTACCTGTGTACATCTGTGGTTCTAATATAAAAAATATGTCAATCATCATTGCTGAAAACCTGAGTAAATCTTATCCAGTAGCGGTCAAAAGTCCGGGTATTAAAGGCACAATCACCCACTTCTTTCGCCGTACCTACCGCACAGTTCAGGCAGTTCAGGATGTTTCCTTTGAAATTGCCCCTGGTGAAGTAGTAGGGTTTTTGGGCCCAAATGGGGCTGGTAAAACCACCACACTCAAAATGCTCACCGGACTGATTCATCCCTCTAGCGGTACAGTCAAAGTAGCTGGACAAATTCCGTTTCATCGGAAAGAAGCATTTTTGCAAAAAATTACCTTGGTAATGGGGCAAAAGCAGCAACTAATTTGGGACTTACCAGCACTGGATTCTTTGAGAATCAATGCTGCTGTATACAATATCTCTGATAAAGAGTTCCAACGGCGGGTGGGAGAACTAACAGAGATGCTTTCTCTAGAAGGCAAACTTACCCAACCAGTGCGGAAACTATCTTTGGGTGAGCGGATGAAGGCGGAATTGCTAGCAGCACTTTTGCACCGTCCTCACGTATTGTTCCTAGATGAACCGACTCTGGGACTAGATGTGAATGCTCAGATGGCAGTGCGCGATTTTTTGCGCGACTACAATCAGCGTTATCAGGCTACAGTGTTGTTAACAAGTCATTACATGGCTGATATCACAGCTTTGTGTCAACGAGTGCTGTTGATTCATCAGGGAAGACTAATGTATGACGGTAACTTGGATGGACTGCTAGAACGTTTTGCTCCTCATCGGGAAGTTCATATAGAGTTAGCTCAACCTCTACCGAGAGAAAAACTTATGGCCTATGGTGATGTCCAACTCTTGGAAGGGCGATCGGTGCATTTTCTGGTGCCAAGGGAGGCGCTCACCCGCACTGTTTCTAAGATTTTGACGGATTTAGAGGTAATTGATTTAACAGTTACCGAACCGCCTGTAGAAGAGGTGATTGGACGAGTTTTTCAGGCGGGTGTCGTGTAGTTAGTGCTGCAAAGAATAGAGTTGCTAAGGAGAGAATGCACCATATAGGAATCTGGTTTGATTGATTTCTGAAAATATACGTAGGATGTGTTAGCGACAGCGTAACGCATCAAACCCTTGATAATAGTGCGTTACGAACTCCGTTCTAACACACTCTACAATACCTAATTCCGTTCAAAAATCAAATAGTAATCCTATAGATGAAAAAATTTATTAGAAAATCTCTTACTTTGCTGTCAGTATACTACGCCTATATGATTGAGTATCGAGCAGAACTAATCTTATGGGTTTTGGCAGGGTCTTTGCCGATTATCCTCATGGGTATCTGGATACAGGCAGCACAAGGCGGGCAGTTTGGACTATCACCTGTGGATTTTGCTCGTTACTTCATCACAGTTTTTGGCGTTAGGCAATTAACAGTTGTTTGGGTTATTTGGGAGTTTGAAAGAGAGGTTGTGGAAGGCAGGCTTTCGCCCAAGTTGCTACAACCACTCGACCCAGTATGGCATCACGTTGCATCCCATATTTCTGAAAGATTTGCTCGTTTAACATTTACTTTTTTATTAGTAGCATTATTTTTTATTCTTTATCCCCAGGCTTTTTGGGTACCAAGTTTGAGTAGATTTTTGCTGTTTATCTTGGCGGCGGTGTTAGCTTTTGCTTTGCGGTTTACGATTCAGTACACCTTTGCCATGTTCGCCTTTTGGACAGAACGGGCTAGCGCTTTAGAAAATTTTTGGTTCTTGTTTTATCTATTTTTATCTGGTTTGATAGCACCTTTAGAGGTCTTTCCAGAACCTGTGCAGAAAATAGTTATGTTTACGCCTTTTCCCTATTTGATTGATTTCCCTGCGAGTCTTTTGGTAGGGCTACCCGTGGATATAGTGCAGGGATTTGGATCAATGGTGGGTTGGATATTAGTCTTTTTGGGCGCGAATCGTTTGCTGTGGCGTGCAGGTTTAAAACGGTACTCTGGGATGGGAGCTTAAATAATTTAACATTCAACAAAAAAATCTTGTCCAATAATTTGGCTAAGTACAGCTTTGCGTCAAACTGTGCAGAATTGAAGGTAATGAAACGCAGAGGGTCGCAAAGGTTGAATATGTAGCAATTCTTTTGCTACAAATTTATAAAATCATGTACTAAGTTGAGGAAGTTTTAATACTACTGATAAGTCCACGCAATTCGTCTAAAGTATTCAGCGTTTTAAATCTTCGCTTAATTACCTCTAGTTGCTCTAAATCATAAATTTGAGAGATTTCTGGCATTAATTCTAATCCCTCACTGCCAAATTTTATCTCCAAAAGCAGTTCAATGGTCAATAGCCTCTCCTCTTGTATCGCTTTTTCCCGTGCCTCGTGGAAACTTGTCTGATATGCCTCTTGGAAAATTTCCTGATAAAAGAAAGATTTCTCGAACACTGACATATTTCACCTCATGATTTGCTGAACTAAAGCGCTGTCTAATACGAAGGTAGCAAAAAAAGCCATAACAATTTCTAACTGGCTCAATTGCTCATCGGCGCGAAGAATTTGCAATGCCCGTTGCACAGTGGATTCTTCTGCACCTCCTTGGCCTATGCCTATGCACTGAGGTACTTTGCTAGAGATTTTATAAATTAGTCGGTATCGTTTTAAACTTTTCTGCCGTTCCCAAAGAATAATCTTCTAACTTAAAATCAGCAAAAGGCTTCTTTTCTAACCTATCCCGTAATGCTTCATCGAGAATTACACCTGCTGATTGTTTTTTAGCTCCAATGATTATAATACTTCTCTGATATTTAGTTAAATCCTGATTTTTTTGACAATCACTCCGTTGAAATTGTCCCAAATTTAATATACGATAACCTTTGACGCTTGGTGTATTAATAAATAATTTTTTTACTAAAAATTGTACTTGTTTGGAACGTTCTAAAGCCATTCGCTGTTGAGCTTCTATATTACCTTTACAAGAAACTGTACCTACAGAGATAATCTCACTAGGGTCTTCCATGATATTCTGTATACCTTCTTGCTCTAAGTTCAACTTTAAAAGGTCTAGACTAATAATTTCATCATTATATTTAATTTGAAAATTGCTACCTAAAAGCCATTTGTATTCTAATGATAAAACAGCTACATTAAATTCCGCTACCCTGCCCTGACCGTCCCTACCTTCTTTATAAGGAAAATAATCGATTTTACCTTTTTTTTCTGGAGATTGTCCATCATTTTTCCTCAGAGAAAATTGTGATGTCCGCGTTGCTAAAGCGACAATACTAAGTAATCCTAATATCACTAGCAGCGCTGCAAAAAACGCCAGTAGTCTTACTTCTTCTGGCTGTTTCTGTGGAGGTAGTGAAGTTTTAGCAATTGGTGATGATAATTGCTCAATGTCACAATCTTTTACTAAATTAAGATTTTCAATATTAGTTTCTACTAGTTGGGTTTCAATTTCTTCTAATCGCTGTAAAATTTCCTGAGTATTAGCGGGACGCTTTTCTATATCCGGTGCTGTTAGCCAATCAATTAAATTTAATAGTAAGGGTGAGATATCGGTTGCATGATTTTGCCAGTGCAACAAATTTTGCTGGACATCATACATATCCAAGGGATGGTAGCCCGTGAGTAAAAATATAAATGTGCGTCCCAAGGCAAAGAAATCTGATTGCGGTACTGCTTGAGCATTCATTTGTTCTGGAGCGCTGTAGCCAGATGACATTAGTGCTGTCATCCCGTCGTCATTGCTGATTTGGTCTGGTTTGGTTCTGTCAATTTCAGTGGCGGTGCCAAAATCAATCAGTACCAAATCTCCCCAACCTTTCCCAAGGGGGGATCGAATCATGATATTAGATGGCTTAATATCTCGATGTAGGTACTGTTTACCATGCACTAAATCCAAAATTTCTACCAATTGTTTTAACCAGGCTACAGCTTGTTCCTGCGAAATAGGGTAATTCTGTTGCTGCTTTAGCCACTGTTCTAAGTTGTATCCATCAATTTTTTCCATTGCAATGCAATGCAACACTAAACCATTTCGGGTTTGGTATTGGAAGTAACTATCTTCGTTAGGAATGCCGGGATGCTTAAGTTGTCCTAATACGGTTACTTCTTGCTGAAATAGTTCTACTGCTTTGGCATCGCTTGATAAATCCTCTTTGAGTATCTTGAGGATTTTAGGGGTATCTTGTTCGTATGCTTCATAAACTTTACTAAACCCTGTTTTGTCACTCAACAGGCACATCACCCGATAACGCCCTAGCAACTCCAAATGAGAACCACAACTTTGACAAAAGCGGTTTTGATGATTATTCGGATGATTTGGTTTAGGGCAAACGGGATTGATACAAAGGCTCATGACTAGCTTATCCGTACATTAACAGTCATCAGTTATTAGTTGTCAGCGTTCACTGGTTGGTTACTGATAACAAATAACTGATTTAAGAGGAGCACAGATGCATAGCTACTTGTCGCTAGACATCGCTCCTATTAATTCTTCTGTTGCCGTATGATAATCCCGTCCAATAATTATGAGATTTTCTATCTGTGTTCTGCCAAGAAAGCTGCTACAGTTTGGTTAAATGCCTCTGGTTGTGTCAAAAACGGCCAATGATTGCCGGGAACTTGGCAGATGCGTAAGTTTTTAAGATAAGTTTTGTAGGGTTTAATTTGCCAATCTTGGCGGTTCAAGCCTTGTTCTGGCTGGACGAAGATGGCAGGGATGTCAAGGGGAATTGTAAATCCAGGCACTTGCATTACTGCCTCAAAAATGCCGTCGCGGGCGGCTATGGTAAATTTGCTGCCCCAACTACCATTGGGTTTTTGTTCTATTCCTGCTTGGAAAACTTGCTGCTGTAAAGAACTCCATCCTTGATATTGCTTTAATTGCCGTGCTTGTTGTTCAGCTTCTTCATAAGTGGCAAAGGGACCCATGCTTTTGAGAAAAGGCAAGAAGCGATACAACATGGGAAAAGTGACCCTGAAAAGACTGGGCATTTTCCAGATAAAAATTGGATCGACCAGAATTATACTCTGCAAACGCTTTGGATTTTGCCTTGCCCAGATGGCGGCTAATTTGCCTGTCCATGAGTGGCTGACAATATGGGCAAAAGTCCATCCCAGATGATCCATGAGTGCTTCGAGGTCTGCGATCGCACTTTCAAAAGTATAATCTCTCTCAGGCTTACTACTTTGGCCATGTCCCCGCATATCTGGCGCAACTATGTGGTAGTCTGCCGCTAAGTAATCTCCTAAACTAGACCACACTAGAGCATGGTCGCCTAAGCCGTGTAACAGCAGTAAAGGTTTTTGCCCTTGGTTCCACTCTAAGTAAGAAAGTTGGATATCAGGCTTTGATAAAGTTTGACGTACAGGCATCATTGCACATCCACCAATGAAGAGATTGTTTCGCGTTTATTATAGTACTGCGAAAGAAGATGGACGTGGCGAGATGGGACTTGACAGCTATAACCAAATCTTGAGAATTCTTCCCAATCTCAACTTTTCTTATAGGTCAAATTACTTGAATGTGATCGCGTATTTGGAGTTAGAGTAATTAAATCATCAACATTGCGTTTCATTGTGTCGCAAATCGCATCTAGAGGTAAGTCGTTAGGGTCATAACCAAAGGGGTTTTCTATCTCCAAGCCGATGGCTTCAATACCAAATACTGTAAAACCGACCAAAGCAGAAATTAAACCTGTCCACCAACCCAGAGTCTCCACTATTTGAAAGGGCAGCAGGAAACAATATAGTAGCAATAATTGCTTAAGATGAATGGCATAAGCTAATGGTATAGGTGTTTTTAAAATCCGTTCACAAGCTCCTAAATTATCCACAAGACTATTCAATAATTCTTGCATAGATGTTAGCTGGTAGCTATTAATACAATTACGATGATACTGCTCCTGTAAATAATCTCCTATCCAAAAAGCAACCTCTATGGGGGGATTATTCATAATCTTCAGTTTTATATACTTACTAGATGGCATTAAATCTTCTAACTCGCTATTGACTGCTTCTTCCCGTAAATGTAATTTAGTTGTCACAGCGAAAGCTACCAATAAATTTAATGCTGTAATTTTATTGTCTTTATCTTCTGGTGATATCTCGTCAATTGATACCCAAATTTGCCGTGCCAGATTTCGGATGTTATTTACTAGAGAACCCCAACATTTTCTTCCTTCCCAAAATCTCTCATAAGCAGTATTAGTGCGAAATACAAGTAACAAGCCTAAAACAATACTAGGAATCACACTTCCTAAAATAGGTTGGGATACAGGCAAATCAAAATGGTAAAGTATAGAAATCAGAAATCCGAATGCTCCGCACCATAAAATATGTTTATAAATTGCTCTTATCACCGAACCTTTAAGTTGGAATGTTGTGCCTAGCCATGTGAGTTTTTTGGTTGTCATGCAGTCACCCTAAGAAAATATTTAGTGAAGCGATCGTTTAAACATTGATACTTTCAAAATAATAACCATAGAAATAGCACTAAAAGTCCTGCCCTGTGAATTAAACCTTTAGACATAACTAAATAAGTTATGTCTTTTTTTAGTGGTTAGTCTCAAAACGTTGAATTTCAATTAAATAACCACTGGGATCACGTAAAAAACAGTGGTAAATGTTGTACTTTTCATTTAGTGTCGGTGGCTTTTCAAATTCGATGCCACGTTCTTTGAGATATTCAAACCACTCATCTACCTGCTGCGTTATCAAGGTAAAAATGACACCTAATTGCTTGTCGGCTGGAGGAGTTGATGTTTCGCTTGCTTGACATAAACCTAAGTATCCAGAACCGCTAACAGTATAAATTCTACAGGTTCCTTGGTCAAGCCACAACTCAAAACCCAGCTTTTGTTCGTAGAATTCTGTAGATGCATTGAGATTATCGGTGTAAAAGAAGGTAATTTGCTGGTCTATTTGCGGATGAGCAGACATAAAATACATTTGAGTATATACCCTAACGACATCGGGCGATCGCATAGGTAAAAATTGATTGATGTTAGAAACCTGTTACTACTCCAGATGCCTTAAGTGCATCTGGAGTTTCTTTGTGGAAAAAGCGATGTCTACGATGGTCACTGAGCCAAGTCGTACCCCTCCGGGGAAGCAAGCTACGCGGAGCGTCTCGCAGAGAAGTGCGGGCTGCGCCTACACAATTTTTCAAATCATCCTGATATGCCAAAACATGGCTGAATAAGGATGCATACTGAATTATCTATATCTAAACATGGGGCATCACTTATTGATGTACCCCTTCTGCCAAACAACTCTCGCCAAACAGCCTCAGTACATCTGGGGCTGTTTTGTGTTACTTCCAACAGAGAGGTTGTGTAAGCCAGAAGCACAGCAGTTGATCCTCATCCTCAGACATCCTAACTGTATTTCGGTGTATACCCTGATGACGTAGGATACTCTCACGGTGAAAATTTGGTATAGGTAAATGCGTATCTTTCCTGACTCCAGATTTGTCATAAACATTTCTGGAGTTTTTTCATTATTCGAGTTTAAAATTACCCATCTAACCTAAAACTCATGTTGAAGTGAGCGATTAGTCCGTGTAAGTAACTGTTTAATACATAATTGTACTGAGGAGTCAGAGGTAACATCCAGTGTCAGCATTTCCACATCAACTGATGCTGGATGTTTCTTGCGACGGGTACCGAAGATCCAGTAACCCTCTTGAGCGAGCTTTTGACCAGTTTCATGAAGGAACGCTAATGTAAAGAATAGTTACTAAATAACCTTACTATGTACTCGATAGTGATAACTTCTTGAGCTTGATATATAAAAAACTCCACGCCACTTGCGGGATGAAGTTTTTGGGCATAGAGAATCGGGCATAGGGTATGGGGAAGAGTCACCAATGCCCTATGCCCTATGCCCCAAGTCGGCGGGCGGGTATCCCTCTCCACTTGCGGGATAGAGTTTCCCGCCGACTTCCATAAATCAGAGTTAATTTTTGAAAAAATGACCTATTCTAAAGCTTATGTATAAAAAAATTGCTATTCCTATTTTAAGTCTCATGTTTGCAACACTCATGCCTAATGTGGTTGCTGCTGAGACTGTGATGCAAAAAGTAGCCAGAACAGGGGTATTAACAGCTGGTACTAGTAGAGATGCGCTACCTTTTGCCTATGTGGATAGTCAAGGAAACTTAAATGGCTATTCTGTAGATATGTTGACTCTGATTAAACAGCAATTAGAAAAAGACCTAGGAAAAAAAATAAAACTGCAATTAGTTGGTCTTAGCCCCTCTGAGCGGATTCCTAAAATAGTTAATCAACAAGTTGATATTGTGTGTGATGCTAGTAGTTTTACATGGAAACGAGATAAAAAAGTAGACTTTTCTGTTAGCTACGGTGTGACTGGAACCCAATTATTAGTTAAGAAAGGAAGTAATCTAGGTTCTACTGAATCCCTTATTGGTAAAAGAATTGGTGTGCTGGCGGGAACCACAAATGAGCAGGCGATCGCTCGTGTACAACCCAAAGCTAAATTGGTGTATTTTAAAACTAGGGTAGAGGGATACACAGCTTTGAAAGAAGATACTATTGATGCTTTCTCATCCGATAGCATTCTTTTAGAGGGATGGTTGCAACAGCAAAAAAATCAAGATGCTTTTGCAATCGTACCCGGTCGTCCCTATTCACGAGAAGGTATCGCTTGCATGGTGCCAGAAAATAACTCGAAATTCTTAAATACAGTCAACTATTCTTTGGTCAAGTTCATGCAAGGATTCGTCAATGGTAATCAGCGATATGTCGCTATTTTTGACCGTTGGTTTGGGCCTCAAAGTCCTGTAGCGCTCAATCGAGATTTACGTGGTTTGGTAGTGGAAACTATGCAATTGATCATAGAATTTCGTCAGGAAATTCCCAAAAGTGACCTATGATATCGTGTCCTGTTAAAAACTTTAAGACCGCAGGGGGCACGGAGCAGGGGAAAGAGGGTTTCCCGGCTTTTTGCACAGATATAGTTAGGATTTACGCATAAAGATTCTCTAGAAAAATCGCGTGTAAAGCTTACTATTAACGCTGCCAATCATAGATTAATCGTCCATGACGATCGCGCACAAGTTCCCATTCTCCACGACGATATGGTTGTCCATGATAACGTATAGAACGATAGCGTCGTCTATAATGATATCGTCGATTCCGCTGGCGTTGATAATAATATTGTCTAGTCCTTTGCCGTCTATGATAACGTCGTCGAGTCCGTCGGTGAGCTAATAAAAGCTCTTCACCTTGCTCTCCAACTAATTTTGTCTGTGCGTCAAGACTCTGTTCATTAAGAACATTATTTAGAGTATTATCCTTGGCTTCAGCCAAAGTAGGTGGATAAATGAAGGCTAATAGCAGGAACACTATTGAGGATAGCTTTTTGAAACGGATCACGTCTTTGCTTTTCCTAAAGTATTGGTAATCATTTTATTTAATACTTAAGTTGAGCAACTATATAGTTCAGAATCTACAAAATTGAGTAATGTAAAAGTAATAAATGTACTTATATTAAATGTGAAAAAGTTCGAGTTTGGCAACTTTAGATAAACATTTTTCTAATTGCTTGAGGTCAGCTTGTTTACGGGTTTGACTTTCAACTACTATCCAACGTGTATGTCGCCATAATTGCTACAACATGCGATACCGTATTCCAGTAATGAACTAGTACCAGAAGTCAAAAGTCAAAAGAATTACAAGTATCTAGGCATAAATAAATTTAAAGTTTGTAGTAATGACTTTAGTCCTGATAATCCTTGCTATGAGCGATAAATCCCTCACTACAAACTAGGAGTTTATTTTATATTTAATTATGTCTACCTACTTATTCCGAGCTTCTTGCGCCATTTAAAGTGGTATGTTTATTTACGCCATGCTGTACTAGAAACAAAGGAATCTGCTTATTTCGTTGTATATGTCACAAAAATATCCTTTTTCATTTCTACTTCTGCTGGGGCGTCTGGATTATAAGCTGGTGATGATAAAAAACTAGCAAAAGATGGTAAAGGAACTCCAGTTTTAGAACTACATGAGGGATACAATAATGTATAAAATGGTTCAGCTACAGAAGGAATACCAAGTTTAACACCCATAGCGATCGCTTGCTGGAGGGTAAAATAATTGGGCATTAGTGACTTTGGGTGTTAATGCTCCCACCCCGATAGTCATGGTAATACTTACCGACATTAGAGCAGTTATTTTTTTCATGTCCTGGGAATGTCCTTTGAACCTAGTAATTGTCAAAGTTTACACCTCAAGAGCAATATACTGAAAAAATCTTGAGCTATTCCCACGCCCTTTACACTGACTTTAATCGGGGGATTAGCTCAAAAATTAAAAATTCACTGCGCTAAATCTTGTTAGAACTATTAACCAAACCAGTGAGAAGGTTCACAAGCTGGTTGAACTGTTTCACAAACACCATCGCTAATCCAATTTGACTTTTCTTGAACTATTAAACAAATGCCTTGGTGAATCAAATTCTGGAGGTGTAATTGCTGCTCTAAAGGTTTACGAGGCAATTTGTAATAAGCCAAGCTTCCTTCTTCAGCCTCCGCTAGCGGAATATGTCCATCAGACATGGCGCTGTAAAAAGAGGGAATGCGGTTGAGGACGAAAGCAATTAACTCTTGGCGTAAGTCAGGAATTGCAAAGGCTTGTTGATATGGATGGTATGGATATGTATCTAAAACGCTTTCAATTTCTCCTACTACTGATTGCTGTGTTAAATTGACTACCGTTTTCATGATTTTTAAACTCCTTTTTTAATCCAGTCAATGATTGGTGGAGAAAACAACTTTTTTAGATGGCAACGTCGTCATGACAATCAGTTAGAAATAATTTAACTGATTGGATGAAATAGACTCTGAAACTAGCCTTTTCTCTTGGTAGAATATCAAACATTTGGCTTTGCTTCTTTGAGTTAAAAGTTATACTTCTTCACAGGATGAATTATTAAAACAGCGTCCCTAAACTGGTAATTTGCCGACACTTTATATTTATAGTCTTAATTATTTCAAATTTCTGCCAAAAAGGCAGAAATCTACATAAAATGCAGCATCAAGGCTAGGGGATCAAGATTAACGGCAATAAAACAACTTAAATTATGAACAAGTTTTTAATGAAGTTAACCTTTCTTGGTAATTCACATTACTTTTTAGAACTGCGGCACAATTTGCTGTTTCATCTAAAAAACTTATTTGTTGCACGTTGATTTATTAAGTCATAAAAATAGCAACTCGCTAGAGGGCAAAATCAGTCTAGCGACAGATGAGGGGATCAGACAAAAACGTTTAGAAAGTTCACATTATCTAAAGGTAGATGACGCAGTTGATTATTAATTTCATCAGCCGCAGCTAATCCAGAAAGCATCGCGCCTTCAGCAAGATTGCCGCCACACCAATCACCACAGCAAACTAAAGGTAACGGAGTTCCGGCAGATAAAAAAGCTTCGTGCCAAGGATGGCTAGGAAAGGCATAACGCCAACGATGTACTTGCATCCATTCAGGAGTATTCAGCCAAGGAAGGGACAAAGATTCAGCTGCTCGTTGCAACATATACTGTCCGGCAGGTTGTAAATCCTGGGATTCTAGATGGCGTTGGGCGAAATCAGCGCTACTTTGCACTACAAAATGTGGTTGTTGAGGGTTAGAACGTTTGCTGCTGTCTAAACCAATCCATGCTAAATCGATATCATCCACAAAAGTTAAAGCTTTCCACTGAGGAAGAGGTTGGGAAGCGGAAGGATATCCAGCGATCGCACTAATTGAGGGATAGAATTCTACAGAACGCAATTTATCAAGAAAAACTGTATCCAATACACTTTCACCCAAAGGTTCCAACAGCATCACAGCTTGGGGTGCAGGAATGGCGACGACTATAGCTTTTGCAGTTAATTCTTCGTTGCTAGATTCGAGAGTCAAACGCCAACTATTTTCGGGAGTTGGGGTAATAGCAATGACGCGTTGATTAAGTAATATTTCTAAACCTGAGGCGAGGGATTTAGCGATCGCACTCATTCCTTCAGGTGCAACATATCGCGGACTGCGGTTTTTGGGTTCAGATAAAGGAGCGCCTGCTGTGAGTTCGTAAACCTCCTCTGTCCAAACTTCGAGGATATGGCGCAGTTGCAATATCTCCACAAAGCGTCCCAATAATTCACCCTTTGGCTTCAGGTAACAAGCCCCATGATCCGCGCAAGTTCCATGCAAGCGGCGTGTAGCCAGCCTTCCTCCTAAACCACGGGACTTTTCCACCACTAGCACCGAATATCCAGCTTGACTTAACTGCTGGGCACAGACTAAACCGGCCATTCCGGCACCAATCACTGCAATATCAGTCATGAGTCCATAGTCCTTTGTTATTTGTCCTTAGTCATTATTTATCAAATGACCAAGGACGAATAACAAAGGACAAAATAGCTAATAGTAGAATAAGGTACAGAAAGCTGCACGGAAGGGAGGATGGGAAATTGGATGAAATGAGGGCGGCGCTAGAGTTAGCGACCGAAGATGAATTACAAGATTTAACGGCAATTTTATTTAGTCGTAAGTTCAATCCCCTAGACTATGTACACACACCCGAACCCATCGAAGTCCAAAGCCAAGACCGCAAAGCTTGGTTAGACGCACTAGAGGGTCGCTTTCGCTTTTTAGCGGCAGATGGGATGACAGTATTGCGGGGACGTACACGCCAGGTAACTTACCGAGAAGCGTTAGTTCAAGTATGTAAGTATCTAAAAATTACCTATTCTAATCAGCTGGCAACTATTGATTTAGAAGCAGAAGTATTTTTGCATCTGCTAGGACAGGTGTGGAAAAAATTGCCTGAACAGGAAAAGCAAAAATTGACTGTACAGATACAGCGTCAACTTGTCAAATCAGAACTCAAACAACCGCTACCACTTTTATTGCAACGTGACCCCTTGGGGTTACTTTTCAAAGGCGGTAGTGCGATCGCGCTTACTTCTATGCTCCAACCACTTGTGCTTAAGCAAATTGCCCGTCAATTTGCGATCCACTTTGCTACATACGAAGTAGCCAAACAAGCTGCGATTAAAGGCTCACAAGCCGCTACAACCCAATTCCAAAGCTATGTAGCTATGCAAATGGCGCAACGGGGTATGACTGTGAGTGCAGCTCGTTATGGGGCAGCCCGCACTATGTTTGCCGTGATTGGGCCAATGATGTGGACTTGGTTTTTTGCAGATTTAGGGTGGAGAGCGATCGCTACTAACTACGGTCGGATTATCCCTACTATTTTCGCTTTAGCTCAAATTCGCCTCACTCGTGAGGAATGTTGGGAGCCAGCTTGAACAAGGTTTTGGACTATTTCAAGTCTCGTTGGCAATCTTCTTGGAACTACTCTCTATGGGGACTGTTAATCTTCCCATTGAGTCCTTTATTGGGGGCTGTGACTCTAGGTTTTGTATCATTAATAACTTGGCTGAAACAATACCGCAAAATTAGTCGCCGCCCTCTCAACTGGGGATTTGCCCTTTTGAGTGTATTGCTGATCATCAGTGCTGGATTTGCCGATGACAAGACAGCAGCTTTCCTCGGCTTATTTAATTTATTACCATTCTTTTTATTTTTTGCTGCCCATAGCGCTCTGATTCAAACATTTACCCAATTGCGGCAAATGGCTTGGATTGTAGTGATCGGTTCCATGCCGGTAGTAATTATTGGCTTGGGACAGTTATTTTTAGGCTGGAGTTTGAAATTAGAGATTTTGTGGGTTGTCCTAGCTTGGACAATTAGACCAGGAGGAAATCCGCCAGGTCGTATCGCTTCACTGTTTTTGCACGCTAACACCTTCGCAGCTTATCTAACAATAGTTTTCATCCTTGCTCTAGGGTTGTGGCTGGAACAATGGCGATTGGGTATTAGTAAAAATTCAGTCCCCAGTCCCCAGTCCCCAGTCCCCTTTCTCTTCCTAACCGTAGCGGTGATCACAAATTTCATTGCCTTGATTTTCACCAATTCACGCAATGGGTGGGCGATCGCTATTTTTGCCTGTTTAGCTTATGCACTCTACCAAGGTTGGCGCATTCTTGTGGGCGGCGTCGCTGCGATCGTTTCTAGTGTGCTTTTGGCAGCTTTTGCTCCCTCGCCAGTAGCTCAATTTTTTCGTCAGTATGTTCCTGCCTTCTTTTGGGCAAGATTAAATGACGACATGTATCCAGATAGACCAGTCGCTTTAATGCGAAAAACTCAGTGGGAATTTGCCTGGTATTTAGCTCAGGAACATCCTTGGACTGGCTGGGGGTTACGCAGTTTTAGTGGACTCTACAAAGCCAAGATGCAGATTCCCTTGGGCCATCCCCATAACTTATTTTTGATGTTATCGGCTGAAACTGGTTTTCCCAGCGCTCTTTTATTTTGTGGCTTAGTCGCTTGGATTTTGATTACAAGCGTCCAATTACTACGAAAGTCAAAATATATAAATACAGCAGACAGATTGATATTTTTCAGTTATCTTTTAGCTTTTGTTGGGTGGGTTCTATTGAATACAGTAGATGTAACCCTCTTCGATTTTCGTTTGAATGTGTTTTCATGGTTAATTTTGGCTGCTATTTGTGGAGTGGTACATCGTTATAACCAAAATCACAGGCTTGCATCTCATCCAAATTAACCGAAATTCGACGATCCTCTCCCTGCTTTTAACTTATTAGTTGTTTTTAAGTATATACACTGAAGTCATTCAGAAGGATAGTTAATAAAATTACTGTTTAAAGTGATAAATACTTAATCAAGTATTTATCACTGTTGCTGATTGTTGGGAAGGTGTAGGGACAACCCTTTGGGGTTTTCCTGCATGACGGGCATCTCTTGTAGATGCCCTTTTGTATATCTATTATTTTTTTTCAGTTAAGCACAATTTTAAAAATATTGAATTTGACGGAATATCTGAAAAATTTTTATCTTTTATAAAGGAATGTAAAACATGGTTACTGAAATTAAGCTAGGTCTTTGTAACCCGCCAGAACCTATCTATTTACATGTGAAAAGCGGAGAATTAAACGGAGAATCGTACCTCTGGTATAACTACGATATAAATAATGATCAAACTGTTCCTGTCCACCAAACAGGGCTAACTGGGTATATATCTGAACTGAAATTAAAAACGACAGAATTTAAGGGAAAGGACAACGTTAAGTTACACATCGTTGTTAGGGCGGATGAAGTTTATGTTGTTAGGACTGGGATAGAAACGAACTTTGCTAAAAGTTTCCTTTTAGCTGCATCATGTGTCCAGGACTTTTCCAAGCCCCTGATTATCGCTGCAATTGCTGGAAAAGAGAATGTGGTTTTTTGTAACCTCTACGACGCGGCGACTAAAACCAGAATTCGCTCTGAATGGAACAAAGATGCTGATTGGACATCAATTATTGATAGTGTTCAAACTAGGTTGCAGACATCTCAAAATTCCCATATCATCTCTGGTGAGCCAATACTCTTCTAGAAAAATTGGGGCGTTACTGATTCCATGTATGAAAATGATTTTGCATAATACCAAAATCCTTGTAGAGACGTAGCAGTGCTACGTCTCTATTTAAAGGTAATCGGTGCAAGCTCTCGGTAAAATGGGTGTGTCGGTAACGAAAAAAAGACGCATCTATAACCAACCTTATGTTCACAACAGCTAATTTTCTTCAGTACACCCAATGGTCAGGCATCGCTACCTTGGTATTTGCTGCCTTAACAGTTTTGGCTTTTATTCTCAAATGGGGTCTCCGCTTTCGGCTAGTGGGTACGACTGGCTTTATGCTGGTGCTGACGGGTGGTTTATTTGCACTCTCGATAGTCCCTTTGAGTCGGACTGTGATTCCAGGAGCAGCCCGGTACACTCTAGTTTATGACAATGGGTCAACTCAAGCGGTGATTGCCACATCACCCCAAATTACACCCACACAATTAGAAGCAACTTTACGTCAAGCAGTTAGTAATTTGTTTTCTTCTGGTCGCTCAGGTACACGGCAAGAGGACAAGTTGACAGTTCGCGCTCGTACCATTATCCACCCGGAACCAGGGACTTCTGTACCAGTTTACCTGGGTGAGGCCAAGCGATCGCTCGTTTCTCGTGAAAATTCTGCGATCGCAATCGAAATTTACACAGAAAAATTCGCCCAATTACCAAAACCTACCGCTTAAGGGGCAGGGGGCAGGGGGCAGGGGGCAGGGAGCAGGGAGCATGGGGAAATAACCCTATCAAGAACTTTTGTGGAATGAAAGGGGGAACATGGGTTTGAGTCGCCCAATAAAAGCTAAGTGGTTTTCGTGCTGGGGTTGAATCCCAATTCTTTCTATCCCCCCTGCTCCCTACTCCCGTTCGGCTACGCTCACGGCAAGCCTGCTCCCTTGCCTCTTCTTCGACACATTATTCAGTTCTCAATCACTTTTCTTGAGAATCTGAGAGTGGTAATGTTAATTAATTATACGGTTATTCAAAACTTTGGTAGTTCGGAATTTCAGGCTAATGGACATCACAGATTCAAGCAACGTCGTCAAACTGCTTAACCAGTCGGCGATGAGCTTTGCCCTATTAGATCGGTTAAAACCTAGTTGAGCCAGATGCAAGTTTGTAGCCATCCTGAAAAAAGCGTGGCAACAAGTATCTCTGGCTGCAAGTCTATTAGATTAAGAAATATCAAGTTTTGGCAAACTAGATTATATGTCTAATCAACTTTCTACTCAACCTTCTTTGTCTACTCAAACCTCTAGTTCGTTATTTACGCTCACAGTTGCCCCTGCAAAAGTAATCCGTGGTTCTGGGGTATTGCAAGCAGCCGCAGCAGAGATCGCCTGCTTGGGAAGTCGTCCTTTAATTGTGGCAGGTGAGTCTACTCTCGCCATCAGCAAAAAGAATTTGCAACCGATTTTAGAAAAGCAACAGTTACATCCTGTTCAAGCTTCTTATGGTGCAGATTGCTGCGAAGCTAGCCTGAAATCTTTACAGAAGAAAGCAAAAGAACATAAAGCTGATGTAATTATCGGTGTTGGTGGCGGTAAAGCCTTAGATACAGCGAAATTAGTCGCGCATCAGTTACAGTTGCCAGTGGTGACAATTCCGACATCAGGATCTACCTGTGCGGCTTGGAGTGCCCTGTCGAATGTTTATTCGGAAGAAGGCGCGTTTCTCTACGATGTGGGGCTGTCTCGTTGTCCCGATTTATTGATACTTGATTATGATTTGATTCAAACTGCACCACAACGGACTTTAGTAGCTGGAATTGGTGATGCGATCGCTAAATGGTACGAAGCCTCAGTTAGTAGCGGGCATTTGCAAGATACTTTAATTATTGCTGCGGTGCAACAAGCACGAGTTTTGCGAGATATATTGTTGCAAAAGTCAGTCGCAGCTTTGAAGGAACCAGGTAGTGAAGTTTGGCGAGAAGTCGTAGACGCAACTGTTTTACTCGCCGGGGTAGTTGGGGGACTTGGAGGGGCGCAGTGTCGTACAGTTGCGGCCCATGCCGTGCATAATGGTTTAACTCATATTTCAGGACATGGCAGTATTCATGGCGAAAAAGTTGCTTTTGGGATTTTGGTGCAATTGCGTTTAGAAGAAATGCTACAAGGCAATCAACTAGCAGCATCAGCACGGCAACAGTTGTTAAAGTTCTACACAGAAATTGGACTACCCCAAAAATTAAATGGTTTGGGATTGGGCAATATAACATTAGGCGAGTTGCAAACAGCCGCTGAAGTTGCCCTAGTTCCTAATTCTGACATCCATCGACTTCCATTTAAAGTCGCGCCAGAACAGTTGATGGCGGCAATGGTTTCCACCACTGCACCCATAGAGAGTAAAGATATGAATCGAGTTTCGCCCAAGGGAATCAGTGACGAGGTTGAAGAATGAGTTTAAATTGGATTGTTCCAGCAGAACGTATACAAAAACTGCCACCCTATGTATTTGCCCGTTTAGATGAACTGAAAGCTAAAGCACGGGAACAAGGGTTAGATTTAATTGATTTGGGTATGGGAAACCCCGATGGTGCAACACCAGCACCAGTTGTAGAAGCTGCGATCGCCGCCTTGAAAGATCCCGCCAATCACGGTTATCCTCCTTTTGAGGGGACTGCTAGTTTTCGCCGTGCCATTACTAATTGGTATCATCGCCGTTATGGTGTAGTTCTCGATCCTGATAGCGAAGCCTTGCCACTACTCGGTTCTAAAGAAGGATTAACCCATTTAGCACTTGCCTACGTTAACCCTGGCGATTTAGTTCTAGTTCCTTCCCCAGCTTATCCCGCCCATTTTCGCGGCCCGGCGATCGCAGGCGGGAAAATTCACAGCTTGATCCTCAAACCAGAAAATGACTGGTTAATTGATTTAGCTGCTATTCCTGATGAGGTTGCAAGACAAGCGAAAATTCTCTATTTCAACTATCCCAGCAATCCCACCGCCGCCACCGCCCCCCGCGAATTTTTTGAAGAAATCGTGGCGTTTGCCCGCAAATATGAAATTCTACTGGTGCATGATTTGTGTTATGCCGAGTTAGCTTTTGATGGTTATCAACCCACTAGCTTGCTAGAAATTCCCGGTGCGAAAGAAATTGGTGTGGAATTTCACACCTTATCCAAAACCTACAATATGGCTGGTTGGCGCGTTGGGTTTGTGGTGGGGAACCGCCATGTAATTCAAGGTTTACGGACACTGAAAACTAACTTAGATTACGGCATTTTTGCCGCCTTGCAAAAAGCAGCTGAAACCGCTTTGCAACTGCCAGACGTGTATTTGCATGAAGTACAACAACGCTACCGTACCCGCCGCGATTTCCTCATTCACGGGTTAGGAGAATTGGGTTGGGATATCCCTAAAACTAAGGCGACAATGTATCTTTGGGTGAAGTGTCCCGTTGGTATGGGTTCCACAGATTTTGCCCTCAACGTGTTGCAGCAAACAGGCGTTGTAGTTACCCCAGGTAATGCCTTTGGGGTTGCAGGTGAGGGTTATGTCAGGATAAGTTTAATTGCCGACTGCGATCGCTTGGGTGAAGTTTTACATCGCTTCAAGCAAGCCGGCATCCGCTATCAACCTGAAGCTGTAGTCTCTGCTTCACAATAGAGATAGCATAACCTTATCAAAATCTGATTCATGCAAACCCCCTCTGCCACCATTCCTCATTTAATTGCTGCTGGCTTTCATGCTCTTTCTGATCCACTCAGGATTAGTGTGCTGGAACTGCTACGACACCGAGAATTATGTGTATGTGATTTGTGCGACGCCTTGGGGGTAAATCAGTCAAAACTATCTTTTCACCTGAAAACCCTCAAGGAAGCTGGCTTAGTTAACTCCCGTCAGGAAGGGCGCTGGATTTATTACAGTTTGAATCTGTCCCAATTTAGTGTTTTAGAGGAATATCTGGCAGATTTTAGCCATAATTCTGTAATTTCATCTGCCCGTTCCTGCTGCGATTAAGGATAAATTTATAGGGCGGTTGTTTTCCACAACCGTGATGAATGCATCAAGTTTTTTTGATTAATTTTTATGTATAGTGCTATGCTTTATATTGACACATCAAGTTTTTTTGAAATGATATAAACATACTTTCAAAATTACCCATTACGGTGAGGTCAATGAACGCAATAGCAAAGAAATTAGCTCTCGTATTTGGAGTGTTGGCTTTTGCGACAAGTTGCACAGCCACACCTAATTCATCTATTCAAACTCAGCAGTCGCCAAACGTGACACAAGTCAGTGATGCGACAAAGGTGAGGGCGATCAAGATTGATGGTTCTAGCACAGTGTATCCGATCACTGAGGCGATCGCTAACCAGTTTCAACAAAACAAAGAGCAGTACAAAGGGCAAGTTGTACTAAACTTTTCCGGTACTAGCGCGGGGTTTAAGAAATTCTGTAACAAAGAGACAGACATCAGCAACGCCTCCCGTCCCATTCTGAAAGCAGAGATAGAAGCTTGCAACAAAAATGGTGTCAAGTTTATCGAGCTTCCCGTTGCCTTTGATGCGTTGACTGTTGCGGTGAATTCCGAAAACACCTGGGCAAAAGATATTACCGTAGCCGAATTGAAAAAGCTTTGGGAGCCAGAAGCCCAAGGAAAAATCACTCGCTGGAACCAAGTGCGATCGTCTTGGCCTGATCAACCCATTAACCTGTATGGTGCTGGCGGTCAGTCTGGTACTTTTGATTATTTTACAGAAGCTATTGTTGGTAAAACTAGAGCCAGCCGCACTGATTACATCTCCAGTGAAGATGATCTCGCCCTAGTGCGCGGAGTCGGCACAGATCGTAATGCCTTGGGTTATTTCGGGCTTGCTTATTACGAAGACAACAAAAGTCGGTTAAAACCTCTGGCAATTGATAGCGGCAAAGGAGCAGTGTTGCCATCACCTGAAACTGTCGAGAAAGCTGAATATCAGCCACTAGCTCGACCATTATTGATTTATGTTAATGCTCAATCTCTGCAAAATCAGCCAGAACTCAAAGAATTTGTAGATTATTACCTCAAGTACGCACCGATAACAACCAGTTCGGTTGGATACGTGCCTTTACCTAGTGAAGCCTATGAATTGGCAGAAAAAAACTTTCAAGCTGGTAAAGAAGGAACAGTATTTGCAGGTAAGGAGCAGATCAACTTTCAAATTAGTGATTTGTTGAAGACACCACAAAAATAGTGGTTTAACTCAAAAATATTGATGTAAAAGAAAGTTTTGATAAGTTCGTAGTAAAGCACTTTACTGCTTAAAGAATCAAGGACTAAAGTCCTTACTACAAACTCACTTTGGTAATACCGATTAATTGAGGATGCATTCATAAACTCAGATTTTGTTGATTTAAATAAACTTAGGAAAACTGATGAGAGTACGTGTTGGCATTAACGGATTTGGCAGGATTGGACGGCTAGCTTTACGGGCTGCTTGGGGTTGGTCAGAACTTGAGTTTGTCCATATCAATGAGATTAAAGGTGGGGCAGTAACAGCCGCTCATTTGCTCAAATTTGATTCTGTCCACGGGCGTTGGATGCCGGAAGTAAAAGCAGAAGGCGATGAACGCATCCTCATTGATGGCACACCTTTAAGCTTTAGCGAACATTCCCAACCTGGCGAAGTCCCCTGGGAAGAGTTGGGTGTTGATATTGTGCTGGAATGCTCCGGTAAATTTAGGACTCCCGCCACCCTTGACCCTTATTTTAAGCGGGGAGTACAGAAGGTAATTGTGGCTGCTCCGGTGAAGGAAGAAGCCTTGAATATTGTCATGGGAGTCAATGACCAACTTTATGAGCCGGAAAAGCATCATTTGCTCACTGCGGCTTCTTGTACAACTAACTGTTTAGCTCCAGTTGTGAAGGTGATCCATGAAGGCTTAGGCATTAAGCATGGAATCATTACCACAATCCATGACAACACCAATACTCAAACCATTGTGGATGCTCCTCATAAGGATCTACGCCGCGCCCGAGCTACCAGTCTGTCTCTGATTCCTACCACCACTGGATCGGCAACTGCGATCGGATTGATTTATCCCGAACTCAACGGCAAACTCAACGGTTTGGCAGTAAGAGTACCCTTGCTCAATGCTTCTTTAACAGACTGCGTGTTTGAAGTCGTCCGACCCACAACCGTAGAAGAAATTAACAGCTTACTAAAAGCAGCTTCAGAACAAGCACCCCTCAAAGGAATTCTGGGATATGAAGAACGTCCTTTAGTATCTATCGACTACAAAGACGATCCTCGATCTTCCATCATTGATGCCCTCTCCACAATGGTGGTAAACGAGACGCAAGTGAAAATACTCGCTTGGTATGACAACGAATGGGGCTATGCCAACCGGATGGTTGAACTCGCCCGGAAAGTAGCTCTGAGTCTGAAAGCGTGAAATATTCTCATTCAAAAATACTCTGCGTGCCTCTGCGCTGACTCTGCGTTCCTTTGCGTTTAAATTTCTCTCTTCCCTCATGGCTTCTAACACAGCTTCTAGCGCCAACTTCAAGAACTATATCCTAGTCACACTCGCATACTGGGGTTTCACTATCACTGATGGTGCCTTGCGAATGTTGGTGTTGCTCTACTTCAACAACATTGGCTATACCCCATTACAAATCGCTTCCTTATTCCTGTTCTATGAAGTCTTTGGAGTTATTACAAACTTCTTAGGTGGTTGGATTGGTTCTCAGTTAGGTCTGAAAGTAACCCTTTACACCGGCATCGGACTACAAGTTTTCTCGATGGTGATGCTTTCATGGCTCAATCCAGGGTGGGCACAGTGGATTGCAGTCGGTTATGTGATGGTGGCGCAGGCATTTTCTGGGATTGCCAAAGACTTAACCAAGATGAGTTCTAAGAGTGCTATCCGGTTAGTAGTTCCCCAAGATGCCCAGTCGTCTTTGTTTAAGTGGGTAGCAGTTCTAACGGGTTCTAAGAATGCCCTCAAAGGAGTTGGCTTCTTTGTCGGTAGCGCCCTTTTAGCTTCGGCTGGCTTCGTCAATTCCTTGTGGATTATGGCAGCAGGACTGTTCTTGATTATGTTCACTGGGCTACTGTTGCCCAAAGGGATGGGCAAAATTAAGAAGAAAGTTAAATTTAGCCAACTGTTTTCTAAGAGCCAAGAGATTAATATTCTCTCAGCTGCCCGATTCTTTCTGTTTGGTTCTAGAGATGTCTGGTTTGTTGTGGCATTACCAGTATTTCTACGGGAGATTTTAGGCTGGTCGTTCTATCAGGTTGGTGGATTCTTAGCTTGTTGGGTGATTGGCTACGGACTTGTTCAGTTCTTAGCACCAACACTGATCCAGCGATTTGGTTCTGGCCGTCCACCGCAATCAAAGACCATCCAGTTTTGGACATTTACCTTAGTTTTAGTTCCCGGTGCGATCGCTCTTGCTCTCCAATTAGGTGTAAGAGCCGATATTGCGATCGTTGGCGGACTGCTCATCTTTGGCGTAGTCTTTGCCTTCAACTCAGCAGTTCACTCTTATCTAGTGCTGGCATTTACTGATGATGACAAGGTAGCGCTGAACGTTGGTTTTTATTACATGGCAAACTCTGGTGGTCGATTGATAGGTACTGTCTTATCAGGTTTGATATATCAGTTTTTCGGTTTAGTTGGCTGTCTGTGGACATCCATGTTCTTTGTACTAGCAGCAGCAATGATTTCTCTGAAGCTACCCGATCCCGAACCCAGCAAAGCGATCGCTTGGAAAGCTGGAGATGGAGATTAGGGCATGGGGCATTGGGCATTGGGCATTGGATATGGGTTATTTAACGCTGTGTGCAACTTTTACTCGAACCTAACCCCCCAGCCCCCTTCCCTACCAGGGAAGGGGGAGAATTCAAAGCCTCTCTCCTTGCAGGAGAGAGGTTTGGAGAGAGGTCAAAAATTAAGTTGCACATCGCGTTATTTATTCTCCTTGTCTCCGTTGTCCCCTTGTCCCCTTGTCCCCCTACTCCCCCTGCTCCCTCATCTTCCTCATCCCCCACTCCCCAACAATACATCCATGAGTACGAATTCGCAGCCGAATACAGCACAAGCAGGGAGTAATCTAAGTTTTTTTGAAAAATATCTCACCGTTTGGGTATTTCTGTGCATTTTGGCGGGAATTGCACTAGGAAGGTTATTTCCACAGGTGGCGGTGACGCTGGATGCGTTGAGTGTTTATCAAGTGTCAATTCCCATTGCAGTATGTCTGTTTTTCATGATGTATCCGATCATGGTAAAAATAGATTTTACTCAAGCTACAAATGCTATCCGTGCCCCAAAACCCGTAATTCTCACCTTGGTGGTGAACTGGTTGATTAAACCATTCACGATGGTGGCATTTTCCCAATTTTTCTTGGGTTGGTTGTTCCGTCCGTTAATTGCGGGAACAGAATTAATTCGTGGTAACGAAGTAGCGATCGCTAATTCCTACATTGCCGGTACGATTTTACTGGGAATTGCTCCTTGTACTGCAATGGTGTTGCTGTGGGGTTATCTTTCCTATGGCAATCAGGGACACACCTTGGTGATGGTGGCGGTTAATTCTCTGATGATGCTGTTTTTGTATGCACCTTTAGGCAGGTGGTTACTGGCGGCAAATGATTTAACAGTGCCGTGGCAAACGATTGTTTTGTCAGTACTGATTTATGTCGGCTTGCCATTAGTGGCCGGAATGTATAGCCGTTATTGGATTTTCAAATATAAAGGTAGAGAGTGGTTTGAACGGAGGTTTTTAAAGTATCTCAGTCCAATTGCAATTACCGCCCTGCTGATTACTTTGGTTTTGCTGTTTGCCTTCAAGGGTGAATTAATTGTTAGCAATCCCTTGCACATCTTGTTAATTGCTGTGCCACTATTCATCCAAACTAATTTTATTTTCTTGATTAGTTATGTGGCAGCCTTAAAACTTAATATATCTTATGAGGATGCCGCACCCGCAGCATTAATTGGAGCCAGTAATCACTTTGAAGTTGCGATCGCCACAGCAGTAATGCTCTTTGGCTTAAATTCTGGTGCTGCACTTGCTACAGTGGTAGGCGTTTTAATCGAAGTGCCAGTAATGTTGATGCTGGTTGAGGTTTGTAAGCGCACAGCATCTTGGTTCCCACGGGAGCCGGAAAAGGCAACATTGCGAGATCCAAGGTGTAATGTAATTCGTAATTCGTAATGGGCTACGCCCCGCTACGCCCCGCTACGCTAACGTAATTTGTAATTAGGAATCTATCACAAATATGTTTATTGGGTTTTTTGAGGTAGCGCTAAAGCGTTTCGTAAAGCTTCAATTCGCTCAGGTACTAGGCGATAGTAAATCCATGTACCGCGTCGTTCTTTCTCTAGCAAACCTGCTTCGTACAATACCTTTAGATGATGGCTGACAGTGGGCTGGGATAGCCCTAAAGGTTCTGTTAACTCACAAGCACAGGCTTCACTAGCTGGTTGATTGGCGATGAGACTAAGCAATTGCAACCGAGCCGGTTCTCCCAATGCTCGAAAAATTACTGCTGTTTGTGCTGCTTCGTCAGGCTTCATGCAGCATGAAAGCAGTGGTGTACAACAAGTGGAAATTTGTTTAGGTAAGTTCATATTCTTATATTGACATTTATCAATATCTAAAAATCTTACTTAACAAGGAGCAAAATCATGGCAGTTCTAAAAACTCATGTGGCTTTGAATGTTACTGACGTTGAAAAGTCTGTAGCATTTTATCGGGCTATGTTTGGTGTGGAACCGATGAAATATAAGGATGGCTACGCTAAGTTTGATATTCCCAGCCCAGCGTTAAATTTGACATTGAATCTGGCTCATAGCATTCAGGCTAGTGGTGCATTGAGTGCATTGTCTCATTTGGGTGTACAAGTTGAAAGTACAGAAGAAGTGCGATCGGCTATCAGAAGGTTTACGGAGGCAGGACTAGCATTATTTACTGAAGATAATACTGATTGTTGCTACGCTTTGCAAGACAAAGTTTGGGTAACAGATCCAGATGGGAATCGTTGGGAAGTTTTTGTGGTGAAAGTGGGAGATACAGCGCCAGAAAAGAATTTGGTGACTACAGTTAATTCCGTTGAGGTAGTCAAGGCTGTTAATAAGCCATGTTGTGCTTAGATTGACATCCTCCCGCCGCTATATCAGGAGTATCTGATATAGCGGCGGGTTCCTAAGATCGCTCTTTGAACAATAAAAAGAGAATTATGAAAAAAGTGATGTTTGTTTGTACGCATAATTCCCGCCGTTCCCAAATGGCAGAGGGATTTGCACATACATTCGGTGAAAATAAAGTTGCTGTCACAAGTTCTGGTTTAGCGCCAAGTGAGGTAGATCCCAATACGGTTCAGTTAAGCGCTACTGGTACAAAATTTTGGGTTTTCGAGACGCGATAAATCGCCGTCTCTACAAGTGTTTTGGTCTTATCTGAACTGTATTGAGGTAGATCCTATCACCGTTGAAGTGATGGCAGAAGTCGCCATTGATATTACTAATCAAACCTCGAAGCCTTTAAGTGATTTTAAAGCGGAAGACTATAATGCTGTGATTTCATTATGTGGTTGTGGTGTTAACTTACCCGAAGAGTGGGTGTTAAGAGATGTGTTTGAAGATTGGCAACTTGATGATCCAGCAGGGCAATCAATTGAAACGTTTCGCCGCGTTCGAGATGAAATTAAGGAACGAGTTGTAAAGTTAATTGATTCCCTTAGTTAATTATGAGGATCGTAAGTTAGTTTGCAGGTTGCTACAACTATAAAATTAAGTTTGCGATCGCTTGAACTAATTTAGCTGGTTCCACAGGCTTGGTGATATGTTGCTCAAATCCGGCGGCGATTGCCTGTTGATAATCAGCCTCAGCTGCGTAAGCTGTAAGAGCGATCGCTGGAATCGTCCCTCCCATCTCTGGTAACATGGCTCTGATTTGACGCATCAGCATATAGCCGTCTACTTCTGGCATTCCAATGTCGCTCAACAGCAGATTTGGCTGAAACTTAGGCATAATTTGTAGTGCTTCTATAGCCGATGCTGCCTGAGTTACTACCGCGCCAGACTGCTCCAGAATGAAAGCAATTAACTCTCGCGTATCACGCTCATCATCCACAAGCAAAACTTTCACCCCATTTAGATCAGGTGAATCATCAGGTTGAGAGACAATCTGCTGGTTATCTAGATGAATTTTCATCAACGGTAGCGTTACTGTAAAGGTTGCTCCCTGTTCTTCGCCCAAACTTTCTGCCTTAACTGTGCCTCCATGTAGCTCGACGATGTGACGAACAATAGCTAATCCTAATCCCAGTCCGCCGAATTTTCTGGTAGTTGCACCATCAGCTTGTCGGAAGTAGTCAAATACATAGGGTAAAAAGTCCGGGTTAATTCCCTTACCTGTATCACTGACTCGAAGTTGAGCCTGAGAACCAAGTGACTGTAAACTGATTTCTACCTGTCCACCTTGGGGCGTAAACTTAATAGCATTGGAAAGTAGATTCCACATAACTTGCTGCAAGCGACCAGAATCACCTGTTACTAAGAATTTTGAATCGCACCTTTGGGGCGCTGGGAGTGCAACTTGAATTTGGGATTTTAAATTATCAGCTTGGTTGTTAAAATCGATAGATTCTAAATTTCTGTGAGGATATTCTAATCCAGAATCGTTCGACTGAGCGTAGCCGAAGTCTAAAATCGTAAATCGCAAATTGATAAATTTGGCTTGGGCAGCTAGACGTATAGTTTCTATTGCAGATGCGATCGCAGTTTCCAAATTCACAGTAGCAATATTCAGACTGAGTTTACCTTGCAAAATTCGAGAGACATCCAACAAATCTTCAATTAGTTGAGTCTGAAGCTTGGCATTGCGCTCAATGGTTTCGAGGGCGCGAGTAGTGGTTGCTTCATCATACTTTTTAGTTTGCAGTAACTTCGACCATCCCAAAATCGGGTTCAACGGGGTGCGAAGTTCGTGAGAAAGAACCGCCAAAAATTCATCTTTAATCCGATTAACTTGGACTAATTGCTCTTTTTGCTGCTGTAACGAAGTCATTAACTCGGCGCGTTCCAGAGCAACCGCTACCTGATCGGAAGTTGCTTGCAGCAGGGCAATTTCCCCAGAAGTGAAGTGAGTACGGGTGCGGCTGGCGAAGGAGAGGACACCAAGGAGCTTTCCGCGAGCAATTAATGGTTGACCTGCATAGGCTGTGATCTCCAAAGGCTGGAGGATGTGGACATTTGGATCGGTAGATTGCTGCACATCATTGACGACAATTTGATGGCGTTCTTGCGCCACTAGTCCACACATCCCTTGATTAAATTCTAGATATTCAATTGTTTGAAATATTTCATTAGTGATGCCGTTCCAAGCTACTAACCGAAGTTTCTGTTTATTTTCGTGCGTCTCAATTAAATAGTGGAAATAAAAATGCAAATCCATCTGCGCCGAGAGTTTACTAAACAAGCTATTCATTAGATCCAAGGGGCGCTCGGTTGAAAGCAAATCACTGGTTGTTTCAGAGAGCAGCTTAAGTCTTTCACTGCGCTCTTGCAAGGCAAGTTCTGCAAGCTGGCGTTCCCGAAGGGCGCGTTCGCGTTCGGTGATGTCAACTGCAACCCCTCCTATAAGGCGTTGCCCAGATGCATCGGCAATGGGAAACTTATATACCAAAAATTCCCCCAGAGTGCCATCTATGCGTGGGGCAGACTCGATGATTTCAACAACCTGATTTGTTTGGGCAACCATTCTAATGTTATCGAGGAAGGGTTGAGCGATTTGGGCTGGGTATAGATCAAAAATGTTTTTATTAATTGCCTTATTTGTAGCTACATCGAATGTATTCAGATAAGTGGGGCTGAGGTAAAGTATACGTCCGTCTGCATTCGTAATCCATGCTGCGGCTGGGATATTGTCCATAAAAGCTTGAAATTGCTCTTGACTTTGACTCAGGGCTTTTTTAGCTTGCTGGAGATCACTCACATCAAGAATGAATGCAACTGAGTTCTGCCGAGATTCTCCTAACAGAGAGTAGCCAACTACAACTGGGATACTGGAACCATCCTTGCGAATGCATTCCTTCTCATAGGGAGTACAGGTTCCCTTCGTGCTTGCCTCGGCAATAGCGAGTTCATCTAAATATTGGTACTCAGGAGGCGTGATATCAGCCCAGCATAGTCTGCCTGTTTGGATATCTGCTTGGGTATAGCCCACAATTCGCAAGAACTCATCGTTGGCTTCAGTGATGCTACCATTCACATCACCAAAGATAATGCCAACTATATTGGCTTTGACAAAACTCCTGAGGCGTTCTTCACTTGCTTGGATAGCCTTCTCTGCTTGCTTGCGATCGCTGATGTCACGGTAGAAAATGTCAAGACCATCCTCACAAGGGTAGGCGTGAACCTCCAGCCACAGGTCATACTTGTCCGGCAAGTAGTAGTGATGCTCGAAGTGAACGGGAATTTGTTCTGCCATCGCCCGTCGATACTGTAGCTCTACATTAGTGCCTACTGATATGGGCCACTCCTCCCAGTGTGATTTACCGATAACCTCTGTCCGGGGTTTGCTATTAATTCGCTCTGCTTCGGCATTTTGGTAGATGATTCGCCAATCCCGGTCTAAAGTCACAAATGCATCACTCATATTTTCCAGAGTGCGTGTATTCCGCTGATTGGCTTGTTGTAATGCCGCTTTTGCTTGTTTGCGTTCGCTCAAATCAACAACGAAGCCAATGACCTTTTCTTGAGTATCTCCCACGACAACAGAACCGAGCAGAACGGGAATGCGATCGCCATCTTTGCAGATGTATTCTTTCTCAAAGGGTTTACATACTCCGGTGGTTCTCAGTTCTTCCACTGAAAGATCGCTCAAAATCAGATACTCGTGTGGGGTAATCTCGCGCCAGTTCATTTGGTTAGCGGACAAATCTTTTCGCGTATAACCGACCATCTTCAGAAAAGCATCATTGGCTTCTATGATGGAGCCGTTGTTCATATCGGTTATCATAATTCCAATGATGTTGGATTCTGCCAGGCGGCTAAACCGCATTTCGCTATTTTGCAACAGTTTTAGGCTTTTCTCTGCTTTGCGTCTAGCAGTTCGCAATTCTGAAGAGAGGGCAGTAATTAAAAAGGATACTAGTGAGAATGTGGTTAATCGTACCAAGACATTCAGGCTGAGGAAATCGAACGAGTACACTGGCTCGATCAAAAAATAGAGAGCAGTTGTAACAGAAAGAGCGATCGCCAATACTCCAAGCCTCATGCCGCCATACCAGGCACTGATTGCCACGGCAGCATAAAATAATGTAAATACGCTCGGATCGAAGACTGGCAACAACAGTCGCGTCAGCAGCAGCGCCACTATAACTGCCAGAATCATCACACCATAGGTTTGTAACCAAGAGCGCATCATCAAAATTTTTTCGGGTACTTTCACCATCATCTTAGGAGTCCTCCTGCTGCTCCGCTTTTAGGAGATACTCGTTCAGTAGTCTTTTGCCTGGTTCGCCCATCTTCTGTAACATTTCTTCAATTAGCTTTAGTGCCATCTGTGAAGGCACTGTAGATCCGTTCTCCCAACGATTAACTGTTCGCAAGGAAACCCCCAACTTGGCTGCAAACTTTTCCTGAGAGAGAGCGAGGTGCTGCCGAAGTTCACGGATTAAATCTGAAATTTTTAGTGACTTTCCTAGTTCCATAAAGGGAAGAGTAAGACAGGTGTCTCGCCATTTGACTCCAGCTTTAGGAAGAATTTTAACAACCATTAGTTATTATTCATTTCATCTTTTGGCGAAATACTAATATTAATTATCAGTCCTATTAATTATCAGTCCTATTAATTTTTGTTCACTGATTTAAGTCCCCAGTATACTCCTGATAATTGTTAACTGTTTTAAAGTGGTGCGACAAAAACTTGTTGAGACAATATAACTGGAGAAGGGAACTATAAAATAAACCTTAAATTTTTCCGGCGTGTGATATCAAGATAGTAATATTGTAAACACTAATAAATCTATGGGTGGTAGATGACATTGACATGTTTAATACCCTAGCTAAATATTTTATATATAGTAATCCTAAATCATTCGTCAAAAGTTAGATAGCACAAATTTTGATAATTTAGATAAGATTGCTACGATATTCGGGATACATACAGCAATCGTATTTTAGTTATGAAATTAGTCATGAAGACAGGCAATAGGCAACAGATATTTTCACAAATAATTTAAGATTGCTAGAAGTTTTATCTAATAGTTTGTATTTATATAGCGGTTATCAGTTTAGTGCGGTACAGACCTAACCCCCAACCCCTTCCCTAGTAGTGAAGGGGAGGAAGATTCAAAGCCTCTCTCCTAAAAGGAGAGAGGTTTGGAGAGAGGTCAAAACTTTACTGCACTTAAGCGATAACTGCTATAAGTTTTTCCAAATAATTGCTAGTTTTGCCAAAACTATCTGAAATGATTCTCAAAATATGTAGTTAATTTTACTTCTAAGGTAAGATCCCAATAAGTAAGCTGTAAAGCTATGATAAGATTTAAATCAAAATTTTGGGCTAATCCATCTTACTGTTTTGATTAATCAACACTCTGAAAACCTTATCAACACTCAGCTGGAAAATGCACCAGGTGAAGGCTATAGATTTAGCTGGTTTGATTGGTTTTGTCTTTGGTATCCTCCAGGCTGGCTAATTTTATTCAACCGTCATTGGCAGCACTATCATACCGATTTAGACGGTTGGAAATGGCCCGAATATGGATTATTTTTAATTCCTGGCGGATTTTATCTGGCATTACTGAGTCGTTGGTTGCGTCTTGGTTTTCGTTCACCGCGAACAGAAATTAGTGAATTTGATCCCAAATATCAACAAGCTTTTCGTAAAGAAGTTATCGGCCCTATCGTTAAATACTATTTTCGTGGAGAGTTACAACAAATCGAAAACTTGCCGCAAACAGGGCCATTGATTGTGGCAATGAATCATGCAGGGATGAGTTTTCCTTGGGATTTTTTGACCTTGGGTTATTTATTAAGTGAAGCCAGAGGATGGGTGGTACAACCCGTAGCAAGTCCAGCATTATTTGAGCATCCTTGGATGATTTGGTGGCTACCACCTAAATGGTCGCAGGTTTTGGGTGGTGTGCGAGCCAAATTAGATGATTTTGAAGCAGCTATCAGCCAAGGTAAAATTATCTTATATGCACCTGAAGGTATCCGCGGCCCGATGAAGGGTTGGAGGAGACGCTATCAATTAGAAAAGTTTGATGTAAGTTTTATGAAGTTGAGCGATCGCTATCAAATTCCTATTCTCCCAGTAGTTTGCATCGGTAGTGAATCTTTACATCCTTGGGCTGTTAATTTCAAAAAATTGCAACGACTAATCAAATTACCATTTTTGCCTATATCACCTTTAATGCTTGCCTTAATTCTGTTTCCTTCAATGGGAATTTGGGCGGTGAAAACTCGCCTGCGTTACTTTATTCAGCCTTTGGAAACAGCAGAATTCCAAAACTATTCAAAAGAAGGGCGTACAGTAGCTTATCAGCAGGCACAACAATTACGAGAAAAACTACAAATTAAAATTATTCAGTTATTGCAAGAAATTTAATAGCATTACCTGCAACCATCATTCCTGATGCCATAATTCTCTCCTAGACGCGATAAATCGCCGTCTCTACAAAGAATGGACTCGTCAATTATTCCTTGACAGACTACTCTACTATTTCCGACTTGTGTGTGTACATCGTAGCCTTATAAAGGAGAGGGAAGCTAAATACAAGATGAAGTTTTAATTCACGTTCCTTAGTTAATTCGATGAAATGTCACACCCCTACAGGCTGTCTGACTTGCGATTTCACCGCTTCAACAATGGCATCTGCGTCAATTCTGGCAGCATGGAGCAATTCTTCTGGGGTTCCTGAACCTGGCATGTCAAGCACTGCCAACTTAATTAACCGCAGTTGAGGCCCATTGTAAGTAGAAATACTACTAGTACCAGCAAAGGTATCAAGCACAGCCGCACCTAGCCCACCTTCCAGCCAGTGGTCTTCAACAACAACTAAATTACCTTGGGTATCGCGTGCAGCTTGATGAAGTGTCTGTACATCAATGGGTTTGATGGAGTAAGCATCTATGACACGCACCGCGATCCCTTCGTTTTTGAGACGATCGCTAGCCTTAAGTGCTTCATGTAGCGTAATACCAGCCGCAATCACAGTGGCTTGATCTCGCTCAGAGCTACGGATTACTTTGCTACCACCAATGGGAAATTCTTCATCAGGGCTATAAATTACAGGTGTGCTTTCCCTGGTGGTGCGGAGGTAGACAACGCCATTGCGATCGCTCATTTGCGCCACTAGTTTAGCCGTCTGATTGGCATCACTGGGATAGAGTACAGTACTACCCCACACCGCGCGGAAAGCTGCTAAGTCCTCCAGGGCCATTTGTGAAGGGCCATCCTGGCCAATGGATACCCCGGCATGAGAACCCACTAATTTAATGTTGGCGCGAGAGATAGCCGCCATCCGTACAAAGTCGTAAGCTCTACTCAAGAAGGCGGCGAAGCTAGAAGCAAAAGGTTTGTATTTTCGCACCTGCAAACCCACCGCTGCTGCAATCAGTTGTTGTTCAGCAACGTACATCTCAAAGTAGCGCTCAGGATAGGCTTCGGCAAAATCTTCGGCACAAGTGGAATTACTCACCTCAGCATCAAGGACAACTACATCAGGTTGAGCGGCTCCCAATGCAACTAAAGCGTCACCATAGGCTCGACGTGTTGCTACCTTTGTACCTTTGTTGTAGGTAGGAAGTTGCAGTGGTTGAGGATTACCTATTGCGGCTGGTTGACCTTGTTCTTCGGGTATATTTACTTGAATTCTGATCTGGCGTTCACCACCTAACTCAGCGATCGCTTTTTTCTCATCGTCGGGTTTGAGTGCTTTGCCATGCCAACCACCCAAGTCTTCTAGAGAAGCCACACCTTTGCCTTTTTTCGTCCGAGCAATAATTACCGTGGGGCGATCGTTGATGCTCAAAGCAGCACTAAAGGCTTGATCAATCTCTGTCAAGTCGTGACCATCAATCTCAATTGCTTGCCAGCCAAAAGCTCTAGCACGCGCAGCATAAGCTTTTGTGTTCCAGCCTAGTTCAGTCTGACCCCGCTGGCCTAGTCGATTGACATCGATAATAGCGATCAGATTATCTAGGCTATAGTGTGAGGCATGATCAAAAGCCTCCCACACAGATCCCTCAGATGTTTCGCTATCTCCCAGCAATACCCAGACATGGTATGGAAGTTGATCTAAATATTTACCTGCTAGAGCCAGCCCTACACCAATTGGTAATCCTTGTCCTAATGAGCCAGTCGCCACATCAACCCAAGGTAAAACTGGTGTGGGATGTCCTTCTAGACGACTGCCAATTTTCCGCAGTGACAATAACTCCTCATCGCTAATTACCCCCGCAGCTTTATACATGGCATAAAGCAGAGGTGCAGCATGTCCTTTAGAAAGAAGGAAGCGATCGCTATTCGGATTATGTGGGTTATCAAAGTCGTAGCTGAGATATTTGGAGAGTAAAACCGCCATCAGATCAGCGGGTGACATGGACGAAGTAGGATGACCTGAACCGGCAACGGTTGTAGCGCGAATACTATCGACACGCAACTGTTGTGCTAGTTCATGCCATTGGTGTAGTTGGTCCTGTGTAGTCATAATAATATTCCTCAACAAGAATCAATGGTATTGCAGGGAATTCTTTGTCTAATCACTCGTGTTTTGGCTAGACTTGCCTATCTACCCAAAATAAACTACCAATACTTGACATTTAAAAAGATAGATTAGTCTTTTTTAATTTGACTTTTTATCGATAGTATTTTTTTACCCATAAGCAGACATAAATCTAATTAAAGTTGTTAAGAATTTTATTCTCAACTACTAAACTTACTTTAGATAGTAGGAGCTACAGTGGCTTCTTTCTAATGGAATAACTCAGCTTTATTTCTTATGGTATAGAATAATTACAAAAAGTTAAGTCTTTTCTTAGCTAAGAATCCAAAATTAGCGCCAAAAAAGTAATTTTTTTAATACTTTAATTTTCTTGGCAACTAAATTACTAAATATTATAGCGGTTCCCACATGGGTAATACCAAGTCTGTAATAGACATCTCCAGAAATGAATTATGCGTTATCTGAAACCCTTGTAGAGACGTTGCATTGCAACATCTCTACATTCATTTTCACCAGACGTCTAATAAGATGCGCCAACGCAAAGCAAGGACGCATAGACATGTATTGCTATAGAGAAGCAAGCGTCTGTATGCGACACGCTGCGCGTAAGCGTCCCGCAGGGAACGTAGGGAAGTGGCTTCCCGCCGGGTAGGACACAAAGAAAGAAGAAGCCAAGAAAATTTGGGGCAACCTCACAAAGAAATGGTACAAGGTACCTGAAGGGGCGACATGCGCCTCATATTCCAAGTAGTGCAAAGGTTTGACCAAATTATGGTAAAAGTTGATATCTCTGATATTAATAATATCTTTTGCTTATAGTATGTCCACTTTTCAAGGTCAAAAAATTAAGCGTGTTGGTGTACAAAAATATGTTGCTAGAGTCAAAGAATATGGACGAGTCACCAGGAGGCATAGCAGTTT